>NZ_SCML01000023.1 GCF_005503365.1 Hydrogenophaga sp. 2FB
GGTCTGGCCCGCCCAACCCGCCCACGCCCTGCGCTGGGCCGTCTGAATCTCCCTCCCTCTCCAACCAAAAGGAACACACCATGTCCATCCAAGCCATCAACGTGCGCAACCAGTTCAAGGGCAAGGTCCGCGAAATCATCAAGGGCGACGTCGTCTCCGAAGTCGACGTCGAAACGCCCTGGGGCATCGTCACCTCGGTCATCACCACGCGCTCGGTGGTGGACCTCGATCTGAAGGTCGGCTCCGAAGTGGTCGCGCTCGTGAAGTCGACCGAAGTGTCCATCGCCAAGCTCTGAACACGTGATCGTTCTCGAAGACATCCACCGCGCGCATGAACTTCCAACAGCTCCGATCGGTGCGCGAAACCGCGCGGCACGGCTTCAACCTCACCGAGGTTGCGGCCATGCTCTACACCTCGCAACCCGGTGTGAGCCGGCAGATCCGCGAGCTGGAGGAAGAGTTGGGCGTGACGATCTTCGCGCGCGCGGGCAAGCGCCTCACCGGCCTCACCAGCCCGGGCGAGACGCTGCTGCCCATCGTGGAGCGGCTGCTGCAGGAGGCCGAGAACCTGAAGCAGGCGGGCAAGGACTTCATGTCGCGCGCCGAAGGCGGGCTGTCGATCGCGGCCACGCACTCGCAAGCGCGCTACGCATTGCCCCACGCGGTGCGCGACTTTCGCGCGCTGTTCCCGCAGGTCACGCTCAACCTGCACCAGGGCTCACCCAAACAGGTGGCCGAAATGCTGATCGCGGGCGAGGCCGACATCGGCATTGCCACTGAAGCCCTCGCGAGCTTCCCGCAACTGGTCACGCTGCCGTGCTACCGCTGGACGCACAGCGTGGTCGTGCCGCCCGGACACCCGCTGCTGGACCGCCAGGCGCCGCTGACGCTGCGCCAGTTGACCGAGTACCCCATCATCACCTACGACCAGGGGTTCACGGGTCGATCGCACATCGACGACGCGTTCGACAAGGAGGGCCTGCGGCCCAACGTGGTGATCACCGCGATGGACGCTGACGTGATCAAGACCTACGTGGAGCTCGGCATGGGCGTGGGCATCGTGGCCTCGATCGCGGTCGACCCCGAGCGCGACCACCACCTGCACGCCATCGAAGCCCGGCACCTGTTCGAGATCAACGTGACGCGCCTGGCCTTGCGGCGCGGCACCTGGCTGCGCGGCTACGCCTACAGCTTCATCGAGAACTTCGCGCCCAGCCTCACACGGCAGGTGGTGGAAGAGGCGTTGAACGACGAGATCGTGACAGTCTGAGGTTTCTCGCAAGGCATTGAAGGAGCGCTATCGGGTGGGGCAAACGCGGCGGGTCTCGTGACGCCTGCCGCGATGCAGTGCTTTACCCGATTGACGATTTATGTCGACATGATGTATCTTTAAAAGAACGGCCATCTGTGACGCAGGTCACCGAGCCCCGATACAGACCATCCCTTTCGCCAGACCCACCAAGGAATCGACATGCCCAAGGCGTACTTGATCAGCAACTACCTGTCCGTCAACGACCCCGCCGCACTGGCGGCCTACGCCAAGCTTGCCGGCCCGGCCATTCAGGCTGCGGGTGGGCGCTTTCTGGCGCGCGGCGTGCCTGCGGAGGTGTATGAGTCGGCCGCCAGAGAGCGCGTGGTGCTGATCGAATTCGACAGCGTGGCGCATGCCGTCGCTGCGCATGACGGCGCGGCCTACCAGGAGGCATTGAAGGCTCTGGGCAATGGCGCCAAACGGGACATCCGCATCGTCGAAGCCGTGGCGTAAAACCCGTCACGCGTGTGCACGCGGCCGAAGTTGACGATACTGCTTTGAACGCAACGTCGTCCACGGAGGCTCCATGCATCTCGAAGGTTCATGCCATTGCGGCAGCGTCAGGTTCTCGGTCGAATCCACCGAGCCCATCCCGTTCATGCGCTGCTATTGCTCGATCTGTCGCAAGACGGCGGGCACCGGCGGCTACGCCATCAACCTGGGCGCGGACCACCGCACCCTCAAGGTCACTGGCAAGCGCCACCTCAAGGTCTACAAGGCCAGGATCGAAGAAGACGGCCACGTGCGGCACAGCAGCGCCCAACGGCACTTCTGCGGCGTGTGCGGCACGGCGCTCTGGTTGTGGGACCCGAGTTGGCCCGACCTCGTGCACCCGCACGCGGGCGCCATCGACACGCCCCTGCCGCCGCCGCCTTCGAGCGTGCACATCCTGCTGGCCTCGAAGGCGTCGTGGGTTGCGGTGGAAGGCCGCAAGAACGACCCGCACTTTGATGGGTACCCCGACTTCTCGCTCAAGGAATGGCACGAAAGGCACCCGAAGCGCACGCCAGCCTAGTCAGCGAAGGCGGCCACGGCGGAACATTTTCCCTTTCGCAGTTACCGAGTGGCTGCGCGCAGCACGCAGGACAGCCGTCTCAAGCATTGCGGCATCAAAAGGGAATCCCATGACCATCATCTCCAACAGTGCATCGACCGGGACTGTCGCACCTCAGCGCGCCCGCCGACACTTTGCGGGCAATGGGGGTTGGAAGCCGGCACTCTGCGCAGCGTGCTGAACGATGGTGGCTTGAGCCCGGAAGACCAGGCAACGACCAGGGAACGGCTTGCACGGCTTGACGACTTTCTGAGTCAGCTCGATAAATCCATCAAGAGCAAAGACAAGGTCCTGTGACGCCCATGCCATGCGCCTGCGTGGACGGCCATGTGCCGGACATTGGCCCCTCGCGCACGCCGGCCCGTTGAGGCCGGTACAGTCCTCGGTTCCCTTCAAACGCACGAGGACGACAACATGCCCAAGGCCTACTGGATTGCCACCTACCGCTCGATCACCGACCCCGCCGCTCTTGCCGAGTACGCGAAGCTCGCCGGCCCCGCCATCCAGGCCGCGGGCGGGCGCTTCCTGGCGCGCGGCATGCCGGCACAGGTGTACGAATCCGCGGAGAACCAGCGCGCGGTGCTGATCGAGTTCGACAGCGTGGCGCAGGCCACCGCCGCGCACGACAGCCCGGCCTACCAGGCCGCGCTCAAGGCCTTGGGCAACGGCGCCGACCGCGACATTCGCGTCATCGAAGCGGTGGAATAGAAGCGTCTCGGCGTCAACGGATCAGCAGCCGATTCGTGTACCCGTCGTACAGATGGCTCTGCGCCATCTGGACCGGCTCGTAACGGTAGATGGGCGTGGCCGTCATGGTGTAGGTGCAACTGAACAGCAAGCGGGGGCGCTGCAGGGGCGGCAGGCCACGGTGCACGCCCCACATGTCGCCCACGAACGCCGTGCCTTTGGGGCCGCTGATGGTCATCACCTTGTCGCGGCCGAACCGGCGTTCGATGTACTCGTCGGTGTAGGGCCGGATCCGGAAACGCCCGGCCGTCTTGTGCGACTTGGCGACGAACTGGTGCGGCCCGCCATCGGACGCGACGTCGGTCAGGTAGATGAACATGCGAAGAATCTTCCAGTCTTCCATGTCCCTGTGGAATCTCTGCACCTCGCTGTCCGCCTTGCCGCCGTGCGCAAAGGACCAGCGCAGGCCAACCCCCGAAATGGTGGGCTTGCAGCCCAGAAATCCGGCGGCGATCTGCAGCATGGCGGGGTCGTTCATGGCCCTGAGCAGATGGGGGCATGCAAGGATCGTCGGCACGTCATAAACCGCTGACGCCACCCCCTGGCTGCTGGCCGTCACGGGCTGGCCAGGCGCGCCTTGCGCGACCGGCGCGGTCTTCAGGAAGGACAGCACCTCGTCAATTTGCGCGGGGTCCAACGGGCTGGTGATCGGCGTCATGCCGGTTTCGCGAAGCGTTCTGAGGGCAGACTGCGCTTCAGCACCCTCTGCCGCTGCGGCGCCGTGCATCAAGGTGACGCAGGTCCGGATGGCCGTGATCACGCCACTGCGCAGAACCGGGTGGGGAAGCAAGCGCGAAGCGTAGTACGCGCCATACCGCAGCGCGCTCTCCCGCTTCAAAGGCCGGATCGGAATCATGCAGACGCTCCCGGGTAGCACCAACAGGCGATGGTGAGTTGCAGCAATGTAGACCGTTGGGCCGCCCATAGGAAGCTTTGCGTGCAGGGCATTCAGCGTGCCTGATCGTTTTCGCAACAGTCAGGCGGGTCGCATAAGCGTTTTTCGCATATCGCTGTTTGGTATTGATCGTTCCCTGTGCGACGCCCGCTGCCTAGCATGGGCGAACCATGATCCCTCGTCGAACTGCCCCCTGTGCACCAGGGTTTTGAGATCCACCCGTTGCGATGAGCGCCGCCCGCCACATCACCATCGTCGGCGGTGGTTTCTCGGGCGTGAGCGCCGCCGTGCAACTGGTGCGCCACAGCCCGCTGCCGCTGGCCATCACCATCGTCGAGCCACGCAAACGCGTGGGGCCGGGCCTGGCCTTTGCCACGCACGACCCCGACCACCGCCTCAACGGCCCGACCTGGGCGCATGCCATCGACCCGGTGGATGGCGATCACTTCAAGCGCTGGTGCACACAGCACGGCGTGTTCGAGGCCGATCCGCAAGCCGTGCGACCCAACGGCATCGCCTTCGTGCGGCGCGCGGTGCTCGGCGCGTACCTCGAAGACATGGTGCACCGCCACGCGCGCTGGGCGGCCACCGGGTCAACCATCCACACGCTGCAGGACCGCGCCGTCGACGCCTGGCAGCAGGATGGCGTCGTCACCACCGTCACCGAACGGGGCGAGCGTCTGGTGTCGGACCTGCTGGTCGTCGCCACCGGCAACGCCGAACCGAAACTGCAGGCACCGCTGGACCCGGCGCTGGCGCGCCACGCGGCCGTGATCGAAAACCCCTTGAACACCGTGCGCCTGCTGGGCATCCCCCGCACCGCGCGCGTGCTGATCGTCGGCAGCGGACTGACTTCGCTCGACGTGATCGCCACCTTGCAACGGCAAGGCCACACCGGCGGCATCACGGTGGTTTCGCGCCGCGGCCTGCGCCCGCGTGCGCAGCCTCTGGCCCAGGGCACGGTGGAGCATCCCACCGGCCGCCAGAACCTGGACCGCCTGCTGAGCGACCCGCCCGCCTTCCTGGTGCAGGCCCAGCCCACGCTGCGTGCCTGGGTGAAGGCGGTGCGTGCGCGCATCCGCGAAGGCGCGGCGCGTGGCGAGAACTGGAACCTGCCGTTCGACGAACTGCGCGATTCGGTGTGGCAACTCTGGCCCACCCTGCCTGCCGCCGAACAAGGCCGCTTCCTGCGGCGCCTGCGCACCTGGTACGACGTGCACCGCTTCCGCTCACCACCGCAGACCGAAGCGATCTGCCGCGAAGCGCTGGAAGCCGGTCGTGTGGTGCACCTGGCCGCGCGGCTGCGCTCGTTGGTGCCGACAGCCGACACGCGCCGCATCGAGGCGGTGCTGCAACCCTCTGGCCAGGATCACACACGCACCGAGGCGTTCGACGCGGTGGTGAACTGCACCGGCCTGGACGCGGCCTCGCGCACAGCCGCCAATCCGCTTCTGCAGGCGCTGGTGGACCAAGGCACGCTGCGACCCGATGCCTGCGGGATCGGTTACGCGGTGGACGCGCAGTGCCGCGTGATCGGTGCCGATGGGCGGCGGCAAGCGGCGATCCGGTTGATCGGCCCGCCCACGCTCGGCACCTTTGGTGACCCGGGCGGTGCGATGTTCATCGCGGCGCAGATCCACCGCATCCTGCCGGATGTGTTCAACGTGCTGGGCCATGTGGAATCCGACGGTGTCAAGGTGAGCCAGGCCGCTTCGTTGAGTGCAGCGTAGGCCGTTGCGAGGGCGCCTGAGGAACACGACAAGGTGTTGCGCCGTTAGCGGTGCATGAATGACGGCTTCAGGACCGGACTGCCGTGCGGGCACTGCGGCGCGCTCGGCCGTGGCAGCCCACTCAGGGAAACGCGGGGATGTCCGGCTCGGTCCCCTCCAGGTGTGCCTCGGGATGCAATGCCTGCAGCCGCTTTTCGATGGCCTCGACCCGCCACATGGACACGTCCACCATCAGCAGCACCTGGCCACGCTCGATCTGCGCGGCGAAACGCTGCAGGCGCTTGCTGGGCGTGGAGATGCCGATCATGGAGGACGTCCAGATGCCGAACAGCGCGCCAAAGATGGCCAGTCCGGGGGCGACCATGACCCACTGCGCCTCGTCGCCCGCGATGGGATAGAACACGGCCACCAGTGCCCCCAGCAGCCCGCCGAGGCCCGCGCCGACGATCAGGCCTATCTCGGCCGAGCGCACCACGTCGGAGGTTTGCAGTACGTTGGCCGCGTGCAGGCCACGCATGTCGGCGTCCTCCCGGGCGACGAAATGGATATGGCGCTCCTCGACGTGCGCCAGCAGCAGATCGTCCATCGTGGCGCGGGCACTTTTCAGGTCGGGCAAAAGCCAGTAGATACGTTTGCGCATGATCAACTCCTTTGGGATGGCTTCAATGGTTTGCGCTTGTCTTCGGTTCCTCCACCGGCGCGAAGAACGCGCTGCGCGACAGGAAGGTGTAGTCGGCCTCCAGCGCACCGATGCCGATCAGCGTGATCAGCAGCAGCGGTGGCACCAGGATGGCGTAGACAAGGGCCAGGCGCTCCCACGCCATGTGCATGAAGACGGCCACGATCAACCCCGCCTTCAGCAGCATGAAGATGATGATGAGCGACCAGCGCAACAGGCCCTGCACCTGGAAGTAGTCCACCATGTAGGAGGCGGCGCTCAGCACGAACAGCAGGCCCCAGATCTTGAAGTAGAGGCCCAGGGGATGCTGCTGGCCCTGCTCGTGCGAGCCTGCGCCGCGCCCTTCGTGCTGCCCGTGTTCTGCGTGGTCCATGCAAGGCTCCCTTGGTCTACCAGAGATAGAAGAACGCGAAGATGAAGACCCACACCAGGTCCACGAAGTGCCAGTACAGGCCCATGGTCTCCACGATCTCGTAGTTGCCCTTGCGGCCGGTGAGGAAGCCGGGCCGCTCGTGGTCGAGGTCACCGCGCGCCACCTTGGTGGCGACGATGACCAGGAAGATCACGCCGATGCTCACGTGCGTCCCATGGAAGCCCGTGATCATGAAGAAGCAGGAGCCGAACTGCGCCGCGCCCCAGGGGTTGCCCCAGGGCCGCACGCCCTCGGAGATGAGCTTGTACCACTCGAAGGCCTGCATGCCGACGAAGGCAGCCCCGAGCGCCGCGGTGGCCACCAGCAGCCAGAAGGTCGTCCTGCGGTCGCGCCGGTAGCCGTAGTTGACCGCGAGCGCCATCGTTCCGCTGCTGGAGATCAACACGAAGGTCATGATGGCGATCAGCAGCAGGGGCACGTTCTTGCCGAACATCATGAGCGAGAACACCTCGCTCGGGTTGGGCCAGGGCGTGACCGTTGACATGCGCACCGACATGTACGCGATCAGGAAGCTGCCGAAGATGAAGCTGTCCGAAAGAAGGAAGATCCACATCATCGGCTTGCCCCAGGGCACACCCTTGAAGGCGCGCTGGTCCGAGGCGACGTCCCGCACGGCGCCGCGCCAGCCCTCGCCTGCCGCCAACCTCGCTTCGTTCGCCATGGCTCGTCTCCGGTCAGAGGGGCGTGGCGGAACAGATCGCCAACCCCAGATCTTCCGACACCAGCAGTGCGTACAGCAGCACCCACACCGCCAGCAGGTAGTGCCAATAGGTCGCGCACAGTTCGCACGCCAGTCGCATGCGCGCGGCGTCGGCCCCACGCCTGACCCGCAGCGAGGCCCGCGCCCAGGCCACCAGTCCGCCCAACACGTGCAGGCCGTGCACCGCCGTGAACAGGTAGAAGAAGGCGGTGGCCGCGCTGCTGGCGAGGAGGAGGCCTGCGTCGTAGAACTGCTTCCACACGTAGAGCTGGCCGGCCAGGAAGGCGAAGGTCAGCAGGCCGCTGGCGGCCAGGCCACGGCGCACGTTGCCGGCATCGGCACGGCGCGCGGCGTACACGGTCCATTCCATGGCCAGGCTGGCGCCCGCCAGGAAGACGGTGTTGACCAGCAGGA
This sequence comes from Hydrogenophaga sp. 2FB, assembly GCF_005503365.1. GTDB lineage: Bacteria > Pseudomonadota > Gammaproteobacteria > Burkholderiales > Burkholderiaceae_C > Hydrogenophaga. The sequence goes on from NZ_SCML01000023.1 coordinate 7,965, forward strand.
AGCGCGGCCGCGGAATGGGATTCCAGTCGGCCACGTCCAGCCGCATGGCATAGGCGCTGGCGAACAGCACGAACAGGGAGCTGGCCACGCCGAGGAAGACCCACAGCGCCACCTTGGCCGTGGGCTTGGCCGCCAGGCCCACGCGCACCTCGGGCACCACCACCTCGGCGCGCCAGGGCTCCACCAGGGTCTGCCGCATCAGCCACCCGACGATGACAGCCACCAGCAGCGAGAAGAACATCAGGCCGATGGTCATGGCATCAGGCTCCAGCCGGCCGGTCGTTCCTGGCCCACGCTTCGGCCGCCACCTCCGAGGGCGGCACGTTCTGCGGGATGTAGTCGGTCTTCAGGCCCGGAACGCCGTAGTCGTAGGCCCAGCGATGCACCGTGGGCAGTTCCTGGCCGAAGTTGCCGTGGGCGGGCGGTGTCTCGGGCGTCATCCATTCCAGGCTCGTGGCCTGCCAGGGGTTGCCGCCCGCGGGCTTGCCCTTGAAGTAGCTGTGCGCCAGGTTGTAGAGAAAGACCAGTTGCACCGCGCCGACCACGAAGGCCGCCAACGAGATCCAGACATTGAGCAGGTGCGCCGAGTCCGGGATGAAGTTGGTGCCGCCGAAGCCGTAGTAGCGCCGCGGGATCCCCATGAAGCCCAGGTAGTGCATGGGATAGAAGATGGCGTAGGTGCCGACGAAGGTGACCCAGAAGTGCAACTTGCCCAGGGTGTCGTCGAGCATGCGCCCTGTGATCTTGGGGTACCAGTGATAGATGGCGCCGAACACCACCAACACCGGTGCGATACCCATCACCATGTGGAAGTGGGCCACGACGAACATGGTGTCCGACAGCGGCAGGTCGACCACCACGTTGCCGAGGAACAGCCCCGTCAGTCCGCCGTTGACGAAAGTGAAGATGAAGGCGATGGCGAACAGCATCGGCACATTCAGACGGATATTGCCCTTCCACAGGGTCAGCACCCAGTTGTAGACCTTGATCGCCGTGGGCACCGCGATGATCAGGGTGGTGGTGGCGAAAAAGAAGCCGAAGTACGGGTTCATGCCGCTCACGTACATGTGGTGCGCCCACACGACGAAACTCAGGCCGCCGATGATCAGGATCGCCCATACCATCATGCGGTAGCCGAAGATGTTCTTGCGCGCGTGGACGCTGATAAGGTCCGACACCATGCCGAAGGCCGGCAGCGCCACGATGTAGACCTCCGGGTGGCCAAAGAACCAGAACAGGTGCTGGAACAGCAGCGGGCTGCCACCGGTGTGGCCCAGCTGCTGGCCCTTGGAGACCAGCGCCGGCATGAAGAAGCTGGTGCCCAGCGTCTGGTCGAGGAACATCATGATGGCGCTCACGAACAGCGCCGGGAAGGCCAGCAGCGCCATGATCGTGGCCATGAAGATGCCCCACACCGTCAGCGGCAGCCGCATCATGGTCATGCCGCGGGTGCGCGCCTGCAGCACGGTCACCACGTAGTTGAGGCCACCCATGGTGAATCCGATGACGAATACGCCCAGCGAGATCAGCATCAGCAGGATGCCCCAGCTGGCGCCCGGCGTGCCGTCCAGGATGGCCTGCGGCGGATAGAGCGTCCAGCCTGCGCCGGTGGGACCGCCCGGCACGAAAAAGCTGGCCACCAGGATCAGCACGGCCGCCAGGTAGATCCAGTAGCTGAGCATGTTGATGTAGGGGAACACCATGTCGCGCGCGCCCACCATCAGCGGGATCAGGTAGTTGCCGAAACCGCCCAGGAACAGCGCTGTCAGCAGGTAGATCACCATGATCATCCCGTGCATGCTCACCAGCTGCAGGTAGACAGCCGGATCGATGAACGAGACCTTGCCCGGAAAGCCCAGCTGCAATCGCATGAGCCAGGAGAACACCAGCCCCACCAGACCGATGGCCATGGCTGTCAGCCCGTACTGGATCGCAATGACCTTGGCGTCCTGGCTCCAGATGTACTTGCCGATGAAGGTCTTCGGGTGGTAGAGATGGGCCTCCGCCACCTCCACCGGCGGGGCGATTTCCGTTTCGTCGTGCGCAACATGAGTACCCATTCAGCCTCCCAAGCGCGGGTTCAACGCGTGTTGATGTAGGCAAGGATGTCGCCGACCGCGGCGTCGTCCCTGAGCATTCCCGAAATCAGTCTCATCTGGCCACCGTAGATGTCCTGCGGGTGCGCACCGCGCACGCCGTCACGGAAGTTCTTCAGCTGTGTGGCCATGTACCAGTCGTTCATGCCCTGCAGCCGCGGCGCGTTGGTCGCGGCGATGCCCTGGCCCTCAGCACCGTGGCAGGCGGCGCAGGTGGCCCAACGCGCACGACCCTTGTCGGCGTCGCCCTGGATGGTGCCCGCCGGCCGGGTGTCGGGCAGCGAGGCGATGTAGGCCACCACGTCGGCGACGGCGCTGCCATCCGCCAGCGTGGCCGCCATGGGCGCCATCATCTTGCCGAAGGTGTCCTTCTCGTGCGCCCCCCGGGCGCCGCTCTTGAACAGGTTCAGCTGCCGCTCGAGGTACCACGCGCCCTGCCCCGCGAGCTTGGGCGCGTTGAGCGCCACATTGCCTTCGCCGTTGACGCCGTGGCAGGCGGCGCAGACGGCATAGAGGTTCTTGCCGATGGCGGCATTGGCGGCTGGCTTGTCGCGCAACTGTGCATAGGTCGGCTGCTGCTCCAGCCAGGCGGCGTAAGCGGCGGGCTCGTCCACCACCAGGCGGCCGCGCATGGCGAAGTGGCCGACGCCGCACAGTTCCTCGCACAGCAGGTCGAAGGAGCCCTCGCGGGTGGGCGTGAACCAGGCATAGGTGACCAGGCCGGGCACCATGTCCATCTTGACCCGCATTTCGGCGATGGCGAAGTTGTGCAGGACGTCCTTGGAGCGCAGCAGCACTTTGAGCGGCTTGCCCAGCGGCACCCGCAGTTCCGGGGTGGCCAGCAGGATGTCGTCACGACCGGCGGCATCCGTGGGATTCATGCCGAAGGGATTGGTGTCCGACACGTAGCGGGCGTGGGTGGTTCCGAGCTTGCCGTCCTTGCCGGGCAGGCGATAGCTCCAGTGCCATTGCTGCGCAACTGCCTCGACCACCTGCGCTTCCTGTGGCACGTTGATGACCTGCGACCACACCACCAGGCCGGGCGCGAGCATGGCGGCGACGCCGATGGCCGTGAGGACCAGCAGCCACCACTCGAGCTTCTTGTTCTCGGGCTGGTATTCGGCGTGCGCGCCTGGGCGGTGGCGGTAGCGGATCACCGCCCAGGCCATGAAGAGGCTGAGAGCGACGAAGACGAAACCGGTCACCCAGAAGGTGATGGTGATCGTGGTGTCGATGGCCCGCCAGTTGGAGGCGATCGGCGTGAAGTACCAGGGGCTCAGGAAGTGAAAGAGGACCGAGCCCAGCGCCAGGATGACGAGTGCAAGAGCGATCGCCATGCTAGGGCTCCGTCGCAATCCGTTTCAGCCGCCAGTAGAGGATGGCGGCCACACAGCCGAAGACGAGGTGCGCGGCCAGGGTGGCCGTGCCACGCAGGCCGGCCAGCCAGGGGAAGAATGCGGTGAGCACTTCGAAGTTGACCACGTACAGCAGCAAGCCCAGGAACGCGCCCGTCACCAACGCCTTTAGCGGCTCGGTGTCGAGCCGCAGTTGCGCCAGAATGGCCGCCAGCACCAGTCCGAAGACGATGCCCAGCACGTAGTGGGTGAGCAGCGCGATGGAGACCACGCTGACGCTGAAGCGGTAATCGGCCGTTTGCAGGCTGTCGGTTGCGCCGCTGAAGATCGGCGCAATCATGTGGGACGTCCGCCAGGGGCCGTCAGGGTTGAAGACGGCGGACCAGACCAGGTCCAGGACCATCAGCACGGCACCCGCGGCGAAACCGGAGACCGCTGCCGCGACCCAGTCCATCGCACGCCAGTGCCAGCTGCGCAAACCAAGAAACGTGTCCATGGCGCCCCCCCTCGTGCGAGAGATGTGCCCATGCTGTCCGGCTTGCGCCGGAACAACGCCGAGTACCCTTGTACACCCGCTAACCCGTCAACGCAAGCCAGCGCGCTTGCGCGCTGGCTCACGCAGTGCAGCGCTGTCAGTCTCAAGCCCGGAGGCAGCCCAAGCGAGGCAGCTCCGGTCGGGAAGCCCGGTGTCCGAGGTCACACGGCCTCGCTGCAAAGCCGTCGAATCTGCACCGCATGTGCAACCACACCGCCATCAGCGCGCTGCGCTGGCGGCCTTCGACGTCGCGATGGCCTTCTTCAGCAACTCGTACTCCGCGCACGGCCTGGTGGTGCACAGCAACTCCAGATACCGCAGGTTCTTGCGAGCGTTGGCCACGTCGCCCAAGGCCAGGAACAGCTCGCCCTGGTACTCCAGCGCGGGCCGGTGCTCGGGGTCGTACAGCAAGGCCTCGCGGTACCAACGCCCCGCTTCGTCGTACCGCTTGAGCTGGCGCAGGCTGTAGCCCAGCAGGTTGTAGACCTCGGCGTGCTGCACCGTGTGCGTGAGCGCGGTGAGCTGTGCAACCGCCTTGGCGTACTCGCCCGCATACACCTTGGCGCGCACGGCCGACAGGTCGGGCAGCTCGGACGACGGCGGTGCGCCGGCCGCACCGAGCGCCAGGTGAATGGCCGCCATCGCGGCCACCGCAACGCGCCGCACGCTCAGACCTCCGCAAGCTGAGGCGTTGGCGTGTGCGCCAACACCTCGCCCATGGCTTCGAGGATCTGGCGCTTGAGCGCGGCAAACGCCGGGCTCACACGGTCGCGCGGGCCAGGTGGCAGATCGATCTTCACCTGCTGGACGATGCGGCCCGGGTTGGCGTTCATCACCACCACGGTGTCGCTCAAGAAGATCGCCTCGTCCACATCGTGCGTCACCAGGATCATGGTCACGCCCTCGGCGCGCCAGATGCGCAGCAGCTCTTCCTGCAGGCGCACACGCGTGAGCGCGTCCAGCGCGCCCAGCGGTTCGTCAAGCAGCAAAATTTCCGGCTGACCGACCAGGCCGCGCGCGATCGCGCCACGCTGCGCCATGCCGCCCGAGAGCTCGTGCGGGTAGGCCTTCTCGAAACCCTGCAGGCCCACCAGCTCGATGTGCGACTGGATGGTGCGGCGCTGCTGCTCGGGCGAGAGCGCCGAGTTGGTCAGCGCCAGACCGATGTTCTGCTCCAGCGTCATCCAGGGCAACAGGCGGTGGTCCTGGAACACGATGGCGCGCGACAGGCTGGTGCCGGCAATGCGCTCGCCGTGCAGCAGGATCTCGCCCTCGTACGCCTTGTCCAGCCCGAGGATCAGCCTCAGCAGCGTGGACTTGCCACAACCACTGGGGCCGACCAGCGTGACGAAGGCGCCAGGCTCGACATCGAAACTCGCGTTGACCAGCGCATCCAGGCGCGGACGGCCTGGCACGGCATAGCTCTTGGAAACGGCCTTGACTTCAAGGCGACCGGGTTCTGCCATGGTTTACCCCTCAAAGCCTTGTTTCCAGCGGAGCACGCGCCGCTGCAGCAAATACATCGTGCGGTCGATGCCGAAGCCCACGAAGCCGATGATCACCATGCAGACCAGCAACTGGTCGGTGAGCAACAGCCCCTGCGCGCGAAAGATCAGAAAGCCCAGACCTTCGAGGCCACTCAGGCCCTCGGCCACCACCACCAGCGCCCAGGCGAGACCGGCCGCGTAGCGCAGCGACACCATGATGGTCGGCGTGGCCGCGGGCAGGATGATCTTGCGTACCAGTTGCCAGCGCGTGAGCGTCATCACCTCGGCGAGTTCGATGTAGCTCTTGTCCACGCTGCGGATGCCCTGCAGCGTGTTCAGGAACACCGGGAAGAACACGGTCTTGGCGATCACCAGAATCTTGGCCGGCGCACCCAGGCCCAGCCACAGCACGATCAGCGGAAACCAGGCGATGCCGGGAATGTGGCGGATGGTGTCGAAGGTGGGTGAGAGGAATTGTTCGAACCGCTTCGACAACCCCGCGGCCACACCGAGCACCACGGCGGCCAACGCGCCGTACAGGAAGCCCTGCGAGACGAGAGACAGGCTCACCGCGAAATCGAGCAGCAGCTTCTGCTCGGTCAGCATCCTGAAGAAGGCCTCCACCACCTTGATCGGCGCGGGCAGGAAGACCGGGTCGATCCAGGCCAGGCTGGCCGCCGTCTGCCACAGCAGCAGCACGGCGGCGGGCAGCACGAAACCGATGGCACGGCTGGGCGAGAGCCCTTGCAGGAACTTCGCCAGAAGCGTCGGCGCGCCGGGGTCCACCGGTGTGGCCGCCGACGGCAGGGTTTGCGTCAGGGTGTTCATGGCGTTCGTTCAGCGGTAGATCGAGTGCGAGCCACCCGCGAAGAAGCGGCCGTCGACGAAGGCGTCCACCTGCGCATCGGTCAGGCGGCGTTCGCCCAGGATGTCGTCGCCCTGCTTCACGTACCAGTCGATGAAGGTCTTGATGGAGTTGCGCGCGCGCTGGGCGTTGGGCTCGCCGGCCATGAACTCCCATTGGCCCAGGTGGGTGATCTGGAATTTGGCCACTTCCACCGGCACGCGCGTTTCGCGCGCGACGATCTTCGCGGCCTCGTCCACGTTGTCCAGCGTCCAGGCCATGGCGCGTTCGCGCGAAGCCAGGAAGGCTTTCACCGCCTCGGGGTACTTGTTGACGAACTCGCGTTTGGCGAAGTACGTCACGCGACCCGCGTGGTTCACGTACACGCCATCGTCCGGCACATGGCCGATCACCTTGAGCTTGCCCGAGAGCCAGGCGCCCGTGGCGTTGCCCGCGGCCAGGTGCGTGGTGGTGGCGTCCAGCGCGCCGGAGATCACCGCCGAAATGGCCACCGTGGGGTTGTCGATCGATTCGTAGCGCACGCGGCCCTTGGTCTGGCGTGTGTCCAGCGGCAAGCCCACCGAGTTCAGCGCTTCGGTGGGGGCGGACCAGTAGCAGCTGATGCGGCTGCTGCCGAACTTCTTGCCGTCCAGGTCGGCCAGGGTGTTCACCGACTTGTTCGACACCGCGGCCAGCACCGGCGCGCGGTAGCGGTTGGAGGTTTCCGAGGCCCAGATGATCACGCCGTCCAGCCCGTTGGCGCGGTGCACGGTGGCGGGGTAGATCATGCGCTGCGCGATCGAAATCGCACCTTTGGCGAGGGCCCCCGTTTCGGCGCCGACCAACTCCGCGCCGCCCGAAGCGATGAGATTCACTTCTTTCGTGCCGACCTTGGTGAACTCTTCCTTGAAGATGCCCTTCTCGCGGGCGATCACGGTCCATGGCGTGAGCTGCAGGTTGATGGCGGGCAGCACCTCGGCCACGGCGGTGCCGGGCTGCGCGAGCAGGCCGATGGCCAGCGCGGCGGCAGCGCTCAGGGCGCGCAGGCGGCCTTGGGTGTGTCGTGCGTTCTTCGCTTCGTGCGTCATGAATTTCTCCAGGTTGGTGGTGACGTTGTGTGTCGATGAGGCGCCGATTCTTGAGGCCGCTCGCGCCCGCGCCAAGGAAGGAAATCGGCGATGCATATGTGACGGCAATGCGCGCAGATGCTTATGCGCATTTCGTGCCACACGGCCGCGTGGTGACCGCCCAGAATGCGCCCTCATGACAGAACCGAAACATTTCGCCGACCGCCCACTGGGCCCCGTGCCCTGGCTGATCGCCATGGGCATCCTGGCCTTGTGCGCGGCGGTGTTCGGCGCGATCGAATCGCGCGCCGCCGCCGCGGCGCCGCTGCCGGTGAAGGCGTTGCGCATCGGCGTCGCACCCAGGTCGCTGCCGGTCAGCACCGGCGAGCGCGACTACACCAACGGCAGCCCAGACGCGGCCTATGCGCAGGAGTTGGCGCACCAGTTGGGCGTGGAAGCCGTGCTCGTGCCCCTGCCCGCCCATGCGCAAGCGACCGCGCTGCAAGACGGTGCGGTGGACCTGGTGGTGACGCGCGCGCCCGTCGGTCCACCATCGCCCGCGGCGCGTGTGCTGCACACCGGCCACAGCACAGGCCTGGGCGTGGCCATGCGCTCGGACACAGCCGTGCGCGAATGGTCGCAACTGGCCGGACGCGTGGTCTGCGTCACGGCCGACAACGCCCGTGCGCAAGCACAGGCGCTGCGCGTGGGTGGTCGCGTGCGGGTGTTCGACGCGCCCGCGCAAGCGCTGGTGCGGGTGCGCACCGGCGACTGCGACGCCGCCCTGCTGGACCGCGCGCCGCTCGATGCCTTGCTGGCGCACAAGGAGTGGGCGAAGTTCGCCGCCACCCTGCCCCGCACCGATGTGCATCCGCTCGTGGCCTGGGTGGCGCACGAACGCGAGGACCTGGCCGCGCCGCTGTTCGCGGCGGTCAACGCGCTGGGCTCGACACCGCAGTGGGCGCAGCGGCACCAGAAGTGGGCGGCCAACGTGGCCTTCGAGGTCTACTTCGACCAGACCGGGCCGGACTGCCATTGAAGCGCTCGTCTGCGTTGGCGGCGTGGGCCGTGTGCCTTTGGGTGGTGCAGGCTGCGCTGGCGCAGGGCGAGCCCTTGCGCCAGGCCTACGAGAAGCCCGCGTCTGCGTGGCCCGCGCCCTGGATCGATGAAAGCGTGGCCTTCGTGGAGCTGGGCGCTCAACCACCCTCGTTGCGCCCGGCCTCGATCCGGTCGGCCGCAATGGCCCGCCTCGGCGCGCAGCTGTTCGTCGATCCGCGCCTCTCCGCCGATGGCCGCGTGTCCTGCGCGAGCTGCCACCGCCCCGACCAAGGCCGGACCGTGCGCACACCCACGGCGCGCGGCGTGGCCGGCCCGTCGGGACGGCGCAACCCGCCCAGCCTGTACGGCGTGGCGACGCGCCTCCACTGGGCGTGGGACGGTGCGGGCCGCTCGTTACCCGCGCAATCGCTGCGGCCCCTGACGGACCCGCGCGAAATGGGCAACGCCTCGCTGGACGCGGTGTGGCAGCGCCTGCGCGGCGCACCCGAGTACGCCGCGCTCACCCGGGTCGACGACCCGGCGCGCATGGGCGACGCGCTCGCGGCGTTTCAGCGCACGCTGCACACCAACACCCGCTTCGACCGCTTCGCGCGGGGCGACGCACGTGCATTCACCGACCAGCAGATCCGCGGCCTGCACCTGTTCCGCACGAAGGCCCGCTGCGCGAATTGCCACTTCGGCCCCACCTTGAGCGACGACAAGTTTCACAACCTCGGCATCGCCTTCTTCGGCGAACCGTCGCAGGACCTCGGGCGTTTCGGGGTGACAGGGCAATGCGACGACGTGGCCCGCTTTCGCACACCGAGCCTGCGCCACGTGGCGCAGACGGCGCCCTACATGCACCACGGCCTGTTCGATTCGCTGGCGGGTGTGCTGCACCTGTATGCCCGCGGCGGCGGCGATGCGCGCAGCGGGCGGGCATCGGTGCGATCCGATCCCCTGTACGCGTGCGCGCTGCGTGTGTCGCCGCACCTCCAGCCACTGCCGCTGAGCATCGCCGACATCGAGGCGCTGCGCGCGTTTCTGCAGGCACTTTAGGCAGCCGATCCGCTCGGCGGACGGTAGTTTTATATAGTTTCAATATCTCATAAAATGAGATATGAGCACTATTTACTCTCCACTGGAAAAAGGTTTCACCGCATCCCTGCACGCCATTGACCGGTGCCAGGTCGCGCTCTTGCGGGAGATCGCGGGCCTTTCCGGACTACGCATGGTGCTCAAGGGAGGCATGGCCATGCGAGCCAGCTTTGGCAGTTTGCGCCTCACGAAGGACATGGACTTCGACCGCGACACGGAGGCCACCACCTTGAACTCGGTCCGCAGCATGATCACGCGTGGCATGAAGAGTGCAGCAGAACAGTCGCGGCTCCGGGCCGTGGCGATCGATTTCTCCAAAGCCACCGATGTCACCCTGCGCGCGCGCATGGTCGGTGAAACGATCGCAGGGCACGCGGTGCGGTTCGAAGTCGAGGTGTCGGGCCGGCGGTTTCCGCGCCGGGAAAACCGGCGCATGGAAACCGTGGTGCCGCCGTCCGACTACGGCATGGCGCCCTTTCCCGTGCACACCTACACCCACGCGATGCTGGCCGCGTCCAAGGTTCTGGCCGTCATGTCGGACAACCGCAACGTGCCGCGCGACGTCTACGATCTTCGAGACCTGATCTTCGCGCAGGCCAATCCGGTCGACATCCTTCGCGGCCTTCCCACAGAGGCCGTGGGGTACATGCGGGCCGACGTCGTCAGCAAACTCGCGCTCATCACCTTTGATCAAGCCCGAGAGGAACTTCTCCCCTATCTGCCCCCAGCCATCGCGGCCGAAATCGACCAGGCCACATGGGACGCATGGACGCTGGACGTCGCTGAATCGATCGATGGCTGGTTTCAGGAGATCGGGCCATGAATGCACCATGGAAGGTCCATGCGGAGACCTGGCTGATGTCTCCAGAAAGCCCGTTTGTGCTGACCTCGGGCTCGCTGCGGCTGCTCGCCGAGAGCCATCACCTCGATACCGGCGACCGAGCACCTGCAAACGCCACTTTCTTCCGTTGGCTCAAGGACATGACGGCGGCGCACAAGCTGATCGAAGTCACCCATGGCGTGTACCTCAATCGACTCGGACACCGTTCTGAAAGCCCTTCCGCGGCGGCTTCCTTTGTCCGTCGCGGTGCGGTCGTGAGCCTCGCCTATGTGTTGGAGCAGGCGGGTCTCACGAACAACTTCGGCGAGACGTTCACCTGTGTCATTCCCACACACCCGTCCTGGACCACACCACAACTCAGCGAGCGGCATGTGCCTGGCCTGGGCACCTTTCGATTTCACGCGATGCGCGTCGACCGCCTGGAACCGCAGGGCGCGAAAACCAGCGACATCTACGACCTGCGCTTCAACTACAAGCGCACCACACCCGAAAAGGCCTTGCTCGACTGGATCTACCTTGCAAACACAAAGCAAAGCAAGCTCACAGCCCCGGCACTGGACATCAATGCCAACGAACTGGACCCGCGGCGGCTCAAGCGCCTGGCCCGCAAGATGGGCATTGAAGCGGAGCTGATGGCGTGGATGGAGCGTTGGCAGCAGTACCAGAACGACCCTGAGGTGGATGCCAACGCTTCACGGTTCGAGATCGGCTGAACGGCTCTCAAGCCACCAACCGCTGCGCCCCCGCATACCGGCTCACCGGCCGCTCCAACCCCAGGTTCTCCCGCAAGGTCGTGCCCTCGTACGCCGTGCGGAACAAGCCCCGTCGCTGCAGTTCCGGCACCACCAGTTCCACGAACTCGTTGAGCGAGGCCGGCAGCACCGGTGGCATCACGTTGAAGCCATCGGCCGCTCCGTTCTCGAACCATTCCTGCATGCGATCGGCGATGGTCTGCGGCGTGCCGATCACCACCCAGTGCCCGCGCGCGCCGGCCAGGTACTCGTACAGCTGGCGCACGGTGAAGCGTTCGCGCCGCGCCAGTTCGATCACCACGTGCGCGCGGCTGTTGATGCCCTTGGGCGGCTCGGGGTAGTACGGCGGCGGCGCGTCCAGGCTCCAGCGCCGCAGGTCCTCGCCCGGCCAGAACGGCGCGAGCGTGCTCAGGCCCACCGACGGGTGGATCAAGGCCTGCAGCTCGGCCCACTTGGCCTGCGCCTCTTCCTCCGTGCGGCCGATCACCGGCGAAATGCCGGGCAGCACCAGCAACTGCTCGGGGCGGCGGCCGTACTTGCCCATGCGGCCTTTCACGTCGGCATAGAACGCCTGCGCTTCGGCCAGGCTGGTCCAGGCGGTGAAGATCGCCTCGGCCGTCGCGGCGGCGAGTTCCTTGCCGTCCTCGGACGAGCCGGCCTGCACGATCACCGGATGGCCCTGCGGCGAGCGCTCCAGGTTGAGCGGCCCCTTCACCTTCAGGTGCTTGCCGACGTGGTTGAGCTCGTGCACCTTCTTCGGGTCGAAGTAGATGCCGGACTCGCGGTCGCGCACGAAGGCATCGTCGTCGAAGCTGTCCCACAGGCCCTTGACCACGTCCACGAACTCGGTCGCCTTCGCGTAGCGGTCGCCCGGCGAGGGGTGCGCGTCCAGCCCGAAGTTGCCATGCACGCTGGCGTTGCTGGTGGTCACCACGTTCCACGCCGCGCGGCCTTTGCTGATGTGATCGAGCGAGGCGAACTTGCGCGCGAGCAGGTAGGGATCTTCGTAGGTGGTGGACGCCGTGGCCACGAAGCCGATGTGTTTCGTCACCGCGGCCAGCGCGGCCCACAAGGTGACCGGCTCGAAGTGCGAGATGCGGCCCTGGCGGCCGAACGACTCGTCGTCGCCCGTGCCCCAGATGCCCGGGCTGTCGGCGACGAACACCTGGTCGAACAGGCCGCGCTCCGCCGTCTGCGCCACCTCGATGTAGTGATCGATGTTGGTGCCCGAGTCAATCTGCGACCCCGGGTGCCGCCAGGCGGCGATGTGGTGGCCGGTGGCCATGATGAAGGCGCCAAGGCGCAGTTGCCGATGCTTGCTCATGGGTGGGTGCTCCCCTGTGGTTGGAACCCGCCAATCTAGGCGCGCAGGCCCCGACAGGGAACGAAACAAAGCGCATATGCATAGCCGATCTGCTTCGTTGTGGCGGCGCACTTTCACGCCTAGCATGGGTTCACCGGTTGAGTCTGGTCCGGCCGATGCGGGGATGCTGAAAACCCTGGTTGTCTCCTGGGGGGAGGATTGCATCGGCCGGTTTTTTTACGCCCAAAAGAAAACCCGCCGAAGCGGGTGAACCTCCAGGGTGGAGGCGAAGCTCGGGGGGAGAGCTTCGGAGACCTTGGTGTATGACAGTGCCGCCAGTATTCCCGCAAGCACTGCCGGGCCGTGTCGGACACGGATCAGTTGCTGTGTAGGAAAAGAAGAAGATGCGGCGCACGCCCGTCTTCAACGGCTCGCCACGATGAAAAGCCGCGGGAAAGGCAACAGCACTGTGCCATCGGCCAGCGCGGGATAGGCCTCGGTGATGGCGGCGAGATAGCGGGCCACGAAAGCCGCCTTCTCGTCTTCGTCCAGCGGCGCCAGATAGGGCCGCAGGGCCGAGGTCTTGAACCACTCCACCACGGCTTCGGGGCCACCCGCCAGGGGATGGAAGTAGGTCGTGCGCCACACATCGACGCTGGTGCACAGCGGCTTGAGCAGCTGGAAATAGAACGCGGCGTGGTGCCGCGCGGGGTGTTGAATGCCTCCTATTTTTGAGGCCCAGGGTCCGTCTGCCGCCACCTGCCGCGCCAGCCGGTGCGCGGGCTCTTCCAGGTTGTCGGGCGTCTGCACGGCCAAGCTTCCGCCGGGGGCCAGACGGCTGACCAAGCGCGGGTACAGCCTGGCGTGCTCGGGCAGCCATTGCAGCGAGGCGTTGGCCAGGATCACATCAAAGGACTCGGTCGGGTTCCAGGTGGCGATGTCGGCGAGTTCAAAAGCCGTGTCCGGCAAGCGCTTGCGGGCCGCGGCCAACATGTCTTCGGAACTGTCCAGCCCGGTCACGCGGGCCTGCGGGAAGCGCGCGGCCAACACCTCGGTGGAGTTGCCAGGGCCACAGCCGAGGTCGATGGCGACACGCACGTCCCGGAGCGGCAGCGCGGCCACCAGGTCGCGCACAGGGCGCGTGCGTTCTTGCTCAAAGGCCGAGTACTTGCTGGCGGACCACGTCATCGTGCGTTCTCTCCATGGGGTTGGGCTGTCGGCGCATTGTGCCTCTGCGCTCAATGTCCATGCACAAAGAAGGCATCGAGCCATATGCCGAGAGCCCATAAACAAACTACTTCATAGTTGTTTGAAGACCTGCAGGCGCTCCTGACAATGCACCTCTACTTTTGACGAGAGCCCTTCATGAGCACACTTCGACTCGGTGATACCGCACCCGATTTCACACAAGACTCCACCGACGGCCCGATCCGCTTCCACGAATGGGCGGGCGACCACTGGGTGGTGTTGTTCTCGCACCCGGCCGACTTCACACCGGTGTGCACCACCGAACTCGGCAGGACCGCCGCGCTGTCCACCGAATTCGCCCGGCGCAACGCCAAGCCCATCGCGGTCAGCGTCGACCCGCTGGACTCGCATGGCAAATGGGTGCTCGACATCAACGAGACGCAGAACACCACGGTCAACTTCCCCATCCTGGCCGATGCGGACCGCCAGGTGGCCACGCTCTACGACATGATCCACCCCAACGCGTCGGCCACCGCCACGGTGCGCAGCGTGTTCATCATCGACCCGAAGAAGGTGATCCGCACCACGCTCACCTACCCCGCGAGCACCGGCCGCAACTTCAACGAGATCCTGCGCGTGATCGATTCGCTGCAGCTCACCGACAGCCACAAGGTCGCCACGCCGGCCAACTGGACCGACGGCGAGGACGTGGTGATCGTGCCCAGCCTGCAAGACCCGGCCGAACTCGCGCAGCGTTTCCCCAAGGGCTTCAAGGCCGTGCGGCCCTACCTGCGCCTCACGCCGCAGCCCAACCGCTGAGCGCGCACGGCATGGCATCGCCCACGGTCATCATCATTCCGGGCTGGCGCAACTCCGGCCCGGGCCACTGGCAGACCTTGTGGTCGGACAGCCTGCCTTCGGTGTTGCGGGTGGAGCAGGACGACTGGGTCGCGCCAGTGCGGCAGGCCTGGGTCTCGCGCCTGAGCGAAACCATTGAACGCGCGCCGGGCACGGTGATCGTGGTCGCGCACAGCCTGGGCTGCATCACCACCACGCACCTGCCGCCCGAGGTGGCGCAACGCATCCAGGGCGCGCTGCTGGTCGCGCCAGCCGACCCCGAGCGCCGCGGCGTGCTGGCCGACTTCGCGCCCGTGCCCTACCAGCGCCTGCCCTACCGCAGCATCCTGGTGGCCAGCAACAACGACCCCTATTGCCCGGTGCGCACCGCGGGCGCCTATGCGCGGGCCTGGGGCAGCGAGTTCGTGCGGCTCAACGAGGCCGGTCACATCAACGTCGATTCGGGCCACGGCCACTGGCCGCTGGGCTTGGCGTTGCTGCAGTCGCTGGGCGCGCACGTGCCGGCTGGCAACCGCCTGGACGAGCCGGTGGCGACAGCGCTTTATTCCTGATCGACATAAAGAAACAAGAACAAAGTCGTTGGGAATCGCTGGACCGACGCCCAGAATGCGTTGCATCCTGTTTCAGCTTTGGAGCTCTCCATGAAAAACACCTTGCGTGCGGCACTGGCCGCCGTCGCCCTGTCCACGTCCGCCCTGGCAGGCGCACAGACCACCACGCTGCTCAACGTGTCCTACGACGTGGCGCGCGAGTTCTACAAGGACATCAACGTCGCCTTCGTCGCGAGCTACAAGAAGTCCACCGGCAAGGACATCAAGGTGGACCAGTCGCATGCGGGCTCCAGCGCGCAGGCGCGTGCCGTGGCGGACGGCCTGGACGCCGACGTGGTGACCATGAACACCACGACCGACGTGGACTTCCTGGCCGACAAGGGCGTGGTCGCCAAGGACTGGCGCCAGAAATTCCCCAACAACGCCGCGCCCACCGCTTCGACGATGCTGTTCCTCGTGCGCAATGGCAACCCCAAGAACATCAAGGACTGGGACGACCTGATCAAGCCCGGCGTGCAGGTCATCGTGGTCAACCCCAAGACCGGCGGCAATGGCCGGTACGCCTATCTGGCGGCCTGGGGCTACGTGCGCAGCAAGGGCGGCACCGACGCACAAGCCGCCGAGTTCGTGGGCAAGCTCTACAAGAACGTACCGGTGCTGGCGCGCGGCGGGCGCGATGCCACGGGCGTCTTCCTGCAACGCAACATCGGCGACGTGCTGATCACCTTCGAATCCGAAGTCGTCTCGGTGAACAACGAGTTCGGCGCCGGCAAAGTCGACGCCATCCACCCGAGCGCATCCATCGTGGCCGAGAACCCGGTGGCCATCGTCGAGCGCACCGTGAACAAGAAGGGCTCGGCCGCCGAAGCCAAGGCCTACCTCGAATTCCTCTACAGCCCTGAAGGCCAGGAGATCGCGGCCAAGCACAACATCCGCCCGCGCAACGAAGCCATCCTGAAGAAATACGCGACCGCGTTCAAGCCGATCAAGCTGTTCGCCGTCAGCGACTATTTCGGCTCCTTTGCCGAAGCGCAGAAGGTCCACTTCAACGACGGCGGCCAGTTCGACAAGCTGTACACCGTCGGCAAGTAGAGAAGTCCCACCACCGCGCTCCGCGCGACCCCCCAAGGGGGGCGATGCCTGAGGCCCGGCAAAGCCGGTTCCTCGGCATCTCTTGATGAGCGCTACCTCTCTCCTCTCGGCGCTTTTGGATCTCGAACCTTATGACTTCTGCAACGCTGCCCTCTGGCGCGGCTCCTCTCTCCGGCCCCCGGCGCACCAGGCGCCGCGTGCTGCCGGGCTTCAACATCACGCTGGGTTTCACGGTTTTCTACCTGAGCCTGATCGTGTTGATCCCGCTCTCGGCGCTGATCTTCAAGACCTTCACGCTCACCTGGCCGCAGTTCTGGGAGGCCGTTACCGCGCCGCGCGTGCTGGCTTCGTACAAGCTCACGTTCGGCGCCTCGCTCATCGCCGCGGTGGTCAATGCATTCTTCGGCCTGCTGGTGGCGTGGGTGCTGGTGCGCTACACCTTCCCCGGCAAGAAGGTCATTGACGCGCTGGTGGACCTGCCTTTCGCATTGCCCACCGCCGTGGCCGGCATTTCGCTGACCGCGCTGCTGGCGGGCAACGGCTGGATCGGTCAGTACCTGGAACCCCTGGGCATCCAGCTGGCCTTCAATCCCAACGGCGTGGTGATCGCGCTCATCTTCATCGGCCTGCCCTTCGTGGTGCGCACGGTGCAGCCGGTGCTCGAAGACTCCGAAAAGGAACTGGAAGAAGCCGCCACCTGCCTGGGCGCCACGCGCTGGCAGACCTTCAGCCGTGTGATCTTTCCCAGCATCGCGCCGGCGCTGCTCACCGGCTTTGCCATGGCCTTCGCGCGCGCCGTGGGCGAGTACGGCTCGGTGATCTTCATCGCCGGCAACATGCCCATGATCTCCGAGATCACGCCGCTGATCATCATCAGCAAGCTGGAGCAATACGACTACGCCGGCGCCACTGCCGTGGCCACGGTGATGCTGTTCTTCTCTTTCGTGCTGCTGCTGCTCATCAATGCGCTGCAAGCCTGGCAACGCAAACGCTCCGGAGGGAACCTGCAATGAGCGCCGCCCGCACAGAAGCACCCTGGGTGCGCCGCACGCTCATCGGCGTCGCGCTGGTGTTCATGTTCCTGTTCCTGGTGTTGCCGCTGGCCGCGGTGTTTACCGAGGCGCTGCGCAAGGGCCTGGAGTCCTACGTCGATGCGTTGAAAGACCCGGACGCCTGGTCCGCGATCCGCCTCACGCTGATCACGGCCTTGATCGCCGTGCCGCTCAACCTCGTGTTCGGCGTGGCCGCGGCCTGGGCCGTGGCCAAGTACGAGTTCCGTGGCAAGTCCTTCCTCACCACGCTGATCGACCTGCCGTTCTCCGTCTCACCCGTGGTCGCGGGCCTGATCTACGTGCTGGTGTTCGGCGCGCAGGGCTGGTTCGGTCCGTGGCTCGCGGAGCACGACATCAAGATCGTGTTCGCCGTGCCCGGCATCATCCTGGCCACCATCTTCGTCACCTTCCCCTTCATCGCGCGCGAGTTGATTCCGCTGATGCAGGCGCAGGGCAACGACGAGGAGCAGGCCGCGATCGTGCTCGGCGCCTCGGGCTGGCAGACCTTCTGGCATGTCACGCTGCCCAACATCAAGTGGGGCCTGATCTATGGCGTCATCTTGTGCAACGCGCGCGCCATGGGCGAGTTCGGCGCGGTGTCGGTGGTCTCCGGCCACATCCGCGGGCAGACCAACACCATGCCACTGCACGTGGAAATTCTCTACAACGAATACCAGTCGGTGGCGGCCTTCGCCATCGCTTCGCTGCTGGCGCTGCTCGCGTTGGTCACGCTGGTGATCAAGTCGGTGGCCGAGTGGAACATGGAACGGGAAATGAAAGCCCTGGCCGAGTTGCCGCCCGAGCGCCCCACGGCATTGGCGCCCTAAGAAAGAACACCATGAGCATTGAAATCCGCGACATCAACAAACACTTCGGCACGTTCCAGGCGCTGAAGAACGTCAACCTCGACATCCACTCGGGTGAACTGCTCGCGTTGCTCGGCCCGTCGGGCTGCGGCAAGACCACGCTGCTGCGCATCATCGCGGGCCTGGAAACACCGGACACCGGCAACATCCTGTTCAGCGGCGAAGACACCACCGACGTGCACGTGCGCGAGCGCAACGTGGGCTTCGTGTTCCAGCACTACGCGCTGTTCCGCCACATGACCGTGATGGAAAACGTGGCCTTCGGTCTGCGCGTGAAGCCGCGCAGCGAGCGCCCCAGCGACGCGCAGATCAAGGCCAAGGTGCTCGACCTGCTCAAGCTGGTGCAGCTCGACTGGCTGGCCGACCGCTATCCCTCGCAACTCTCGGGCGGCCAGCGCCAGCGCATTGCCCTGGCGCGCGCGCTCGCGGTGGAGCCCAAGGTGCTGCTGCTCGACGAGCCCTTCGGCGCGCTCGACGCCAAGGTGCGCAAGGAACTGCGCCGCTGGCTGCGCCGCCTGCACGACGAGCTGCACGTCACCAGCGTGTTCGTCACGCACGACCAGGAAGAGGCGCTCGAAGTGGCCGACCGCGTGGTGCTGATGAACCAGGGCCAGGTGGAGCAGATCGGCGCGCCGCAAGACGTGTGGGACCACCCTGCCAGCCCCTTCGTCTACGGTTTCCTGGGCGACGTGAACCTGTTCCATGGCCGCGCGCACGAAGGGCT
Source organism: Hydrogenophaga sp. 2FB (assembly GCF_005503365.1). Classification (GTDB taxonomy): domain Bacteria; phylum Pseudomonadota; class Gammaproteobacteria; order Burkholderiales; family Burkholderiaceae_C; genus Hydrogenophaga. The sequence continues at coordinate 26,712 of NZ_SCML01000023.1, forward strand.
GTTGCACCTGGACGGCGTGTCGATCGATTCGCCCGAGCACGCCACTGCGCAAGACGCCAAGGCCTACGCCTACGTGCGCCCGCACGACCTGGACGTGCAACGTTACGAGGCCGGCCTGCCCGGCATCGTCGCCAGGCTCGACCGCGCGGTGGTGGTCGGTCCGATCGCGCGGCTGGAGTTGCTGCCGGTGGATCCGCAAGCGCCCGGTGGGCACGACCCGTTGATCGAGGCGCGCATGTCGGCCGAGCGCTTTCGCGAACTGGGCTTCAAGGAAGGCGACACGCTGGTCGTGTCGCCCAAGAAGGCCCGCGTGTTCCTGCAATCTCACGCCAGCTGAACGCAACCCCAGCCCATATTTACACCGCTTACATCGGGTATCGCACCCCGATGCAAGCGGTGTTTTTCACGAGGCAAGCTGGATCTTGCCTTCGCTCACGTAGCGTTTGAAGTCGGTCAACGGCATCGCGGTAGAACCACGCACGTCCTCGTCCACCCAGCTGAGCGTGACGTCGTTCAAGCCGGTCTCGACCTTCACGGGCCCTGGGCGGATGACGATGTTCGGGCCGTCGCCTTCGCGGTACTCGACCTTGCCGACGATCGTTGCGCTTTGTGCCATGTGTGCTCCTTGGAATGGTGCCTTCAGGATCGCGGCCGGCCAGGCAAAGGTCTGTGCGTTGTCGAACAGAACTCCATGCGCGTGAGGCTTAGTCTGAACGTCAGCCGATTTTCCGGCTGTTGCCACACTCCTGCCCCGTGCAGCTTTTCAAGGAACCCTGATCATGAAAACCTCCCGACTTCTCACCACTTCCGTGGCCGCGCTGACGGTCGTTGGCGCGGGGCTCGTGTTTGCCCAATCCACGCCGCCCGGCTCCACACCGCCTCCCGCTGCGGAGCCGGCCAACCAGGCCCAGCCGACCACGCCTGCGGCCCCAATGCAGACCACGCCGAGCCAGGACACGACGCAACGCAGCGACGTGCCCATGACCACCGACGCGCAAGCAGACCGCAACTGACCCAACCGAGTGGGCACGCCTGAACCCGTCGGTTCATGGCGCGCCTTCAACCTGCTCGACCCGTCATGCGCTCCAACCCGTCCACCGCGCAGGACATCCGCAACGGACTGCTGATCGGTGCGGCATTGCTGACATTGCTGATGCCGCCCGCCTCGTTCGTGCAGGGTGCGGATACGGGCGTTTCAACGGCCGCTGTCGATACGCAGCCGTTGGCGCCCGTGCCCGCACCCGTGCCGAACTTTGGCGCGATCGAGCCCACCCCCAACGCACGCGAACTGGTGCAGTGGATCGCCCGCACCGGCGACAACGCGGGCATGCCTTTCGTGCTGGTCGACAAACAGGCCGCACGGCTGCACGTGTTCAACGCCCAGGCCAACCTGGAAGACAGCACGCCGGTGCTGCTGGGATCTGCGCCCGGCGATGACACGGTGCCGGGCATTGGCCAGCGCCCGGTGCACCTGGTCCAACCCCACGAACGCACCACTCCCGCGGGCCGCTTTGTCGGCCACCTGGGACACAACCTCACCGGTGAAGACGTGGTGTGGGTCGACTACGGTGCCGCGGTCTCGATGCACCGGGTACGACCGACGCTGCAACCCAGGGAGCGCCGTGCCGAGCGGCTCAACTCGGACACCATCGACGACAACCGCATTTCCTATGGGTGCATCAACGTGCCCGCGGCGTTCTACGATGCGCGCCTGCGGCCGGTGTTCTCAACCATGCAGGCCATCGTGTATGTGCTGCCCGAGCAGAAGAGCCTGCAGCAGGTCTTCGGCATGACGCCCCCACTGCGAGAAACGCCCCGTGTCAGGCGCTCTGCAGGCTTCGTTTGACCACGAGGGTGACCGACACATCGCGATCCAGTGCGTGCGCGTGCGAGACCGTGTGCGCAAACGGCAGTTTGTCGTAGGCGCGCCGCACGACGCTGTAGCACTCGCAGCTGCGTGCTTCGAGCCCGTCGCGGTCCAGGATGTGGATATGGCCTCGGTGGTATTCGATCAGCCCGGCCTTCTGCAGCTTGAGCGCGCCACTGGTGACACCTTCGCGCCGCACACCCAACAGGCTGGCAATGCGTTCTTGTGTCGCCAGCATGTCGGTGTTGTCTTCCTGGCGATCCAGGTGCTGCAGCAGCCAGCGGCAGAGTTGCTGGTCCAGCGCGTGGTGGCGGTTGCAGGCCGAGGACTGCGCCATGTGGGTGAACAGCGCTTGCGTATAGGCCAGCAACTGCTGCATGAGTTCGGGCGATCGGCGCGTGTGGTGCAGCAAGGCCTGCGCGCCCATGCGGTACGCGTGGCCCGGGCGCTGCACGATTGCATCGCTGAGCGCGGTGGTGTCGCCCATGAAGGCGCACACGCCGACCATGCCCTCGCTGCCAACAACCGCGACTTCGGAAGAAGAGCCGTCCTCCAGCGAGGACACCAGCGAAACGGTACCCGTCACCGGAAAGTACACATGTCGCACCTCGGCGCCAGCTTGGTGCAACAGTTCGCCGGTGTGCAATTCGACCCATTCTAGATCGGGTGTCAGCAAGTGCATGGTGGCGCTGGGCAGCGCGGCCAGCAGATGGTTCCCTTCAAGCTGTGACGTGGTGGTTGTCATGGCAGTTCCCTTTCACTTTCAGCATGTCGTTTGTTCGAGGGCCGGTCCTGCCATGCAGGCCCAGGCCCCACCTGAATTAGGCGTGGTATCGCACACAGCGGCTGTCAGACAACCGCTCGATTCATCCGGGAAGCTGGCCTACGGGCGCATACCCCAGCCATACAAAAGGCGGCCGTCTACGTACAGAAGCAAAGCCTGACCGGCCTGATTCGAAGCATCGCGCAGGCGGCCGAGGAGGCAGCGACTGCCATCGAAGTTCACGCCGATTGGGCGAGCGCGGACCGGCCCCTCAACAACCTCTGAATTGTTTCGTTGTCGGGCAATTTCTGGCGCGGGGGAACCAATTTCCGGGATCGGTTACTCAGGCCTTATGGGGTGTCCGTGTGGTATCAGACATCAGCCGAAACGTAACAGGTCTCACAAGCCGCTTCCTGAACGCGGTCCTCTCCAACGGGTCATGTGCTGAGTCCAGACAGGCAATCGGCCAACGCGCTGGACAACCATGTCCGCGTCCTCATTCGCAGAATGCTTAACCCGACAATCAACCTGCCAACCCATCCGAGGGAACGATATGACCGCAGACCAACTCTTGAACGACCTGGGCCTCACCGCTGGCTTGCAGGAACTGCGCTTCGATGCCAACGGATGCGCGCGATTGATGTTCGACGGCAAGATCGCGGTCAGCGTTCCTTCAGAACCGATGAACAGCTGGGTCAAGCAATACCCTGCGGAGGACTTTCGGGCTCTTCTTGCCGTGCGGATCACTTCGCCATCTGCGGTAACCACCGTAAGCGACAGCACGTTGTCGCGCATGGTCCCGTAGCGCACGGTGTTCGTGCCGGAAGCGGCGGTGGCAACCATACCGCCAATGGATGCGTTGGCGCCCGGGTCCACCGAGAAGAAGAACCCTGTGTGGACGAGATCTTCATTGAGTTGTTCGCGTGTCACGCCAGCCTGTACGGTGGCGGTCAAATCGTCGGGGCGTATGTCCACGATCGCGTTCATGCGTGACATGTCGATGCATATGCCCCCTTTGATCGCCAGCAGATGCCCTTCCACAGAGGACCCGACACCAAATGGAATGACCGGTATCCGGTGCGCGGCACAACTGCGCACGATGAAGCTGACTTCATCGGTTGACTCTGCGAACACCACCGCCTGCGGCGGACGCGGTGCATACGCAGACTCATCGGTGCCGTGCAGAAGGCAAACCGAGGCATTGCTGGTGAAGCGGCTGTTGAAGACCGCCTTGAGCGACGACACCACTGAATCGGGCAGTGGCCGTATGGTTGGGGTGGGGCCGGTTTGACCGGTGGTGTTGAGGACCGTGGACATCTTTATCTCCCGCACTTGAGGTTGGGGGGCGAGTCTAGAAACCGCAGCAGTGGCTGGGAAATAGCGTTTCGTTCTAGCCCTATTCGGACCCGTGATACCAAGCCAGTGATGCGTTTGACAGCCCGGATTTGATGGGAGAATGGCCGCGCTGGTCCGCCTGCTCCCATCACAACCAGGGTGAAAGAATTGGCTCAACCGAGTGTCGGCTTCAGAGGTCTGCTGGAAAATCGACTGGACGAAATTTCAAAGCTCGCGGAGGCTTTTGAGAAATGGGCCACGGACGCGCGCGTGCCGCAGGCAACCATCCGCGCGGTGAATCTCATGCTCGACGAGCTGATCTCCAACGTGGTGATGTATGCCTACCCGGCGTCACAACGCGGCGAGATTCTTGTAGATGCGTGGATCTCACCGGGGCAGCTGGAGGTGCGGCTCACCGATCACGCATTTGCCTTCAACTCGCTGCAGGCGCGCCAGCCCGATGTTCGCGCGGACATCGACGATCGACGAATCGGTGGTCTGGGCATCCATTTCGTGCGCCAGCTGGCGGACGTGGTCACTTATGAGCGGACCACGGAAGGCGGCCAGGAAGTCAATCGGGTCCACATCGTCAAACGGTACGTGCCGGACTCTGAGCATTGATCAGGCCGCAGCCTCTGCGGCCCGCAATGTGACTGTCACGGCCAACCCAGGCCGTTCATTGCGCACCGACAGAGTGCCCCCGTGCGCCTGCGCCACGAGTTTGCAGAGGTATAGGCCCAGTCCGACGCCACCCGCACTGCGGGTGCGTGCGGTGTCGGGACGGAAGAAGGGCTGGGCCAGGTGCGCAAGTTGTTCGTCGGGCACGCCCGGGCCGTGGTCGCGCACTTCCAGCTCGATGCCCTGCCCTGCACCGAGTGGGCGCAGGTGCAACTCAACAGGCAACGGGGCACCGGCGCTGTGGCGTAAGGCGTTGTCCAGCAGGTTGCGCAACAGCAGGCGCACGCGGACGCGGTCGAGTGGCAACGTGGGCAGGCCGTCGGTCAGATGCAGGGCCACGCCACGCGCGGATGGCTGGGTGGCGGCCAGTTCGTCGATGACCTCGCGCACCAACGCGGCCGGGTCGGTGGGTTCGCGGTGCAATGCCTTGTGGCGCCCGGCAAGGCGCTCGCTCTCCAGCAGGTCGCTGATGAGGCGGGCCATTTCGCTCAGGTCGCGCAGCAGGGCCTCGCGCTGTGGCGTGATCTCGTCGGATTCGGGCAGCAGTTCGGTGTTGAGCCGGGCGCGGGTGAGCGGGCTGCGCAGTTCGTGGCTGATGGCCAGCAGCAACGCGCGCTGGGCTTCGAGCATCTGGTGGATGTCGTGCCCCATGTTGTTGATGGTGGCGGCGAGTTGGCCGAGTTCGTCGGGCCGCTGGGGATGGCGCACGGGAATGGGTTCGCCAAACTCGCCCGCACCGAAGCGCAGCGCGCCCTGGCGGATGTGGTCCAGCGGGCGCAACAGGCGGCGCACGTACAGGTAGGCCAGCAGCGTGAGCATGAGCAAGGCCGCGAGCGTGTAGCCCACCAGCTTGGGACGGCGGTCGAACGCCGCTTCGTTCAGGCCAAAATCGATGCGGTGACCGTCGGTGGTGCTGCGTTGCAGCAGTTGCCGCCAGTCCTGGTCGTCGCCCCAGCCGGCATCGTCATCACCACGACCACCGTGCGGTCGATCGCGCAGCCAGTGCGCTCGCGCCTGCTGCGGATGTGAGCGCCAGTTGATCCGCGGGCCAACGATGTCGATGGTGATCGGCAGGCGCTGCGTGAGGGCCTGGGCGCGTTCGATGCTGGGTGCACCGCCACCCGCCGACACCTCGCCGGCCAGGCGGTCCACATAGTCCATGAGCATGGGTCGCGCGGCTTCGCGCCAGCCCACCGAAAAGGCCTTCTGCGCGCCGCTGATGAACGTGAAGGACATCGCCATGGCCAGCAACAGGAACACCATCACCATGCGCAGCTTGAGCGAACAGCGCACGGCGTTCGCCGCGCGGCGGTACCAGGGGGTCGTTGTGGCAGTCATGTCAGCGCTTGAGCTTGTGCAGCGCGAGCGAGTAGCCGGCGTTGCGCAGGGTCTTGATGCAGTCCAGCGGTTCGAGTTTCTTGCGCAAGCGGCTCACCACGATGTCGACCGCGCGGGTGTACAGGTCGGCCTCGTGGCCGCGCAGCTGGTTCAGGATGTCGTCGCGGCTGAACACCTTGCCGCTGTCGCGCGCGAGCAGGTGCAAAAGATCAAACTCGGTGCTGGTGAGTTCCACCGCCTCGCCCTGGCGCAGCACGCTGCGGCGTGTTGGGTCGATGCTGAGGCCTTCGAACAGCAGCACGTCGGGCGCCGTCGCAACGGTGTTGCCTTGCGGGCCGTTGCCGCCATGGCGGCGGCGCAGCACGGTCTGGATGTGCGCGACGAGTTCGCGTGGCTCGAAGGGCTTGGGCAGGTAGGCGTCGGCGCCCAGTTCGAGGCCTACCACGCGGTCCATCACGTCGCCACGCGCGGTGAGCATGACGATGGGAATGTCGCTTTCCTTGCGGATGGTGCGGCACAGTTCGAAGCCGTCCATCTCGGGCAGCATCACGTCAAGGATGGCGGCGTCGAATGGCGGCGTGTCGCGCAGGCGCGCCAAGCCCTCGCTGGGCTTGAGCGCGTGCGTCAGCGACAGCTCGAAGCGCTGGAAGTATTGGGCCAGCGGCGGGCCGAGCTGTTCGTCGTCGTCAATCAGCAGAACGCGGTGCATGCGGCATTGTCACACTGCATCTGGCGCGCCGGCCGGCCGCCTCATCCGCGCGCGAACCAGCCACGGCGTTTCTGCATGCGCTCACGGACCTCCGCTTGCTGCGTGGGGTTCAGGCTGTCGTAGAAGTCGGCCAGCGCGTTGATCACCTCGGGACTGCTGACCTGCACCACGCGGGTTTTTTCGTCGAGCAGGTTCAGGGCGCGGGCGCGGTCGAACTTCTCGCCGGCCACCAGCGCGCGCACTTCGGCGCGTGGGTCGGAGGTCTGGCCGATGAAGGCCGTGCGCTGGGCCTGCATCTTGTCGGCCAGCACGTTGAGTTTTTGCTGCTGTTCGGCGTTGAGATCGAGTTTCTGGGTGATGCGGTTGACCACCTTGCCGCGCACTTCGGCCATCTTCTCGGCGCTCATGGGGCCATGCGCATGGTGACCACGCGATCCACAGGCGGCCACGCCGCCGATGGCGATGGCAACGCCGGTGAGGGCCATGAGCGAGCGTCTGGTCCAGGATTTCATGTGGGTGTCCTTTCGAATGGACTGTTGAACATGACCCTGATGGTGCCGGGCACCCTGCCCCGCGTCGTCTCGCTCCAGTTTCGGTTTGTATCGCTATTTTTCAGCCGGCGGCAACGGCTCAATACGCTTCGGTGTCAACCTCGCGATTCGCCTGCTCGGTGTAGCGGTTGCCGCTCACGGTCTTCTGGTTGATCAGCGCGTCGAGCCGCGCCAGCGTGGCCGCATCCAGCTTCACATCCACCGCGCCGAGGTCGTCGCGCAGGTGGTCTTCGCGCGAGGTGCCCGGGATTGGCAGGACGTCGGGCCCCTGGTGCAGCAGCCAGGCCAGCGCCAGCTGGGCCGGTGTGCAGCCCACTTCTTGCGCGATCGCGCGGTACGGCGGCAGCAGCTTGAGGTTGGCGGCAAAGTGCTCGGGTGTGAAGCGCGGCATGGCGCGGCGGATGTCCTTGGCGTCGAAGGCGTTCACGTCGAGGTCGTCACCGCACAGGAAGCCGCGCGCCACCGGGCTGAAGGCCACGAAGCTGATGCCGAACTCGCGGCAGGTGTCGAGCACCGCGATCTCCGGGTTGCGCGTCCACAGCGAGTATTCGGTCTGCACGGCCGTGATCGGGTGCACCGCCTGCGCCTTGCGGATCGTCGCGGCCGACACCTCGGACAAGCCCAGCGTGCGCACCTTGCCGGCACGCACCAGGTCGCTCATCGCGCCCACGCTGTCTTCCACTGGCACCTGTTTGTCCCAGCGGTGCAGGTAGTACAGATCGATCACGTCGGTCTTGAGACGGCGCAGGCTGTCCTCGCAGTTCTTGCGAATGGCCTCGGGCCGCCCGTCGATCACGCGCTTGACGCCGTCGTCGAACTGCACGCCGGCCATGCCGCCCTTGCTGGCGAGCGTGAACTGGCTGCGGTGCCTGGAGAGCACGTTGCCCACGTGCGTTTCGCTGGCGCCAAAGCCGTAGAGCGCGGCGGTATCGAAGTGCGTCACGCCCTGGTCCAGCGCGGTGAGCAGCACGCGCTCGGCCTGTTCTTTGGACACCGGCGCCCCGTAGGCGTGGCAGATATTCATGCAGCCCAGGCCAAGGGCCGAGACGGTGAAGGGGCCGAGTTGGCGCTGCTGCATGGTGTTCAGCCTTGCGCGTTGAGTTGCTGTTCCAGCTTGTGCAGCACCTGGTAGCACGCCAACACGCGGGTCACGCTGGAATTGGGCTCGCGGCCTTCCTTGATGGCAGCGAAGAACTCGCGGTCTTGCAGTTCGATGCCGTTCATGCTCACGTCCACCTTGGACACGTCGATCTGCTCTTCCTTGCCGTTGAACAGATCGTCGTAACGCGCGATGTACGTCGCGGTGTCGCCGATGTAGCGGAAGAAGGTGCCCAGCGGGCCGTCGTTGTTGAACGAGAGCGAGAGCGTGCAGATCGCGCCGTTGGCGGCCTTGAGCTGGATGCTCATGTCCATGGCGATGCCCAGCGTGGGGTGGATCGGGCCCTGGATGGCGTTGGCCTGCACGATCGGGCTGTTGGCCTGGTAGGCGAACAGGTCGACCGTGTGCGCGGCGTGGTGCCACAGCAGGTGGTCGGTCCAGCTGCGGGCCTGGCCGAGCGCGTTGGTGTTGGTGCGGCGGAAGAAGAAGGTCTGCACATCCATTTGCAGGATGTTGAATTTACCGGCCTGGATCTGCTTGTGCACGTACTGGTGGCTGGGGTTGAAGCGGCGCGTGTGGCCGCACATGGCCACCAGGCCGGTCTGCTTCTGCAGCGCCACGACTTCCTCGGCACCCTTGAGGCTGTCGGCCAGCGGGATCTCGACCTGCACGTGTTTGCCGGCCTTGAGACAGGCGATGGTCTGCTCGGCGTGCATCTGCGTGGGCGTGCACAGGATGACGGCGTCCAGCTCCTTGAGCGCGAGCGATTCGGACAGTTCGGTGGTGACATGGCCGATACCGTACTTGGCGGCCACTTCCTTCGTCTTGTCGAGGTCGCGGCTGATGAGCGAGATCACTTCCACGCCGTCGATGTTTTTGATGCCGTCCAGGTGTTTGATGCCGAAGGCGCCAGCGCCCGCGAGGGCGACTTTGATGGTTTTGGTCATGTCAGGAGTTCTCCAGGATCAGGTGGCCCACCGCCGTGTTCGACGCGGGCACATGGTAGAAGCGTTTCACGGCCTTCGGGCGCGCGCCACCGGCCGCATCGGCCATCGCGCCGCGCGCGATCAGCCACATCACGAGTTCGATGCCTTCGCTGCCCGCGTCGCGCACGTAGTCCATGTGGGAGATGTCGGCGGCGGCTTCGGGGTCGTTGATCAGCTTGTCGAGGAAGGCGTTGTCGAAGTCCTTGTTGATCAGGCCCGCGCGCGGACCCTGCAGCTGGTGGCTCATGCCGCCCGTGCCCCAGATGTGCACGTTGATGTCCTCGTCATAGCTCGCCACCGCCTTGGCGATGGCCTTGCCCAGGTTGTAGCAGCGCCGACCGCTGGGCACCGGGTACTGCACGACGTTGACCGCGAACGGGATCACCGGGCAGGGCCAGGCGCCTTTCACCGGGTCTTGCGGGCCGCACATGAGCGAGAGCGGCACGGTCAGGCCGTGGTCCACGTCCATCTTGTTGACGATGGTGAGGTCGAAGTCCTGCTGAATGACCGACTGCGCGATGTGCGACGCCAGTTCCGGATGGCCGATCACCTTGGGCACGGGGCGCGGGCCCCAGCCTTCGTCGGCCGGTTGGTACTCGGCGGCGGTGCCGATGGCGAAGGTCGGGATCATGTCCAGGCTGAACGCGGTCGCGTGGTCGTTGAAGACCAGGAAGACCACGTCGGGCTTGTTGTCCTTCATCCACTGCTGGCCGAATTCGTAGCCCTGGAAGACGGGTTGCCAATAGGGTTCGTGCGTCTTGCCCAGGTCGAGCGCGGCGCCAATGGCCGGGACGTGCGAGGTATAGACGGATGCGGTGATGCGTGCCATGTCAGTGTTTTCCTTGCGGTTGGCGGTGCGCCTGCGCGTCGCCGTCTTCGCCAATCACGCGGTTGCCTTCAACCGAGCGGCCGCCGGCCACCATCATGTTGCGGTATTCCTCTTCGGTCATGCCGGTCATGGAGCCCGCCATCTGCTGGAAGCTCTTGCCATCGGTGGCGCCGATCTTGGCGAGGAAGTAGATGTTGCCGCCCAACGAGATGCAGCGGTTGAGATCGCGCGCGAGCACGGCCTGTTTCTGCTCCTCGCTCATGGCCCATTCGTCGAGGTAGGCGCGCTCGTCTTTCTTGAAGCGCTCGCGGTTCTCGGCTTTCATGAGCGACATGCAGAACTGGTTGAGCCAGTAGCCTTTGCGGCTCTGCTCGGCGTCGAAGATGGTCGTGCCGGGCACGTCCAGGTAGGGTTTGTCGAGTGCCATGGGTTCAGACCTCCTCGGGCCAGTACAGGCGCATCGGGTTGGTGACGAGCAGCTTCTTCTGCACGTCGGCCGTGGGCGCGATCTGCGGGATGAAATCCACCAGCAGGCCGTCGTCGGGCATGTGCTTCTTGAGGTTAGGGTGCGGCCAGTCGGTGCCCCAGATCACGCGGTCCGGGAACTCTTCGACCACGCGGCGCGCGAAAGGCACCACGTCCTGATAGGCAGCCTGTTCGCCATCCAGCGCCTTCGGCCCGGTGACGGACAGGCGCTCGGGGCAGGTGACCTTGCTCCACACGTTGGTGTTCTCGCGCATGAACTTGAGGAACAGCTCGAACTCGGGGCCGTCCACCGGCTTGGTCACGTCGGGCGTGCCCATGTGGTCCACCACCACGGTGGTGGGCAGCGCGGTGAAGAAGTCCCACAGCTCGGGCAGGTCCACCGCTTCGAAGTAGATCACGACGTGCCAGCCCAGCTTGTGGATGCGCGTGGCGATCTCCAGCAGCTCTTCCTTGGGCGTGAAGTCCACCAGGCGCTTGACGAAGTTGAAGCGCACGCCGCGCACGCCGGCGTCGTGCAAGCGTTGCAGTTCGTCGTCGCTGACGCTGCGCTTGACCGTCGCCACGCCGCGCGCCTTGCCACCGCTGCTCACCAACGCGTCGACCATGGCGCTGTTGTCGGCGCCGTGGCAGGTGGCCTGCACCACCACATTGCGCGAGAAGCCGAGGTGGTCGCGCAGGGCATACAGCTGGGCCTTGCTCGCGTCACACGGGGTGTACTTGCGCTCGGGTGCGTAGGGGAATTCGGCGCCAGGGCCGAACACGTGGCAGTGCGCGTCGACCGCGCCCGCGGGCAATTGGAAGCGTGGCTTGCTCGGGCCGTCGTACCAGTCGAGCCAACCCGTGGTCTTGGTGAAATCGCCGGAAGTCGGTTTGCTCATGTCGTGTCCTCAGTCGATGTACTTGAGACCGGCTTTTTCCAGCGGCTCGCGCATCTTGTACATGTCCAGGCCCAGCACGCCGCTGGCCAGCTTGGCCCGTTTCTCGCCTTCGAAGCTCTCGCGCTTGCGCGCGACGTCCAGCGTTTCAACCGCGCGCGCGGCGGGCACGCAGACCACGCCGTCGTCGTCGGCCACGATCACGTCGCCCGGGGTCACCAGCATGCCGGCGCACACCACGGGGATGTTCACCGAGCCGATGGTGGCCTTGATGCAGCCCTTGCTGCTGATGGCTTTGCTCCACACCGGGAAGCCCATCTTCTGCAGTTCCTTCACGTCGCGCACACCGGCATCGATGATGAGCGCGCGCGCGCCTCGCGCCTGGAAGCTGGTCGCCAGCAGATCGCCGAAGTAGCCATCGGTGCATTCGGCCGTGATGGCCGCAACCACGATGTCGCCAGGCTGGATCTGCTCCGCCGCCACGTGCAGCATCCAGTTGTCGCCCGGGTGCAGCAGCACGGTCACGGCGGTGCCGCTGACCTGCTGGCCCGGGTAGATCGGGCGCATGTAGGGCTTGAGCAGGCCCACGCGGCCCATGGCCTCGTGAACGGTGGCAGAGCCGAGTGCGGCCAGGCCGTCAGCGGCCGCGCGGTCGGCGCGTTTGATGTTGCGGTAGACAACGCCCAGTTCGTACATGTCAGAGTCCTTTCGATTTGAGACGCGCATCGAGGCGCGGGAACACGCGGCGCACGTTGCCTTCGTAGATCTGGTGCTTGTCTTCGGCACTCAGGATCTTCGACGCTTCGATGTAGCGCTTGGTGTCGTCGTAGTAGTTGCCGGTGGTCGGGTCGATGCCGCGCACCGCGCCGATCATTTCGCTGGCGAACAGCACGTTCTTCACCGGGATCACGGTGTTGAGCAGGTCGATGCCGGGCTGGTGGTACACGCAGGTGTCGAAGAACACGTTGTTCATCACGTGCGTGTCGAGCAGCGGCTTCTTCATCTCCTGCGCCAGGCCACGGAAGCGGCCCCAGTGGTAAGGCACCGCGCCACCGCCGTGCGGAATGAGGAACTTCAGCGTCGGAAAATCCTTGAACAGATCGCCCTGGATCAGTTGCATGAAGGCGGTGGTGTCGGCGTTCAGGTAATGCGCGCCGGTGGTGTGGAAGCAGGCATTGCAGCTCGTGCTCACGTGGATCATGGCGGGCAGGTCGTACTCCACCATCTTTTCGTAGATGGGGTACCACTGCTTGTCGGTCAGCGGCGGGCTGGTCCAGTGGCCGCCGGACGGATCGGGGTTCAGGTTGATGCCGACCGCGCCGTATTCCTTGACGCACTTCTCCAGCTCGGGAATGCAGGTCTTGGGGTCGACACCCGGGCTTTGCGGCAGCATCGCGACCGGCACGAAGTGGTCGGGGAACAGCTCGCTCACGCGGAAGCAGAGTTCGTTGCAGATGGCGGCCCAGGTGCTCGACACGTTGAAGTCGCCGATGTGGTGCGCCATGAAGCTCGCGCGCGGCGAGAACAGCGTGATGTCGCTGCCGCGCTCCTTCATCAGCTTGAGCTGGTTGGTCTCGATGGACTCGCGCAGCTCGTCGTCGCTGATCTTCAGGTCCGCCGCCTTCGGCATGACCGCCGGGTCCTGGATGCCAGCGATCTGCTGGTTGCGCCAGGCCTCCAGCGCCTTGGGCGCCGTGGTGTAGTGGCCGTGGCAATCGATGATGAGGCTCATGGGGCGGTCTCCGGAATCGTGTTGTGAATGAAGGTTTATGCGGGCTCCATGCCCTGGCGGCGCTTGGCCGCTTCGGCATCGGGCGATGTCATGAAATCGAGCAACTGGCGCACACGCTCGGCCTGCGGCGACCCGCTGGCCAGGCCCACGGGCACACCGGCGGAAAAAATCGTGTCGAACTTGAGCTCGGGCGGCATCACGCCCAGCACGGTGATGCCCTCGACGTGGATGAGCTCGCTCAGTTGCTGAAAGCCCAGCTCCACCTCGCCTTGCGCCACCAGCGAACCCACTGGCACACCGGGACGCGCTTGCGTGAGCCGATCGCGCACCTCGTCGCCCAGGCCCCAGCGTTCGAACAAGGCGATCAGCGCTGTGCCGCTGGGGCCGGTGGAGTAGCCGATGCGGCGCGCGGCGCGCACCGCGCGCTGGAGCGCTTCTTCCGTCGAGATGTCGGGTTGGGTCGCGCCCTGGCGCACAGCCACGGCCACGCTCGAGCGCACAAGATCGACCCGGCTACCCGCGCGCAGGTGGCCCGCGGCGATCAGCTTGTCGATCGCGTCGGACGCGAGCACCACCACATCGAAAGCCTCGCCCGCGGCCACGCGCTGGGCCGCGTCGACCCCACCGACCGCCTCGATCGCCACCGCGCTGCCCGAGCGCTGCTCGAACACGGTGCCGAGTTCGGCCAGCACCTGGCGGGTGGCCATGGACGAAATGCCTCGAATGCGGGGGGTTGTCTCTGTGGTCATGGGCGGCAAACGTGGAGGATTTGGCATTGTGGACCGCACCACCCCTGAAGAAAAGTCACTAACACGGCTATCAGTTAGATCAAAATTACATAACTATGATGGCGCTGACATGGATCTGAAACAACTCGAATACTTCGTGCGCGTGGCCGAGCTCGGCAGTTTCACGCGCGCGGCCATCGCGCTCAACGTCGCCCAACCCGCGCTGTCGCGCCAGGTGCGCCTGCTGGAGGTGGAACTGCGGCAGAACCTGCTGGTGCGCAACGGCCGTGGCGCCACGCCCACCGAGGCCGGCACGCTGCTGCTGGCGCACGGGCGCGGCATCCTGCACCAGGTGGAGCGGGCGCGCGAAGAGCTGGGGCGTGTGCGCGGCGCGCTGGCCGGGCGCGTGGCCATTGGCCTGCCGCCGAGCCTGGCGCGCGTGATCACGGTGCCGCTCACGCGCGCGTTCCGCCAGCAGCTGCCGCAGGCCAGCCTGTCGATCAGCGAGGGGCTGTCGATGTCGATGCGCGAGTCGCTGGTGACGGGGCGGCTGGACATCGCCGTGCTCTACAACGCGCAGCCCTCGCCCGACCTGGAGATCTACCCGCTACAGGACGAGGAACTGTTCCTGATAGAGCCGCGCCCACCCGGCCTGCCCGAAGACCCGCCACCGCTGGCCATTCCGCTGCGCGAGGTGGCCGCCCTGCCACTCGTGATTCCCAGCCGGCCGAACGCCATCCGCATGCACGTGGAAACCGAAATGGCCAACATCGGTTGCCGGCCCAACATCGCACTCGAAATCGACGGCGTGTCGGCCATCCTCGACCTGGTAGCCGACGGCGCTGGCGCCGCCCTGCTCGCGCCCAACGCGGTGCTGAGCTCGATCCGGCCCTCGGCCTACCGCATGCGCCCGGTGAGCGATCCGCCGCTGCGCACACGCCTGTGTCTGGCGGTGAGCTCGCAACGGCCCGCCACGCTCACGCAGCAGACCACGCTGGACCTGATCCGAAAAGTCATGGCGTGAGGCGCCCGACGGCGCTCAGCCCTTCATCAACCAGAGAATGGCGCTGAGTGTGGGGAACGAAGCCGCCGTGGTGGCCAGCAACGCCGCCGCCGTGAAGCCCTCGTACCCATGCCGCTGCGCCAACAGCGGGTAGATACCGAGCATGGGCACGGCCGCTGAAAGCACCACGGCGATGCGCAATTCTTCGGAGAGCGCGGGCAGGCCCAGCAAAGGCAGCAACGCCGCAGCGGCCCACACCGCCGCCGGGTGCAGCAGCAACTTGCCGACCGCGATCTGCGCCACCTGCAAACGCAGGCCACGCACCTGCAGGCCCACCAGCGTGCCACCGATGATGAACAGCGCCAGGCCACCGCTGGCCGCGCCCAGCAGTTTGACCGTGCGCGACAGCACCGAGGGCAATGGCCAGCCCAGAAGGGCCACCACGAAGCCGAGCACGATGGCAACGATCATCGGGTTGCGCGCCAGGCGGCCCAGGATCTGGCGCACGGCCCGTGACCAGGACGTGCGGGCGGCGCCCGACACCCCCATGTCCGCCGCGGTCAACAGC
This sequence comes from Hydrogenophaga sp. 2FB, assembly GCF_005503365.1. GTDB lineage: Bacteria > Pseudomonadota > Gammaproteobacteria > Burkholderiales > Burkholderiaceae_C > Hydrogenophaga. The sequence goes on from NZ_SCML01000023.1 coordinate 42,259, forward strand.
AGCGGCAGCTTGACGAGGTTTTCCACCAGCACGTTCATGGCCAATGCCACACCGGCCAACGGCCCGATGGCGAGCAACACCACCGGGTAACCGATGTAGGCGCTGTTGCCGCAGCTCATGCCCATGGCCATGTAGGCGCTCTCGGTCAGGCCGCGCCCTTGCACCTGTCGAGCAAACCACAGGCTGGCCAGCAGCATCCCCACCGAACCGATGCCAAACGCCAGCAGGTAGGCCGGCTGCAGCAACTCGGCGATGGGCCGCGAAGCCAGCGCGTTGAACAGCAAGGCCGGCAAGGCGAACTGGATGACGAACTTGCCCAGCACCCGCATGTCCGTCGCGGTGAACACGCGCCACCGCACAGCGGCGTACCCCAGCGCGATACACAGATAGATCGGGCCGGTGATGGCGAGGATGTCGAGCAAGGGGAAGGCCTAAAAAAGGCGAGAGGGAGAGGGAGAGAGACAAGGCGTCCGGCGCGCGGGGTCCTCATCCAGGGCTCCCGAGGATCCGGCTACGCCGGTCCCAGGGTGCGCCCCCTCCCGCCGAAGGCGAGAGAGGGGGGGAGCCGCGCAGCGGCGCGGGGGGTGTTTACTGTTTCTGGATTTTTGCGCGTTCGATCACACCGCTCCAGCGGCGAATGTCGGACGCCAGCAAGGCAGCGTTCTGCTCCGGCGTGCTGGAGCGCGCATCGATGTTCAGGCCACGCAGCTTTTCGCGCACGCCAGGATCGGCCACGGCGGTGGCGATCTCCTTGTTCAGGCGCTCCACCACGGCGCGCGGCGTCTTCGACGGCACGGCCAGCGCGTTCCACGACGAGGCGATGTAGTCCTTCACGCCGGCCTCGACCGCGGTGGGCACATCGGGCAACACGATGGAGCGCTTCTCGCCCGTGACGGCCAGGGCTCGCAGCGCGCCACCCTGGATCTGCGTGAGCACCGGCGCCAGGATTTCCACCGCCACGTCGACCTGCTGGCCGCGGATGGCGCCGATCAGCGCGGGCGAGCCGTTGTACGGCACGATCTGCGCCTCGATGCCCGCCGTGCTCTTGAACAGCTCGGCCGCGAGATGCTGCGTGCTGCCGATGTTGATGCTGCCGATGTTGATCTTGCCCGGGTTGGCCTTGGCGAACTTCACCAGGTCGCCCAGGGTCTTGTGCGGCGAGTTCGCGGGCACCACCACGGCGATGTCGAAGTAGCCGAGCGTGGAGACCGGCGTGAAGTCCTTGATGGTGTCGAACGGCAGCTTGTTGAACAGGCTGGCGGTGACGGCCGTGCCGTTGGACATGAGGAACATGGTGTAGCCATCGGGCTCGGAACGCGCCACCGACTCGGCCGCCACCACGCCACCCGCACCAGGGCGGTTGTCGATCACCACGGGTTGGCCGAGCTGGCTCGTCAGTTTTTCCGCGACGATGCGCGCGGTGAGGTCGCCCACGCCGCCCGGGCCGAACGGCACCACGATGCGCAGGCCCTTCGACGGGAAGTTGGCTTGAGCGTGCGCCGGCGCAGAGACCAGGCCGAGCGCGGCGGTGGCAAGAGAGGCGGCCAGGATGGCGCGGCGGTGGAGGTGAAGTTTTTTGATCATGAAATTGCCCTACGAAAAATCAACCGACGTATTGAACCAACCACAGGGATATGGAAGGGAAAAGAAGCAGCAGCAACGTACGCACCACGTCGCTGGCCAGGAAAGGCATCACGCCACGGTAGCTCTCGCCGATCGGCACGTCCTTGGCCATGCCGTTGACGATGTACACGTTCAGGCCCACGGGAGGCGCCAGCAAGCCGAAGCCCACGGTCATCAGCACCATGATGCCGAACCAGATCGCCACGGACTCGGCGGGCATGCCGAAGTCCAGCCCCATGATCACGGGGAAGAAGATCGGGATGGTCAGCAGGATCATGGAAAGCTCGTCCATCACGGCGCCGAGCACCACATAGAACAGCAGGATGGCGGTGACCACCATCAACGGCGAGATGTCCCAGCCTTTGATGACGTCGGCCAGCATGGCGGGCACCTGCGTCAAGGCCAGTGCCGAGTTCATCAGGTCCGCGCCGATGAAGATCATGAAGATCATGGCGCTGGCCGCTGCGGTGGAATAGAAGCACAGCTTGACCTTGGCCCAACTCAGCTCGCGCTTGAGCATGGCCGCCACGAAGGTGGCCGCCGCGCCGACCCCCGCGCCTTCGGTAGGCGTGAACAGGCCGCCGTAGATGCCGCCGAACACGACCACAAACACCACCGCGATGGGCAGCACGCCCTTGAGCGCGTCCCAGGTGAGCTTGGCCTGCGCTTCGTCATGCTCGGGCGCGTGACCCGGCACCAGGCGAACGTACACGGCGATCGCGATCATGTAGCCGAGCATGGCAATGATGCCGGGCACCATGGCCGCGGCGAACAGCTTGGCGATGTTCTGCTCGGTCAGGATGGCGTAGATCACCAGCGGCACCGACGGCGGAATGAGAATGCCCAGCGTGCCACCGGCGGCGAGCGTGCCCGTGGCGAGGCGTCCCGAATAGCCGTGGCGCTTCATCTCTGGCAAGGCCACCGAGGTGATGGTGGCCGCCGTGGCCACCGACGAACCGCAGATCGCGCCGAAGCCCGCGCTGGCCAGCACCGCCGCCATCGCCAGGCCGCCCTTGAAGCGCGACATGACCACGCTGGCGAACTGGAAAAGCGCCTTGGAGATGCCGCCCTGCGTGGCGAAGTTGCCCATCAGGATGAACAGCGGAATCACCGACAGGTCGTAGCTCGCGAAGCGCGCGAAGGCCACGCCGTTGAGGTTGTTGAGGAAGGGGGGCAGGCCCACCTGGTAGATGTAGCCGAAAGTGCCCGCGGCAAACATGGAAACGGCGATCGGCACGCGGATCGCCATCAACACCAGCATCACCGCGAAGATCAAACCCGCCAAGCTCAAGGAACTCATTCGCCCTGCTCCGGAAAATTGCCAACAAACACCTGGGTCAGGGCAATCACGCCGGTCAACAGGAAAGGAGGAACCATGAAGGCATACGTGATCCACTCGGGAAAGCCAAGCATCATGGTGGTGGTCTGCGAGGCGTAGGCGCTCATGCCGCCCACCGTGGTTCGCCAGGCCAGGCCGATCATCAGGCAGGCCAGCAGCAGGCTGCCAAAACGGTCCAGCCGCGCGATGCCGCTGCTGGAGACCCTGGAGGTGAAGAAGTCGACGATGATGTTTTCACGCTTGAGCTGACACCAGGGCATGAACAGCGCAATGGCCGCGCCGGCAGTCACCGCCGTGAGTTCGTAGTCGCCCACCAGCGTGACGCCGATGGTGTTGCGGCCGATGAGGCTGATGCAGGTGATCAGGGTGATCACCGTGAGCAGCACACCGGCCAGGATGGCGCAGAAGCGGGCCAACTGAGACAGCAATTTCAACTTGTCACCCTTATAAAAATGCCGAAGGCGGGTCCACCGCGGCGCGCCGGCCGCGGTGGGGTCGCATCTTATCGCTGGTACTTCGCGATCAGCGCGCGGGCTTCGGACACCAGCTTCGCGCCGTCGATGTTCTTGCCCTTCATCTCGTTGATCCAGTCGGTCTCCACGGTGGCGGCCGTGCGGCGCCAGCGTTGCGTTTCGGCGGCGTCCAGGGCCACGATGTTGTTCTTCGCCTTCACCGCGATGTCATGGCCCACCTTGTCGCCCTCGTCCATGGCGCGGCCGAAGAAGGCCGCGGTCTCGATGCCGGAGTTCTTGTCGATCACGGCCTTGAGATCGGCCGGCAGCTTCTCGTAGGACGCCTTGTTCATCGAGAACGCGAAGGTCTGGGTGTACAGGCCTTGCTTGCCGGCGAAGGTGGTGTGGTTCTTCACCAGTTCGGTGACCTTGAGCGAAGGCGTCACTTCCCAGGGAATGGTGGTGCCTTCGATCGTGCCTTTGGAGAGCGCATCGGTCACGGCGGGCACGGGCATGCCCACGGGCGTGGCGCCGAGCTTGGTGAGCATGTTGTTGATCACGCGCGAGCCGCCGCGCACCTTCATGCCACGCAGGCTTTCCAGGCCGGTCACCGGCGTCTTGGTATGGAACAGGCCCGGGCCGTGGGTGTGCACCGCGATCAGCTTGACGTCCTTGAATTCGTCGGCGGCGTACTTCTCCACGTACTCCTGGAACGCGCGCGAGGACTCTTCGGCCGAGCCGCTCATGAACGGCAACTCGAACACCTCGGACTTGTTGAAGCGGCCCGGGGTGTAGCCGAGCACGGTCCAGGTGAGGTCGACCACGCCGTCACGCGCCTGGTCGAACAGCTGTGGTGGCGAGCCACCGAGCGACATGGCGTGGAACAGTTGCACCTTGATCTTGCCGCCGGACTCGGCTTCGACCTTCTGCGCCCAGGGCACGAGCGCGCGCGCGGGGATCGTGGCCTGCTGCGGCAGCATCTGGTGCAGGCGCAAGGTGACGGTCTGCTGGGCCAGGGCCTGGCCGGCCATCGTGGCGGCGGCCACAGAGCCCAGGGCCATCAAGGCGGTGCGGCGTTTGAGGAATTTCATGATGTTGTCTCCTGTTCCTTCTAAGGCCAGGCCGGTCGCGTGTGGGCGCACTCCGGGCCTGGCGGGCTTGCAGAACGTATCTGCCCACACTGTGCATGGTCACCTGGCTCTGCGCCAGTCATATATCTGACTTTCAGTTATGCCGTTCTCTTATGCGGGACACCCCACGGTTCACCGGCGACGGATGAGCTTGATGGCGGGCATGGACGCGGGCGCGTGCACGCTCGCGCGGCCGTCCAATACCTCGCGCAGGTTGCGCTGCGCCAGGCGCGAGTGCTCGCGCATGATGGCTTCGGCGCGCGAGCCTTCGCGCTGTTCAATCGCGTCGAGCACCTGGCGGTGCTGGTCTTGCGCCACCACCAGCATGTCGCGCGCGCGCTGCGAATGCGCCTGCAGCACCACGAAGCCCGAGGGCGAGGCAAACGGCAGACTGAGCACTTTTTCGAGCTGGCGCAAGGTGGTGGGGCTGTCGGCCATTTCCCACACCAGCGCGTGGAACTGGCTGTTGAGCGCGACGTAGCTGGAGAAGCCTTCGTCATTGAGGGCCTGGGCCTCGAGCACGGTGTCAATCTGGTTGAGGCATTGCCGCGCCTCACCGAGCACCACGCCCGGCGCGCCGCGCTCGGCCGCCAGGCGCGCCAGCAGGCCTTCGAGCGTGCCGCGCAGTTCGATGGCGTCGGCGATGTCGCGCTCGGAAAACGTCTGCACCACGTAGCCGCCATTGGGCAGCGCCTCCAGCAGGCCTTCCTGCTCCAGCCGCATCAGCGCGGCGCGGATCGGCGTGCGCGAGACGCCCAGGCGTTCGACGATGGCCAGCTCGGCGATGCGCGAGCCACCGGCCAGTTCACCCGAGAGGATGAGTTCGCGCAGTTGCAGCAGCGCGCGCACCTGAGCGCTTTCGGCCGCGGGTTCGGGCACGGGCGCGGGGTCGGCCAGCGCATTCGGTGGGGCTTGGGAGGTCGCCGTGTTCATGGGATACGCAATGTATACAGAAAGGACGATATTTCAAGAGAATTCGCATCCAACTGGGGTTTTCCATAGGTTTATGTATTCAAAGAAGGCTGTCAAAGTGCGCTTTCGCCACTGTTTCCAGACCCAGACCACAGGACGTTTTCCATGACCTTGCGCGCCCACCCTCCCTACCGCGCCGACCATGTCGGCAGTTTTCTGCGGCCGGCCTACCTGCTGGAGGCCCGTGACCAGTTCTTCAACCAGAAGAGCATCACGGCCGAACAGTTGCGCAAGGTGGAAGACCGCGCAATCAACGAGATCGTGAAATTCCAGGCCGACGTGGGCCTGCAGTCGATCACCGACGGCGAGTTCCGCCGCACCTACTTCCACATCGATTTTCTGGAGCAGTTGGGTGGCGTGAAGACCGACATTCCGGTGACCATCCGCAAGCCGGACGGCACGGAAGAACTCGCGCCGCCGGTGATCCGCGTGATCGACAAGGTGCGCCACGCGAAGAACATCCAGTTGGCCGACTTCCAGTACCTGAAGGCGCAGGTGGAGGCGCTGGGTTTGCCCGCCCTCACGCCCAAGGTGACCATTCCCTCGCCCACCATGCTGCACTTTCGCGGCGGGCGCGCGGGCATCAGCAAGGAGGCTTATCCCGAGCTCGACCCGGTGTTCTACGACGACGTGGCCAAGGCCTATGGCGATGAGCTGCAAAGCCTGGCCGACGCAGGCTGCACGTATGTGCAGATGGACGACACCAACATGGCCTACCTGTGCGACGAGCGCATGCGCGAGGCAGCGCGCCAGCGCGGCGACGATCCGAACGAACTGCCGCATCGCTATGCCGGCTTCATCAACAAGGTGGTGGCGCGCAAGCCCGCTGGCATGACGCTGGCCATGCACCTGTGCCGTGGCAACTTCAAGAGCACGCACGCGGCGGCCGGCAACTACGAGCCGGTGGCCGAGGCGCTGTTGTCGGAGATGAAGCTGGACGCGTTCTTCCTCGAGTACGACGACGACCGCTCGGGCGATTTCCGTCCGCTGCGCTACCTGAGCAAAGGCAAGACGGTTGTACTGGGTCTGGTCACCACCAAGTTCGGCCAGCTCGAACACAAGGACGATCTGAAGCGGCGCATCGACGAGGCGTCGAAGTACGCACCGCTGGAGCAGATGTGTCTGTCGCCGCAGTGCGGTTTTTCTTCCACCGTGCACGGGAACAACATTGCCGTTGAAGATCAGCGGCGCAAGCTGGCGCTGGTGGTGGAAACGGCGCGTGAGGTTTGGGGCTGAGTTTTTTTCGTTCGTGGCGTTTCGCGCGGAGACCTCGCGGCAGGCCGATGGCGGCGCCCGCTGTTGAGGGCGTGTCTCCTTGGCGTGGATACGATGCCGTCATGACGCCACCGCTCGCCTTCTACTTCGACTTCATCTCGCCCTACGGCTATTTCGCCTCGCTGCGCATCGAGGCGCTGGCGGCGCGCCATGGGCGTGCCGTGGATTGGCATGCGATGTTGTTGGGTGTGTCGGTGATGAAGGTGATGGGGCTCAAGCCCTTGCTGGAAACGCCGCTCAAAGGGCCCTATGTGGAGCGAGATGTGCTGCGCCATGCGCGTGAGCACGGTGTGGTGATGGCACGCCGGCCGAGCGACCCGGTGATGAATCCCCTGCCCTGTGCGCGGGCGTTTGCCTGGGTGAAGGCCCATCAGCCCGAGCACGCGGCCGCGCTGGTCCATGCCATCTACGGCGCGTACTGGGGTGAGGGGAAGGACCTGTCCACGCCCGCATCGCTGCGTTCGCTCGCACTGCCCCCTGGGCTGAACGCCGACGCGCTGGCCAAAGCCGCGGCGAGCGAGGAAGCCGCGTCGCTGTTGCGCGCGATGGTCGACGCGTCGTTGAAAGCCGGTGTGTTCGGTTCGCCCACCGTGGTGGTGGATGGAGAACCCTTCTGGGGCGTGGACAAACTCGATCAGGTCGAGCGCTGGCTTTCGCGCGGCGGCTGGTAGCGCTTATTCAAATCGCAACTCGGTCTGCACCGCCATCGCGGCCAGGCCCTGCATCAGCGTCTCGCGCAGCGCGTCGTCGGGCGCGCCGGCCACGGTGATCACGGCGCATTGCCGCCCGCCCTTTTCCATCGCTTCAACACGTGCGGTCACGCCGGGCACCCATTCGCGCAGCGCCTCGCTGAGCTTGATCTCGATCGCGCGCAAGCGCAGCTCGGGCTTGAACACCTTGCCGATCGCGGTCACCGGTAGCGCCTCCAGCAGCACCACGCGCTTCGGGCACGCGGGCCGTTCGTAGACCTGGGGCGCGATAGCCGCCAACAGTTCCGCGGCACCGATCGCAGCGCCCGGTTTGAGCGTGACGAACGCCACCGGCACCTCGCCCGCATAGGCATCGGGCTCGGCGACCACGGCGCACAGGGCCACGGCGGGGTGCGCGAGGAACGCGTCTTCCACAAGGCCGGGGTCGATGTTGTGCGAACCGCGGATGATCACGTCCTTCGCGCGGCCGGTGATGTGGATGCGTCCGGCCTCGTCGAGATGGCCCAGGTCGCCGGTGACGATCCAGCCCGCCTCGAACAGGCCGGCGTTGCGCGCGGTGTCGGTGTAGCCCGGGCTCACGTGCGGCCCGCGCAGCACCAGCACACCGGTCTCGCCCACCGCGCAGCGCTCGTGCAGCTGCGCTTCCCCCTCGCGCCACGGCACCGCATGCACCTCGGTGTACGGCAGGCGCAGGCCGGCCGAGCCGGGCGTGCGCGGTCCTCGCAGCGGCTCGATGCTCACGAGCCCCGCGCACTCGGTCATGCCCAGGATGTTGCGCACGGCGATGCCGGTGGCTGCTTCGAAACGCTGCGCGAGTTCAGAGGGCAGAGGCGAGCCGCCGGTGTAAGCGGCGCGCACGGTGGTGATGTCGGCGTTCACCGGCACACCCATCAAACCCGCGAGCACCGTGGGCACGCAGGCCAGATGCGTCACGCGCTCCCGTTCGCAGAACTGCCAGTAGCGCTGCACGAAGCCGGTGTTGCGCATGCCGCTGAGCGTGGGCAGTACCTGGCGCGCGCCCACCGCCAGCAGTGCCAGACCGTAGACGAACGCGCCGGCCACGTGGAACAGCGGAAAGCCATTGATCTCCACCGCGTGTTCGTTCACGTCGTAGAACGCGTGCGCGAACCACGCCGTGTGCGCTTCGTTGCCCTGCGCATGTTGCGCCAGCTTGGGCGCGCCGGTGGTGCCGCCGGTGTGGAACAGCGCGACCACGCGATCGGGGTTCAGGTCCGGCTCGAAGGCCAGTGTATCGGGCTGCGCGGCGAGCAATTCCTGCAGCACCGGCACGTCGGGCGCCGTCTGCTCACCCACGCGGATCTGGAGCAAGGGCAATCCGTGGTGCCGCACCACCTGCTCGGCCACGGGCCACACCGCGAGTTCGCTGTTGGGGCCCAGCGCCACCAGCAGCTTTGCATTCGATGCCTTCAACAGGGCCGCGATGTGCTCGGGTTGCAGCAGGTAGTTGATCGGGCAGACACGGCCCGCGAGCTGTGCGCCCCACAACACCGCGTGCGCTTCGGGCATGTTGGGCACGAGCAGCGCGACCGCGTCGTCGGGCCCCACACCGAGCGAACGAAACAGGTTGGCCGCGCGGTGGATACTGGCCAACAGCGCGCGGTAGGTGGTTCGCGTGGGCGGCGTGTCCAGCGCGGCATCGGGCAGAAAGGTGAAAGCCTCGCGCTCGGGGAATCGCTCGGCCGCCGCGCGGATCAGCGCGTACGGGCTGCGGTGCGGCGCGACCTCGGCCAGCGGCGTGCGTTCGAGCCGCTCGATGTCCGCCAGCGTGGTGAAGGCTTGCATCGGTTCAGTCCAGGCCCAACAGGCGCACGGCATTGCCCTTGAGGATGCCGGGCATCACCTCGGGCTTGAAACCGGCGATTTCAAAATCCTTCATCCAGCGCTCGGGCGTGATCAGCGGGTAGTCGCTGCCGAACAGCACGCGGTCCTTGAGCAGCGTGTTCGCGTACTGCACCAATTGCTTGGGAAAGTACTTCGGGCTCCAGCCCGAGAGGTCGATCCACACGTTGGGCTTGTGCGTGGCCACGCTGAGCGCTTCGTCCTGCCAGGGAAAGCTTGGGTGCGCCATGACGATCTGCATGTCCGGAAAGCTGATCGCCACGTCGTCCAGGTGCATCGGGTTGCTGTACTCCAGGCGCAAGCCGCCGCCGCAGCGCATGCCCGAACCGATGCCGCTGTGACCGGTGTGAAAGATCGTGGGCAGCTTGTGCGCGTTGATCACCTCGTAGATCGGCCAGGCCATCTTGTCGTAGGGGTGGTAGCCCTGCACCGTGGGGTGGAACTTGAAACCCTTGACGCCCTCTTCCGCGATCAGCCGCTCCGCTTCGCGAGCGCCCATCTTGCCTTTGTGCGGGTCGATGCTGGCGAAGGCCACCATCATGTCGCTATTCTCGCGCGCGGCCTGCGCGATCTCCTCGTTCGGAATGCGGCGACGCCCCAATTGCGACTCGCTGTCAACCGTAAACATTACCAGTCCGATCTTCTTGTCGCGGTAGTAGGCTACGGTTTCAGCAATCGTGGGACGGCGGTTGCTACCAAAGTATTTGTCGGCCGCGCGGTCGTATTCCTCGCCGTAGTTGTCAAACGGGTTGCGGCAACTCACTTCGGCGTGGGTGTGGATGTCGATCGCGATCAGGTTCTGGTGGTCCATACGGGTCTCTCTACCTAGGGTAAACACGGAGCCTGTTTTCGGGCCCTCGCGCTTGTTTTAGTTATTGTTTATAACAATAATCGCACCTCTTCTCAAGCACACAAACCCGAAGCCAGGGAACCAGAAAGCGTCGACGCCATGCCCATCCATTCCACCGACATCAGCCTGAGTTTGCAAGGCGCATCGTCCGAAATCGCCGTCATCACGCTCAACCGGCCGGCCAAGCGCAACGCGCTGAACGACGGCCTGATCCTCGCCTTGCGCGACATCTTCCAGGGCATGCCGCACGGCGTCCGCGCGGCCGTGATCCATGGCGCGGGCGACCATTTCTGCGCCGGCCTGGACCTGTCCGAACTGCAGGAACGCGACGCCGGCCAAGGCCTGCACCATTCGCGCATGTGGCACGCGGCGCTTGAGTGCGTGCAGCAAGGCCCGGTCCCGGTGGTCGCGGCGCTGCATGGCGCGGTGGTCGGCGGTGGCCTGGAACTGGCCAGCGCGTGTCATATCCGCGTGGCCGATCAATCGAGCTTCTTTGCGTTGCCCGAAGGCTCGCGCGGCATCTTCGTGGGCGGCGGCGGCTCGGTGCGCATCCCACGCCTGATCGGTGCGGCGCGCATGGCCGACATGATGTTCACCGGCCGTGTCTACAAGGCCGAGGAAGGCGAACGCATTGGCCTGGCGCAATACCTCGTGCCGGAAGGCACCGCGCTGGACAAAGCCATGGAGCTGGCCACGCGCATCGCCAGCAACGCACCGCTCACCAACTACGCGCTGATGCATGCACTGCCGCGCATCGCCGAACAACCGGCCGACCAGGGCTTCTTCACCGAAGCGCTGATGGCCGCCATCGTGCAGAACGCACCAGAAGCCAAGGAACGCGTGCGCGCGTTCCTCGAAGGCCGAGCGAGCAAAGTGAAGAGCGACTGAAGTCGCTCCCCCCGCGCCGCCTTCGGCGTCACCCCCCAGAGGGCGATGCCTGGGACCGGCGGAGCCGGATCCGTGGCATCTCTGGACTTCAGACACGCGCGCCGGCAAGACCCTGGTAGCCAACGACAACACGCAGAGACAACATGACCGCAGCGAAGTACCGGCCTTTGAAGTTTGGTGTCACCCACGCCGCCCTGCGCGACGGCGCGCCCGGCGTGCGCTACCTGAGCGCGCAGCAAACGCTGCCGCCCTTCCCCGATCGCATCACCGATCGGCTGGTGCACTGGGCCCGCACGCGCCCCGACCAGACCGTGTTCGCACGCCGTGTGAAAAATGCCGACGGCACGACCGGCGACTGGCGCCATATCAGCTTCGCGCAAGCGCTCGACGCGGCGCGCCGCATCGGCCAGGGTTTGCTCAACCGTGGACTCTCCGCCGAGCGGCCGGTGCTGATCCTGAGCGAGAACGACCTTGAACACGCGCTGCTCGCGCTGGGCTGCGTTTACGCCGGCATCGCCTATTGCCCGACCTCGCCGGCCTACTCGCTGGTGAGCCAGGACTTCGACAAGCTGCACCACGTGGTGAAGACGCTCACGCCAGGCCTGGTGTTCGCCGCGGACGCGCACCGTTACAGCCGCGCCATGCTGGCCACGCTGGGCGACAACGTGGAGCTGGTGACCACCAAAGGCACGGTGCCCGGCCGCGCAACCACCTCGTTTGCCGCGCTGCTGGCCACCGAACCCACACCCGCGGTGGACGCCGCGATGGCCGCCACCGGGCCCGACACGATCACCAAGTTCCTCTTCACCTCGGGCTCGACCAAGATGCCCAAGGCCGTCATCAACACGCAGCGCATGTGGTGCGCCAACCAGCAGCAGATGAGCGAGTCGATGCCGGTGCTGGCCGAGAGCCCGCTGGTGCTGGTGGACTGGCTGCCGTGGAACCACACGTTTGGTGGCAACCACAACGTGGGCATGGTGCTCTACCACGGTGGCACGCTCTACATCGACGACGGCAAACCCACGCCCGCGCTGATGGGCGAGACGCTGCGCAATCTGCGCGAGATCGCGCCGACGGTGTACTTCAACGTGCCCACCGGTTTCGAGGCGATCGCCAACGCGATGAAGACCGACAACGCCCTGCGCAAGACGCTGCTCTCGCGCGTGCAAATGTTCTTCTACGCCGGCGCCGCGCTGGCGCAGCCGGTGTGGGACGCGCTGCACGCGGTGCAGGAAGCCGAGATCGGCGAGCGCATCGTCATGGGCACCGGCCTGGGCATGACGGAGTCGGGCCCCTTTGGCCTCTTCGTCACCAGCGCCGACGTGAAAGCTGGCGACCTGGGCCTGCCCACGCCGGGTCTGGAGCTCAAACTGGTCGACAGCGACGGCAAGACCGAGGTGCGCTACCGGGGCCCGAACATCACGCCCGGCTACTGGCGCATGCCGGCGGAGACCGCCGAATGTTTCGATGAAGAAGGCTTCTTCAAGACCGGTGACGCGGTGAGGTGGATCGACGAGACCGACATCCACCAGGGTCTGAAATTCGACGGCCGCATCGCCGAAGACTTCAAGCTCGCTACCGGTACCTTCGTGAGCGTGGGTCCGATGCGCGCCAAGATCATCGCGGCTGGCGCGCCCTATATCCAGGACGTGGTCATCACCGGCCTGAACATGAAGGAAGTCGGCGCCATGGTGTTTCCCACCGGCGCGGTGCGCGCGCTCAGCGGCCTGCCGGCCGATGCGCCCTTGCACGACGTGCTTCACAGCGCGCCGGTGCTCGCGCACTTCCAGCGCGTGGTGACCGACCTGGCCAGAACGGCCACCGGCAGCGCCAGCCGCATCGCGCGCCTGTGCCTGCTGTCCGAGCCGCCCACGATCGACCGGGGCGAGGTCACGGACAAGGGCTCGATCAACCAACGCGCGGTGCTGGTGCACCGCGCCGAGACCGTGGCAAAACTGCACGACGACACGCTGCACGCCATCCTCAAACCCGAGCAAACCACATGACATCCCGCGGATTCTTCAACGCCTTTGACGACGTCTGGCTGCTCGACGGCGTGCGCACGCCCATGGTCGACTACTGCGGCGCACTCGGCCACATCTCGCCCACCGACCTCGGCATCAAGGCCGCGCGCGCAGCGCTGCAACGCGCGGGCGTGCCGGGCGAACACATCGGCTCGGTGGTCACCGGCAACATGGCGCCCGGCGACTTCGATCAGTTCTTCCTGCCGCGCCACATCGGTCTGTACGCCGGCGTGCCGGTGGAAGTGCCGGCCATCATGGCGCAGCGCATCTGCGGCACGGGCTTCGAACTGTTCCGCCATGCAGGTGAGCACATCCAGGGCGGCGCGTGCGATGCCGCGCTGGTGGTGGGCACCGAGAGCATGACGCGCAACCCCATCGCCGCCTTCGACCACCGCACCGGCTTCAAGCTGGGCGCCCCTGTGGGTTTCAAGGACTACATGTGGGAAGCGCTGAAGGACCCGGCGGCCGGCATCAACATGATCCAGACCGCCGAGAACCTCGCGAAGCAATACGGCATCACCCGAGAAGAGGTCGATGCTTTTGCCTCGGCCTCGTTCGCGAAAGCCGTGGCCGCGCAGGAGAGCGGTTTTCTCGCGGGCGAAATCGTACCGGTGGTCACCGAGAGTTTCGAGCTCGCAGGCTACAAGGCGCGTGGCATCAAGCTGCAGGGCAAGCTCACCGAAGTGGCCACCGACACCCACCCGCGCATCTCGCCGGTGGAGGTGCTCGCCAAGCTGAGGTCGGTGTTCGAAGGCGGCGTGCAGACCGGTGGCAACAGCTCGGCGCTGGTGGACGCGGCAGCGGCCTGCGTGGTCACCTCCGGCGGTTACGCGAAAGCGCAAGGCAAGAAACCGATGGCGCGCGTGGTGGCCGCATCGGCCGTCGGTGTGCCGCCCGAAATCATGGGCATCGGCCCGGCGCCCGCCATCCGCCTGCTGCTCGAACGCACCGGCCTGAAGCTGAGCGACATCGCGCGCTTCGAAGTGAACGAAGCGCAAGGCGCACAAACCCTCGCTGTGGCGCGCGAACTCGGCATGGATCTGGACCGCCTGAACGTCAACGGTGGTGCCATCGCCCTGGGCCACCCGCTCGCGGCCACCGGCGTTCGCTTGACCTTGACCCTCGCGCGCGAACTGCAGCGCAGCGGCCAGCGCTATGGCATCTCCAGCGCCTGCGTGGGTGGCGGCCAGGGCATGGCCTTGCTCATCGAAAACACAGCATCATGAACACCCCCGCGTCGCTTCGCGCCACCCCCTCAAGGGGGCAATACCGGCGGCCCGGCAAAGCCGGTTCCGCGGTATTTCCGGCATGCACTCGAAACACCTCTTCAATCTGTCAAAGGAGCCAAGCATGAACATTCAAGGACACGCAGCCCTCGTCACCGGTGGTGGCTCGGGCCTGGGCGAAGCCACCGCGCGCGAACTCGCGCGCCTGGGCGCCAAAGTCGCGGTGCTCGACGTGAACCTGGACAACGCCAAACGCGTGGCGGACGACATCGGTGGCGTGGCGCTGCGCTGCGACATCACCGACACCGAGAGCCTGCAGGCCGCGATCGACCAGGCGGCGGCCGCGCACGGCCCGGCGCGCATGCTGATGAACATCGCCGGCATCGGCTCGGCCAAGCGCGTCGTCGCCAAAGACGGCAGTGCCGCGCCGCTGGAAGACTTCGCCAAGGTGATCAACGTCAACCTGATCGGCACCTACAACGCCAGCCGTCTCTTCGCCGCCGCTTGCGCCAGGCTGGACCCATTGGAAGACGGCGAGCGCGGCGTGATGGTGTTCACCGCCAGCGTGGCCGCCTTCGACGGCCAGGTAGGCCAGCAGGCCTACAGCGCGTCCAAGGGCGGTCTGGTCGGCATGACGCTGCCGATGGCGCGCGACCTCGCACAGCATGGCATTCGCGTCTGCACCATCGCACCCGGCCTGTTCAGCACGCCGCTGATGAAACAACTGCCCGAACCGGTGCAGGCCTCGCTGGCGGCTAGCATTCCGTTCCCGCCGCGGCTGGGCAAACCCGAAGAGTTCGCCCAGCTCGCGGCACACATCATCAACAACACGCACCTGAATGGCGAAGTGATCCGCCTCGACGGTGCTTTGAGAATGGCCCCCCGATGAGCAAAGTGGTTGTGTACGAAGTGGAAGTGATGTTCGGCGATTGCGATCCCGCCGGCATCGTGTTTTTTCCGAATTTCTCGAAGTGGATGGACGCGTCTTCGTTGAACTTCTTCAAGCAGTGCGGCGTACCGCCCTGGCGCGAGACGAAGAAGACGCGCGGCATCGTCGGCACGCCGCTGCTGGAGATCCACACCAGGTTCATGCGTCCCGCCACCTACGGCGAGCGCCTGCAGATCCACACCAGCGTCGTCGAATGGCGCGACAAGGTGTTCATCCACAAGCACGTGGTCAAGCGCGGTGACGACGTGTTGTGCGAAGGCAGCGAGACCCGCGCCTTCGTGGTCCATCCGCCCGAAACGCCCGACCGCATCAAGGCGATCCCCGTGCCCGAAGACATCAAGGCGCTCTGCAGCTGATCCTGCGCCTGAACCGAACCGTTTTTTCACCACCCCAGAAGGAGACATCGAATGAAAGCCGTCAAGACCCTCATCGCCGTGGCCGTCACCGCCCTGACCAGCACCGCTGTGCTGGCCGACATCAACATCGGCGTGAGTCTCTCGCTCACCGGCCCGGGTTCCGGCCTGGGCATTCCGATGCAGAACCAGTTCAAGCTGTTCCCGAAGACCATCGCCGGAGAAAAGGTCAACCTGATCATCCTCGACGATGCGAGCGACCCGGGCAAGGGCGCGGCCAACGCACGCCGCTTCGTCACCGAAGACAAGGTCGACCTGATCATCGGCTCGTGCCTGACGCCCGTGGCCGCGGCCATGACGCCCGTGGTCACCGAAGCCAAGACGGTGCAACTGGCCGCCTCGCCCGTGGGCGTGCCACCCGGCGCCGATCAGTGGATGTTCCGCCTGCCGCAGGGCAACGACGTGATGGCCCATGCCATGGTCGAACACATGAAGAAGCAAGGCATCAAGACGATTGGCTTCCTTGGATACACCGATGCCTATGGTGAGCTCTGGCTCAAGGCCATCACGCCGCTGGCCGAGAAAGCTGGCATGAAAGTGGTGGCCGCGGAGCGCTTCGCGCGCACCGACACCAGCGTGACGCCGCAGGCGCTCAAGCTCACCTCCGCCAACCCCGATGCGATCCTCGTGGTGGCGTCGGGTTCGGGCGCCGCGATGCCGCACAAGGCGATCGTGGAGCGCGGCTACAAGGGCAAGATCTACCAGACGCACGCGGCCGCCACGCCCGATCTGGTGCGCATCGGCGGCAAGGACGTGGAAGGTTCCTTTGTGGTCTCCGGCCCGGCCGTGATCGCCGAGCAGTTGCCCGACAGCCACCCGTCCAAGAAGCTGGCGGTGGACTTCGTGACGCAATACGAAAAGCTGGTGGGCCCCGGCTCGCGCAACCAGTTCGCCGGCCACAGCTACGACGCCGCCATTGCGTTGAACAAGGCCGTGCCACTCGCGCTGAAAAGCGGCAAGCCCGGCACGCCGGAGTTCCGCGCCGCGCTGCGCGACACCTTCGAAACCATGGGCCGCACGGTGTTCTCGCACGGCGTGATGAACTGGACCAAGGACGACCACTGGGGCTACACGAATGAAACCGGTGTGATGCTGAAGGTCGTCGACGGCAAATTCAAGGTGGAGTGATTCGGAGCACCCCCCTGCGCGCCTGACGGCGCCCCCCCTTTCTCGCCTTCGGCGGGAGGGGGAGCGACACCTGGGGCCGGCGGAGCCGGACCCTTGTTGCCTCTGGCTTACCCCCTCCCCCTCTGGGGGAGGGCTGGGGTGAGGGCCCGCAGGCAGTGGCGTGGTCGGCGCGCCTGGCTCCCATCCCGGCCTTCCCCCAGAGGGGGAAGGAGCGCATTCACGTGGCTGAGTTTCTTTTCCGCGCTTCCTTTTCTCGCTAAGGGTCCGTATGGATTTTTCGATTGCCAGCATCCTGGCACTGGATGGCCTCACCAACGGCGCGGTGTACGCGCTGCTGGGCCTGGCCATCGTCCTGGTGTTCACCGTCACCCGGATCATCTTCATTCCCCAGGGCGAGTTCGTCGCGTACGGCGCGCTCACCCTGGCCATTTTTCAAACCGGCAAGGTGCCCGGCACCGTGTGGCTGCTGTTGCTGCTGGCCGGGCTTGCCGCGCTGAGGGACTTGGTCGAGCGCTGGCGCCAGCACCGCAACGCGTTGACCGCGTTCAAGGCCGCAGGCCGCACGCTGGTGCTGCCGCTGCTCGTGTCCATCGTGGCCATCTGGGCCGCGCCGCAGCAGTTCCCGTTGTGGGTGCAGGCGGCGCTCAGCGTCGCGGTGGTCACGGTCTACGGCCCGCTGGTCTACCGCGTGGCCTACCAGTCGCTGGAGAGCGCCACGCCGCTGGTGTTGTTGATCGTCTCGGTCGGCGTGCACTTCGCCATGACCGGCCTGGGCCTGGTGTTCTTCGGCGCGGAAGGTTTCCGCAATCCGGCGTTCTGGGACACGCGTTACGCCATCGGCCCGGTCATGCTGTCGGGCCAGGCCATCATCACCTTCGCCGCCACGGTGGCGCTGATCGTCATGCTCTGGCTGTATTTCGAGCGCTCGCTGCGCGGCAAGGCCCTGCGCGCCATTGCGGTGAACCGCACGGGTGCGCGCCTCATGGGCATCTCGTCGCAAGCATCGGGCCAGCTCACGATGACCATGGCGGCCTTCATCGGCGCGCTCTCGGGTCTGCTGATCGGCCCGACCACTACCGTGTTCTACGACTCGGGTTTTCTCATCGGCCTCAAGGGCTTCGTGGCGGCTGTCGCTGCCGGCCTTGCGAGCTACCCGGGGGCGCTGGTCGCTGCGCTCGGTGTCGGCGTGATCGAAGCCTTCGGTTCGTTCTGGGCCAGTGCCTTCAAGGAAGTGATTGTGTTCACCCTGATCCTCCCCGTCTTGCTGTTCCGTTCGCTGCGCAGCAAACATTCCGACGAGGACCACTGACATGCCGAAGCCACAAAACATCGGCCTGCTGGTCCTGGCCATTGCGATCCCGCTGATCGCCGTCCTCCCCGTGCCCGATTTCTGGATCACGCAACTCAACATGATCGGCATGTACAGCATGACCGTGCTGGGCCTGATCCTGCTCACCGGCGTGGGCGGTCTCACCTCGTTCGGGCAGGCAGCGTTCGTCGGCATCGGCGCGTACACCACGGCCTGGCTCACGCTCAACCTCGGCATGTCGCCGTGGGTCACGCTGTTCATCGGCATGGGTCTCACGGCCGCCAGCGCGCTGATCGTTGGACTGATCACCTTGCGCATGTCGGGCCACTACCTGCCGCTGGCCACCATCGCCTGGGGCCTGTCGCTGTACTACCTCATGGGCAACCTCGATGCGCTGGGCAAATACGACGGTCTGCTCGGCATCAAGAGCCTGTCCATCGCGGGCTTCGACATCGGCCAGGGCCGTGCGTTCTTCGTGCTGACCTGGGTCATCCTGCTGGCCTTCGTGGCCGCCATGCTGCACCTGCTCGACTCGCGCGCGGGCCGCGCGATCCGCTCGCTCAAGAGCGGCTCGCAGATGCCCGAGGCCATGGGCATCAGCACCTTCCGCTACAAGGTCACCATCTTCGTGCTGGCCGCGCTGCTGGCGTCCGTCGCGGGTTGGCTGCTGGCACACTTCCAGCGCACGGTGAACCCTTCTGCCTTCGGGCTGAAGATGGGTATCGAGTACCTGTTCATGGCGGTGATCGGTGGCGTGGGCCACGTCTGGGGCGCGATCGTGGGCGCGGGCCTGATCCGCGTGCTCGAAGACCAGCTGCAAGTGCTGCTGCCCAAACTGATGGGCACCAGCGGCAGCTATGAAGTGATCGTCTTCGGCGTGGCGCTGGTGGTGATGCTCAAGTACCTGCCCGATGGCCTGTGGTCGATGGTGGGCAAGCGCATGCCTCAAAAACCGCGCACGGTCGATTGGCAGAACGCCGCCGCCCTGCCCGAACGCGCCAAGCCGGCGGCGGGCGAACTGGTGCTGGACGTGCAGAAGGCGCGCATGCAGTTCGGTGGCCTGGTGGCCGTGAACGACATCAGCTTCCAGATCCACGGCGGCCAGATCGTCGGGCTCATCGGACCCAACGGCGCCGGCAAGTCGACCACCTTCAACCTCATCACCGGCGTGTTGCCCGCCACCAGCGGCCAGGTGCGGTTCCAGGGCGGCAACGTGGTGGGCAAGCCCTCGCGCGCCATCGCGCAACTGGGCATGGCGCGCACCTTCCAGCACGTGAAGATGATCCCGGACATGACGGTGCTGGAGAACGTGGCCTTGGGCGCGCACACGCGGGGCCGCAAGGGCGTGCTGCCCGCCATGCTGCGCACCAACCGTGCCGAGGAACGGCAACTCTTCCGCGAAGCGCAGCGCCAGCTGGAACGCATCGGCATGGGTGAGTACCTGCACGAACAGGCCGGCAACCTGGCCATGGGGCCGCAGCGGCTGATGGAAATTGCGCGCGCCCTGTGCGCCGACCCCACGCTGCTGCTGCTCGACGAACCGGCGGCCGGTCTGCGCCACAAGGAAAAGCAGGCGCTCGCGGGCGTGCTGCGCCAGCTCAAAGGCGAAGGCATGAGCATCCTGCTGGTGGAACACGACATGGACCTGGTGATGCAGATCTGCGACCACCTGGTGGTGATGGAATTCGGCACGCTGCTCACGCAAGGGCCACCCGCGCAGGTGCAACAAGACCCGAAGGTGCGCGCGGCCTACCTCGGCACGGAGCATTGAACATGAGCACAACACCCATCCTTCAAGTCAAAGGCCTGCGCGCCGGCTATGGCCGCGCCGAGGTGCTGCACGGCATCGACATCGAGGTGCAGCCCGGCGGTGTGATCACCGTCATCGGCCCCAACGGCGCGGGCAAGTCCACGCTGCTCAACACGCTCATGGGCATCCTGCCCGGCCACGGCACCATCGAGTTCCGTGGGCAGGACATCACCACCCTCTCGCTCGAAGACCGTGTGATGAACGGCATGGCGCTCGTCCCCGAGAAGCGCGAGCTGTTCAGCACCATGTCGGTGGAAGACAACCTGCTGCTCGGCGGCTTTCGCCAGATGCGGCTGGGCAATGCGAAATGGCGCAGCCGCATGGACGATGTCTACGGCATCTTCCCGCGTCTCAAGGAGCGCCGCACGCAACTCGCCGGCACGCTCTCGGGCGGAGAACGTCAGATGCTGGCCGTGGGCCGCGCGCTCATGTCCGCGCCCGACCTGCTCATGCTCGACGAGCCCAGCCTGGGCCTGGCGCCACTGATCGTGAAAGAGATCTTCGCCATCATCGAACGGCTGCGCCAGACCGGCGTGACCATCGTGCTGGTGGAGCAGAACGCGCGCGCCGCGCTGCAAGTGGCCGACCACGGCTACGTGCTGGAGATGGGCGAACTGAGCGCAAGCGGCCCGGCCCGCGAACTGGCCAGTGATCCGCGCGTGATCGAGACCTATCTGGGCACTGCACGGCAAAGCGCCTGACACCCTTCCCGCCACCACCCGAGGAGACACAAGATGATGAAGAACGCACAGCGTCGCACCGCCACTCTGACCCTGCCCCTCGGGCTAGGGCTAGGGCTGCTCATGGCAGCTTGCAGCACCACACCGGGCGCACCACCCGCACCACTCGCCCCCGCCGTGGGCGCCAGCCTGGGCCAATGCGAGGCGCTGACCAACCAGTTCCGTTTCGACCAGACCACCCTCGACTCCGCTGCCCCCGTGGCCGCTGGCGGTCTCATGCTCGCGGGCCAGCCGGTCGCGGCGCACTGCCTCGTCAAAGGCCAGATGCACAAGCGCAAAGGCAGCGACGGGCGCGACTACGCCATTGCCTTCGAAATGCGCCTGCCCCAGGCCTGGAACGGCCGCTTCTACCACCAGGGCAACGGCGGGCTCGACGGTGCCGTGCGCCCGGCCGAAGGCGCGCTCGGCGGCGGCCCCGTCACCGGCGCGCTGGCACAAGGCTTCGCGGTGATCAGCTCCGACGCTGGCCACACCGGCGCACAGACCGCGGTCTTCGGCCTGGAGCCTCAGGCCCGGCTGGACTATGGCTACCAGGCCGTCGCCAAGCTCACGCCCATGGCCAAGTCGCTCATCGCCACGGCCTACGGCAAGGGCCCGGACCGCTCCTACATCGGCGGCTGCTCCAACGGCGGTCGCCACGCCATGGTGGCGGTCTCGCGCCTGGGCGACCAGTACGACGGCTACCTCATCGGCGCGCCCGGCTACCGCCTGCCCAACGCGGCGCTGGCGCAGCTGTGGGGCGCGCAACGCTGGACGCCGCTGGCCACGCCCGGCGCGACCGTGAAGCACCCGCTCAACCCCAACGCCACCATCCCCGACCTGGGCAGCGCCCTCAGCGCCGCCGAACGCCAGACCGTGGCGCGCGCCATCCTCAACCGCTGCGACGCGCTCGACGGCTTGAACGACGGCATGGTGCAGGCCACGCAGGCCTGCCAGGCCGCCTTCGACGTGGTGCGCGACGTGCCCAGCTGCAGCGGCGCGCGCGACGGCAGTTGCCTCACGCCCGTGCAGAAGACCACGCTGGCCCAGGTGCAGGCCGGCGGCAAGGCGAGCAACGGCCAGGCCATCTACAGCGCCTTCCCGCACGACGCGGGCATTGCCGGCAGCAACTGGGCCACCTGGAAGTTCGTCAACAGCGTGGCGCTGGACCCGCTGTCGGTGGGCACGGTGTTCACCCCGCGCCACCCGCCGCGCCCGCGGACATCGCCAGCGCCAACATCGACGTCCTGCTGCCCGCCATCTCGGCCACCAGCGCCACCTACAAGGAATCGGGCCTCTCGCTCATGGGCCCGCCCGGCCATGGCAACCCGACCAACCTCGCCCCCCTGCGCGCACGCGGCGCGAAGATGGTGCTGTACCACGGCGTGAGCGACGCGATCTTCTCCGCCGAAGACACGCGCCAATGGTTCGAGCGCCTGAACACCGCGCAAGGCGGCAAGGCCGCGGACTTCGCGCGCTACTTCCCCGTGCCCGGCATGAACCACTGCAGCGCCGGCCCGGCCACCGACCAGTTCGACCTGCTCGGTCCCCTGGTGAAGTGGGTGGAACAAGGCGTGCCGCCGCAAGCCGTCACCGCCAGCGCGCGCGGCACGGGCAACGCCGGTGGCGTCAACGCCGAGCTGCCCGCCGACTGGACGCCCAACCGCACCCGCCCGCTCTGCGCCTATCCCACGGTGGCGCGCTACAACGGCACCGGCCCGGCCGAATCCGCCAGCAGCTTCAGCTGCCGCTGACCCTTCATGCCATGAACGCCTACCAGCCACAGCCTGCCGACCACGCCTTCATCCTGTTCGATGTGTTGAAGGCGCACGAGCGCCTGGCCGAACTGCCCGCCATGGCCGAGCATGCCGACACCGGCCTGCTCACCCAGGTGATCGGCGAAGCGGGCAAGTTCGTCGGCGAGGTGATCGCGCCGCTCAACCGCGAAGGCGATGAAGTGGGCGCACAGTGGAAAGACGGCGCGGTCACCATGCCGCCGGGGTTCCGCAATGCCTACCAGGCGTTCTGGCAAGCCGGCTGGCCGTCGCTGGCCTGTGCCACGGAACACGGTGGCCAGGGTCTGCCCACGGTGGTGGAAGCGGTTCTGCACGAAATGCTCAACGCCGCCAACCACGGCTGGACCATGGCGCCAGGGCTGCTGCACGGGGCCTACGAATGCCTGCGCCACCACGGCAGCGAGGAACTCCAGGCGCGCTACCTGGACAAGCTGGCCACCGGCGAATGGCTGGCCACCATGTGCCTGACCGAGCCACACGCCGGCAGCGACCTGGGCCTGGTGCGCACAAAGGCCGTGCCCTTGGCCAATGGCCTCTTTGCGCTCAGTGGCACGAAGATCTTCATCTCGGGCGGTGAACACGACCTGAGCGACAACATCGTTCACCTCGTGCTCGCGCGCCTGCCCGATGCGCCGCCCGGGCCCAAAGGCCTCTCGCTGTTCCTGGTCCCCAAAATCCATGAGGACGGCAGCCGCAGCGCGGTGCACTGCGAGCGCATCGAAGAAAAAATGGGCATCCACGCCAGCCCCACCTGCGTGCTGCGCTTCGACGAGGCCACCGCGTCCATCGTGGGCGAACCCGGCAAAGGCCTGAACGCGATGTTCGTCATGATGAACGCCGCGCGCTTGCTGGTGGGCCTGCAAGGTGTCGGCCTGCTCGACGCGGCGTGGCAGAAGGCGAACGCCTACGCGCAGGAACGGCGCCAGATGCGTGCCCCGGGCAGCGGCAGCAAGACCGGTGAAGCGGACGCCATCGCGCTGCATCCCGCCATCCAGCGCATCCTGCACACGCAACGCGCCTGGATCGACGCCGGGCGCGTCATCGCCTACCGCACCGCACTCGAACTCGACACGCAGAAACACCACCCCGACGCCGCCCGGCGCGACGCCGCTGCGCGCTGGTGCAGCCTGGTCACACCGGTGCTCAAGTCGGCCTGGACCGAGCAGGCCTTCAGCGGCGCCAGCGCCTGCCTGCAGGTGTTCGGCGGCCACGGCTATGTGCGCGA
This sequence comes from Hydrogenophaga sp. 2FB, assembly GCF_005503365.1. Taxonomy (GTDB): domain Bacteria; phylum Pseudomonadota; class Gammaproteobacteria; order Burkholderiales; family Burkholderiaceae_C; genus Hydrogenophaga. Next base: position 65,957 of record NZ_SCML01000023.1, read on the forward strand.
ATGGGGCATCGAGCAACACGTGCGCGACGCGCGCGTGGCCATGATCTACGAGGGCACGAACGAGATCCAGGCGATCGACCTGCTGGTGCGCAAGACCTTGCCCGACGGCGGCGCGGCGCTGCAAACCCTGCTGGCCGACCTGGCCCACGACCTGCACGACCCCCGCGCCCTCGACGCATTCGCGCGGCTGGGGCAGTTTGTGCGCGAAGACCTGCTCCCGCAAGCCACGGGAACGGCGGCGGCGACCGACCTGCCCTACCGCCTCGCGGACGACTTCCTGCGTGCGCTCGCGCTGCTGCTCATGGCCTGGGCCTGGGAACGCATCGGCACCGCGGAACCGCCCGACACGCGCACCCGCGAGGCCCGAAACGCCTTCTGGCACGGGGTCTGGCCCGAGTTCAACATGCGCCTGGGCATCCTGGGCAGCACCCTGGCGATGCCGCCGGGTTGACGCTACAGTCGCCCCCCATGTCACAACACTCCACCGCCAACGCCCTGCGCCGCCCGCGCGTCCCACGCAAGACTGCGGCCCGCTCGGACAGCGTGGGCGAGCCGTCCGATATCGACACCTCGTTCCTCGAATCGCTGCTCGGCTACAACGCGCGCCGCGCCGCGCTGGCGGTGATCGCGGTGTTCCTGCGCCGCATGGCGCCCTATGGCGTGCGGCCGGTCGACTTCTCGGTGCTCTCCGTGGTGGCGCACAACCCGGGCGTGACCTCGCGCCAGATCTGCTCCACGCTCGACATCCTTCCGCCCAACCTGGTCGGCATGGTCAAAAGCCTGCAAAAGCGCGGACTCGTCGTGCGCAAGCCCCATCCCAACGATCGGCGGGCGCAGGGTTTGCACCTTTCTGATGCGGGGCAAACCCTCTACAACGAGGCCCAGGCCACGGCTTCTTCGCTGGAACGCGATGTGGCGGGCCGCCTGACCCCAGACGAACTGAACACGCTCATCGGACTGCTGCGCAAGGTTTACCGCACGTAGCCGCAAATGCCGCAATTCGGGTAAGTCCGCACGGGTCGCTGCAGTGTTTCCTGCCTATAGTGGAACGGTCTGAAACAGGCTGCTCCAGGAGACCTCTCATGAGTGCCAAGGACAACGCTGCCGTGATGCAGTTGTTCGATCTGCTTGAGTCTCGCTACGCCATGCGCGTGATCTGGGCCCTGAGCGATGGCCACCCGCAGACCTTCCGGCTCCTGCAGGACAGCGTGGGCGGGGTCACCCCCAACACCCTGAACACCCGCATCAAGGAACTGCGCGCGGCCCTGCTGGTGGAGCATGGCGGCCAGGGCTACCGGCTTACCCCCCTGGGCGCCGACCTGGCCCGTCGCCTGGTTGAAGTCCAGCACTTCGCCGGCAAATGGAGCCATCAGCAGGTGCGCGCCGCCAACGGCCACCTGCCCCACGCCGGGACATAGAATCACGCCCCTGGATGGGCCGCTCAGCGCGGGCTTCGTCCCTGGTGGCAAAAGTGCCACCTCCCACCCTTGAATCGGGGCCCATCGGCCCCAATTGCCCTGCATGGCCGTCCTGGCCACTGTTTTACGCACTTCAAAGACCCATGAGCCAGACGCCCAACCCCACTGACCGCATCGACCCGACCGACGTGAACGAGGCGCCCGTGAGCCCTGAAGAAGCCCAGGCGGCCGAAGCGGCCAACGCGGCAGACGTCACCTCCGCCCTCGTCAACGAAATCGCCGCCCTCAAGGCGCACAACACCGACCTCGCCGACCAGTTCCTGCGCGCCAAGGCCGAGGCGGAAAACGCCCGCCGCCGCGCCGAGGAAGAAGTGAGCAAGGCGCGCAAGTTCGCCGTGGAGAGCTTTGCCGACAGCCTGCTGGCCGTGGCCGACAGCCTGGAAGCCGGCCTGTCCATCCAGGAAGCCACGCGCGAACAGCTGCGCGAAGGCTCCGAAGCCACGCTCAAGCAGCTCAAGAGCGCGCTGGAGCGCCACAAGGTGCTGGAAATCAACCCCGCCGCCGGCGCCAGGTTCGATCCGCACCAGCACCAGGCCATCAGCATGGTCCCCGCCGACCAGGAAGCCAACACCGTGGTGACCGTGCTGCAAAAGGGCTACCTGATCGCCGACCGCATCCTGCGCCCGGCCCTGGTGACGGTCTCAGCCCCCAAATGACAACACGGCGGGCTTGAAATACCCACCGGTTATCCACATCTTTCCCACATCGTTTTACACACTTTCATCTTTCGAATCGGAGCAAAAAAATGGGACGAATCATCGGCATTGACCTGGGCACCACCAACTCGTGCGTGTCCATCATGGAAGGCAACACCACCAAGGTGATCGAGAACGCCGAAGGTGCGCGCACCACGCCCTCGATCGTGGCCTACCAGGAAGACGGCGAAGTGCTGGTCGGCGCGTCCGCCAAGCGCCAGGCCGTGACCAACCCGCGCAACACGCTGTACGCGATCAAGCGCCTGATCGGCCGCAAGTTCACCGAGAAGGAAGTGCAGAAGGACATCAACCTGATGCCCTACTCCATCGTGGCCGCCGACAACGGCGACGCCTGGGTGGAAGTGCGCGGCAAGCAGATCTCGGCCCAGCAAGTCTCGGCCGACATCCTGCGCAAGATGAAGAAAACCGCCGAGGACTACCTGGGCGAGCCGGTCACCGAGGCCGTCATCACCGTGCCCGCATACTTCAACGACGCGCAGCGCCAGGCCACCAAGGACGCTGGCCGCATCGCCGGTCTCGATGTGAAGCGCATCATCAACGAGCCCACCGCCGCGGCCCTGGCCTTCGGCCTGGACAAGCAGGAAAAGGGCGACCGCAAGATCGCCGTGTACGACCTCGGCGGCGGCACGTTCGACGTGTCCATCATCGAAATCGCCGACGTCGATGGCGAGAAGCAGTTCGAAGTGCTCTCCACCAACGGCGACACCTTCCTGGGCGGTGAAGACTTCGACCAGCGCATCATCGACTACATCATTGGCGAGTTCAAAAAGGAACAAGGCGTCGACCTGTCGAAGGACGTGCTCGCGCTGCAGCGCCTGAAGGAAGCCGCCGAGAAGGCCAAGATCGAACTCTCCAGCTCGGCCGCGACCGACCTGAACCTGCCCTACATCACCGCCGATGCCTCGGGCCCGAAGCACCTGAACATCAAGCTCACGCGCGCCAAGCTCGAAGCCCTGGTGGAAGAGCTGATCGAACGCACCATCGCGCCTTGCCGCACCGCGATCAAGGACGCCGGCATCAGCGCTTCGGACATCCACGACGTGATCCTGGTCGGCGGCATGACCCGCATGCCCAAGGTGCAGGAAAAGGTGAAGGAATTCTTCGGCAAGGAGCCACGCAAGGACGTGAACCCCGATGAAGCCGTGGCCGTGGGCGCCGCCATCCAGGGCCAGGTGCTCTCGGGTGACCGCAAGGACGTGCTGCTGCTGGACGTGACCCCGCTGAGCCTTGGTATCGAGACCATGGGCGGGGTCATGACCAAGATGATCCAGAAGAACACCACCATCCCGACCAAGTTCGCGCAGGTGTTCTCGACCGCCGAAGACAACCAGCCGGCCGTGACCATCAAGGTGTTCCAGGGTGAACGCGAGATCGCCTCGGGCAACAAGCTGCTGGGCGAGTTCAACCTCGAAGGCATCCCCGCTTCGCCGCGCGGCATGCCGCAGATCGAAGTGTCGTTCGACATCGACGCCAACGGCATCCTGCACGTCGGCGCCAAGGACAAGGGCACCGGCAAGGAAAACAAGATCACCATCAAGGCGAACTCGGGTCTGTCGGAAGAAGAGATCCAGCAAATGGTGAAAGACGCCGAGCTCAATGCCGCCGACGACAAGAAGAAGGTCGAACTCGTGCAAGCCCGCAACCAGGCCGAAGCCATGGTGCACAGCGTGAAGAAGTCGCTGGGCGAACACGGTGACAAGCTCGAAGCGGCCGAGAAGGAAGCCATCGAAGCCGCGTTGAAAGACGTGGAAGAAGCCGCCAAGGGCGAAGACAAGGAAGCCATCGAGTCCAAGACCGAAGTGCTGATGACCGCGAGCCAGAAGCTGGGCGAGAAGGTCTACGCAGCGTCGCAGGCCGAGCAGGCCGCTGCCGCCGGTGGTGGCGCCAGCGAAGGCGCCGCACAAGGCAATGGCAGGGCCAACGACGACGACGTGGTCGATGCCGAAGTCAAGGAAGTCAAGAAGGACTGATCGGGAGCCTGCTTCCACACCGCATTCGCCGCGTCCGGGTAACCTGACGCGGCGTTTGTGCTCCAAACGAACCGCAAAAGACCATGGCTAAACGCGATTTTTACGAAGTGCTGGGCGTGCCCAAGAACGCCGGGGACGACGAGATCAAGAAGGCGTACCGCAAGCTGGCGATGAAACACCACCCTGACCGCAACCAGGGTGATGCGGCCAAGGCCGCCGAAGAAAAATTCAAGGAGGCCAAAGAGGCCTACGAAATGCTGTCGGACCCGCAGAAGAAAGCGGCGTACGACCAATACGGCCACGCCGGCGTGGACCCGAACATGCGCGCTGGCGCGGGCGGCGCCGAAGGCTTTGGCGGCTTCGGCGATGCGTTCGGCGACATCTTTGGCGACATCTTCGGCGGCCAACGCGGCGGCCAGCGCGGTGGGCGTCAGGTATACCGCGGCGCGGACCTCTCCTACGCGATGGAAATTTCGCTGGAAGAAGCGGCGGCCGGCAAGGAAACGCAGATCCGCATTCCCTCTTGGGACAACTGCGAAACCTGCAGCGGCACCGGCGCCAAGCCCGGCACCAGCGCCAAGACCTGCACCACCTGCCACGGGCAAGGCCAGGTGCAGATGCGCCAGGGCTTCTTCAGCGTGCAGCAGACCTGCCCCACCTGCCATGGCCAGGGCAAGATCATTCCCGACCCGTGCACCGTGTGCCACGGCCAGGGCAAGATCAAGAAGCAGAAGACGCTGGAGATCAAGATCCCCGCCGGCATCGACGACGGCCAGCGCATCCGCAGCACCGGCAACGGCGAACCCGGCCAGAACGGTGGGCCTTCGGGCGACCTCTACATCGAAGTGCGGCTGCGCAAGCACGACATCTTCGAGCGCGAGGGCGACGACCTGCACTGCCAGGTGCCGGTGAGCATGACCACCGCCGCACTCGGCGGCGAGATCGACGTACCCACGCTGGCCGGCAAGGCCACCATCGACCTGCCCGAAGGCACGCAGAGCGGCAAGACCTTCCGCCTGCGCGGCAAGGGTGTGAAGGGCGTGCGTTCGAGCTACCCCGGCGACCTGTATTGCCACGTCGCGGTGGAAACGCCCATCAAGCTCACCGAGCACCAGCGCAAGCTGTTGAAGGAACTCGACGAGTCGTTCAAGAAGGGCGGCCACAAGCACAGCCCGAACGACAAGGGTTGGTTCGAGAAGGCGAAGTCGTTCTTTGCCTGATCGGGCTCAACGGCCCTGAACGAAAAGCGACGCCACGGCGTCGCTTTTTTGTTTTCCAGCGCGGCCGGCGAGCCCTCCGCCTCTGTCGTAGGCCGCATCCACAGGCCCCGCCGGCCCTCCTCCTCAGCCTCAAATAGTGCCTTTGAAGTATTCCCTTTGAAGAGGCCGTTTGTTGTGATCTCGCCCGGCGGCATGTACGCCGGCCACATCTTCCTGGTGGGCAGCGAAGACGGGCTGGGCGTGAGCAACCGCGGCACGATCGCCAGCCAGGGCAAGCTCACCCTGCTGCCCAACGGCCAATTGATCAACCACGGCAGCGCCTACGGCCAGCACATCCGCATCGATGCCCCGAGCGTGCACAACCAGGACGGTGGCGTCATCGCCGCGCGCGAGTCCCTCACCATCCACGCCGCCCAGATCCACAACACCGAGGGTGCCGAACTCCTGAGCCTGGGCCAGATGGTGCTCAACGCCAGCGAGCGCATCGAGAACCGCTCCGCGCGCATCGAAGCCCAGGGGGCTCTGAGCATCACCACCCCGGTGCTGGTCAACGCCAACGACCACTTCAAGACCGAACTGGTGGCCCAGCCCGGGCAGCGCTATTTGCGCCTGCGCCACAACGGCGTGGACTACCGGCCCGAGGAGTTGGGTCTGACCTTCGCCGGCCTGGACCACTACGACGACAAGCCGAGTTATGCCGTGCTGTTGCCCTCCGCGGAATACCCGTTTACCGAGTACCCCGCGTTGGCCGCGCTGTGGGCCGAGCCCTACGGCGGCCATCCCGCCATGTTCATGGTGCAGCCCAGCAGCACGACCAAACCCTGTCCGGGCGGCGATTGCAATCCCACCGTGCGCGACACCTACGCACCCGAGCACCCCATCTGGCGGCACCTGGGTGTGAGCTCACCCGGCGCGGCCCCCGTGTACACGGGCCCTGCCTGTGAGAACGACAGCATCGCTTGTTCGCCCGCGCAGTGGGACGCGCAAAGGGCATGGCGCGAGCAGATGAACCAGTACAACGGCCAGAAGTTCGCACAACAGAAACTGCTGGACCAGAAGATCGACGCCTACAACGCCAGCGTGCGCGCGCGCAGGCCATTCCCGCCATGGCACCGAGCACCGCGTTGTTCCAGCCCGCCTCACCGCAGAGCGGCACCCTGGTCGAAACCGACCCGCTCTTTGCCAACCACCGCCAGTGGCTGGGCTCGGACTACCTGCTCAAGGCCTTCAACGCGGACCAGCAACACAAGCGCCTGGGGGATGGCTTCTACGAGCAGCGCCTCATCCGCGAGCAGGTCGGCCAGTTGACGGGTCAGCGCTTCCTCGGTGACCACCGCGACGACGAGGCCCAATTCCTCGCGCTCATGAACGCGGGCCTGAAGGAGGTGAGTGCAGAACTCAACGACCGGACCAAGATGGACCGCAATGGCTACCAGCAAGCTTGTGCAGGCAAGTGCGGCGAAGTGGGTGATGAGGGCGGTCACCTGATCGCTGCTGCACTCGGTGGCGCGGGCGATAGGATCAATATCGTGCCGCAGGATTCGACAATGAACCGGGGGGAATGGCGGGCGATGGAGCGGGAGTGGCCAGGTCGTCACGCAGCCGCTGCTTTGCGCTCGCCGCGATCTCCTTGTACTTCTCCGGGTTCTGCGCCGCCCACTCCACGGCTTCCTTGATGTCTTGGGCCTCTTGCTGGAGTTGCGCGGCAGCACCTGCAGGGTCTTTGGCGGCATCCGCGAAGGTGTTGAAGAGGTCCGCGTAGCCTTGTGCGATCGACACCACTGTGCCTTTTCCGGTTTCAACCAGCAGACGTCCCTGGTCGAATGTGCCTATCGCTTGGTTCAGGGTGTGTTTGCCGTCAGCACCTACGATCACATCCACGGCGCCGACCTTGACCAGTTCTGCCGCAAAGCTGCGCACTTCCTGCTGCAAGGTTCGGCAGGCATTGGAGCTCGGCACCTGACAGGCCGCCGCCAGTTCACGGTGGCGTTGGCTGTCGAGCTCGTTCAGCGCCTGGATGGCCGTTGTCTTGTCGTCCACGCAGTTGCTGGTGATGCATTGCGCGAGTTCGGCTTGCAACTGTCTCTTGCGCACAATCTCGCGGTGATTGGCGGTCGATGCCGGTGCGCTCGTAGGTGCTGGTGCCGGCGCCGTTGGAAGTGGTGGTCGTGGTGGTGCGGGTGGTGCTGGCGATATTCAGATCACGCCCGGCATCGAGCACGATGGCGTCCTTTGCGGCGATCTCGCCGCCTGCGATAGCGATGTCGCGCCCTGCGCTCAGGGCTGCTGTGCCCTGCGTGGTGGTCTTGCCGCTGTGGCTGATGTCGCGAGCGGCATCGATCTGCACCTGCTGCCGCCCGGCGATGGTGCCGCTGTTCAGAACATCGCCGCTCATGTGGATGCGCACCTCGCTGCCCGCGATCAGCGCGCCGCTGGGGGCCAGGTCGCCCGCTCGGGGTGCGAGGTAGACGCGCGGCACCCGGGCTTTCTCGGTCCTTCCATCGGGCAGGGTGACGTCTTCCAGCACGAGCCAGACGATGTCGCTCGTGAGCGCGACCATCTGATCGGCCGACAGCGCGATGCCCGGGCGCAGCTCATAGGCCTGCGCGAAGGTCATCGGCAAAGAAACTCTGCCGCCGAAAGTTTTTAACCAATAGGACGCAAGCGATGAAAACTATCGAAGAGGCGTATCGACTTCTTACAGATGAGCTACTCGAGTATGTAGCTGACGACGCCTGGGATTCAGCTTACTCACACGCCGCAATCTACGACCGCATGACCTCGACAAGTTATGCGCGTCAATCGAAGGAGGTTGTGGTTAAGAACGACAGATTTCCTTCCAATACTTTGGGTGAAGCTTCACGCGCCAAACTATTCCTCCGAGATCACCACCTCCAAGCCACAGGACGACGCATCTGGGGTCTGACCTTCACGCTGTATCCAGACAGCACGTTCAACATCGAGTACGACTACAACAAGCCTGCTGACTACGACGAAGATGATGGCGTCGCCGAACCCAGCGAACCCACCCCCGTGGCTAACCTGCTCGGTGGATTGCTCAGTGTTTCGGAACCTAGCGCGGCCTATCACTCCCCCGATGCCCACCACCTGTCGACCGCGCTGATTTGGCTGAAAAACCAAACCATCAAGCACAGTGAAGCATGGGGCCTAGGCAACGAGTCCAACTGGAACCTCGACATGAACGAAGGTTGGTTGCGCTGGACCTTCGCAGATGGCCGCGTGGTGCAAGCCGCTGTGCAAGTGATAGGCACCTACAACACAAAGAACAATAGCTTCCTCTGGGGATGGGACCACCCCTCGGTACCGCAGCCCTTGCGCCGCGCCGCTCAACATATCCACACGCTCGGCCAAGAGCTGGGCATCGAACGATGGATCACACGCGCGGTGAATTGCACACAGGACGAAGCCTGGCAATTCAGCGCGCTGGCAGCGCAGCAAGACGGCGCATCTGGCGCATACCGGGGCGATTCCAAGGGCACCTGGGTGTACATGTGCTTTTCTGAGCCTCAAGCAACAGCGCTTTGATATTGGCTGGCCATCGGAATGTGCCGCGCAGCAAAACGGCTCATCGGGCACCTATGGCGGCGACGCCAAAGACACCTTGGTGTGGATGTGCTTTGCCGAATGCAAACATCCAACCAAAGAGGGAATGGAAATGAAAAAAATGAAAAAAAATGAAAAGGAACACGATTGCAACCGCTTTGACGTTGCTCTCTCTCGCGGGGTGCGTGAGCGTTTCCGAAGTCGTTCAAGTCCCTTCCGACAAGCAATCGGCTGCAGCGAGTTTTCAGCTGCCAGTCACGCCGTCGGACGCAAGCGAGACCGTTGTGTATGTCGTGCACAGAGACCGTGGGTCGTTCCGAACAAACGGGATAGAGGCGTCATCTTCACGACCGCTCTTGTCATCGAGGGGGCGACGGCACCGCTTGAAACCATCCCAGGCCAATATGCCGTCGCGAAGATCAAACCTGGCAAGTACGCCGTTAGCGCACAACGCCTGTGTCATCTGCCACACCAACGCGACAAGGTCCCAGAGATCTTCCCGCCGGTCGGAACCGTTATGCCAGTGAGGCAGGCTGGTTGGAGCACCTACGCGGGTTCTTTTGGTCAAGGCTTCATGAGTAGCGACGCGGTTTTCGACTTCCGAGGTGGAAAAACCTATGTGTTCTCGGTCCATGCCTACTGTCTCCGCGTCCAATCCGGCGAGGTTTTGCTACATCCGCGCATTCATGAAACGGATGAGCAGGGCGGAAAATACTTGGTCATGACCAGCACGCCAGCGAAAAAGTAGTAAGTGTCTCTGGGCTGCTCAACGCAACCGCCGCAACGGCGTGAGCAATTCCCCCAACCCGTTGTGGTCAATCTCATGCATCAACGCCAGCAAACGCCCGATCTCGCCCGGCGGAAACCCCTTGCGCGCGAACCAGTTCAGGTAGTTGCCCGGCAGGTCGGCAATGCAACGCCCCTTGTATTTGCCATAAGGCATCTCCACCGTGAGCAGGCGCTCCAGGTCTTCCGGTTTCATACGGCGCTTGAAGATGTGGATGTGTCGAGCCACGCCCGCACGCAGGCGTTGAATTCGAGCGGTTTCTGGCGCATCACCCAGTGGCCGGTGTCCAGCGCGAGCACCTCGCAGCCTGGGGCCTGGGTGAGTTGCGCCACCCAGGCCTCGGAATGGAACATGAAGGGTTTGCGCCGACCGTAGATGTAGAGCGCGGGCATGCTGATGCCCAGCAGCTTGTCCACCCGTGCCACGCCACGCAGGCCGCCCTGCTCGCCGAACCAGCCCATGGCGTAGGGGTAGTTCATTTGCCAGGTGATGTGCTCGGGCGGATTGCGGCAACCCATCTTGCGCGCCATGTGCCGCGTCATGCGGTTGGCCAGTCCGGGCAGCCAGCGGCCGAGCTTCCAGGCCACCGCCAGCCAGATCTGGTAACCCGCGATCATGCGTTTTTGCTTGCCGCTGAGGCTTCTGAGGTAGACACCGGCACTGGTGTCGCCGATGTCCACGCCCACCACGCGCGCGACGCGGTCCGCATGGCGCGCGGCGAACTCGTAGCCGAACAAGCAGCCCCAGTCGTGCAGCAACAAGGTGACCGGCTCGTGCGGGCTCACGGCATCGACGATCTTGCGGATCAGGCCGTTCACGGCGGCCACCGACATCGGACGCGGCGGTTTGCTCAGGTCGTAGCCCGGCAGGCAGAAACGCACGCAGCGGTAACCGTTGCGCAGGGCGGCCACCGTGTCGTCCCACAGCGCGGGGGTGTCGGGCCAGCCGTGCAGCATGACCACGGTGTGCGGGCCTTCGCCTTCCACGAGGACATCCACGTCGTCGATTTCCAGGCGGGTGTTCATGCGGGAAGGTCTCCGGTGGAGGGTGGGTGATTCGGGCAGCGCATCGTACTGGAATGGAACACCCGACCCTCAGGGAAATCCCGAACGTGTGGGCGCGAACCAAGGCGTTCATGATGGTCGATGGACCACCACGACCCCACACCGGAAGACATGAACAGCGAACCCTCCACCCCGTCCTATTCCCAGGGCCCACAGAGCCCCGCCCTGCACGAAATCACCATCGGCGAGGCCCTGGCCCGCGCGGCCCGGCAATGGGGCACACGCGAGGCCCTGGTGATCCCGCACCAGCGCGTGCGCTGGACCTGGAGCGAGCTGCTGCAGCGCAGCGACGCCGTGGCCGCCGGCCTGCTGGCGCTGGATCTGCAGCCCGGCGACCGCGTGGGGATCTGGGCGCCCAACTGCGCCGAATGGACGCTGATGCAGTTCGCCACCGCGCGCGCCGGGCTGGTGCTGGTCAACATCAACCCGGCCTACCGCGGCAACGAGCTGGCCTACGCGCTCAACAAGGTGTCGTGCAAGGCGCTGGTGCTCGCGCCCGCGCTCAAGACCAGCAACTACATCGAGATCCTGCGCGGCCTGGCACCAGAGCTGGACACCAGCACGCCGGGCGCACTGCACGCGCAAGCGCTGCCGCACCTGCGCTGGGCCATCCGCCTCGGGAGCGACAAGACGCCCGGCATGCTGAACTTCGACGATCTGCCCGCCCAGGCCGGTGAAACGCACCGCGCCCAGCTCGCCTCCATCGGCCCCCGGCTCGCGGCCACCGACCCGATCAACATACAGTTCACCTCGGGCACCACCGGCTTCCCCAAGGGCGCCACGCTCACGCACCGCAACATCCTGAACAACGGCTTCTTCGTCGGCGAAGCGATCCGCCTCACGCCCGAGGACCGCCTGTGCATCCCCGTGCCGCTCTACCACTGCTTTGGCATGGTGATGGGCAACCTGGCCTGCGTCACGCATGGCTGTGCGATGGTGTACCCGTCCGAAGCGTTCGACCCCGGCGCCGTGCTGCAAGCGGTGCAGGCCGAGCGCTGCACCGCGCTCTACGGCGTGCCGACCATGTTCATCGCTGTGCTCGACCACCCGCAGTTCGCAGCCACCGATTTGAGCAGCCTGCGCACCGGCATCATGGCCGGATCGCCCTGCCCGATCGAGGTGATGAAGCGCGTGCAATCGCAGATGAACATGCGCGAGGTGACCATCGCCTACGGCATGACCGAGACCTCACCTGTGTCGACGCAGAGCGCGGTGGACGACCCGGTGGACCGGCGCGTGTCCACCGTGGGCCGCGTGCAGCCGCACCTGGAAGTGCAGATCATCGACACCGAAGGCCGCGTGGTGCCGCGCGGCCTGGTGGGCGAGTTGTGCACGCGTGGCTATTCGGTGATGCAGGGCTACTGGGACGACGCGGAGAAAACCCGCGAAGCCATTGACCCCGAGAGCTGGATGCACACCGGCGACCTGGCCACCATGGACGCCGAGGGCTACGTGAACATCGTCGGCCGCCTGAAAGACATGGTGATCCGTGGCGGCGAGAACGTGTACCCGCGCGAGATCGAGGAGTTCTACTACCGCCACCCCAAGGTGCAGGACGTGCAGGTGGTCGGCGTGCCCGACGCGCGCTACGGCGAGGTGCTGTGCGCCTGCGTGGTGCTCAAGGCCGGCGAGAAAGCCACCGCGCAGGAGCTGCAGGACTTCGCGCGCGGTGAGATCGCGCACTACAAGGTGCCGGCCTACATCGAGTTCGTCGATGCCTTCCCCATGACCATCACCGGCAAGATCCAGAAATTTCTGCTGCGCGAGGCCATGATGAAGAAGCTGGGGTTGAAGGCAGCGGCGACCGCCTGAGGTTCGCGGCCGCCCGGTATTCACCAATAGATGAATTAAGGACACGGTCCGGCGGCGCCATGCCGAAGGGCGACACCGGTCCCGCCTGGCGGTTCGGGTACGCTCTCGGCCCACACGCGCCGCCCCATTCCACCCCGCCACAAGGACCTGCCCCGTGACCGCCAAAAAGGCCGCCAGCGAGCCCAAGATCAGAGACCCCGAACGCTCCAGGGCGGCCATCCTGGTGGCCGCGCGCGAGGAGTTCGCGCGCGCCGGACTCGGGGGCGCCCGCGTCGAGCGCATCGCCGAAAAGGCGGCGGTCGACAAGAAGCTCGTCTACTACTACTTCAAGGACAAGGACGGCCTGTTCGCCGCCGCGCTGGAGAGCGTGTACGCGGAGATCCGCGACGCGCAGCTCTACCTGGACCTGCAGGGCATGGCGCCGCTGATCGCGCTGCGCCGCCTGGTGGAATTCACCTGGGACTACTACATCGCCCACCCCGAATTCATCACGCTGCTCAACAGCGAGAACCTGCACCTCGCGCGCCACCTGCACGGCTCCAAACGCATTCGCGAGCTCAACTCGCCGCTGGTGCAGTCGCTGGGCGACATCCTCGAGCGCGGCCAGAAGGAAGGCCTGTTCCGCGCCGGCATCGACCCGGTGCAGCTCTACATCACCATCGCCGGCTGCGCGTACTTCTACCTGTCGAACATCCACACGCTCTCGGCCGGTTTCAACCGCGACTTCAAGTCGCCCAAGCAGCTCACACAGCGGCTTGCCCACATTACCGAGGTGGTGTCCGCGTTCGTGCTCGTGTAGCCGATCCCTCGGAGGAGGCAGGGAAAACCAGGGGCTTTCGCCCCTTTTCTTTTCCCTATAATTCTCCAAATGGTGAATAGCGGGAAACAACGACCCATGCGAAAGATCGACAGTTACGCCCACATCCTCCCGCGCAAGTACTTCGAGCGCATGGCCGAGCTCGCGAAGGACAAGGGCGCCATCAAGCGCTGGCTGACCATCCCCGTGCTCTACGACCTGGACGCGCGCTTGAAGATGATGGAAGGCTTCCCCGAGTACCAGCAGATCCTCACGCTCTCGAACCCGCCCATCGAAATGATCGCGGGGCCCGACGACTCGCCCGCGCTGGCCCGCCTGGCCAACGAAGAGATGGCGAAGATCCGCGACCAACACCCCGACAAGTTCCCCGCCTTCGTGGCCTCGCTGCCAATGAACAACCCGGCCGCCTGCCTGGAGGAGATGGAATACGCGATCAACACCCTGGGCGCGCGTGGCATCCAGGTGTTCACCAACGTCAACGGCCGCCCGCTCGACGAGCCCGAGTTCTGGCCGATCTTCGAGGCCGCCGTGAAGACCTACGACGTGCCGGTCTGGATGCACCCGGCGCGCGGCGCCAACATGCCGGACTACGCGTCGGAGACGAAGTCGAAGTTCGAAATCTGGTGGACCTTCGGCTGGCCCTACGAAACCAGCGCGGCCATGACGCGCATGGTGTTCTCCGGCTTCTTCGACAAGCTGCCCGCGTTGCGCGTGATCACCCACCACATGGGAGCGATGATCCCGTTCTTCGACGGCCGCGTCGGCCCCGGCCTGGACCAGTTCGGCAGCCGCACCTCCGACGAAGACTACGAAGGCCTGCTCAAAAGCATGGCCAAGCGCCCGATCGATTACTTCCGCATGTTCTACGCCGACACCGCGCTCGCCGGCGGGCGCGCCGGCATCCAGTGCGGGCTGGAATTCTTCGGCGCGAAGCAGGTGGTGTTTGCGTCGGACTGCCCCTTCGACCCCGAAGGCGGTCCCATGTTCATCCGCACCATTCCCGAAGCCATCGACTCGCTGAACCTTTCGCAGGAAGACCGCGAGGGCATCTATTTCGGGAACGCGCTGCGGCTCCTGAAGATGCCCTGCTGCTGACCCCACCCACACACCCAGGAGACATACACCATGAAAAGATGGATCGGTTCGCTCATCGCAACCTTGATCGCCGCGACCAGCGTCGTGGCCCACGCCCAGACCTACCCCAACCGCCCGGTGCGCATCATCGTGCCCTACGTGCCCGGTGGCACGGTCGACCTCGTGGCGCGCGTGCTCGCACAGCGCCTCACCGAGCAGATGGGCCAGCCCTTCGTGGTGGACAACCGTGCCGGCGCCAGCGGCGTCATCGGCAGCGACCTGGTGGCCAAGGCGCCTGCCGACGGCTACACGCTGCTGGTGCAATCGCCCACGCTGATCGCCAACCCGCTCATGGTGCGCAAGGTGCCGTACGACGTGGTCACGGACTTCACGCCGGTCTCGTTCCTCGGTTCCGTGCCGATGGTGGTGGCCGCGCACCCCAGCGTGCCCGCCGAGAACCTGCAGCAGTTCCTGGACGCCGCGCGCGCCAACCCGAAGGGCTTCAGCCTGGGTACCTCGGCGATCGGCTCGCCCATGCATGTGTCGCTCGAAGCCATCAAGTTCGGCGGCAAGCTGGAGATGCCCATCGTGGCGTACCGCGGTACCGCCGCCGCGCTGAACGACCTGCTCGGCGGGCAGATCAGCGTGATCATCGACGCCCTGCCCTCCACCGCTCCGCACATCGCCAGCGGCAAGCTCAAGGCGCTGGCGGTGACGACCAAGGCGCGCCTGCCCAGCATGCCCAAGGTGCCCACGGTGGCCGAGTCCGGCATTCCAGGCTTCGAGATGGTGACCTGGTACGGCCTGTGGGCGCCGGGCAAGCTGCCCGAGGCAGTGGCCAAACGGCTGACGGAGGAGACGGCCAAGGCCATGCGTTCGTCGCTGGTGGCCGAACGGCTCGGTGGGCAAGGCTTCGTCGCCGCGCCGATGGGGCCGGCGCAGTTCGCGCCCTACATCACCAAAGAGATCGCGACCTACGCGCGCATCGTGCGCGACGCGAAGATCCAGATCGACTGAGGGACGGTCCGGCGTTCAACGCGGCAGGAACGTCAAAGCCAGCCCCGCGAGCGCGCACAGCCCCAGCAGCGGCATCACGCCCAGCCGAAAGCGGAACAAGGCCACCAAGGCCAGCAGCGTGATCGCCGCGGAGGGTGCGTCGAACGCGCCCGCGAAACCCTGCGGCCACCACACGTGGTACGCGAAGAACAGCGCGAGGTTGAGGATCACGCCAACCACCGCGGCGGTGATGGCCGACAGCGGCGCGGTGAAGCCCAGCCTGCCGTGCGTGGCCTCCACCAGCGGGCCGCCGGCGAGGATGAACACGAACGAGGGCAGGAAGGTGAAGAAGGTCACCACGCACGCGGCCAGCGTGGCCCCGAGAAACAGCGTATCCGGGCCCAGCACCGCCTTCGTCCATCCCCCGACAAAGCCCACGAAGGCCACCACCATGATCAGCGGGCCGGGTGTGGTCTCGCCGAGCGCGAGGCCATCGATCATCTGCGTGGCGCTGAGCCACTGGTGCGTGTCCACCGCGCCCTGGTAGACGTAAGGCAACACGGCATACGCGCCACCGAAGGTGAGCAACGCCGCCTTGGTGAAAAACCAGCCCATCTGCGTGAGCGTGCCTTGCCAGCCTTGCGTGAGCAGCAAGGCCGCCATGCCCAGCAGCCACAGACCCAGCCCCGCCGCGAGCACCCGCGCCAGATGGCGTTTTGAAAAACGCGCATGCGCTGGCGTCGGTGTGTCGTCGTCGATCAGGGCGCGGCCAAAGCCCGCCGCCTGCGCGCCGTGCCCACCACCCAGCGCGAACACCTGTGGCCAGCGCCGCGCGCCGAAGTGGCCGATCAGGCCCGCCGCCAGCACGATGGCGGGGAACGGCGTGTCAAAGCCGAAGATGGCCACGAAGGCGGCGGCGGCGATGCCCCACATCCACGGGTTGCGCAGCGCGCGCGTGCCGATGCGGTGCGCCGCGTGCAGCACCAGCGCCGTCACCGCCGGCTTGATGCCGTAGAAGATGCCGGCCACCACCGGCACGTCCCCGAAGCTCAAGTACACCCAGGACAGGCCGATGAGGATGAACAGCGAAGGAAGAACGAACAATGCACCCGCCACGATGCCGCCCCAGGTGCGGTGCATCAGCCAGCCGATGTAGGTGGCCAGTTGCTGGGCTTCGGGGCCGGGCAGCAGCATGCAGTAGTTCAGCGCGTGCAGAAAGCGTTTCTCGCTGATCCAGCGGCGGCGCTCCACCAACTCGGTGTGCATGATCGCGATCTGCCCCGCTGGCCCGCCGAAGCTGATGAAGCCCAGCTTGAGCCAGAAGGCCAGCGCTTGAACGAAGCTCACGGGCGGTGGGGGGTTGGAAATGACGGTTTCGGGCATGTGCAGGTATGGGACGGGCGACCGTTGCAATGTAGCGCGCGCATTTGAAACGGCGGTGACGATCGCCACTACGCCCTTGACGCCCCCCGGCGCACCCGGATGGCCAGGGCCTTTTTCACGCCCCCTCCCTGCCGGCTCTGATACGCTGGCGCTGCGCCACACAAAGAGGGCGCGCGATTCCAAAGAAGAGAATACAGGGGGTGGTATGACGATCCACAAGCCGCAGGACCGTGTCCTGACCTGGGTGCTGCCATGGTTCCCAACGGCCATTGCTTTCGCGCTGCTGTGCGTTCTGCTGCTCTTGTCCGAGCGCATCGTGGTCAGCGCGCTCCAACCGGTGGACGCGGCGCTCGCGCCCGTGCAACGGCTCCGGCGCCAACTGCTGGCCTGGGGCGGGAGCATCACCGTGTTGCTCGCCTTCACCGGGTTCTGGCTCTCTGGCTACCTGGCGCGGCGCCAGCAAGAGCACCGGCAGCGCTTGCGGGAACAGGGCCAGCTGCTGAGCGCGGCCATCAATTCCGCCAGCGACGCCATCGTCAGCGTGGATCTCTCGGGGCGCATCACCCAGTTCAACCCGGCGGCCGCGCACATCTTCGGCCACCCGGCATCCGCGATGCTGGGGCAGCCGCTGGACACGCTGCTGCCGCAGGTGCCGCGCCTGGACCTCCTGCGGCCCGGTGCGACATCGACAGGCCCCATGGGCATCGGGCGGGTCACCGGTGTGCGGGCCAATGGACAGGCGCTCGATCTCGAAGCCTCGGTCTCGCACCTGACCGTGCGCGGCACCCGGATGGTGACCACCATCCTGCGCGACGTGACCGAGCGCGTGCGCACCGAGCGCGCGCTGGCGCAACACCAGCTCGCGCTGACCGAGCTCACGCACCGGCTGCTGCAACAGGAGAAACAGACCACGCGCAAACTCGCGCAGACCTTGCACGACCAGTTAGGCCAGACGGTGGGCGCGATGCGCCTGTCGTTCGATGCGCTGATCAACATGATCCCCGAGCCCTTGACGCCCAAACTGAAAGACCGCGGCCGCGCGCTGGGCCAATTGATCGACACGGCCAATGCGCAGGTGCGGCAGGCGCTGGTGGCGCTGCGCCCGCCTTTGCTGGACGAAGACGGTCTGCAGGCCGCACTGCGGCACGAGGTGCACGCACGCGCCGCGGACGCCGAACCCGTGGTGCTCCACCTGGAGGTGGCACCGCTGGTTGCGCGAACGCGCTGGCCCGCCGACGTGGAGCATGCCGCGTTCATGGTGGCCCGCGAGGCCATGGCCAACGCCCTGCTGCACGCCGGCGCGCGCTCGGTGGTGTTACGCGTGGACGGCCACAACGACCAGCTCCACCTGAGCGTGACCGACGACGGGGTGGGGCTGAACGCCGACATGGCCGCGGGCCGGCCCGGCCACCTCGGCATCGTGGGCATGCGCGAACGGGCACTGGCCATTGGCGCGCGCCTGCACGCCAACAGCCTGATCGAGGGCGGCACCGTGGTCTCCCTCACCTGGGAAGCATCCTCACACCCCCCATCGCCCACACGTCATACGCAAGACACCGATTGCGCCACGCCGCCACACCATGAGTGATATTTACCTTGTCGACGACCACGCCATGATGCGAGACGGCTTGCGCGCCGTGCTCGAAGGAGCCGGGCACCACGTGGTGGGCGAATCGGACCATCCCACGCCCGCACTGGCCGATCTGACCCGGTTGACGCCCGCGGTGCTGCTGCTCGACCTGCACCTGCAGCAGCGCTCGGGCCTGGAGTTGCTGGAACAGCTGCACCGCCGAAAGCTGGGCACCCGAACCGTCATGCTGACCATGTCGGCGCAACCGCGCCACGTGGCCGAAGCCATGCGCCTGGGCGCGTGCGGCTACGTGCTCAAGGGATCGCCCGCGCGCGAGGTGCTGGCCGCGGTGGACGCGGTGACCAGCGGCCGCCAGTACCTCGGCACCAGCGTGACCGAACTGGCCGTGACCGCGCTCGTGAACGACGCACCACCCGGTGGCATCGAAACCCTCTCGGCACGGGAACAGCAGGTCATCCTGTTCGTGGTGCGCGGCTTCACCAGCGTGGCCATTGGCGAACAGCTGCACCTGTCGCCCAAGACGGTCGAGTCCTACCGCAGCCGCCTCATGGCCAAACTCGGCGTGGGCGACGTGCCGGCGCTGGTGCGGCTGGCGATCCGAGAGGGCTTGATCAGCGCGGATGAGCACTGACCCCGGGCTGCTGACTCCGCGTCAACGGAACACGCTCACCGCCTCCACCAGCCGCCGGGTCTGCTGCTGCAGGCTTTGCGAAGCGGCGGCGCCCTGCTCCACCAAGGCCGCGTTCTGCTGGGTAACCTCGTCGAGGTGGACCACGGCCTGGCTCACCTGCTGAATGCCGCTGCTTTGCTCGGTGGTGGCCGAGCTGATGTGCTGGATGAGTTCCGACACGCGCTGGACCTGGTGCACGATCTCCTCCATGGTCTTGCCGGTTTCGTCGACCAGGCGCGTGCCGGCTTCCACCTTGCCCACGCTGGCGCCGATCAGCGCCTTGATTTCCTTCGCCGCTTCGGCGCTGCGCCGGGCCAGCCCGCGCACCTCGCCGGCCACCACGGCGAAGCCACGCCCTTGTTCGCCCGCGCGCGCAGCCTCGACGGCGGCGTTCAAGGCGAGGATGTTGGTCTGGAACGCAATGCCGTCGATCACGCCGATGATGTCGTGGATCTTGCGCGAACGCTCGGTGATCTCGCCCATGGTCTGCACCACCTGGGACACCGCCTGCCCGCCGCGCGCAGCGGCCTCGCTGGCGGTGCCAGCGAGTTGATTGGCCTGGCTCGACGTCTCTGCGTTCTGCCGCACGGAGGCGCTCATCTGCGCCATCGAGGCCGCCGTCTGCTGCAGGCTGGCGGCGGCCTGCTCGGTGCGCTGGCTCAGGTCGTTGTTGCCCTGGGCGATCTCGCTCACCGCCGACTGCACCGTCAACACCTGTTGGCTCACGTCATCGATCAGCCAGCGGAACATCAGGCCCAACTGGCTGATGCTGCGCATCGCCATGCCAATTTCATCCACCCGGTCCATGTGCGCCACGCTGCGCGTATCGCCGGTGGCCACGCGCAGCGCCTGCGCGCGCAGGACCTCGAGCGGGCCGGCCAACTGGGATTCGAGAAACCACCCCGCCAGACCCACACCCACGGCACAGAGGCCGGCGAACGGGGCCCATGGCAGGCCTTGCAGGCCCAGCGCCCACGCGCCGCCGACCAGGCCCGCCCACAACACCGCCAGCGGCAGGCGGATGCGGTGGCGCACACGCAGGGTTTTGAATGCGTTCGTGATGCCCATCGGTCCGGTGCGCAACAACAGGCCCTTGTGGAACTTCAGATGCCGAGCGCGGCCCGCGCGCATGTCGGCGTACAAGGCTTCAGCGCCGGCAACCCCGTCGCGCGTGGCCTGGGTGCGCACCGACATGTAGCCCACCGTTGTGCCGTTGCGGATGACGGGTGTGGCGTTGGCGAGCACCCAGTAGTGGTCACCGTTCTTGCGGCGGTTCTTCACCAGGCCGGTCCATGGCTCGCCGCCCTGGAGCGTCGCCCACATGTCGGCGAAGGCCTGCCGGGGCATGTCCGGGTGGCGCACCAGGTTGTGCGGCTGTTGCTGGAGCTCGTCGAGCGAGAAACCACTCGCGTTCACGAACGCCGCATTGGCATAGGTGATGTGGCTCCGCGTGTCGGTGGTCGACATCAGCGTCGCGTTGTCGGGGAGTTCATGTTCACGCTGGGTGACGGGGCTGTTGGTGCGCAAGGGACATCTCGAAGGGATGAAAAGGATGCCCATGGATTCGGCGCCCCCTGGCGGTGCTTGAGTGGCGAATTGCCATGGAACTTGATCCAGATCAAGCCGGCGGTGCTTGCGCTAAGCTGCGGCCTATCCGGCCCCAGGCCGCTCTGTCCAAGGAGCTCACATGACCCCCTCTCCCTTGCGCACCCTCATGGTGTTCAGCGCTGAAGACCAGGCCTGGATTCGGCGCACCCCTGTCACCGTTCCCGACTTCTGGCACGGGCATGCAGTGCCGCCCGCCAAGGGCGATCTGGTGCGCCTGGGTGGCCGTCAGTTCCACGTTCGCGGCCGCGTGTGGGAACACGACGGCGAGGGCCCGGTGCTCAAGCTCTACATGGGTGATGCCCACGCGCCGAGCGATACCACCTTCGGCTGAGACGCCGGCAGCCGCTCAGCCGCCCACGATGCGTTGGGCGAGCTGCCAGATCGCCAAACGGTGGCCCGCCGCCAGCGCGTCCACCGAGTTGTCGGCCAGCGGCACCTGAAAATCCGCTTCGCCCATCGCGGGCGCTGCCTTGTTGCCGCGCTCGTCGCTCAACCACCAGCGCGCCTTCATGTGCAGCGATCGACGTTCGGCGTCGGCGATCAAGGCGTCGATCTGCACACGCAAACGCTTGTCCACCGCCACGCCGCTCTGCACGGGCGCGCGCCAGACCAGGCCTTCACCGCGCAACAGGGCGAGGTCGGCCACCAGGCGGCTGGGGATGCTCTCGCGCAGCGGCTCGGCCCAGCGGTGCCCCGCCAACGGCACCACCATCGAGGCGCCGCTGGCCACCACCAGGGTGTCGCGGTCCAGCGCGCCGGGCAGGCGCACCACGCTCGCCACCTCCCACACCGCACCATCGCCCGGGCGGGGCGTGGGCTTGGGCTGCGGAGGTTCCGCGCGCAGTTCGTACCAGCGCGCGGGCGGCGCATCGCTGGCGCAACCGGCCAGCAACCAGGGTGCCAGGCAGAGTCCGGCCAATGTGTCGCGGCGCTTCATTCCGGGTTCACCTTTCTGCCCCGCAGGAGCGAATCGGGTTGTTGTTCCAGCGCTTCGGCCAGGTCGCGCAAGGCGCGCGCGGCGCGCGACAGGTCGTCCAGCGCACGGTCGGCCCCGACCATGAGGTTGGAGTCCCCCGACGTGGCTTCGCGCAGCGCGCCGGCCGTGCGGCTCACCTCATTGGCGGCGCGCTGCAGGTTCTGCACCAGGGGCGCGTCGGGCGCCAGGATCTCGGCCACCTGGTCCGACGTGCGCCCCACGCCCACGGCCGTCTGGTTCACCGAACCGGCCGCCTTGTTCATGCTGTCCATCGCGGTGCGGGTGGACACAAGCGAGCGCTGCAGCTCGTCGGCCAGGGGGTCCAGGCGCTTGTCCAGCCGCTCCGACGCGCGCTTGAGCGTGGCGGTGATCTGCGCCATGTCGCTCAGCGCCTGGTTCAGCTGCGGACCGGAAATCACCGCGCGCGCCGAGGCGGCGATGGCCGAGATGTCGTCGGTGATCTTGCGCAGGTCGATGCCTTCGAGCTGATCGCGGAAGGCCTGGATGGCCGTGGGTGTCGTCGGAATCTCGGTGGCATTGTGTCCGGTGTCGCCGCGCTTGCTGCTCGCGCGCTGGGGGCGCAAATCCAGATCGACATACAACAGGCCGGTGAGCAGGCTCTGCGTGGACAGTTGCGCGGTCAGGCCCCGCTGCACGAGAGCGGTCAAGGCCGGGCCTGCATCGGCATCGAGCTGTTTGCCGTCCAGGCCGCGCAAGGTATCGGCATCGAGCGAGGCCACCACCGGGATCGAGAAGGTGTCCTTCTCACGGTCGTAAGACACCTGGATGGAGTCCACGCTGCCCACGCGCACGCCGCGGAACACCACCGGCGCACCGACCTGCAGGCCGTACACCGAGCCGCTGAAGTACATCACCGTGCGCTCGGTGCGCGTGAAGTAGTTGCTGCCCGCCAGCGTGATGATGGCCACCGCGATCAACGCGATGCCGGCGACCACGAAGGCGCCGATGAGTGTCGGGTTGGCCTTGCGCTTCATGCGGGCTCCTCCTGTTGCGGTGCGGCGGCGCCGCGCCGCAGGAAATGTTGGACTTCTTCGGGTCCGCTGCGCCGCAGTTCCTTGGGCGGGCCCAGCGCCGTCATGGTCTTGGTCTGCGCGTCCAGAAACAGCAGGCGATCGGCCAGCGCGAAGATGCTGTCGAGCTCGTGGCTCACCATCACCACGGTGGTGCCCAGGTCGTCGCGCAAATGCATGATGAGTTCGTCCAGGTGCGCCGAGGTCAACGGATCCAGCCCGGCGGAGGGTTCGTCCAGAAACAGCAGCGGCGGGTCGAGTGCGAGTGCCCTGGCGATGGCGGCGCGCTTGCGCATGCCGCCGCTCAAGGCGGAGGGCTCGGTGTCAAAGTTGCCCGCCAGGCCCACCAGGGCCAGTTTGAAACGCGCGGCCTGTTCGCGTTGCGCTTCGCCCATGTCGGTCAACACCTGCATGGGCAGCATCACGTTCTCGCCCACGGTCATGCTGCTCCACAGTGCGCCGGCCTGGAACATCACGCCGAAGTTCTGCAGCAGCGCGGTCTTCTCGTCTTCATCGGCCGCGTAGAGATCGCTCTGGCCATACAGCACCCGGCCTTTGGCGGGCGCCTGCAGGCCAATGAGGTGGCGCAGCAGCGTGCTCTTGCCGCAGCCGCTGCCCCCGGCGATCGACAGCACTTCGCCGGGCCGGATATCGAAGTTGAGGTCCCGCTGGACCACGTTGCGGCCAAAGGCCATGGTCAGGCCTTCCACGCGCACGAGCGGCTCCTGGCCGTTGGGCGCGGGCGGTGTGGCGGTGGGCGGGTTCACGGGTTCCTGCATGGGATTTTTAGCGCTTGCGGTTTCCTAGATATCCAGACGTTGAAACACCACCGTAAGCATGGAAGCCGCCACGACGATCCAGACAATGGCTTGTACCACCGATGCGGTGGTGGCATCGCCCACGGCCTGCGCGCTGCGCCCGGCCGACATGCCTTGCAGGCAGCCCGCCAGGGCGACCAGCACCGAGTACACGGTACCCTTGAACAGGCCCACCAGCACATGGGTCAGCGTCATGGCATCGAAGCTGGCGTACACGTACTCCAGCGGCGTCACGCCGAAGATGCCCACGGCCACCAACCAGCCCACCAGCATGCCGACCACGGCGCCAAAGGCGGTGAGCATGGGCCCGACGATGAGCAGCGCCAGCACGCGCGGCAACACCAGGAAGTCGATCGGGTTCACACCCATCGTGGCCAAAGCGTCCACCTCCTCGTTGGCGCGCATGCTGCCGATCTGCGCCGCGAAGGCCGCGCCCACCCGGCCGGCGAGCACGATGCCCACGAGCAAGGCCGCCACCTCGCGCACCACGCCAATGGTGACCAGGTCGGCAATGTAGGTCTGTGCGCCAAAGCGCTGAAGCTGCGAGGCCCCCATGTAGGCCACGATGAGGCCAACCAGGAAACACACCAGCGCGACGATGGGCAGGCTGCGCGGCCCGGTCTGTTCGATCTGCCACATCAGGTCGGCCGCGCGCATGTCGCTGCGGCCGCGCAGCCAGCGGCCGATCGACAACAGCACCTCGCCCACGAAGCCCAGCGTCTTGCGGCGCAACCCCATCGCGGCCGTGACCCTCGCCCCCAGGGCGGCGATGCGGCCCGGGCGCTGGGTGGTGGACGGGGGTGCGGTCGGCGCCGCGTCCAGCGCCAGGGCCAATACCTGCTGGAAGCCCTCGGGCAGGCCGTGCAGGTCCACGTCGACCTGCTGGCGCGCGAACGGTTCGAGCTGCTGCCACAGCGCTGCTGCCAGCGGCGCGTCCCACGAGCGCAGCCCGGTCGCGTCCACGCGCACAGGGCCAGCGCCGTCGGTGGAAATGGGTTCGGGCAAGGTGCCGCGGTGTCCGCGCCATTCGCCGCTGAGCCGCAGCACCTGGTGTGTGTCTTCGGTGTGCCAGCTGGCCTCGGGAGCATCGCTCATGGAAGGATCCATTCAGCTTGGGGCCTGTTCACACTGTTTTTCCAAGTGCGAATGGGTTGAAAACAGCGCCCATCCAGGCGCGCGACGACGGCCTGGCTGGACGCCTGGCCTAGGAGTGCAACGACGAGGGGCGCTGTTTTCAACCCATTCCCTTCGGGTTGCGGCCAAAAAGGCCATGCGCCGCGTTGCGAAGCCTCGCCGGGCCACCGGCCCGTCTGCGTTTCGCGCCTTGCGCATGGCCTTTTTTGATCCGCAACGCACTTGGAAAAACAGTGTGAACAGGCCCCAGCATGGGCGATTCTATCGACCGCCTCCGTGCCGCGAAGGTGTGCCCGCGCACAGACGAAACACGCCGATACAGCCAGCATGGAACCATCCATCCACCCTGCATTCCCACATGGATGAAAAGCCGCCCCCATCCCCATCGACCCATGCGGCGCCGTCCTACCCCAGGAAGGGCGGTTCGCCGATGAACACGCGCGGGCGCACCCTGTGGATCGTGGGTGGTGTGCTCGCGGTGCTGGTGCTGGGCGTCGTGGCGGGTGAAGCGAGCGGCTGGCCCTTCCTGCGCCAACCGCTGCAGAACGCCGCCACCCAGGGTGCGGCGGTTCCCGTGCAGCTGGATGGCCGCGTGCGCATGTACCTGATCTGGCGGCCACGGCTGGAAGTGGAACACCTGCGGATCGCGTCGGACCCGCGCTATGAAGTGCCCCATCTGCTGGACGCGAGGGGCGTGTCGCTCGCCTGGCGGTGGAGTGATGTGTGGCACTGGCAGCGCGGCGGCGAACGTTTGCGTGTGCAGGCCTTGCGGGCCGACACGCTGGATGCGCGCCTCATGCGCACGCCCGACGGCAACGCCAACTGGCAGCTCGGCGCGCCGGACAAGACGCCCAAGGAAGACGAGGCGGGGCTGGGCGGCATTCCGCGCTTCGACTCGCTGGTGATGGGCCAGGGCGAGATTCACTGGAAAGACCGGGTGCAGGACATCGACCTCGACATCCGTGTGCGCGGGCGCGAAGGCAAGGCCGAGATCGGCGCGGACGCGGGCTACGAAGCCTCGTTCACCGGGCGCTACCGCGCCATGAAGATGAAACTGCAGGCGCGCGCGGGCAGCACCCTGCCCCTGCTCCACGACCCCGAGACCGCGCCCGATGCGCCGTGGGTACCGGTGCTGGTGGAAGGCACGGTGGCATCCTCGAGCATCCTGTTCGACGGCCAGGCCGCCGCCCTGCTCGGCACACCGCGCCTGGATGGCGCGCTGTCGTTCCAGGGCCCATCGCTCGCCGCGGTGGGCAAGCCGCTGGGCATCACGCTGCCACAAACACCGCCGTTCCATCTGCGCGGGCGGCTGACGCAAGACAGCGGCGTGTGGCGCCTGCAGGCCTCGCGCGCCACCATCGGCACCAGCCGCCTCGCGGGCGATCTGAGCTTCCACCAGCGCGCCACGCCACGGCGCCTGACCGGCACGCTCACGGGCCCCAAGCTGGCCTTTGCCGACCTCGGCCCGGCCATCGGCGGCGATGCCCCTGCGGCGCCCCCGGCACCCGACGGCGGTCGCGTGCTGCCGCAGCGCCGCTTCGACCTGCCTTCGCTCAAGGTGATGGACGCGGACGTGAAGGTCGACGTCGACCAGGTCGACTTCGGCACGACTGCCATGGCGCCCTTGCAGCAGTTGAAGATGCGCGTGTTGCTCAAGGCCGGCGTGCTGCGTCTGGACGATCTGCAGACCACGGTGTCGGGCGGTCAGTTCAAGGGCATGACACAGCTCGACGCGAATGCGCAACCCGCGAAGTGGCAAGCGCGCCTCGATGTGGCCGGGGTGGACATCGCCGGCTGGCTGCGTGGGCTGCGGCCCGACGATGCACCCCGCAAGACACCCGCCGCCACCGCGCCGAAGGCCTTGAAAAAGGAGCGTGAGCAGGCGCGCCAGGGCGGCGATCAGGCGGTGCAGTCCTATGTCACCGGCGTGCTCTCGGGCAAGCTGGACGTGCGCGGCGCGGGCAACTCCACCGCGCAGATCCTGGGCTCGCTCGACGGTCCGATCGACCTCACACTGCGCGATGGCACCATTTCCCATCTGGTCACCGAGGCCCTGGGCCTCGACGTGGCACAGGCGCTGGGCGTGTACCTCAAGGGCGACAACCCGCTGTCCTTGCGCTGCGCGCGCTTTGACCTGGTGGCGAACGATGGCCTGATCGTCCCGAAGCTCGCGGTGCTGGACAACCGCGACAGCACCGTGCGCGCCACCGGCCAGGTCAACCTGCGCGACGAGTCGATGGCCTTGCGCGTGGTCACCCAACCCAAGGACTGGTCACCGCTGTCGCTGCGCACGCCCATCAACGTGACCGGCTCGCTGGGCAAGCCCGATGTCGGCATCGAGGCGCGCGGTCTGGTGGGCCGGGTGCTGGCCGCGGTAGCGCTGGGTGCGGCAGCGGGCCCGGCGGCGGCCGTGGTGCCGCTGGTGGAGCGCGGCAAGAAGGACGACACCGCCGACCCGTGCCTCACGCCCACGGCCGCGGCGACGCAGACGCCACCAACGGCGAACACGAAGAAGCCCTGAAGTGTCCGATGCCCTCCCCCGCTGGGGGAGGGTTGGGATGGGGGCACGCATGAAGTGATGTGGTAGGCACACGTGCCCCCATCCCAGCCTTCCCCCAAAGGAGGAAGGTGCGAATTCACGTCGCAGCTCTCACGCTTTTGGTGTCGTCCTGTCCCAAGGTGACAGCGCCTGTCACACCGCACACCGACAATGGCCAGCATGACCACCGCATCCACCCCAGACCGGACCGAAGACCTTCCCCGCCTGCTGCCGAGCGCATCCAATTTTCGTGACCTGGGCGGCCACGTCGGGCTCGACGGCCGGCGTGTACGCCACGGCCGCGTCTACCGCTCCGACCACCTGGGCGGTCTCACACCGTCCGACCTGCGGACACTGCAAGGCATGGGCCTCACCCACCGCATCGACTTTCGCGGCGTGGAGGAATGCGCCGCACTGCCCTGCGATGTGGCCGGCCTCACCGCGTTGCCGCTGTCGATCGAGCCCACCGTGGTGCAGCGCGTGCAAGCCCTGATCGGCGAAGGCACGGTGCCCTCCGAAGCGCAGGCGGTCGAACTGATGTGCGACACCTACCGGGGCTTCGTGCGCGAGGCGGCACCGATGTATGCCCGCTTCTTCCGCCACCTCATCGAGCAACCCACGCCCGTCGTGTTCCATTGCACCGCCGGCAAGGACCGCACCGGATACGCCGCCGCGCTGCTGCTCGGTGCGCTGGGTGTGGCGCACGACGACATCGTGCAGGACTACCTGCTCACCAACCGCCTCTTCCGCCGCAGCCCGCTGGTGCAAGCGCGTGGCCCGGCGCATGTGATGGATGTGCTGTGGAGCGTGCAGCCGGCGTTTCTGGATGCGGCGTTCGCCACCATCGAGCAGGAGTTCGGAGATCTCCCGAGCTACCTCGAAGGCCCTATCGGCTTGGGTCCGCGCGAGCTGGCGCAGCTGCGCGCCTCGTTGCTCGAAGGCTGAACCATCAGTACCCCGGCTTGCGAAAACCGCGCAACGCCGCCCAGCCCAGCCACACGAACACCAGCAGCACCAAGGCCTGCGTGATCGCGAATGGCGGTTCGGCCTGGGTGGGCGCGAGTTGCGCGAGTGCGGGCGTCTTCACGAACAGCTGCACCACCAGCACGAACACATTGAAGTAGACCGCGACCACGGCCGTCACCACATAGGTGCCGCGCCACTTGCCCGCCATCTGTTTGCCGTAGCGCGCCAGCAGGCACACGGCCAGCACCACGAGCGAGATGGCACCCACCGCGTGCGCGGGTGTGATCTTGTCCACCGGGAAGAAGAAGCCGGTGACGCTGGTGAGGACGGTGGTGAGGAGAAAGAACGCCGTCCAGCCATCGAGCCGCGCGCCGGCCATGAGGCCGCCGATGACCACGAGCCCGGCAACGATGCCGAGCACGCTGATGAGGACATGGATGAGGGTGAACATCGGGAGGTCGAACATCTCGGAGGCCCTTTCGAACGGATGGTGGACGCGAATGCCGTGGCCACTCTAACCGTGGCTTGCAAGAAATGCACCCGGTTTCGGAGGTGTTGAACCTTCGGTACTACCGACCAGCCATCTACAATTCGCGCCCCACGTCCTTCTTGAACCGCGAACCCCGTCCCATGCAGATCACCGTCAACCCGGAACTCAAAGCCTACATCGACCCCCTCACGCCCGACGAGCACGATGCGCTGGAGCGCAGCATCCTCGCCGAAGGCTGCCGCGATGCGCTGGTGCTCTGGGGCGACGTGCTGGTGGATGGGCACAACCGGTATGGCATCTGCCAGAAACACAATCTGCCGTTCGAGACGGTGCAGAACCCGCGCTTCAAGTCCATGGAGGACGTGCACCTGTGGATGATCGACCAGCACCTGGGCCGGCGCAGCGTGTCGGACTTCCAGCGCGGTGTGCTGGCCTTGCGCAAGCGCGAGATCATTGCCGAACGGCGCGCGCGTCTTCTGGCGTCCAGCCCCGCGCCCGAGGACCTGCCGCCCGAGGCGGACACGCTCCCGCCACAGGCCTCGGACGCCCCTGCCGCGCCCGTCGTGCCCGAAGCCCGGCCGCTGAACAGCCGCGAAGACATTGCCAAGGCCGCGCGCCTGAGCAGCAGCCAGGTGGTGATGATCGAGAAGATCCAGAAGCAGGCCACACCCGAGGTGGTCGAGGCGCTGAAGGCCGGCACGATTTCGCTCAATGCCGCCGCCGCGGTGGCGGGCCTGCCGGAAGAGGAACAGAAAGCCGCGGCCCTGGCGGGCAAGGAAGAACTCAAACTGGCGGCCAAGCGCGCGCGCGACGCGAAGAAGAAACCACCAGCGGACGATGCGGCGGAGCATGCCGAACAAGCATCCGCCCCCGCCGACGAGGTGGAGGCCTTGCGCGCGAAGGTCGCTGCGTTGCAGATGGAAAACACCGCGTTGCGCGAGCAGGTGTCCGCCTTGCGCGCACAACTGGAAGAGGCGCAGTCGGCCTGACGGTCTCCGCGCGCGTGCCCACCAAGCTGATGCACCATGAGCACCGCCTCCGGTGACCTGATCAGCCTGGTGCTCGGCACCCTGCGCACGGACCGCGCCGTGACCGCGCGCTTCTCGCTGTCGGCGCCCTGGGCGCTGCGCTCCGAAGGGGTGGAAGGCCTGCTGGTGCGCGTGTGCACCGGCCACCCCTACTGGATCCAGATGGACGGGCAGGCGGCTGTGCATGTGCAGCCGGGCGACATCGTGATGCTGCCCCAGGGTGGGCCCCACGTGGTCGCCTCCACCCTCGGCCTGGACCCCGTGCCGTTTCGCACCTTGCTGCAGCAACACATGCGCGGCGCGCACGGCGACCACCCCATCACCTTCGCGCACGGCGGCACCGGCGACGCCACCGAACTCTTTTCGCTGCACCTGTGGATGCCGCAACACCAGGGCAGTTCGCTGCTGTCCTGGCTGCCGCCCCTGATCGTGCTGCGCGCGGCCGACATCGCCACCACGCGCAGCCTGGCGCTGACCACGCAGGCGATGGTGGACGAGACGATCGCGCAGCGCCCGGGCTGGCAACTGGCCACCGCCCGCGTGGCCGACCTGCTGCTGGTGCACGTGCTGCGCGAGCACCTGCACAGCGGCCCGGCCGACGCCCAGGGCTGGCTCAATGGCGTGCGCGACAAGGCCATCGGCAAAGCGCTGGTGCAGATGCACGCCCACCCCGAGTTGCCGTGGTCGTTGGCCAGCCTCGCGCGCGTGAGCCACCAGTCGCGCTCGGTGTTCAGCGAGCGCTTCGTGGAGCTCATGGGCACCACGCCGCTGCGCTACCTCACGTCGGTGCGCATGGGCATCGCGCGCCAGCAGTTCCTCAAAGGGGCGGACGACGTGTGGCGCGTCGCGCAGAGCGTGGGCTACGGTTCCGAGAAGGCGTTCTCGCGCGCTTTCGAGCGCTGGTCGGGCACCACGCCGAGCCAGTGCATCAAGTCGCGGACGCTCGGTACCCAGATCCGGCGCCCTGAAGGTTGAACGCAACCAAGGGCTGACGAAGAATCCACGCACCGGGTCCACGCACCCGTGTCTTTCATTCTTCGTCCATGAAAAAAGTCTTGATCGTTGGTGCCGGCATTGCCGGCTGTTCCGCCGCACTGGCGTTCGCGCGCAGCGGTGGCTGGGATGTCTCCGTCATCGAAAAACAGCCGCAATGGCAGTTCCAGAGCTCGGGCATCTTCGTCTACAGCAACGGCCTGGAGCACTTCCACCAGATCGGTGCGATGGAAGACCTGGTGCGAGCGGGTTTCCCGATTCCGTCGGGCCGCAACGTGTACCTGCACCACGATGGCCGGCACATCGTGGACGTGACCTACCCCAGCGTGGGCTCGCCGCCCATGCCGCCCATCCTGGGCGTTAAGCGGGCCGAGATGCACCGCGTGCTCTCCAGCCAGCTCGACGCGCTGGGCGTGCCGGTGCACCTGGGCACCACCGTGCAAGCCTTGCAGCAAGGCGATGCGCATGCGGACGTTCGGTTCGCCGACGGCAGCACGGCGTCCTTCGACCTGGTGGTGGGCGCGGACGGCATCCGATCGGGCGTGCGGGCCTTGCTGTGGCCCGAGGTGCAACCCACGTACTCGGGTTTCGGCGTCTGGCGCAGCGTGCACCGCCGCCCGCCCGAGCTGGTCGACAAGATCATGATGATGGGCGTGGGCAAGCGGCTGGGGATCATGCCGATTTCCGACGAGAAGCTCTACATCTTCGGCACCGTGGCCGAGCCGCAAGGCGCCTGGTTCGACAAAGCCCGTTGGCCCGAGACCATGCGCGAGCGCTTCGCCGAATTCGGTGGCCCGGTGCGCCCGTTTCTCGACGAGATATCGCCAGACACCGAGGTGCTCTACACAGCCGTGGAAGAGGTGGTGATGCCCCTGCCCTGGCACCAGGGCCGTGTGGTCCTGATCGGGGATGCCGCGCACGCATCCACACCGTTCATGGGCCAGGGCGGCGCACTGGCCGTGCAGGACGCCGTGGAGCTGGCCCGCCTGCTGGCCGACGACGCGCCCGTGCCCACCGCGCTGGCCACCTTCGGCGAGCGCCGCGCGCCCGTGTGCCGTTTCGTGCAGGAGGCCTCGCACCGCGTGGGCCGCGCGGGTGCCGAGCAGGACCCGTTGCGCCACGCGCAGGCAATGCAGGCCATGCCGGCCAGCGCGCAACTCCACGTGGACGATTTCTACCGGCAACTGCACCGCCTGAGCGAGCAACGCTGAACCCGCCCCCTCAACTCCTCGCAACCCTGAAAGGATTTCGCATGTCCCGATCGACCCACCCTCTGCGCCGCACCGTGCTGGCCGTGCTCCTGGCGAGCGGCGCCACGGCACCGTTCATGGCCCATGCGCAGTTGCAAGAGATCACCTACCTGCTGCCCGCGCCCGGCACGCTGCCGGCCTTCGGACCGTGGATGGTCGCGCAGGCCAAGGGCTACTACGAACAGGAAGGCCTCAAGGTCACCTTCGTCACCGCGCGTGGTGGCGTGGACGTGGCCAAGCAGATCGGCGCGGGCAATGCGGTCATTGGCGG
>NZ_SCML01000024.1 GCF_005503365.1 Hydrogenophaga sp. 2FB
AGATGTGTATAAGCGTAAGGGTGTTGGCGGCGGGGAGGCAGCCAGTGTAATGGGGGCACATGACGGGGTTTTCAAGATGCGCCCGGTGGCGCACCGCGCCACAATCCCCGCAGGAAGGACGTTGACATGACGTTTGTGGCATTCATCACCGCTCTCGCCGCCTGGTTCACCGTGCTGCGCCCATCCGACAGCGATGCCGTTCGGGTGGTGTGGATGGTGGTGTTCCTGCTGCTGGGCGCGCTGTTCACCCTGGCTGGCGGCTTTGCTTACTGGTGGGACAGCGGCATGCAGGCCTCCAAGGCCAGCCCCTGGCTGCTCATCTGTGGCCTGCTGACCCTGGCCTCACAGGCCGGCAACCTGCTGCGCGCGGTGTTCGAGGGCGAAGGCGGCACCGGGTGGCCGGAGCGGCGCTGACGCCGGCGGGTTATTTCTGCGGCACCATCGAGCGCAAGGTGCTCACCCAGGCGGTTTTCGGAAGATCCACCAGCGCCTGCCGCAAACGGCTTTCGATCTCAGGCGTCCATTCGGGAATGGGGGTGCGCGACACTTCCGTGGGCAATGGCGCTGTGACCAGTCGATCCCGGAGTTCCCCCGTGGGGCTTTGGGTCAACCACTGCCTTGCCAGCGTCTTGCCCGACTTGCAATCCACCAGAGACAGCGACGACAGCAGGTGGAGCTGCGACGCACCCCAAGCAGTGGTGTGGATGCCCGCGCCATAGACGAAGCGATTGGTATCGCCAAACACGTCAGGCGTTTTCTGCCGCACGGCGACCAGCACACTGTCCAGCCGGTTGGCGGCACACAGGCCGCGCACCGGCGCCTCGATCGCATCCCAATGCGGTCCCCAATACGACGCGATGTCCACCGGGCCCCGGATGTCGTCCACGCCCTTGAAGTCGGCGGCCGGGTACACCACCGGTACCACCGTGGCCCCCAACACCTGCTCGGCGGCCTCGCCCATTTGCGCCTCGTAGGCCTTGTCGAGGTTCCAGGAAACGATGGACTTTTTCTCGCGCTCATTGCCGAACTGGGTGACACCCACGTATTGGCGAATGAACTCGCCCCCCGTTACCGAAACGACCGCCAGCCGCTGGATGCCAGTGGCAGCATGAGGGGCCATGGACTGCGGCGCAGACGCGCAACCCGTCAAGCCGACGGCAAGCAACAGGACGCTGGCAGAGGACAAAAGCTTCATGGCGGGCCGATTCAGGTAGTTAAAACGGCGTATTTTGCCGACCCGCTCGTGCCGCCCATCCCGCGGCGCCCTCCGCTCAACCCCCAGATCCGAATCGCTCCGCCGACCGTGCTTTGGCCTTGGCCGCCTCCACCTCGCGGTTGCGGGGCGCGGCATTGGTGTGCAGTGAAGCGATGAGTTCGCGCGCGTTGGCCGCCACCTGCTCCACCGCTTTGTCAAACGCCGCCGCGTTCGCCTGTGACGGCACGTTGAAGCCGCTGAGCTTGCGCACGAACTGCAGCGAGGCATCGCGGATCTCCAGCTCGGTGGCCGGGGGCTCGAAGTTGAACAGGGTCTTGATGTTGCGGCACATGGTGTTCCCCTCGTCATCGGTACGGCGGGCAACGCGCCGCCTGGGCGGCCATCAGCCGCGCACTTCGCCCTCGCCCAGAACCACGTACTTGAGCGAGGTCAGACCCTCGACGCCCACCGGTCCACGGGCGTGGAACTTGTCGGTGCTGATGCCGATTTCGGCGCCCAGGCCGTACTCGAAACCGTCTGCGAAGCGCGTGCTCGCATTCACCATGACGCTGGCCGAGTCCACCTCGCGCAGAAAGCGCTGGGCGTGCATGTGGTCGGTGGTAAGGATGGCGTCGGTGTGGTGGCTGCTGTAGCGGTTGATGTGGGCGATGGCTTCGTCCACGCCGTCGACCAGCTTCACGCTGATGACCGGCGCCAGGTACTCCTCGGACCAGTCGGCTTCGGTGGCCTGCGTCAGCTTCGCGCCCGCCACCGTCTTCAGAATGGCCTGGCTTTCCGCGCAGCCGCGCATCTCCACGCCCTTGGCGGCGTAGATGGCGCCGATCTTTGGCAGGAACTCGGCCGCCACGCCGCGCGCCACCAGCAGGCTTTCGGTGGCGTTGCAGGGGCTGTACTTCTGGGTCTTGGCGTTGTCGGCCACCTTCACCGCCATGGCGACGTCGCACGGGTCGTCGACGTAGGTGTGGCAGTTGCCGTCCAGGTGCTTGATGACGGGCACCTTGGCCTCGGCGCTGATGCGCTCGATCAGGCCCTTGCCGCCGCGCGGGATGATCACGTCCACGTACTGCGGCATGGTGATGAGCAGGCCCACGGCGGCGCGGTCGGTGGTAGGCACGAGCTGCACCGCGTCGGCGGGCAGACCCGCGTCGGTCAGCGCGCGCTGCACCAGCGCGGCCAGCGCGCGGTTGGATTCGATGGCCTCGGAGCCGCCACGCAGGATGGCCGCGTTGCCGCTCTTGATGGAGAGCGACGCGGCTTCGATCGTCACGTTGGGCCGGCTCTCGTAGACCATGCCGAACACGCCGATGGGCACGCGCATCTGGCCCACGCGGATGCCGCTGGGCATCTGCTTCATGCCCGTGATCTCGCCAATGATGTCGGCCATGGCGGCGAGCTGCTCGCAGCCTTGCGCACAGGTTTCGATCACCTTGGGCGTGAGCTTGAGCCGGTCCACCATGGGCTCCGAGAGGCCGTTGGCGCGCGCGCGCTCCAGGTCTTTCGCGTTCTCCACCTGCAGCGCCTGCACGTTCTCGCGCAGCTGCGCGGCCAGCCCGCGCAGCGCGGCGAGCTTGGTGGCCGCGCCGGCCTTGGCCATGAGCGCCGAGGCCGCCTTGGCCTGCAGCCCCAGGGTGTTCATGAGTTCGGTGGTGTTGGTCGCGTTCATGCCCGGGATTTTCGCAGAGGCGGGTGCGCCTGGGGTGTGCAGGGACAAGCGCGTCAAGCGCCCGCCTGCGCGCCGCCGGCCTGGTGCGCCGTCAGCACGTGGGTGGCCACCATGTCCAGGCTGGGGCGCACGATGCCCTGCTTGTCCGTCCAGACCTTGGGCGTGAGCCCGCCCGAGAGCGTGAGCGATTCGCCATCGCGCAGCGCCAGCAGCGCCGCGCAGGGCGCGTCGTCGAAGGCGATGACGTTGACGATGAATTCCTCGTCCGCCCGATTGCGGGCCAGCACGCGGGCCACGATGTAGCCGCGTCCGGCCTTGTCCACGCGCCGGGAGGCGTCGCCCATGAGGCGGCCGGCGACCAGTCCATCGATCATCGTGAGGGCTTCTCGAAACCGGACGCGATCCAGGCCTGCGCGCTGTCCACGTTCAACCGGAAGGTGGGTGGCACCGGTACGCGGGCCAGTTCGGCGTCGAATTCGTCGCTCGCGCTCAGCGTGGCGGAGGCGCCTTCTTCGTCGGGGACGATGGCCAGGGCGACGCGGATGCGCTGCCCGTCCACCGTCACGCTGACGTTCTTGTTCAACTCGGCGTGCCGCTGCTGCTCGGAACGGCGAATGACTTCCTTGGCGGTTTTCACCAGGGTGTTGAAGGCCGCGGTGTCCAGCGGCTTGGGGTTCTTCTTGTCGCGGCCCATGGTCCAGGGGCCGACCAGTGCCGGCTCGGTCTGGCCATCGAGGTGCATCGCGACAGCCCAACCGTCGTCGTCTTCGTTCTTGATGACGCGGGCGGTCCAGTGTTCGTCGCTCCAGAGGCGGGGTTCGTGAATGGGTTCTTGGGTATCGGTCATGGGGCCAAGGGTACAGGCAGAAAATGGCCTTGGGCTTTAATCCCATGCAATGACCCCCGCATCCTTTCCCCTGCTCTACAACTACCGGCGCTGCCCCTACGCCATGCGGGCGCGCATGGCCCTGCTGGTGGCGGACGTGGCCTTCGATGTGCACGAGATCGTGTTGCGACAGAAACCGGCCGCGATGCTCGCCCTGTCGCCCAGGGGAACGGTGCCCGTGCTCGCCCTGCCCGACGGCGGCGTGCTGGAGCAAAGCCTGGACATCGTGCAATGGGCGTTCACCGCGCACGGCGATCCGGCCGGCTGGTGGGGGCGCGCGCAAAACGCCGTGAACGGAGAACTGCTGTCGGCGTGCGACGGCCCGTTCAAGCACCACCTCGACCGCTACAAGTACCCCGAGCGCTTCGAGGGCGCGGACCGGGCGCAGCACCGCGAGCAGGCCGTCGCGGTGCTGCTGGCGCCACTCGATGCGCGGCTTCAGCGCGCCGGCCAGTTGGGCGGCGACGCTCCCTGCGCCACCGACATCGGCATCTTTCCCTTCGTTCGCCAGTTCGCGGCGGTCGAGCCGGCGTGGTTCGCGCAACTGCCCTTGCCCGCGCTCAAGGCCTGGTGGGCGGGCTGGTTGTCGCACCCGCTGTTCGAGTCCGCCATGGTGAAGCTGCCCAGCGACCAGGTGCTCCGGTTTCCGCGTTCGTTTCCGCCCACGGCCTGAACGACAAAGGCCACCCGAAGGTGGCCTTTGTCACCAAGCGAAAAGGGTCACGCCAGATCGAAACGGTCGGCGTTCATCACCTTGGTCCATGCGGCCACGAAGTCCCTGACGAACTTCTCCTTGCTGCCCGCGCTGCCATACACCTCGGCATAGGCGCGCAGCACCGAGTTGGAGCCGAACAGCAGGTCGTTGCGGGTCGCTGTGTACTTCAGCTGGCCGCTCTTGCGGTCCTTGCCTTCGAACAACTCGTCCTCGGCATCCTTCGCCGTCCACACCGTGTTCATGTTGAGCAGGTTGACGAAGAAGTCGTTGCTGAGCGCGCCGACCTTGTCGGTGAACACGCCGTGCGGGCTGCCATCGAAGTTCGCGCCGAGCACGCGCAGACCGCCGACGAGTGCGGTCATCTCGGGCGCGGTCAGGGTCAGCAGTTGGGCCTTGTCGACCAGCAGGGCTTCGGTCGACGCGGCGCTCTTGCCCTTCTTGTAGTTGCGGAAACCATCGGCCTCGGGCTCCATCACCTCGAAGGACTCGACGTCGGTCTGGTCCTGCCGCGCGTCGACACGGCCTGGCGCGAACGGAACGTCCACCGACACGCCCGCGGCCTTGGCGCCTTGCTCGACACCGACCACACCGGCCAGCACGATCACATCCGCCAGCGAAGCCTTGCCCGACGCTTTCTGGATCTCGACCAGCTTGGGCAATGCCTTCACCGCGCGCTGGTTGACCGCCCAGTCCTTCTGCGGCGCCAGCGCCAAGCGCGCGCCGTTGGCGCCACCGCGCTTGTCGCCACCACGGAAGGTCGACGCGGACGCCCAGGCCACCGAGACCAGGTCGCCCACCGACAGACCCGAGGCGGCAATCTTGCTCTTGAGGTCGGCGATGTCGGCCGCCGTCGGCTTGTGCGTGGCGGCCGGCAGCGGGTCTTGCCAGATCAGGTCTTCCTTCGGCACTTCCGGGCCGAGGTAGCGCGCCTTCGGCCCCATGTCGCGGTGGGTCAGCTTGAACCAGGCGCGGGCGAAGGCTTCCGCAAAGGCTTGCGGATCGTCGAGGAAGCGCTTGGAGATCTTGCCGAACTCGGGGTCGAAGCGCAGCGTCAGGTCGGTGGTGAGCATCTTGGGCTTGTGCTTGAGACCCGGCACGTGCGCATCGGGAATGATCTCCGGCGCGTTCTTGGCCACCCACTGCTTGGCGCCAGCGGGGCTCTTCTCCTGCTCCCACTCGAAATTGAACAGGTTCTCGAAGAAGTTGTTGCCCCACTGCGCCGGGGTCGTGGTCCAGGTCACTTCCAGACCGCTGGAGACGGTGTCCTTGCCAAAGCCGCTGCCGAAGTTGCTGGTCCAGCCCAGGCCTTGGGCCTCGATCGAACCGCCTTCGGGCTCCGGCCCTTTGTGCGACTCGGGCGCCGCGCCGTGGGCCTTGCCGAAGGTGTGGCCGCCCGCGATCAGCGCGACGATTTCTTCGTCGTTCATGGCCATGCGGTAGAAGGTGGCGCGGATGTCCTTGGCCGCGGCCATGTAGTCGCCGCTGGCGTTCGGGCCTTCCGGGTTCACGTAGATCAGGCCCATGTGGGTCGCGCCCAGGCTCTTGAGCAGCACGCGGTCGCCTTCGAAGCGCTGGTCATCGCCGAGCCATTTGGTCTCGGCGCCCCAGCTCACGTCCATGTCCGGTTCCCACACGTCTTCGCGGCCACCGCCAAAACCGAAGGTGCGAAAGCCCATGGATTCCAGCGCCACGTTGCCCGCGAGGACCATCAGATCGGCCCAGGAAATCTGTTGGCCGTATTTCTGCTTGATCGGCCAGAGCAGGCGGCGCGATTTGTCGATGTTGACGTTGTCGGGCCAGGAGTTGAGCGGCGCGAAACGCTGCTGGCCACGGCCACCGCCGCCACGGCCGTCGGTGGTGCGGTAGGTGCCGGTCGCGTGCCACGCCATGCGGATCATTTGCGGGCCGTAGTGGCCGAAGTCGGCGGGCCACCATTCCTGGCTGTCGGTCATCAGCTGCTTCAAGTCGGCCTTCAGCGCCGTGTAGTCCAGCTTCTTGAATTCTTCCGCGTAGTTGAACTTTTCACCCAGCGGGTTGGACCTGCCCGAATGCTGGTTCAACACATCCATGCGCAACTGGTTCGGCCACCAGTCCTTGTTGGTGGTCCCGACGCCGGAACCGTGGTGAAAGGGGCACTTGGCCTCTGACGTGGCTGCTGGTTTGGCTTCTACCGTGGACATGGTTTCTCCTGTATGTAGTGGGTTGAATGCGCAACGACCATCCGCGCGCCGGACGCGCGGCGGGCCGCCATCTTTCTATCACCGGATCGTGACGGCGTCCTCTCCGATCAATGCGCCAACGCCATGGCAGCGAGCGCTTCGAGCCACGAGGGTGGAGGTGGCTGTTGCTGCACGGGGGTGGGGCTGGTGGCCATGGAGGACTCCGCTGCAATACCGAAGCCCACAGCTTAGGTAGCCGCCCGATCAACGGCCATTTGATTGTCGGCATCCTCGGGATAGGCAATGTCTATCCATGGATGGATATTCATGCGTACTTACCCGAAGTCACAACGATCAGCGCAAAGGTATCGGCGTGGCGCGGTCCACCGACACCACGGCCACCGAGTTTTGCGGCGAGCCTTCGATCACGCGGTCGGAGTACGTGAGGTACACGAGCGAGTTGCGTTGGGCATCGACCATGCGCACGATGCGCAGCCGCTTGAAGATGAGGCTGGTGCGCTCGCTGAAGATTTCTTCCTGCGCCTTGATGGGTTTGGCGATGGTGATGGGACCCACCTGGCGGCAGGCGATGGAGGCTTCGGACTTGTCCTCCGCCAGACCGAACGCACCCTTGAGGCCGCCGGTCTTGGCGCGCGACATGTAGCAGGTGACGCCCGCCACCCCCGGGTCGTCGTAGGCCTCGACCACGATCTTGTGGTCCGGGCCGATGAACTTGAAGACCGTGTCGACCGAGCCGATTTCTTCGGCCTGGGCAGTGGTGGCGAGCAGCCACAGGAACGGGAGGAGGAAGCGGCGCATGGTGGGCCTTTGCGGGGGGGTTGCAAAGGCCACACGGTAGCAGGCCGCTTGAATCGTCGCCAAATCCTCAGCGCGTGCCCGCCCCCACCAGCATTTCGCACGGGCCCACAAAACCTTCCGCCGGGGTGTCGAAGCGGAGCAAGGCTTCCTCGATTTCTCGCCACGTGTCGGCGCGTTCGCCGTCGCTCAAGCTGGCCATCATCTGGTGCAGCGCGCCGAACGACTCGCGTTCGAAACGCACGCACTCGGCGGCCGTCGGCAGACGCACCGGGGAGTCGACCTTGCGCACCTCCACGTCGCGAAAACCGGCTTGCTCCAGCGCCTTCGCCAGCACGCCTTCGCCGCCCAGCGAGAACGGCCCGGGTTGCCCGGGCAAGGGCGGTGGCAACTGCGCGCGGCGCCGGATGATGCCGACCGGCAAGGCGAAGAAGGGATTGCGCTCGGCCGTCGAATACACCACGGCGGCGAAACGCCCACCCGGTCGCAGGGCATGGCGGATGCCGGTGAGCGCGCGCTGCTGGTCGGGAAAGTAGATCAGGCCGACCCGCGACACCGCGGCGTCAAAGGAAGCGGCAGGCAACAGGTCGTGGCGCTCGCCATCGAGCTCACGGGTCTCCACGTTCGACAGGCCGGCCTGTTCGGCCGCCGATGCCGCGTATCGAAGAATCGTGGGCGAGATGTCGGTGGCCAGCACGTGGCCGCGCGCGCCCACGCGGTGCGCCGCGAGCAGGGTTTGATCGCCC
Organism: Hydrogenophaga sp. 2FB; assembly: GCF_005503365.1. Lineage (GTDB taxonomy): Bacteria > Pseudomonadota > Gammaproteobacteria > Burkholderiales > Burkholderiaceae_C > Hydrogenophaga. The sequence goes on from NZ_SCML01000024.1 coordinate 8,202, forward strand.
GCGCCGGCCGCCACATCGAGCACGCGCGCGCCGGGACCGACGGCCGCCATGTCCAGCATGGCTTCGGTCGCGGGCCCCAGCCAGCGGGCCAGCAAGGGGCCCCATCGGTTCCAGGCATCGGCGGCGTTTTCCCATTGCGCACGCGTGGTCTGGCGGAATTTCTCGGCGTCAAAAACGGCCGGAGAGGCGGGACGGGAAACGAGGGTCTCGGTCATGGCAGTGCTCCTTGGGGACAGGTCGCGCGATGTGCACGACCGGGCTTCAAGTTAAGCCGCATGCCATGCACCTTCAAGTCCAGAATCTGGAGTAGGCAGCGGACCCGCACGCCGCTAGACTGGCCCGCATGATCGACTACATGCAGTTCTGTACCGTCGCCCGTGGGGCGGAGGTGCTGGGCGCGCTGTGGACGCCGCTGGTGGTGCGCGAGTTGCTCTGCGGCAGCCACCGCTTCAACGACATCCACCGCGGCGTGCCGCGCATGTCGGCCACGCTGTTGACGCAGCGCTTGCGCAAACTCGAAGAGATCGGTGTCGTCGAGCGGCGCCGCGTCGACAAAACCTGGGAATACCACCTGACGCCCGCGGGCGAAGAACTGCGACCGATCGTCGTCGGCATCGGCCACTGGGGTGCGCGCTGGATCGGCAGCCGTCTGCGGCGCGAGCAGCTCGACGCGGGCTTTCTGATGTGGGACATCCGCCGCTTCGCGCGCCTGGACGAGTTCCCCGATGGCGAGCGCACCGTCGTTCATTTCCGCTTCAGCGATGCGCCTGTGGCCGAGCGGCAATGGTGGCTGGTGGTGGACCACCACGAAGCGGACCTGTGCCGTGACGATCCGGGCCACGACGTCAGCGTGCTGGTCGAATCAACCGTGCGCGCACTTACCGAAATCTGGACCGGCGACAGCGACCCGGACCAGATGGTCCAGGCCGGCAATCTGACGGTGCAGGGCGCGGGCCGCAACGGCCAACGGCTCTGGCGGTGGCTGGGGCGCAGCATGTTTGCGCCGACGCGCATGGCGCAGCGGTGAGCCGCTCGGGGTCGGTCGCTGCAGTCCTAACCGACTGCGCTCAGAACGGATAGTGCCGCGGCGTCGTCTGCAGCGTGATCCAGCGCAGTTCGGTGAACTCGTTGATGCCGGCCTTGCCGCCGAAGCGTCCGATGCCCGAGCCCTTCACGCCACCAAACGGCATCTGCGCCTCGTCGTGCACCGTGGGGCCATTGACGTGGCAGATGCCGCTGTCGATCTTGCGGGCCACGTTGAAGGCGCGTGCGATGTCGCCGCCGAACACCGCCGATGACAGGCCGTATTCGTTGTCGTTGGCGCAGGCGATCGCCTCTTCCACACCTTTGACGCGCACCACGCATTTCACCGGGCCGAAGGTTTCTTCGTGGTAGATGCGCATGGCGGGCGTGACATGGTCGAGCACGGTGGCGGGCATGAGCGTGCTATCGGCCTTGCCGCCGCACAGCAGCTTCGCACCTTTGGCGAGCGCGTCATCGATCAGCGCGTTGCAGTGGTCCACCGTGCCCTGGCCGATGACGGAGCCGAGCACCACCGGCTCGGGCTTGCGCGGATCGCCCAGCGGCAGGGCCTTGGCTTTGTCACTGAACTTCTTGACGAATTCGTCGGCGATCTTCTGGTCCACGATGAGGCGCTCGGTGCTCATGCAGATCTGGCCGCTGTTGGCGAAAGCGCCGAAGGCCGCGCCGTTGACCGCGTCGTCGATGTTGGCGTCGTCCAGGATGACCATGGGCGCCTTGCCGCCGAGTTCGAGCACCACGGGCTTCAAGTATTTCGCGCAGGTCATCGCGATGATCTTGCCGACCTTGGTGGAGCCGGTGAAGTTCACGCGGCGCACCGCCGGGTGCGCCACCATGGCTTCGACCACCGCGCCGGCATCGGCCGGGGCATTGGTGATGTAGTTCACCACGCCGGGCGGGAAGCCCGCGTCCTGGAACGCTTCGACGATGAGCTGGTGCGTGCGCGGGCAGTTCTCGCTGCCCTTGAAGACCACCGTGTTGCCGCAGGCCAGCGGCACGCAGATCGCGCGCACGCCCAGGATGATGGGCGCATTCCATGGCGCGATGCCCAGCACCACACCCGCGGGTTGGCGCACGCCCATGGCGAGCGAGCCGGGCACATCGGACGGGATCACTTCGCCCGCCACCTGCGTGGTGAGCGATGCGGCCTCGCGGATCATGCTGGCGGCGAGCATGGTGTTGAAGCCGGCCCACATGCCGGTGGCGCCGGTCTCGGCGGCCACGGCTTCGACGAACTTCGGCAACTTGGCTTCGAGCGCGTCGGCGGCCTTGAGCAGCAGCGCGCGGCGTTCGTTGGGCCCCGTTTCGCTCCAGGTCTTGAAGGCCTCGGCGGCGGCTTCGACGGCCATCACCGCATCGGCCGGTGAAGCGGCGGGCGCGCGCGTGGCGACGCTGCCGTCGAGCGGGTTGCGGCGTTCGAAGGTCGCGCCTTTTTCGGCGGTGACCTTGAGGCCGTTGATGAGCATGGACAGGTCGGACATGGTGTGTTTCTCCTTGAGGGGTGTTCAGACGGTGGCGGCCATGGCCTTGCGGCGCTGCACGGCGTCGGACGCGCTGGTGGTACCGGTGGCGGGGTCTTTGTCGGCACCGAGGTAGGCTTCGCGGATAACGGTGGAGCGCGCGAGCAGCTTCGCCGGCCCACTGGCGACCAGCGTGCCGCGTTCGAGCACATAGCCCCGGTCGGCCACGGCCAGTGCCTTCTTCACGTTCTGCTCGACCATGAGCACGGTGGTGCCCGCGTCGGCGATGCGGCGCACGATGGCGAGCAGTTCATCGACCATCCTGGGCGCAAGACCGAGCGAGGGTTCGTCGAGCATCAGCAGGCGCGGCGCGCACATCATGGCGCGCGCCACGGCCACCATCTGTTGCTCGCCGCCGCTCATGGTGCCCGCGAGTTGCGTGGCGCGTTCCTTGAGTTTGGGGAAATCGGCAAAGGCCTGTTCGAGCCGGCGCGCGCGCTCGGCCTTGGGCACGAGCCAGCCCCCGAGTTCGAGGTTTTCCGCCACCGTCATTTGCGGGAACAGCTGCCGGCCTTCGGGCACCAGCGCCACACCGGCTTCCACGATCTCGTGCGTTTTCTCGGCCAGCTCCTGGCCATCGAGCAACACCGTGCCCTTGCGCGGGATGAGGCCGTTGAGCGCCTTGAGCAGCGTGGTCTTGCCCGCGCCGTTGGGGCCGAGCACAACGGTGAGGCCGGGCTGGATGTCGAGCTTGAGATCGCGCAGCACGAGGAAGGCGCCATAACCGGCGGACAGGCCATCGACCTTCAGGCGCGCGCGCGCACCGCCACTGAGTTCGAAGGCTTGAGGGCGGTACCACATCATGCGGCGGCCCCTTCTTCTGCTTCGTTCATTTCGTCGCCCAGGTAAGCCTCGATCACCTCGGCGTTGCGCACCACCTCGCGCGGGGTGCCGTCCGCAATCTTCTTGCCCTGGTGCAGCACGATCACGCGCTCCACATGGCGCAGCAGCGTGGTGACGGCGTGTTCGATCCAGACCACGGTGAGATCGAGTTCATCGCGCAGGCGGCGGATCAGGCGCGCCATCTCTTCCACCTCGTTCTCGGTAAGGCCCGCGGCCACTTCATCCAGCAACAACATGCGCGGCCGTGTGCCCAGCGCCATGCCGATTTCCAGCAGGCGCTGCTGCGAGGGCGTGATGGCGGCGGCCGGCAGATCGGCCTGGGCGGACAGGCCAATGAGCGCGAGGATGCTGTCCGGTGTGCGCAGCACCCAGGGCACCGAGGCCTCTTCGCCCCACAAGAGGTACTTGCGCCGGCGGCGTCCCGCGAACTTCAGGCCGAAGGCGATGTTGTCGCGCACGGGCATGTCGCCGAAGACGCGCGGCGTCTGGAAGGTGCGCGCCAGGCCGTGCGCGGCGAAACGGTGTGGGCCCTTGCCGCCGAGTTCGCGCCCCTGCACCGACAGCGCGCCGCTGGTGGGCCTGGTCACGCCCGAGATGGCGTTGAAGAAGGTCGTCTTGCCCGCGCCGTTGGGGCCAATGATGCCGACCAGCTCGCCGGGCATGAAGCGCGCGCTGACCGCGTCGACCGCCGTGAGACCACCGAAACGCACGGTGACCTCGCGCGCATCCAGAAGCGCTTCAGTAGACATGGCTGCGCTCCCGCTGGTCTTTCTCGCGCTGCTTGCGGCGCTTCGTCTCGCCGCTCAGGTCATCGCGGGTTTCCGTCCACCAGGCCTTGAAGCTGTCGCGCCAACCCCGGAAGGTGTCGACGCGCAGCGAGGCCAGGCCGCCCGGCAGGTACAGCACCGAAACAATCAACAGCAGCCCGAGCGTCATCATGTAGACCTGCGGCACCTGCAATCGCAAGGTTTCCGCGAGCACGCTGAACACGATGGCCGCGATGAGCGGGCCCCACAGCGTGGCCGCGCCGCCAATGAGCGCGATCAGCACGGTCTGGAAACCGATGAAGGGGTTGAACACGGTGTGCGGGTCGATGTAGGTCCATCGCACCGACATCGCGGCGCCGACCGCACCGGCCACCGCGGCGGTGAGCGCGAAGCCGGCGATCTTGACGATGCGCGTGTTCACGCCCAGCGTCTGTGCGCGCTGTTCGTCCGCGCCGATGCCGAGCATGGCCAGGCCGAAGCGCGTGCGGCGGATGCCGATGGATGCCGCCACGGTGAGCACCGCGAGGATGAGAACGGTGAAGTAGATCGTGTCGCGCTCGGGCACGACCATGAGCACGCGGCCCACGGTGCCGGTGACGCTTTTTTCGAAGTAGCTGATGGCGTGGCGGATGAGCTCGGTCATGCCGAAGGTGAGCACCGCGAAGTAGGTGCCCCGCAGGTGCAGCACCGCCGCGCCCATGACCACCGCCACGGCGGCGGCGATGAGCGCACCCAGCGCGATGGCCTGCGCCCACGGCACCTGCTCGAGCAGGATCGCGCCCGCATACGCGCCAATGCCGAAGAAGGCCGAGGTGGCGAGCGAGAGGTAACGCGTGGTGCCGCAGAACAGCGCCCAGCTCGACGAGAGCGCGATGTACATCAGGCAGGTGAGCGCCATGGAGACGATGAAGTCACTGGCAAAGGCGGGCAAGGCCACGGCCCAGCCGGCCAGGCCAAAGAGGACCAGCAGGTCGCGGATGAGGAACTGCCTGGAATTCATGCTTTGCGACTCTTTCGAGCGAAGAGTCCTTCGGGCCGGAGCAGCAACACGCCGATGAACACGACGTAGCTCAGCAGCGCCTTGAGCGAGGGGTTGGTGAAGTGCATGCCGAGCGCCTCGATCACTCCAAGCAGCAGGCCACCCGCGAGCGCGCCGCCCATGCTGCCGAAGCCGCCGAGCGTGATGACGATGAGCGCGGTGACGGTGTAGGGCTCGCCCATGGACGGGCTGATGGTGTAGGCCATGGACAGCAGGCAACCGGCCACGCCCGAAAGGCCCAGGCCGATGCCGAACATGAGCGGGTGCAGGCGCCGGGTGTTGATGCCCATGAGCTGCGCGCCGGTGGGCGATTGCATCAGCGCGCGCACGCCCTTGCCGAGCAGCGTGGTGCGCAGCAACACGATGAGCGCGCCAGAGAACAGCAGCGCGAGCGCGAACACCAGCAGCTTGTTGACCGCGAACTGCGCGCTGCCACCTGGCAGGGGGATCGCGAGCGGTTGCGTGAGGTAGTCGTAACCGCGCAGGTCACCGCCCCACACATACGAGATGAAGTTCTGCACCAGGAACATCAGGCCGAAGGCGACCATGAGGCCACGCGCCTCGAAGATGTCGAGGTTGGGCGAGGTGGCGGTGAGGCGGCGGAAACACAGCCAGTGCACCGCGACGCCGACGGCGAACAGCAGCCCGAAGGCGATCGGGATCATCCACAGCGGCGAGAGGCCGAACGAGGTCTGCACCATCCAGGTGAGGAAGGCACCGACCATCAGGAACTCGCCGTGCGCGATGTTGAGGATGCGCATCAGCCCGTACTGCAGGTTCAGCCCGAGCGCGACGAGCGCGTAGATGCCCCCGGTGATGAGACCGGAGGCGATGAGTTCTAGCCAGGCAGAGAAAGACAATTCACTTCCACGCAGGCTTGTTGGGATTCAGTTTCGCCGTCGCGAGCTTCTGCGGCCACACCACCTCGAACTCGCCGTTCTGCCACTGCCCCACGGTGCCGGGTGTGCCCACGTTCTCGCTGCCGCTGAACCGGATGTCGCCGATGATGGTCTTGTGCGTGGTGTTGGCCACGTAGTCGCGGATCGCCTTGCGGTCCAGGCCGACCTGCTTGCACGCGTTGGTGAGGATCTCCAACCCGGCCCAGCAAGCGCCGCTGGCCCAGCGATCGGGCTCCTTCTTCTGGCTCGCCACGTGGGCGTCGAAGTAGGCCTTGGCGCCCGGGCTGGTCTTGCTGTTCCACGAGCCCATGCCGAGCACGCCCTCGGCGCCGGCGGGCGTCATCACGTTCTTGTAGAGCGGGAAGGCGGTGCCCACCGAGGCGTAGAAGAACTTCGGGTTGAAGCCGATTTCCTTGCTCTGGCGGCTGGCGAGGATGGTGTCGGGCGGGTAGGTGAAGCCGACGAAGGCGTCGGGGTTCTTGTCCTTGATGCTGCGCAGCGTCGGGCCCAGGTCTTTCACGCCACCGGGGTAGCTGGTCTCCTGCACGAGGGTGATGCCGGTGCCCTGCAGCGCGACCTTGAGCGCCGAGTAGTTCTCCAGCCCGAAGAGGTCGTCCACGTAGACCACGGCGACGGTCTTCACGCCGTTGGCCTTGAACATCTCGACCAGTGCGTCGCACATGGGCTTGGGTTGTTGCAGCAGCAGGAAGAAGTAAGGCAGCTTCATCTCGGCCAGGCGGCGCGAGAGCGCGGTGGGCGCGAGGAAGGGGTAGCCCAGGCGGTTGGCCAGCGGTGCCACGGCGAAGTTGGCGTTGCTGCCCCAGGGTGGCAACACGAGGTCGACCTTGTCGCTGCCCATGAGTTTTTCGTAGGTGCGCACCACGGTTTCCATGTCGCTGCGGTCGTCGCTGCTGATGAGTTCGATCTTGCGGCGCACGCCTTTCACGTCGAGGCCGCCGGCGGCGTTCTGCTGCTCGGCCCACATGAGGTAGTTGGGCTCCTGGCTGACCTGCGCGCCCCCCGTCCATGGGCCGGTGCGCGACATCGAATAGCCGATGCGCACCGGCGCGGACTGCGCGAGCAGCTGCGGCGCGAAGGACATGGCGCCCACCGTGGCAGCGGCGCTTTGGATGACCAGACGTCTATTGGGATGGGCCATGTGTGTCTCCTGGCGTTGTGGTTGACCGAACTTGCATCGTAGGCACATCCCTGCGGCGGCGCTATGCTGGCGATGCACTCGCTGCTTGTCGAAACGCGCACGCCGATCCGGGTTAACCCTCAACACCGCGGGCGGCACACGGCGAAACGCAGGTCAATAATTTCTCCCCATGCCGTCCCCGTCCATCATGAGCACCGACATCGTCGCGCCCGGCGAGCGCGCGGCGATCTGGCGCGACTGGGTATGGACGCACTTCGGTGGCCTGGAGTCCGACCTGTACGGCGACACCGGCTTCGACGGCCACATGCAGGCTTCACACGCGGGCGACGTGGTGCTGACCAAGCTGGAGGCGAACCGCCACCGCGTGCTGCGCAGCCCGCAACTGGCGCGCGGCAGCGAGCGTGCGTACCTGAAGATCGTCGCGCCCTGGCGTGGCAGCGCGGGCGTGCAGCAGCACAACCGCGAAGCCTGGGTGCGGCCGGGCGGTTGGGCGATCTACGACACCACCGGCAGCTACGAGATCGCCAACCCCGAGCGGGTGGAGCACCTGATCGTGATGCTGCCCAAGGAACAACTCACCGAGCGCGGCCTGCGGCTGGAGCCGTTGATGGCGCGGCACGTGGGTGGTGTGAGCGGCATTGCGCGGGTGGCGTTGGAGACGATGCGCACGACGTACCAGGAGCTGCCGGGCATGAGCGAGAACGCGGCGCGCGGTGCGGGTGAGTTGATCGTGGAGCTGGTGCGTCTGTCACTGCAGGAGCTCGCAGGGCGCGAGAGCAGCGTCACGCAACTCGAGGCGTTTCGCGACCGCATCCGCGAGCACATCGGCCAGCATCTGCGCGACCCGTCCCTCTCGCTCGACCAGATCGCGCAAGCGCTCAACTGCAGCAAGCGCCATTTGCACAACGCGTTCAGCGCCGAAGAAGACACCCCGGCGCATTACATCCAGCGCCAGCGCATCCAGGCCTGCATGCGCGAGCTGGCCGACCCTGCGCGCGCGCAGCGCACGATCACCGAGATCGCGTTCACCTGGGGCTTCAACAACGGGGCGCACTTCAGCCGCGTGTTTCGTGAGCACACGGGGCAGTCGCCCAGCGATTTCCGCGAGTCTTCTTTGCGGTCTCGTTCGGTGGCCTGATTTTTCTCTCTCGTTGCGTTTCTCGCATCGACCTCGCGACAGGCCGATGGCGGTGCCCGCGTTCTCCGGCCCGAAAGGGTGTCGGTTCACCAGGCCTTGCTCACCAACACCTCACTGGGTCGGGTGGTGCGGGTAAGCCGGGCGCGGGCCCATTTCGCGGTCGCCACAGAGTTCGCGCGAAGTGGTCTTGTTGACGCAGTGATGCAGGCGCTCCCGGGCAGACGCCTGCGACGGGGGCCTGCGCACGGTGTCCCGAACCATCCGGCCTTCCAACCAAGGTGGCGCGAAACGCGCAACGCCGACTAACGAACCGAACAGGCCAAAGAAACCTTCATCGCCATCTGCTGCAGCGCCTGCCAAGGATCGGCAGGCCAGGTGGGCACCTTGAGACCCTTGACGATGCCATCCACCGTGTGCGCATCGTCCAGCCACTTCGACAAGGTGGCGATGTTCAACAAGGGCAGCGCGCGCTCCATGAGCTTTTCCTTCACGCCCCACACACGGTTCTCGCGCAAAGCCATGGGCAGAGGACGGCCCGCGTCCATCGCCACACGGATGCGGTGCAGCGTGCGGATGTCTTCCGACAACGCCCAATGCACCAGCACCGGCGCTTCGCCCTCGGCCTGCAGGCCATCGAGCATGCGCTGCACGCGTTGCACCTGACCACCCAGGACCGCTTCGGCGAGCTTGAAGGCGTCGTAACGCGCCACGTTCAACACCGCCGACTCCACCTGCTCAAAACCCAGCTCGCCCGCCGGGTGCAACAGCGCGAGCTTCTGGATTTCCTGGTGCGCGGCCAGCAGGTTGCCTTCGACGCGGTCGGCAAAGAACTGCAGCGTGCGCTGCCCCTCTTCGCCCGACACCACGCGCTGGCCTTGCTGCTGCAGGCGCTGCGCGATCCACTGCGGCAAGGCCTTGCGGTCCACCGGATCGAGCTTGATGGTCGCGCCAAAACTCTCCAGCGCAGCGAACCACGCGCCCTTCTGCGTGGCCATGTCCAGACGCGGCAGCAGCACCAGCGTGAGCGTGCTGTCGTTGCCCTGCGCGGCTTCGGCGATCTGCTGCAGCGCTTGCGAACCGTCCTTGCCGGGCTTGCCGGACGGGATGCGGATCTCGATCAGTTGTTTGTCGGCGAACAGGCTCATCGAACCGCCGCTGGCCAGCACCTCGCCCCAGTCGAAATGGGCGCCCGCCACGGTGTGCACCGTGCGCTCGGTATAACCCTGCTCGCGCGCCACCGCGCGGATCGCATCGGCCGCCTCCTGCACCAGCAAGGGCTCGTCGCCGTGCAAGGTGTACAGGCTCTTCAGGCCGCGCTGCAGCTGGGCGGTGAGTTGCGGTGCGGCAATCTGCATGGGTCGCGGCGCTTCAGAGCGATTTCACGGCGGCCATGCGGCGCACCACCTGCTGCACGACGTCGGACGCCATGTCGCGGTACAGCAGCTCTTCTTCGGCGGCCTTCGAGAGCACCGCGGTTTCGCTGAAGGTCATGTCGCGTTCGAGCAGCAGTTCGGTGTCTTCGATCAGCTCCTTCTCGTTCGCCGTGCGCAGCCGGAAGGTGAAGCGTGTGCGCAATTGCAGTTCGCGCACCTGGCCCGCAGCCGTCTGCCCCACCGCAATACGCTCGCGCTGGTCGACCGTCACCGTGAGCACCACCTGTGCGGGCGCGCTGGCGGGCGTGGCGGTGGTGAGCACCGTGAGGCCGTTGGTGACCAAGGCCGTGCGCAACTCACGCGCGATGGGCGTGTTCTCGCTGCCGGCGATGCGCACCGTCTGGAAGGCAAAGGTGGGTGCCTTGCGCAACGCAAAGCCGCAGCCCGACACGCCCAACACGGCAGCAGCACCGGCCGCGAGGTGTTGCAGCGCGCGGCGGCGCGCCACCAGGGAACTCGGCGGGGAGACGATGGGTGTCATGCCTTGGGTCCTCGATCAGACGACGATGTTGACCAGGCGGCCCGGGACCACCACCACCTTTTTGGGTGCGGCGCCCGCGGCCTGCTTGACGAAGGCCTCGCTGGCCAGCGCCGCCGCTTCGATGGTTGCCTTGTCGGCGTTGGCCGCCACGGTGACGCTGCCACGGTGCTTGCCGTTGATCTGCAGCACGAGCTCCAACTCGTCGCGCTTCAACGCGGCCTCGTCGGCCTTGGGCCAGGGTGCGTCGAGCAGCTCACCGGCGTAGCCCAGGTCGCTCCACAGCGCATGCGCCGCGTGCGGCGTGGCCGGGTAAATGCAGCGCAGCAGGATGCCGAAGCTTTCGGCCAGCGCGGCGTTGTCGGCGGCGCTGCCATCGGCCTTGAAGTCTTCCAGGGCATTGAGCATCTTCATCGCGCCCGACACCACCGTGTTGTATTGCATGCGCTGGTAGTCGTAGTCCACCTGCTTGAGCACCGTGTGGATTTCCAGGCGCAGCGCCTTGGCCGCTTTCGAGAGGGACTGGCCACCCACACCGGCCGCAAGGGCACCCAGTGGGCCCAGCGGCGCGAGCTTGAAGCCGAAGGCCCACACGCGGCGCAGGAAGCGGTAGCTGCCTTCCACCGCCGCGTCGTTCCACTCCAGCGTGGCCTCGGGTGGCGCGGTGAACATGGTGTACAGGCGGGCCGTGTCGGCGCCGTATTTTTCGATCAGGTCCTGCGGGTCGACGCCGTTGTTCTTGGACTTGGACATGGTGCCCACGCCCTCGTAGTCGATCGGCGTGCCCACGGGCAGCATGCCGTCGCCGCTGGTGGCCGGGTTCTTCAGCTTGGCGCCGACGATCTTGCCGCCTTCGTCGAGCACATGCTCCACGTCGTGCGGCCAGAAGTAGTCCTTGCCACCCTTGGCGGTGCGGCGGCTGTAGATGTGGTTGAGCACCATGCCCTGCGTGAGCAGGTGGGTGAAGGGCTCGTCCACTTTCACCAGGCCGAGGTCGCGCATCACCTTGGTCCAGAAGCGCGCGTACAGCAGGTGCAGGATGGCGTGTTCGATGCCGCCGATGTACTGATCCATGCCACTGCCGCCGACGGCCAGCTTCTGGTCCCGCATCCAGTAGTCGGTGCCCTCGGCCACCATCTTCTCGGTGTTGGTCGGGTCGCAGTAGCGCATGAAGTACCAGGACGAATCCACGAAGGTGTCCATGGTGTCGGTTTCGCGCCGCGCGGGTTGGCCGCACACCGGGCAGACCACGCCCGCGTGGAAGCCTTCGTGCTTGTGCAGCGGGTTGCCCGAACCGTCGGGAATGCAGTCTTGCGGCAGCACCACCGGCAGGTCTTTCTCGGGCACAGGCACCGCGCCGTGTTCGGCGCAGTGGATGATCGGGATCGGCGTGCCCCAGTAGCGCTGGCGGCTCACGCCCCAGTCGCGCAGGCGGAAGGTGGTTTTCTTCTCGCCCAGGCCTTGGTCGGCGAACAACTGGGCAACCTTGTCGACCGCTGCCTTGTAGGCCAGGCCATCGAGCACGCCGGAGTTCACGCACACGCCGCGTTGCTTGTCGCCGTACCAGTCGGCCCAGGTCTCGGTGCTGAAGGTTTCACCCTCCACGCCGATGACGGGAACGATCTTCAGGCCGTACTTGTTCGCGAACGCGAAATCGCGTTCGTCGTGCGCCGGCACACCCATGACCGCGCCCTCGCCATAGCCCATGAGCACGTAGTTGCCGACCCACACGTCCACCAATGCGCCCGTGAGCGGGTGCGTGACGGTCAGGCCCGTGGCCATGCCCTTCTTCTCTTGCGTGGCGAGTTCGGCTTCGGTGGTGCCGCCGGTCTTGCACTCTTCGATGAACGCGGCCAGGGCCTTGTCGTTCGCGGCCGCGTGCGTGGCCAGCGGGTGCTCGGGGGCGACGGCGCAGAAGGTCACGCCCATGATGGTGTCGGCGCGCGTGGTGAACACGTACATCTTGCCGTCGCCGATCAACTGACCAGCATCATCCTTGATAGTGTGCGGGAAGGCGAAGCGCACACCCTCGCTCTTGCCGATCCAGTTCTCCTGCATCAGACGGACCTTGTCGGGCCAGCCGTTGAGGGTCGCCTTGGGGTTGCCGATCTGCACGTGGTCGAGCAACTCTTCCGCGTACGCGGTGATGTTGAGGTAGTAGCCCGGGATTTCGCGCTTTTCCACCACCGCACCGGTGCGCCAGCCCTTGCCGTCGATCACCTGTTCGTTGGCCAGCACGGTCTGGTCCACCGGATCCCAGTTGACGACCTGGGTCTTGCGGTAGGCGATGCCCTTCTCCAGCATCTTGAGGAACAGCCACTGGTTCCACTGGTAGTAGCTCGGGTCGCAGGTGGCCACTTCACGCGACCAGTCGATGGCCAGGCCCATGGCCTGCATCTGCTGCTTCATGTACGCGATGTTTTCGTAGGTCCACTTCGCGGGCGGCACGCCGTTCTTGAGCGCCGCGTTTTCGGCCGGCAGGCCGAAGGCGTCCCAGCCCATGGGCATGAGCACGTTGTGGCCGTTCATGCGCAGGTAGCGCGTGAGCATGTCGTTGATGGTGTAGTTGCGCACATGGCCCATGTGCAGCTTGCCGCTGGGGTAGGGCAGCATCGAGCAGGCGTAGAACTTGGGCTTGCTCGCGTCCTCGGTCACGCGGTAGGCGTCGTTGGCATTCCAGTGGGCGTGCGCGGCGCGCTCGACTTCCTTGTGTGCGTATTTGTCTTGGAGCATGAACCAGGGGCCGGATCGGGCCGGGAACGGGGTGGACAGGGCCGCGCGCAGTGGCGCAAAGAGATGCGGGATTTTAGGCCTTGGACCGAGTCGCAGCCCCGCGCCCCGGCATTCAGCGCGCGGCGGCGGGCGGCGGGGTGTCGGCCACGAAGCCGATGCGCGAGAGGCCGGCGGTCTGCGCCATGCCGATCAGCTGCACCACGCGGCCATAGGGTGCGGCGGTGTCGGCGCGCAGCTGCAGCTCGGTGGCGGGGTTGCGTCGGGCGGTTTCCTGCAGGCGCAGGCGCAACGCGTCTTCGGCCAAGGGCTCGTCGTTCCAGTGCAACTGGCCCTGGGCGTCCAGCGCGAGGGAGACAAAGGCATCGGCTGCGGCCGGCGCGGTCACGGGGACCTCGGCGCGCGGCAACTCCAGCGCGAGCCGGCTGGCCATGAAAGGCGCGGCGATGATGAAGATCACCAGCAGCACCAGCATCACGTCCACCAGGGGCGTGACGTTGATGTCGCTCATGGGCCGATCCCCCGTGGGGCGCTCGAGCCGGCCGAAGCTCATGCCCCCACGCTCCGCCGCTGGTGCGGGTCGCTGCCCCCCGAGGGGGCTGACCTGCCTTGGGGCGGCCCGGCGGCAGGTCTCATGCCGCCTTCCCGGGGTGCGCCAACAACTCGCGCAGATCCCGCGCGAAGCCTTCCAGGTCGGCCTCGATGCGCGCGATCTGGCGGCCCAGCACGTTGTAGGCCAGCACCGCGGGAATCGCGACGGCCAGGCCGGCTGCGGTCATCACGAGCGCCTCACCCACCGGGCCGGACACCTGTTCGATGCGGAACGGGCCGTCCAGCCCGATGCCGGTGAGCGCGTGGTAGATGCCCCAGACCGTGCCGAGCAGGCCGACGAAGGGCGCGGTGGAGCCCACCGTGGCCAGCAGCACCTGGCCGTATTGCAGGCGGTGCAACACGCGGTGCAGGGCGTCGCGCAGCACGCGTGTGAGTTGCTGCGCGCGGTCACCGGCGGCGGCCAAGGTGTGGGGCGCAGCGCCGTCAAGGGCGCGCGCGGCCTGCAGCAGCGGCAACACGATCTGCTGCGGGTCAAAGGTTTGCAGGCGTCGCTGGGCATCGTCCAGGTCGCTGGCTTGCCAGAAGGCGGCGGTACTCAACCGCAGGTCGGCGCTGGCGCGTCGCAGCAACCACCCCTTCCAGAAAATGACCACCCAGCTCGCGACCGACATGGCCAGCAGCAGCATCGCCACGGCGCGGCCGAGCGCATCGGCCTGGGACAGCGTGTAAAAGAGACCTTGCCCCACGCTATCACCCATGTCAGCAGGCCCTGCGAGTGCAGACTTGCGTCCGGAGCGAGGTGGACCCATCCAGGGACACCGAGGGTCCGGCTCCGCCGGCCCCAGGTGTCGCCCTCCTCCCGCCGAAGGCGAGAGAGGGGGGAGCCGCGCAGCGGCGCGGGGGGCGCCTCATCACTTCAGGCCGAGCACGTCGAACATGTCGTAGAGGCCCGCCGGCTTGCCCGCCAGGAAACGCACCGCGCGCAGGCTGCCTTGCGCGTATGTGACGCGGCTGCTGGACTTGTGCGTGATCTCGATGCGCTCGCCGGTGCCGGCAAACAGCACGGTGTGGTCGCCCACGATGTCGCCACCGCGGATGGTGGCGAAACCGATGGAGGACGGGTCGCGCTCGCCGGTCACGCCTTCGCGCGCGTAGACCGCGCATTCCTTGAGGTCGCGGCCCAGCGCGTCGGCGATCACCTCGCCCATCTTGAGCGCGGTGCCACTGGGCGCGTCCACCTTGTGGCGGTGGTGGGCTTCGATGATCTCGATGTCGTAACCGGTGGACATGGCCTTGGCCGCCATCTCCAGCAGCTTGAGCGTGACGTTGACACCCACGCTCATGTTGGGCGCCATCATGATCGGAATCTGCTTCGCGATCCGCGCGATCTCGGCCTTCTGCGCCTCGGAAAACCCGGTCGTGCCGATGACCACGGCCACGCCGTGCTTCGCGCATTCACGCAAGTGCACCATCGTGCCCTCGGGGCGGGTGAAGTCGATCAGGAACTGGCTGCCCGACAGACCGGCCGTGAGGTCGGCCGTAATGGCCACACCAGTGGCCTGCCCGAAACCCGCTGCATCCTGGCCAATGGCCGGGCTGCCCGCCACGTCCAGCGCGCCCGACAGCGTGCAGTCACCGCTGGCCCGCACGGCCTCCACCAGCATCTGTCCCATGCGCCCGCTGGCGCCCGCCACGCACACGCGCAGCGCACCGCTTGCCGCGGCGCTCAACGCGGGTTCTCCAGCGGCGGGTAGCTCGTGCCGGGTTCGGCCGTGGGTGGCGTGGGCGGGGTCGGAGCGCCGGCATTTTTTTCCTGGAACGTCTTGAGCTGTTCCTCGGTGGCCTGCAGGGGCGGGACCTTGCCAAACTTGCGGCGCGTGTCGAGCGAGGCGACGAATTCGGTTTCGCTGGGCAGCTCGTCGGCGTCGAAACGTTCCAGCACATCGTTCTTGAAGAACAGGGCCACCTTGCGCTGCTGCGGCTCCTGGCCCTGGCGCTTGAAGGTGAACACGTAGTCCCAGCGGTCGGCATGGAACACGCTGCTGAGCAGCGGCGAGCCGAGCACGTCGCGCACTTCGCTGCGCGTCATGCCCGCCTTGAGCACCTGTGCCTGCTCGCGCGTGACGACGTTGCCCTGCACGATGTCGATCTTGTAGGGTGTCACCAGCCCGGCGATGCCCCGGTTGGTCGAGCAGGCAGACAACGCCACGACAGCCACCAGCGCGCACACGGCGATGGCCGGGCGAAGCGTGGCTTGCTTCAAGGGAGAGGTTCGGTGGAATGAGGTGTGGTGCATGGGGACGAACCGTGAATGCGAATCGCGCCGTATACAGCCCTGGGGACAATGCCACGGGCAGCGGACGCTGGCGATATGATCCGGTCATTGTAGCCCCGGGGTATTAGCGCCGGCGAGCGCCCCACCCCAGGAGTCGGCGATGCCCGAGGACACCTCCTGGCACCTGTTTCAACCCCCTGTGACGACTGGCCGCCATGACCAATATTGATGAACTCAAGAGCACCGGACTCAAGGCCACCCTGCCCCGGCTGAAAATTCTGGAGGTGTTCCAGAACGCCAAGCAGCGGCACATGACGGCCGAAGACGTGTTTCGCGTGCTGCTCGAAGACCGCTCCGACATCGGCCTGGCCACGGTGTACCGCGTGCTGATGCAGTTCGAGCAGGCCGGCCTGCTCACGCGCAGCAATTTCGAATCGGGCAAATCGGTGTTCGAACTCAACGAAGGCCAGCACCACGATCACCTGGTGTGCCTGGACTGCGGCCGCGTGGAGGAATTCTTCGATGCCGAGATCGAGAAGCGCCAGCAGATGGTGGCCAAGACGCGTGGCTTCGTGCTGCAAGAGCACGCCTTGTCGCTCTATGCCAATTGCTCGAAGACCGATTGCCCGCACAAGGGCAATACGCACCGGGTGACGTAACGCCGACGCTGCACGCGGCGCGGGGGTAACGCCCTTTTACTCGTCGCGCGACATCGCGGCGCGGTGGCGAGAAACGAACTCTTGATACGTGTCGATGCCACGCAGCTGCAGGATGGTATTGCGCACCGCAGCTTCCACCAGCACGGCGATGTTTCGACCGGCCACCACCTGGATCACCGCCTTGCGCACCGGCACGCCCAGCACGTCCTGGTACAGCGGCTCGTACGGCATGCGCTCGTAGTCGCGCTCCATGGTTTCGCGGCGCACCAGGTGCACGATGAGCGAAACCCGCATCTTGCGGCGCACCGCCGTCTCGCCAAAGATCGCCTTGATGTCGAGCAGACCGATGCCGCGCACTTCGAGCAGGTTCTGCAACAACTCGGGGCAGCGGCCCTCGATGCTGGTCTGGTTGATGCGGTAGAGGTCCACCGCGTCGTCGGCCACCAGACCGTGACCCCGCGAGATCAGTTCCAGCCCCAGCTCGCTCTTGCCCAGACCGGACTCCCCGGTGATGAGCACGCCCATGCCCAGGATGTCCATAAACACGCCGTGCATGGATGAGCGATCGGCGAAGTGGCGCGAGAGATAGGCGCGCAGCACATCGATGACAAACGCGGCCGACTCGTGCGTGGCAAACATCGGTATCTGCGCGCGCTCGCACATTGCCGTGAGCGCGTCGGGCGCGGTCTGCCCATCCGCCACCACCAGCACCGGCGGCTCCAGCGTGACGATGCGCGCCACGCGGCGGCGGTTGTCGTCCTCGCTCGGGCTCGTGAGGTAGGCGACTTCGCGCTCGCCGAACACCTGCACGCGGTAGGGATGGATGTAGTTGAGGTAACCGACGAGGTCGGCGCCCGATCGCGCGGCGCGAACGGCGATTTCGTCAAACCGGCGCTCGGACGCCCCGAGACCCGCGATCCACTGCCACTTCAGGGCGTCCCGATGGTCCTCGAACAGAACATCGGCGCTGACGACGGTGGGTTTCATGCGGCCGCGTGGGCCGATTGCCAGGAGGTGATGAGCAGGTGCAGTGCGGCAGCATCGCTGGACGTCTTCATCTGCTCGCGCAAGGCGCTGTCGCTGAGCAGCTCGGCGATCTCGGACAGGATTTCCAGATGCTTCTGCGTGGCCGCCTCAGGCACCAGCAGGAAAATCATGAGCTGCACCGGTTGCTCGTCAGGCGCATCGAACCCGATCGGGCTGGCGAGCTGAAAGACGGCGGCGAGTGGCTGCTTGAGGCCTTTGATACGACCGTGCGGAATGGCCACGCCGTGGCCAAGACCGGTGGAGCCCAGACGCTCACGGGCGAAAAGGCTGTCGGTGATGAGCGCACGGTTGAGCCCGTGCAGGGTTTCGAAGAGCAGGCCAGCCTCTTCAAACGCGCGTTTTTTGCTGGTGGCGTCAACACTGACGAGCACCTGCGCGGCGGGCAATATGGCGGAAAGTCGGTTCATGGGGGCCCCTTCGGACCGCAAATTATGCCGAGTTGCTTTCCCTTGGCTAGACTGCGGTCACAAAAAAGCCGCTTGACTTGTCAAGCGGCTTGCTGCAGCGCAACATTTGTCACGTCCCTCGGATCAAGGGATCGTGGCATCCGGTTACATCAAACGTTTGACCGTGTCGTGGTGGTGATCCTGCGTTTTGTCCTTGTGGCGCAGCACCTGGCGGTCCAGCTTGTCGGCCAGTTCGTCCACCGCGGCGTACAAATCAGCGTGCACGCTCTCGGCAAACAGATCACGTCCCTTCACATGGACGTTGCACTCGGCCTTTTGTCGCAGGTCTTTTTCCTTCAGGTTGTCCACCGTCAGCAGCACCTTGATATCGACCACCTGGTCGAAGTGTCGGGAGATGCGTTCCAGTTTGTTGGTGACGTAGCCGCGCAAGGCGGGTGTGACCTCAAGGTGGTGACCGCTGATCGTCAGGTTCATAAAGAAGCCTCCATTTGCTCCAGGTTGACACAAGCCACCGGGGGCCAAAACCTCCGGCGGCACGGGATGTCTTGAGGCCACTATGCCCATGAAAGCCCACCGGCGCAAGCCTGCCGGGCGCAACAAAGGGTGAATTCACGAACTGGCCGATTGATTGCATCCGCCCGTCGGATACTGCGTAGGGGATGTGTCATGATTTTGAGCAGCTGCGCACGCCAGGCACGCGCTCTGAAAGGCATCCGTTTTGTCCCTTGACACGCTGATCTCCCACAACACCCTGGCGCCCGACATGCCGGAGTACGGCGCCGATGCCTGCGCCCTCGTGCTCATGGGCGGCGGCGCACGCACCGCCTACCAGGTGGGGGTGCTCAAGGCGGTCGGAGCAATGTTGGCAACGCAATCAGCCCCTGGCGCCACCGCGGTGCAGCCCTTTCCCTTTCAATGGCTGTTCGGCACGTCTGCCGGCGCGCTCAATGCCACGTACCTGGGCAGCATTGCCGCACAGGGCCTGGCCGCGCTCACGGAACTGGCCGCCTTCTGGAGCAGCCTGCGCTCTGAACGTGTCTACCGGCTCGAGGCGCCCGGCTGGGTGCGCGCCAACCGCGTGGTCGCGGGTCTCACGCTGGCGCGGCAGGTGCGCAAGCACCGCGCCCTGCTCGACACGCTGCCCCTGGTGGACACACTGCACCACGTGATCGATCTGGACGACCTGGAGCGCGCGCTGGAGCAGCGGCTGATCCATGTGCTGGGCGTGACCACATCGAGCTACACCAGCGGCGAGCACTGGACCTTCTGCCAGACCCGCTCCGACAACCCGGTGCAGCCCTGGCACCGACCAGGTCGGCGCTCGGAGTTCCAGCCCATCACCATCGAACACCTGATGGCGTCGAGTGCGATTCCCTTCCTGTTCCCGGCGGTGCCGCTCTGGGTGGACGGGCGCAAGGAGTACTTTGGCGACGGCTCGATGCGGCAACTCTCGCCGCTCTCGCCGGCCATCCATTTCGGCGCGCGGCGCATCCTGGTGGTCGGTGTGGGCCAGCCCCAGCGCTCCGGCATGGCCACACGCGGCGCCAGCGAACCCACGGCCGGCACCATCGCCGGCCATGCGCTGGCCAGCGTGTTTCACGACACGCTGCAGGCCGATGTGGAACAGGCGCAACGCGTGAGCCAGACACTGGCGCGCCTGCCGCCCGCGCTCGCGGCCGCGCTGCCGTATCGGCCGGTGAACGTGCTCGCCATCCAGCCCAGCTTCTCGCTCGATGAACTCGCGAGCAAACACATCAAGGAGTTGCCCGCGGCCACACGCAACACCCTCACCGGCCTGGGCGCGCTGGACACGCGGCGCGGCGCGGCGGGCAGCGGGGCGGCGCTCGCGAGCTACCTGCTGTTCGAACCGGGCTTCGTCAACGCCCTGATCGAGTTGGGTGAACACGACGCCTGGCGGCGAAAGGACGAATTGATGCGCTTTTTTGGCGCAACCGAGGCCCATGCCCCCAGCACCCCGGTGCCATAATCCGAGCCTGTTTCACACCCGGAAAAACTCATGGAAAGCACACCTCCCAGTTGTGTGCTTTCAGCCTCTCCCGCAACCGTCTGAGCGCTGCCTGCAGCGGCCTGGACAGGGCAAGCGGTGGGCTGAAAGCAGCACCCCAACCGCCTCCGAGGCCTGCCGCGCCGGCCTCGACCCTTGCAAGACCGCATGACATCGCAGGGAGCACCGCATGCTCAACGTATTCACCCTGGCCAATGGCCGCCTCTTCCAGGAAGAGATCGAGTCGCTCGAAGAGCTGGCCCGCTTCAAGCCGATCTGGGTTGACCTGGAGGACCCCACGCCCGAAGAACGGCGCTGGGTCAAGCAGCACTTCGGCCTCTCGATTCCCGAAGACGCGATGGACGAGGACATCGAGGAATCGGCCCGCTTCTTCGAGGAAGACAACGGCGAACTGCATGTGCGCAGCGACTTCCTGATCGACGACGACGAAGACCCGCGCGCGGTGCGTGTGGCCTTTATCCTTAACGAACACAACGAAACGCTCAAGAGCCAGGGCGTGTTGTTCTCCATCCACGACGAGGACGTGCCGGTGTTTCGCCTGCTGCGCATGCGAGCACGCCGCATGCCAGGGCTGATCGAGAACGCCAAGGACGTGCTGCTGATGTTGTTCGACGCCGACGCGGAGTACTGCGCCGACACGCTCGAAGACATCTACGACGAGATCGAGACCGTGAGCAAGCAGGTGCTCAACAGCAATGCCTCGGACAACCTGCTGAGCGAGGCACTGTCGGCCATTGCGCGCCACGAAGACATGTCGGGCCGCATCCGGCGCAACGTGATGGACACGCGCCGCGCGGTGAGTTTCATGATGCGCAGCCGCCTGCTGAGTGCCGAGCAGTTCGAGGACGCGCGCCAGATTCTGCGCGACCTGGATTCGCTCGACAGCCACACCGCGTTCCTGTTCGACAAGATCAACTTCCTGATGGACGCGACGGTCGGTTTCATCAACATCAACCAGAACAAGATCATCAAGATCTTCTCGGTGGCCAGCGTTTCCTTGCTGCCGCCCACCCTGGTGGCCAGCAGCTACGGCATGAACTTCGACTTCATGCCGGAGTTGAAGTGGCACTACGGTTACCCGCTGGCGCTCGCGCTGATGGTGCTGTCGGCGGTGCTGCCGATGCTGTACTTCCGCAAACGCGGCTGGTTGCGGTAGGCCCGCTCAGCGCTGCGCCAGCAGTGCGTTGATGATCGCGCTGCTGTAGCGGCTCGCGACCTCGCGCAGGAAACGCGGGAAATCCACGTGGGCCGTGTCGTCGGCCCGGTCGGAGATGGTGCGCACCACGGCCAGCGGCACGCCGTAGTCGTGGCACACCTGCGCGAACGCGGCACCCTCCATTTCCACGGCCAGCGCATCGGGCAGGGCTTGGCGCAGCGCCTCGCTTTCCGCCGTGGTCGAGACGAAACGGTCACCGCTGATCAACAGGCCCTGGTGGCAGCGCGGCGCCTGCAGATGGAACTCGGACCGCACGCCCTCGTCGAGTTGCGACGGCAGTGCGCGCAGCACCTGCTCGCTGGCCTGCCGCAGTGCCACGGTGAGCGCCTCATCGGCATCAAAATCCGAACGGCCATAGCCCGGCACCTCATGGCGGGGGAACAGGGGCGAGGCGTCCATGTCGTGCTGCAGAAAGCGCTGCGCCACCACCACATCGCCCACCCGCACACCCGGCGCCAGGCCACCGGCCACGCCGGTGAACACGATGCGCCGCGCACCGAAGCGCTCGATCAGCGCGGTGGCCGTGGTGGCGGCGGCCACCTTGCCGATGCCCGAGAGCACGGCAACCACCTCCTGCCCATGCAGATGCCCACGCCAGAAGACGCGCCCACCCACGGTTTGTTGCTGCTCGTCGGGCATGAGGTCCAGCACGGCGGCCAGTTCTTCGTGCAAGGCACTGACGATGGCGATGGTGGTCACGGTGCGCCTCCAGACATCAAAAGAGGATCACAAAAAGAAAAGGCGGCCGAAGCCGCCTCGCATTGTCGCGCAGGGTTTTCAGCGCAACTCGCGCCGCAGGATCTTGCCCACCGGTGTCTTGGGCAGTTCGGTGCGGAACTCCACCACCTTGGGCTGCTTATAGCCGGTGAGGTTCTCTTTGCAATAGGCGCGCACCTGAGCCTCGGTCAGGCTCTCGTCCTTCTTCACGATCACCAGCTTGACCGCCTCGCCCGATTTGTCGTCGGGCACACCCACCACCGCGCATTCCAGCACGCCAGCCAGCTGGGCCACCACGTCTTCCACCTCGTTGGGGTACACGTTGAAGCCGCTGACCAGCACCATGTCCTTCTTGCGGTCCACGATCTTGAAGTAGCCGCGCGCGTCCATCACGCCGATGTCGCCGGACTTGAAGTAACCGTCGGGCGTCATGACCTTGGCGGTTTCATCGGGGCGCTGCCAGTAACCCGCCATCACCTGCGGGCCCTTGATGGCGATCTCTCCCGGCTGCCCCATCGGCACCTCGTTGCCGTCGTCGTCCAGGCACTTCATGAAGGTGTTGGGCAAGGGAACGCCGATGGTGCCGGTGTATTCCTTGTTGGTGGTCGGGTTGCAGCTGGCCGACGGACTGGTCTCGCTCAGGCCATAACCTTCGCAGATCGGGCAACCGGTTTTCTCCAGCCACAGCTTGGCGACCGCGCTTTGCACCGCCATGCCACCGCCCACCGAGACCTTGAGGTGGCTCCAGTCGACGGTGTTGAAATCGGGGTGGTTGGCCAGGCCGTTGAACAGCGTGTTGACGGCCGGGAAACTGTGGAAGTTGTGCTTGGAAAGTTCCTTGAGCACCGCGGCGAGGTCGCGTGGATTCGGGATGAGGATGGTCTTCCCGCCCGTGCGCATCGACAGCATCATGTTCACCGTGAACGCGAAGATGTGGTACAGCGGCAGGGCGCACACGCTGGTGGGCTGCTGACCGGCGGGCACATTCTTCATCACCGGGTCGTTCCAGGCCTCGGACTGCAGCACGTTGGCGATCACGTTGCGGTGTTGCAGCACCGCGCCCTTGCTCACGCCGGTGGTGCCGCCGGTGTACTGCAGCAGCGCCATGTCGTCGGGCTTGATCTCGGGGCGCTTGAAGGTGCCACGCGAGCCCTTGGCAATCGCGTCGTTGAAACGCACCGCTTGCGGCAGGTTGAAGGCCGGCACCATCTTCTTGACGTTGCGCACCACGTAGTTCACCAGCGCGCCCTTGAGCAAACCGAGCTGGTCGCCCATGGCCGCGAGCACCACGTGCTTGACCGGCGTGTTGGCGACGCACTGCTCCAGCGTATGCGCGAAGTTCTCGATGATCACGATGGCCTTGGCACCCGAGTCCTTGAGCTGGTGCTCGAGCTCGCGCGGCGTGTACAGCGGGTTGACGTTGACCACCACGAAGCCGGCGCGCAGGATGCCCGCCACCGCCACCGGGTACTGGGGCACGTTGGGCATCATGATGGCCACGCGGTCGCCCTTGACCAGCCCCAGGCCCTGCAGGTAGGCCGCCAGGGCCTGCGACAGGCTGTCGGTCTGCGCGAAACTCACGTCCTTGCCCATGAAGCTGTAGGCGGTGCGGCCGGCGTGCTTCTGGAAGCTCTCCTCCATCAAATGCACCAGCGACGGGTACTGCGCCACGTCGATGTCGGCAGGCACGCCGGCGGGGTAGGCGCCCAGCCAGGGGCGATGGGCCGTGGATTCGGTCATTCGGAAGCTCCTCGTTCTTGTCAATGCACCCAATCGCGCATTGTCTGTGGAAAGTTTTACGCCAGACCTCGTGTTTTTCCCTTACGCGGTTCTGACAGGCGGTGCCCATGTATAGCAGGTGACAGGCCAGGGAGGCGCTACAAAAACCGAAGGGCCGGTGTTGCCACGGGCCCTTCGGGAGAAACACTGCGGAGACGAGGCCGGGCCTTACTCGATGGCCTTGGTCATGTCCTCGACGACCTTCTTGGCGTCACCGAAGACCATCATGGTCTTGTTCATGTAGAACAGCTCGTTGTCCAGGCCGGCGTAACCCGCGGCCATGGAGCGCTTGTTCACGATCACGGTCTTGGCCTTGTAGGCCTCCAGGATCGGCATGCCGTAGATCGTGCTGCCCTTTTGCAAGGCGGCGGGGTTCACCACGTCGTTGGCGCCCAGGATGATCGCCACGTCGGCCTGGCCGAACTCACCGTTGATGTCTTCCATTTCGAACACCTGGTCGTACGGCACCTCGGCCTCGGCCAGCAGCACGTTCATGTGCCCCGGCATGCGCCCGGCCACCGGATGGATCGCGTACTTCACCGTGATGCCCTTCTCGGTCAGCTTGTGGGCCAGCTCTTTCACCGCGTGCTGCGCACGGGCGACCGCCAGGCCGTAGCCCGGCACGATCACCACGGTCTCGGCGTTGCCCAGCACGAAGGCCGCGTCGTCGGCGCTGCCGCTCTTGACCGGGCGTGCTTCGGCCTTGGCACCGCCGGCGGTCGCGGTCTCACCGCCGAAGCCACCCAGGATCACGTTGAAGAACGAGCGGTTCATGGCCTTGCACATGATGTAGCTCAGGATCGCGCCCGAAGAGCCCACCAGCGAGCCGGCAATGATCAGCATCGAGTTGTTGAGCGAGAAGCCGATGCCGGCCGCCGCCCAGCCCGAGTAGCTGTTGAGCATGGAGACCACCACCGGCATGTCCGCGCCACCGATCGGGATGATGATCAGCACGCCCAGGATGAAGCCCAGCGCGATCACCAGCACGATGTCCATCCAGCTCTGCGAATGCCAGAAGCCGAAGCAGAAGAACACCACGGCCAGGCCCAGCAGCAGGTTGAGCTTGTGCTGGCCGGGGAACTGCACCGGTGCGCCCTGGAACAGGCGGAACTTGTACTTGCCCGAGAGCTTGCCGAAGGCGATGACCGAGCCGGAAAAGGTGACCGCGCCGATGAAGGCGCCCAGCGCGAGTTCGATGCGGTTGCCGCCCGGGATCGGGGCACCGTTGGCAACGATGCCGAACGCCCAGGGTTCGGCCACCACGGCCACGGCGATACAGACCGCGGCCAGGCCGATCATGCTGTGCATGAAGGCAACCAGTTCGGGCATCTTGGTCATCTCGACCCGGTTGGCCATGAGGGCGCCGATGGCGCCACCCACGACCAGGCCACCCAGCACCCAGGCCATACCTTCGGCCTTGCCGCCGGAGAGCTCGATGATGAGCGCGGCGGTGGTGAGCACGGCGATGGCCATGCCCGTCATGCCGAAGACGTTGCCCCGGATCGAAGTGGTCGGGTGCGACAGGCCCTTCAAGGCCTGGATGAAGCAGACGCTGGCGACGAGGTACAGCAGCGTGACGAGGTTCATGCTCATTTCGCGGCCCCTTCAATCGCTGCGGGTGCCTTGCGTTCTTTCTTCTTGAACATTTCCAGCATGCGCCGGGTGACGAGGAAGCCACCGAAGACGTTGACCGCGGCCAGCGCCACGGCCAGCACGCCCATGGTCTTGCCCAGGTTCGTCTCGGTCAGCGCGGCGGCCAGCATGGCACCGACGATCACGATGGCGGAGATCGCGTTGGTCACGGCCATCAGCGGCGTGTGCAGCGCGGGCGTGACGTTCCACACCACGTGGTAGCCCACGTAGATGGCCAGCACGAAGATGATGAGGTTGAGGATGGTGGGGGATACGGCTTCCATGGCAATGTCCTCGCGTCAGATTTTCTTGATTTCGGAGATGCGGTTGCCCTCACCGAGCAGCACCACGCTGGGCTTCCAGTGGGGCACCATGTCGTCAGCGACCGGTGCGTAGGTGCAGATGATCAGCAGATCGCCCACATGCGCCTTGCGCGCGGCCGCGCCATTGAGCGAGATCGCGCCCGAGCCGCGAGCGGCCTTGATGATGTAGGTGGAGAAGCGCTCGCCGTTGTTGACGTTGTAGAGCTCGATCTTCTCGAACTCGCGCATGTCGGCGGCGTCGAGCAGGTCTTCGTCGATCCCGCAGGAACCTTCGTAGTGCAGGTCGGCTTCGGTCACGGTTGCGCGATGCAGTTTCGCGCGCAGCATTACTCGGTTCATTTGCGTTTCACTTCACCGTTGTGGGTCATCAGGCAGGCAGCGACGATGTCGTCGTCCATGGGAACCTGCACCGCCGTGGCGTCTTTGGGCAGCACCAGCTTGAGGAAGTCCAGCACGTTGCGCGCGTACAGCGCGGACGCATCGGCGCCCACCATGGCCGCCAGGTTGGTTTCACCCACGATGGTCACGCCGTGTTTGACCACGGTCTTGTCGGCCTCGGACAGCGGGCAGTTGCCCCCCACGCCGTCCGCGCCCTTGCCGGCGGCAATGTCCACGATCACGCTGCCGGGCTTCATGGCCTTGACCATGTCTTCGGTGATCAGCACCGGCGCGGCACGCCCGGGGATCAGCGCGGTGGAGATCACCACATCGGCCTGGGCCACGCGCTTGGCCACCTCGACCTTCTGGCGTTCCAGCCAGCTCGGGGGCATCGGGCGGGCATAACCACCCACGCCTTCGGCCGCTTCTTTCTCTTCGGCGGTCTCGTACGGCACGTCGATGAACTTGCCGCCCAAGGACTCGATCTGTTCCTTCACGCTCGGGCGCACGTCGGACGCTTCGATCACCGCGCCCAGGCGCTTGGCCGTGGCAATCGCCTGCAGGCCGGCCACGCCGACGCCCAGGATCACGACACGCGCGGCCTTGACCGTGCCCGCCGCCGTCATCAGCATGGGGAAGAAGCGCTGGTAGTGGTGCGCGGCCAGCATCACGGCCTTGTAGCCGGCGATGTTGGCTTGCGACGAGAGCACATCCATGCTCTGCGCGCGCGTGGTGCGCGGTGCGGCTTCGAGTGCGAAGGCGGTGAGCCCCGCGCTGGCCATGCGCTGCAGGCCCGAAGCGTCGAAGGGGTTGAGCATGCCGACCACGGTCGCGCCCGACTTCATCTGCGCGAGCTCGCTGTCGCTGGGCGTGCGCACCTTGAGCACCAGGTCGCAACCGAGCGCGCCGGGGGCGTCGGTGATTTCTGCACCGACGGCCGTGTAGGCCGCGTCGGTCGCGCTGGCGGCAACGCCGGCGCCCGACTGCACGCGCACGGTGTGGCCTTGCGCCACGTATTTCTTCGCCGTTTCCGGGGTCACGGCCACACGGGTCTCACCCGCTGCCGTTTCGGCGGGAACTCCAATCTTCATGCAAGCCTCGTTCAGTTCGGTGTGGCGGACGCGTCGCAGAGCACCACCACGGTGCCCATCTTTTTCTTCGCTTCGACAGCCAGGTGGGCCTTCGCCGTGTCTTGCAGCGGGAAACGCTGGTCCACGCTGTGGATCGCATTCGGCGTCTCCCGGGTCCAGCGCTGGACCCCGAGCTGCGCCTCGCGCCGCACGCCCGCGGACAGGCCGGACAGGTACAGGCCGCGCAAGCGCAGGTTCTTGCGGATGACGCTCGACAAGGGCAGCGCCGTCACGGCATTCGGGCCGATCGCGTACGACACCCAGGTCGCGCCCTCGCTGGCGACGTTCATCACCAGATCGCTGTTGGCCACCGCGTCGACATCGACAATGCGGTGCACGCCCTGCGGACCGGCCGCGTCGCGCACCTGCTGCAGGGCATCGGCGGCGGTGTAGATCACCACGGCATCGGCACCGGCGCGGCGCGCGTGCTCGGCCTTCTCGGAGCTGCTCACGGTGGCGATGACTTTGGCGCCGCCCCACTTGGCGAGCTGCACCGCGTAGTGACCCACCGCACCCGCGCCGCCGGTGACCAGCACCACGCGCCCCTGGATGGGGTTTTCGTCAAACAAGGCGAGGTAAGCCGTCATGCCGGGAATGCCCAGGCAGGCGCCCTCCTCGTCGCTGATGTGGTCCGGGAGTTGGCACGCCAGCTCCTCGGGCAGGCAGATGTACTGCGCGGCGGTGCCAAAGGCCCGGCCGCGTTGGCCGAAGTAGACCCACACGCGTTCGCCCACACGTTGCGCGCTCACACCCTCGCCGACCGCGTCGATCACACCGGCGCCGTCGCTGTTGGGAATGATCTGCGCGAACTCCATCGCATGAAGGCGGCCGGCACGCCGGTTCGCATCCGCCGGGTTCACCGCCGATGCGCTCAAGCGCACGCGGACTTCACCCGGCCCGGGTGTGGGCGTCGGGATCTCACCGTAGATGAGAACCTCTTGCGCCGAACCCTGCTTTTCGTACCAGACCGCCTTCATCATGTTCAGCCCACCTTGACGAGTTGCTTGCCGAAGTTCTTGCCCGTCAACATCCGGATGAACGCATCCGGCGCGTTGAGGAGGTCGTCGGCGACGTCTTCCTTGAACTTGATCTTGCCTTCCTTCAGCCAGACCGACAGCTCGCCGAGGGCCTTGGGCCAGTACTCGCGGTGGTCGGCGATCACGAAGGCGTAGACCGTCACGCGGTGCATCAGCAACTGGCGCAGACCCTTGACGCCGTAGGGCTCCTTGGCGTTGTACTGGCTGACGTTGCCGCACAGCGCGATGCGCGCATGGTCGGCAATGCGCTGCAGCACCGCATCCAGGATGGGACCGCCGACGTTTTCGAACAGCACGTCCACGTAGTTGGGCGTGGCCGCGGCCAGTTGTTCTTCGAAGTCGGGTGCGCGGTAGTCCACACATACATCGAAGCCCAGTTCCTCGACGACGTAGCGGCACTTCTCGGCGCCGCCCGCAATGCCGACGACGCGGCAACCCTTGAGCTTGGCGATCTGGCCGACCACGCCGCCCACGGCACCCGAAGCGGCGGTCACCACCACGGTTTCGCCCGCCTTCGGCTTGGCCAGTTCCAGCAGGCCGTAGTGCGCCGTCACGCCGGTCATGCCCAGCACGCCGAGCGCGGCCGAGGTCGAACCCATGGCGGGGTCGAGCACGCGCGCCGTCGTCTTGTTGATGACGCCATAGTGCTGCCAACCCAGGCCGGCGGCCACCAGCGTGCCCTTGGGCAGCGCGGGCTCACGGCTCTCGATCACCTCACCCACCGTGCCGCCGGGCATCAGTTCGCCGGGCTTGAGCGGCTCGGCGTACGAGCGGATCGGGTCCATGCGGGGACGCATGTACGGGTCGAGCGACAGGTACTGGTTGCGCACCAGCGCCTCGCCTTCCTTGAGTTCGGGCAGATCGGACTTCGTGATCTCGAAGTCCTCGGGCGTGACCATCCCCTTGGGATGGCGCTTCATGCGGATCTGCGTGTTCATGCGAGTGCTCCCGGGACTTTGCGAAGAATGGCTTCGGCGTTGCGGTACATGTAGTCGTCCAGGGCTTCGTCCTTGATCGGCAGGTTCAGCGTGTCGCGCACCGAGTCGTCCACGCCGAAGAAGGAATACGCCGATGCGTAGATGAAGCGCTTGGGCAACCAGTTGATGCCGTCCACATAGGCCTGGCCGCCAGGGGCGAAGGCGTACACGTCGGGCGAGACGAACACGTTCATCAGACCGGTCACGTCGCTCTTGAACGCCAGCGCCACGGCTTCGTTCACATATGGGTAGCAGCCATGGCCCAGGATCACCGGCATGGTCGAGTAGCGACGCGCCACGCGGTCGAAGCGCACCGGGTCGGTGTGGCTGATGTCGGGGCCGGCCAGCGGGCCGGTCATGAACAACAGCGGGATGTTCAGCTCGGCCACGCGCTCGTACAGCGGGAACAGTTTTTCGTCGTCGGCGTACATCGGTGTGCGCGCCAGGCCCGGCTCCAGGCACACGCCCACCAGGCCCATTTCCTTCACCGCGACCTCGATACCGGCCAGGATCTCCTTCATCGGCTTGTCGAAGTCGATGCCGGCCAGGCCCAGCAGGCGGCGGTTGGTCCGCGCGGTCAGCGCCTGCAGGTCGGTGTCTTCGATGTGCACCGGCACGGGCCGGTTGACGTTGTGGCGACCGTTCATCAAACCCAGGCGCACGCCCACGGAGTCCATCTCGGAGACCAGCGCGTCCAGCGCGCGGTCTTCCGAATGCGGCCATGGCTCGGTGGAGATGGCGTACGAGCGGGGCACGGCGTGACCCATGATGCGGTTGACGTTGCCCACCACGTTGGGCGTGAAGAAGGTGCGGTACGGGCCAGTGGGTGGGCGCAGGCGGAAGTCGATGATCTTGCCGGCCAGGCGGTCGAAGCGGGCTTGGAAGTCGCTCATGGGGTTGTCTCCTGAAGAGCTGGGTTGGGGGTGGAAATCACGTCGTGTGAAGTCACTATACACGATTAATGTCGACATGCAACATGTCGCGTGATAAATTGAACTTTCCTCCACCACCCGGACAACCGCCCTCCCATGACCTCCTCCCGCTTTGCAGATCCTTTCTCGCTCGAAGGCCGAACCGCACTCGTCACCGGTGCCGGCCGTGGCATCGGCAGCAGTTGCGCCGTGGCGCTGGCGCGCGCCGGTGCCGACGTGTGGCTGATGGCGCGCAGCGTTGACGAGATCGACGAGGTGGCCGCCCGCATCCGCGCCGAGGGTGGCAGCGCTCACGCCGTGGCCTGCGACGTGACGGACTCGGCGGCGGTGCGCCTGGTGGTGGCCAGCATGCCGGTGCTCGATGTGCTGGTGAACAACGCCGGCACCAACACCCCCGAGCCGTTCCTCGACGTGAGCGAGGAACGGCTGGACTTTCTGCTCAACCTGAATGTGCGGGCGATGTTCCTGGTCGCGCAGGCGGCGGCTCGCAAGATGCTCGAACACCCGGACCGTGCCGCGCGCGGCGGCGCGATCATCAACATGACGTCACAGATGGGCCACGTGGGGCAGACGCTGCGCAGCGTCTACGTCATGGCCAAGCATGCGCTGGAGGGCCTGACCAAGGCCACGGCGCTGGAACTCACCCCGCTGGGGATTCGCGTGGTGTCGATCGCGCCCACGATCATCGAGACGCCCATGATCGCCGACCGCATGGCCAGCCCCGACTTCGCCGAGCGCGTGGTCTCGCGCATTCCCATCGGCCGCGTCGGACAGCCCGACGAGGTGGCGGCCGCGGTGCTGTTCGCCGCTTCGCCAGCGGCCTCGCTGGTGACGGGCAGCACCATCTTCGTCGATGGGGGGTGGACGGCGCAATAGACAACAACGGCGGCGGATTCACTCTGCCGTGATGCCGGCACTGGCGATGATCGCCGCCCACTTGTCGATCTCGCTGTGGATCAGGCGTGTGTAAGCCTCCGGTGGGCCTCCGGCCGGGTCCATGCCCTGTGCGATCAGGCGCTCGCGCTGTTCGGCGCGTTGCATGCCCTCGACGATGGCCTTGTTGAGCTTGTCGATGATGGGCTGGGGCGTCCCGGCTGGCGCCAGCGCCCCGTACCAGGAACTGGCCTGGTAGCCCGGCAGGCCTGCCTCGGCGATGGTGGGCACGTCCGGCAGCGCTTTGGTGCGCTCGCTGCCGGTGACCGCCAGCGGCACCAGCGTCCCTTGCTTGATATGACCCAGCGTGGAGGTAATGGCCGACATGAGGATGGGCACTTCGCCGCCGACGACCGCGGTGGTGGAGGGCGCGCCGCCTTTGTAGGGCACATGTTTGATCTGCACCTTTGCCATGGACAGGAACAGCTCCATCGCCATGTGCGTGATGTTGCCAATG
This sequence comes from Hydrogenophaga sp. 2FB, assembly GCF_005503365.1. Lineage (GTDB taxonomy): Bacteria > Pseudomonadota > Gammaproteobacteria > Burkholderiales > Burkholderiaceae_C > Hydrogenophaga. The sequence continues at coordinate 39,726 of NZ_SCML01000024.1, forward strand.
CCGCCGGAGGCATAGTCGAGCTTGCCGGGATTGCGCCGCGCATAGTCGATCAGTTCGCGCACCGAGCGCACGGGCAGCTTGGGGTTCACCGCCAGGATCGAGGGGCCATACGCGATGAGCACCACCGGCGCCAGATCCTTCTTCACGTCGAAGGTCAGCTTGGGGAACATCGACGGCATCGCGATGGTGGCATTGTTGAGGTACAGCACGTGCCCGTCCGGGGCCGAGCGCGCCACATACTCCGCGGCGATGTTGCCGGCCGCGCCGGGGCGGTTCTCCACCACGACGGACTGCCCGAAGGCATCCGTGAGGCTCTGTGCAATCACCCGAGCCACCACATCCGTGGCGCCCCCAGGCGCAAAGCCGGAGACCAGGCGCAGAGGTCGGTTCGGGAAGCTGGCCTGCTGAGCAAGCGCCTCAAGGGGAAGCCACGACGCGGTGGCCAAGGCGGCACCCCCGGCCAGCAGGCCGCGCCGGGTCTCGAAACGATGGTTCATGTCTGTCTCCGTTCTGTTGATGTGGGCTTGCGCCCGCGCCGGCGGCATCGCGCCACCGGTCTTGCAGGACGCGGCGGTGGGGCCGTTGTCAGTCGCGCGCCACGCAGGCGGCCAGCAATTCGCCCAGGCTGGACCGGGAGAACCCGAGCGCGGCGGCAATGGCCTTGCGTTGCTGGGCCTCGTTCAGAACGCCGGCCGAAAGCGTCATGAACTTCTGCGTGATGTCTTCGTCACTGAAGGGGTCGCGGTAGTCGCCCTTGGGATAGGCGAACTCCCGCACCAGACTGCGGCCGTCCTGCAGCTCGATCGTGACGCGGGTGGGCCTGTCCGGCGGAAAGCGGGCGTCCATCGCCTTGTCGTGCACGCATTCGACCTTGGCCATCATGGCCTGCACCTCGGGCGCATCCCAGCGTTTGGCCATCAACTGGCCGATCTCGTAGGTGCCGTCGACCAGGGAAACCGCCACGGCATACGGCAAGCTGTGGTCGGCCGTCTCGCGCTCGTCGATCTCGTAGCGCGAGGTCCCGCCCATGCCATGCACCATGTCCTCCATCAGCCATTCGAAAGCGTCCACCTGCACGCGGCGCACGTGCGCGGGATCGATGGCGAATTCCTTGACCAGCGACAAGGTGGCATCGATGGAACTGTGGATGATGTAGGCCGCCGGGTAGCGCTTGAGGCAGGTGATTGGCAGGCGCCAGCGATCGAAAGGCGCCGTCAGCACGCTCCAGTCGCAAGGCCCGAAGACCTGCCGGGACAGACCCCGTTTTCCTTCGAAGACCTCACGCGGACCCGTCATCCCGGCCTGGGCCAGGTAGGCCGCCTCGATGCCGCGGGACGCGGCAAGCCCCGCGCTGGCCCCCTTGAGCATGGACATCTGCCCCACGCGCACTTCGCCAATCGTGGGATAGCAGCCCGCGATGGCCAAGGCCTGTGCCAACTGTGCCTCGTCCAGATGCAACAGCGCGCCGGCTGCGGCCGCGCTGGCGATGGTGACCAGCGTTGTCTGGTCCCACCCCAGGGTCTTGAAGAAGGAGCTGCTGGTGAATTCGCAGCACCGCATCTGGACTTCAAAAGCGATCAGGATGGACTTGATCACGTCCATCGGAGCGCTGTTCTCCGCTTCCGCCACGGCCAGGCACGTACCGATGTTGTCACTGGAATGAGCGGGATTGACGGAGAAGTAGGTGTCGCTCATGTCGAGGTCCCGCACCATCATGCAGTTCACCATGGCCGCACCCAGCACCGAAGACTTCGCCCCGCTGCCCAGGATCGTGCAGGCAGGCGAACCGGCGATCTTGCTGGCCCAGCGCCGACCGGCCTGCACCGCGGGCGACCGGTGGGCGCCCAGTGCACAGGCCAGGCTGTCCAGCAGCAGGCGTTCCACCGCGTGAACGACCTCGGGTGCCGGAGCGGGTCCCGCCATGGCGCCGTGGATATGGTGAGCCAACTGCTCGGTGATACTTTTCGCTTGCACTAAGAGTCTCCTTGTTTGAAAGTCGGGGACCGCCACCGGCCCCTTGCGATCGAACTCTAGGTGCGGGCCACTGAAACGTAAAAGACCTGTGCGGCATGGCGTCAGACCTGTTGGTGATGGAGAAAGACGACGATGAAGATCAGACAGCTGCAATACGTCCTGGAGACCTACCGCAACGGGAATCGCATCACGGCCGCGGCAGAAATGCTGCACACGTCACAGCCGGGCATGAGCCGCCAGATCCAGCTGCTGGAGGCGGAACTGGGCTTTGAGGTCTTCAATCGGCAGCGCAACCGCATCGTCAGCGTGACCGAGCCCGGTCGCGAAGTGGTGGCCATCGCGCAGCGCATGCTGGCCGACGCGGAGCGGCTGCGTCGTCTGGGCGATGCCTTTTCGCAGTCCTCGGGCGGCACGCTGGCGGTGGCCACGACCCACACCCATGCGCGTTATGTGCTGCCCGACGTGATCACCCGGTTCTCCAAACTGCACCCGCAGGTGCGGCTGGAGTTGCGGCAAGAAAGCCCGATGGGTGTCCGAGAGATGGTCGATGCAGGGGGCGCCGACATCGGGATCGGCACCGATTCGGGCAAGCGGTTTTCCGATCTGGTGGTCTTGCCCTGCTTCAACCTGGGGCGCAGCCTGGTCGCGCCGACCGGGCATCCCGTGTTGCGTCTGAAGAAGTTGACGCTGGAAGCCGTGGCGCGCTACCCGCTCATCACCCACGGTCACAGCGGCAATGGCGCGGTGCTGGGTGAATTCCGCAAGGCCGGCATAGAGCCCCACGTGGTATTTGGCGCGCTGGACGCCGATGTGAGCAAGACCTACGTCAAGCTGGGCATGGGCATTGCCATCGTCACCACGCTGGCTTTCTCGTCCCGCGACGACAAGGGGCTACGGGCGCGCGATGCCAGCCACCTTTTCCCTTCTTCCACCACCGGTCTGGCGGTACGCGCCCACAGCTACCTGCGCAACTTCACCTACGACTTCATTCAATTGATCGCACCCCATCTCACCGAACAGGTCGTCAGGGACGCGGTCGCAGCCGGGACGGCGTGAAGGACCCGGCGGTTTTCAGACCGGCACTTCGCCCTTGAGCGTGACGCGGTTGAGCACGCGCTCCTGTTCGCCGTAGTCGTGCACCGCGTAGTGCATGGTGCAGCGGTTGTCCCACATCACCACATCGCCCGCGCGCCACATGTGGCGGTAGATGTTGTCGGGCTGGGTGCAGTGCGCGTACAGGTAGTCCAGCAAAGGCCGGGTCTCCTCCGGCGTCATGCCGTCAAAGCTCTCGATGTTGTCGCTTTGCGCGATGTAGAGCACCTTGCCACCGGTTTCGGGGTGGGTGCGCACGAGCGGGTGGACGGCGCAGGCGATGTCCTTGTCCGGAATGCCCTGCATGCGCGCCAGGCGCACGCCACGGAAGCGCACCCGCACGCCGGCGAGCATGCGTTTCATGCCTTCGGAAAGGCGGTCGTACGCCACGTACTGGTTGGTCCACATCGTGTCGCCGCCGTTCGGCACCACCTGCGCCGAGAGGATCGACAGCTTGGGCGGCACGGCGGTGAAGGGGCTGTCGTAGTGCCAGGCTTCGGTGGACGAGGTCGCCTTCGGGATCTTCGTGATCTGGATGACCTCCGGGTGCTCGGCCATCTGCAGCTTGCTGAGCCCTGCAGTGACCACCGGTTCGCCCCAGTGGCGCGCGAAGGCGACCTGCGCGGCGGGACCGATGAACTGGTCCCGGAACACCAGGGTGCAGTACTTCAGGAACGCGGCGCTCAGTTCACTGAACACCTCGGGTGAAATGGGTTCGTTGAGGTTGATGCCTTCGACCGAGGCACCGACGTTTCCCGTGAGGGGCGTGATACGCAAGCTCATGTTGGTCTCCTTCATGTATGCGTGCGAAGGATATCCGTTTATTTTATCATTGTCGACATTAATTTATAAACCGCGTCATCGCTGGAAATCCGGGCCATCGGGCACTGCGATAATGCGAGCCGCATGCCCGCCAAAACTCCTTCCTCGCCCGCCGCCAAGCCGCAACCCGATGAGACGGCCGAGAGCCGTTCGCATGCGCTGTCGGCCTTGCTGATGCCCAAGAACGGCCTGATGATGGCCGTCGAGCAGGCCCTGCTGCGGGGCGACGGCGCGCACGCATCACCCCCGATTGCCGAACAGATTGCCGCCCGCCTGGCCGGCCTGATCGCGCTGGATCTGCTCCAGCCGGGCCAGCGGCTGTTCGAAACCGACATCAGCGACGTGCTTCACGTGAGCCGCAGCCCGGTGCGCGAGGCGATCCGCATTCTTGAGCGCGATCGGCTGGTGGAACTGAGCGCGCGGCGCGGCGCCACGGTGACGGCGCCCGACGAGCGCGATCTTCAGGACATCTTCGAGGTGCGCACGGCCCTGTATGCCATCCTCCTGGAACAGGTGATCACGGACCGGCCCAAGGACCTCGATGCCGTGTTCGAACAGTTCCTGCCGCTGCTCGTGCAGGCCTCCACCGAAACGCCCGAGGCCTACGCCGTGCAGAGTTTTCTGTTCAACCTGGCCGTCGCCGACCTGTGCAGCAACCACCTCGTGGTCGATCAGCTCAAGGCGATCTCGCTGCGCACCCTGCGCTACGTCCGCCTGGGCCTGGCGACCTCGCCCGAGCTGGTGCCGCGCTCGGTCAAACGCTGGCGTGCGCTGCACGCCGCGGTGTTGAAGCGGGACGTGGCGCTCAGCATCGAGATGTCCACCAAGCGGATCGGCGCCGTTCTCGACCTGACCGTCATGGCGATCCGGCAGTCGCAGCCCGCGGCCAGCAAGGGCCGCAAGCGCTAACTCGCTAGACCGCCAGCTCGCGCGTGCGCGCGTACTGCGCGAAGAGGCGCTCCATCGACGTGTGCCGCTCCTGGGCGTGCAACCATTGCGTCGGGGCCAGGTTGGTGGCCCGAACGATCATGTCCTTGGGGCCCACGTCCACGATGTTGATGCACGCGGTTGACTGCTCCAGCCGACCGAAGAAGGCGCGCCCGCCCGCCAGGGCACGCGACAGCAGCGCGCGGTTCACCCCGCCGTGCAGCACGAGCAACAGGCAGTCCCAGTCGTCGCGGGCCAGCAGCGCGTCGAAGGCCGGCAGCACGCGGTCCAGCATCTCGCCGATCGACTCCCCGTCGAGGAAGCGCTGGGCCTCCACGTCCTGGGTCGTCGTGAAGGGCTGGGTGAAGACGGCCTCGATCCGGTCGTCCGTGATGTCGGCCAGCGCGCCACCCTTGATTTCCGCCAGAGCGGGCACCACGTCCATCGGCACACCGCCCTGCCCGGCCGCGGCCAGCACGCGCTGCGCCGTCTCCACCGTGCGCGGCAGGCCGCTCACCACGACACGGTCGATGACCACGCCCTCTTTCGCGAACGCGGCGCCGGCCGCATCGGCCTGCAGGCGACCCTGCGCGTTGAGCGGCACGCCGTGGCTCTCCACCGGTGTGCCATCGGCGCGGAAGTAGTCCACCGCGCCGTGGCGCATCAACACGATTCGCCGTCGGGTCATGGATATCTCCGGTTGTCGTGGTGCATAAGGGTCTCCTGAAGGGGTCGGGTCATGTGCGGTGGCGCGACGCAAACGTCCAGGCCAGCTCGGCCAGCGGCCGCGCCAGCGCACCGGCTTCGCGCGCCTGGGCGTTGGCCGCCACGCCGTCGACGGCGCGGCGGGCCACGCCTTGCAGGATCGCGGCCAGGCGGAACAGGTTGTAGGCGAGGTAGAAATTCCAGTCGCCGCTGATGGCCTGCACGTCCGCGCGACCCGTGCGTTCGCAGTAGCGGCGCAGGCAGTCGGCTTCGTCGGGAATGCCCAGCGCCGCCAGGTCCAGCCCGCCGATGCCGCGCTCGGTCGCGTGCTGAATGTGCCCGTACATGCAGAGGTAGCTGAAGTCGGCCAGCGGATGGCCCAGCGTGGACAGCTCCCAGTCGAGCACCGCCAGAACGCGCGGTTCGGTGGGGTGGAACATCAGGTTGTCGAGGCGGTAGTCACCATGCACGATCGCGGGCCGGGCCTGGTCGCGCGCGCCCTCGGGGATGTTCCCCGGCAGCCAGGCGATCAGCCCGTCCATCTCGCGGATCGGCTCCATCGCGCTGGCCTGGTACTGGCGCGTCCAGCGCGCGATCTGCCGCTCGAAGTAGTTGCCTGGGCGACCGTAGTCGGCCAGGCCGATCGCCGCCGGATCAACGCGGTGCAGCGCGGCGATCACCCGGTGCATCTCGTCGTAGATCGCGGTGCGTTCGGCGGGCGTCATTCCCGCCAGCGACTGGTCCCACAACACACGGCCTTCGACGTGCGCCATGATGTAGAACGCCCGGCCGATCACCGACTCGTCCTCGCACAGCAGGTGCACGCGGGCCACGGGCACATCGGTGGTGGCCAGTGCCTGCATGACGCGGAACTCGCGTTCGATGGCGTGCGCGGACGGCAGCAACAACGCAACGGGCGCCGGCTTGGTCCGCATGACGTAGCGGGCGCCATCGGTCACCAGCAGGTAGGTGGGATTGGACTGGCCTCCGCTGAAGCGCTCCACGCGCAGCGGTCCCCGAAACCCCGCCATCCGCTCACCCAGGTAGCGCTCGAGCGCCGCCGCGTCGATGTCCTGGTGGGCTGCGGCTGGCCGTTCTTGTGTGGACGCGTCCATCAGTACGGCACGTCACCGACGATGCCGGCCCGCTCCATCTTGCGCGGCTGCGGCCAGTAGTCCATCACGGCGTAGTGCTGGGTGGCGCGGTTGTCCCAGATCGCCACGCTGTTCGGGCGCCACTTGAAGCGCACCTGGTATTCCGGGATCGTGGCCTGGCTCTGCAGGTACTGCAGCAGCTGGCCCGCGCCCGGGTTCTTGTCGATGCCGTAGCGCACGTTTTCGGGCGTGTGGAAGTTGACGAAGTGGGTCGTGAAGCTGCCCACGTACAGGATCTTCTCGTCGGTTTCGGGGTGCGTGCGCACGACCGGATGTTCGACGGGCGGGTTCTCCCGACCGAGTTTGCGGCGGGCCTCCACGTCCATGACGGAGCCGAAAGAGTGCTCGATGCTCGAGATCGCGCGCAGGTTCGCGATCTTCTTCTTCATCTCGTCGGGCAGCATGGTGAAGGCCTGGACCATGTTCACCCAGATCGTGTCGCCACCGACCGGCGGGCACTCGATGCAACGCAGCACAGCGCCCATCGGCGGGTTCGGCCGCCACAGGCCGTCGGTGTGCCAGTTGTTTTCGTAGGGGTTCTTCTCTTCGCTGCGGTAGATCCGCGCCAGGCCGGGGTGTTCCGGGTCGCGGCTGAGCACGGGGTGGTCCTCCAGATCACCCAGGCGGTGGGCGAAGGCCACGTGTTCGGCGCGTGTGATCTCCTGGTCCCGCAGGAACAGGACACGGTGCTTCAGCAGCAGCGCCTTCATTTCGGCGAACAGGCCTGCATCGCGCGACGCATCGCCCAGGTTCACGCCAGATATCTCGGCCCCGATACAAGCCGTCAGCTGTTCGACTTTCATCACATGTCTCCTGTTGATCCCTCGACAAAGAGGGTGTTGGTGTTCCGTTGGTGCGAGAATATCAGAACATTTTATTTTTGTCGACATGACAAACATTTGAGTTCAACATGCAGACCACCGCCGAAAAGTTTCGGGAGAAAGACCGACCCATGAACCCGTTCCACCTTGCCGATGTCCGCTCGCTGCTCGGCCCGGACGAGCCCTTCGTGGTGGCGGTCGAACAGACGCTCGCGCACGGCCACGGGTGGTCGCGCGCGGCCGCGCCGGTGGCCGAACGGATCGCGATCTCCATCGCCGGTGCCATCGTCTGCAACCACCTGACGCCCGGCCAGCGCCTGCCCGAGAAGGACCTCTCCGCCGCCCTGGGGGTGAGCCGCGCACCAACCCGCGAGGCCTTGCGCATCCTCGAGCGCGAACGCCTGGTCGACTTCCAGGCGCGCCGCGGCTGCGTCGTCGTGGAGGCGGATGAACAAGAGGTGGTGGAACTCTTCACCGTGCGCAGCACCCTGCACGAGATCCTCTTCACGCAACTGATGGCCGAGCAACGGGAACAGCTCGCCAGCACGATCGCGCAACGGCTGGCGCAGCTCGACACGTTGCAGCACGGCCCGTCCGACCACTACGCAGTGGGCAGCTACCTGCTGAACCTGTCGATCGTCAACCTGTGCGGCAACCGACTCGTGGCCGACCTGCTCACCTCGATCGCGCTGCGCACGCTGCGGCACCTGCGGCGCGGCCATGCCACCGACCCGGCGTCGGTCGCGCGCTCCCTCCACAGCTGGCGGGCGATCCACCGCGCCGTGATGCTCGGCGACACGGCGCGCGTGCTGTCGCTGATTCAGGAGCGCACGGACGATGCGAGGACCGCATCGCTCAACGCGGTGCGGAGGTCACAGTTGTTGGCCGCCAGACCCAGCGTCTCGGTGTTGAACCCCATCGATCGCTGACCCCGCTCCCACTGGCGCACCGGTCAGCGCGTCACGGATCGGGCACTGCTCATCGCGGCCGCGGTGGCCGCACGGCGTCGAGCGACATGGCCATGGCCACCTCCGTCCTTTCCTGTATCCGCGCCAGTACGTGCGCCGTGTCGCCGAGCAGTACGGCGCGGTGGATCGCCCGCCAGTTGCGGATAGAGCGTGCGACCGACGCCGGGTGGCTGGCATGGCCGCGCCGCAGGTGCCGCAGTGTGCGCAACGCGATCGAGGGGAGCAGGTCGGCCACGAGCCGGTTGCCGCTCAGGTCAATGATCGACATGTGCAGCAAATAGCCGCATACCGTGTAGTGGTCCGTGGGGCCATGCAGCGCCTCATCGAGTCGCCCGAGCCGTTGCGCGATCAAGCTTGCCAGTGGGCCTCGTTGCTCGGCCATCAGCTGCGTGAAGAGGATCTCGTGCAAAGCACTGCGCACGGCAAAAAGCTCCACCACCTCTTTTTCATCCAGCTCGATCACGACGCAGCCGCGACGCGCCTGGCAGTCGACCAGGCGCTCGCGCTCGAGGATGCGCAGCGCCTCGCGGATCGGCGCGCGGCTCACGCCCAGGGCCTCTGAGAGATCCTTCTCGAGCAGGCGTTTCCCGGGCGCCAGGTGGCCGCAGACGATGCCGCGGGCGATGGTGATCGCGATCCTGTCGGTCACCGTCGTGACCGTGCGCGACCATCCGTGACCACGCGCGAGCGTCTGCTCGACCGCCGCCACCACGGGCTCACTCGCATCCAGCAGCGACCGGACATCGGCAAGGTGGAATGTGTTCATGGGTGGGTCTTTCTCCCGAAGCTTTTTCAGCGTTGCAGCGCATGCTAGGTTCAAATTCTCTCCATGTCGACAACATCAAACTTGCGGGTGGCCCCGCACGGACCACGCACCGACACAGGTGGCAGCCGCGATAAACCCGGCTGACGAAGACCGTTTTCACATACCGGCGATGTTATGAAGAATGCGCCACTTTGAATTGGACCTCGGTATCTGCGCCTTCCATACTGGAATGCCCTGAAGACACCCATGGAGCACAAAGTGACGAGACAACACACCCCAACACCGGATGGCGCCATGTGGACCATGGACACGCTTCCGCTCTTCAACAACGCACAAGCCTGGACGGGGCCCAGCATGGCCAAGAGCTTGGACTGGATCTACACGATGTCGGCGGACGAGATCGCCGAGATCGATGCCGCCGTTGCACGCATCGACCCGGCGGTCGATATCCTGGATATCGGCATCGACGACTTTGCGCTCCCCTCCCTGTCTCACAAGCTGGCCGACTTCCGCCGCGAGGTGCTGCACGGCTGCGGCTTCCACCTGATCCGCGGCCTGCCCGTGGAGCGCTACACGCTGCGCGAGGCGGCGATTGCGTACTGGGGCATCGGCCTGCACATCGGCGAGGCCGTGTCGCAAAACGGCAAAGGGCACGTGCTGGGCCACGTCGCCAATCTCGGTCTGAACTACGTCGACCCGGAAGTTCGCGGATACCAGACCAGCGCGCGACTCAACTACCACTGCGATGCCTCCGACATCGTCGCCCTGCTCTGCCTGCGCACGTCACGGTCGGGCGGCCTGTCATCGGTGGTGAGCTCGACCACGTGCTGGAATGAAATGGTCCGGCGCCGGCCCGATCTCGCCCTCACGCTGCTCGAACCCCTTCACTACACCCGCTGGGGCGAAGTGCCTAGTGGCAAAACGGTGTACGACTGCGTGCCGATCTTTGCGCCCTACGAAGGCCGGTTGATCACCACCTACGTGCGCAGTGCGGTCATCAAGGCGCAGGCACTCCCCGGCGTCCCTCAACTCACCGCCGCGCAAATCGAAGCGATGGATTTCCTGGACGCACTGGCGGCGGACCCCAAGCTGCATCTGGACATGGCGTTCCAACCCGGCGACGTCCAGCTGGTGAGCAACTACACGGTGTTTCATTCGCGCACGTCGTTCGAGGATTGGCCTGAAGTCGAACGCAGGCGCCATCTGCTGCGGCTCTGGCTCGCGTGCGACGACGGTCCCAGCGTGCCGCCGTTCATGAACGAGCGCCACGGCCTGACGGCCCGCGGTCGGCCGGATGGCATCCGCGTGCCAGGCGTACCGCTCACGGCACCGCTCGAACCCGCATAAGGAGACAACAGAATGATCTATCTGCCCCGCATCCTCCTGACAGCGGCTTTCTCGCTGACAGCCCTGGCCACCTCCGCCCAACCGGTAGACGCCAGCAAGCCCATCCGCATCATCGTCCCCTACGCCGCGGGAGGGGGTATTGATGTGATGAGCCGAATCGTTGGCGCTCGAATGGCGCTGACGTTGGGTCAACCGGTGATCGTGGAGAACCGCCCTGGCGCCAACGCGAACATCGGCAGCACGGTCGTGATGCGGGCGCCGCCGGATGGGTTGACGTTGCTGGCGAGTGCGTCATTCTTCACCATCAATCCGGTGGTCGAGAAGAATCTCCCGTGGAGCGCACGCAACTTCGCGGCTGTGGCGCGCTTCGCTGTCTCGCACAATGTTGTGGCGGTGCCCGCCTCTTCGCCGAGCCTGACGATGAAGGACTTCATCGCCGCCGCAAAGGAAAAGCCGGACATGCCGGTTGTCGATGGTGGCCTCGGCACACCCCAGACCATGGTCACCAAGCTGCTGCAGCATGCCAGCAATGTGAGCTTCACGGCGGTCCAGTACAAGGGCGGCACCTCCTACGTTCCTGATCTGATCACGGGCAAATTGGCCATGGGCGTCATTCCGCTCAACGTCGCGTTGAGCCTGCACAGGGGCGGTCAACTGCGCGTGCTCGCGACAACGGGTGTCCGCCGCTCGCATGCGCTGCCGGATGTGCCGACCTTGGCCGAGTCCGGATTTGCCGAAGCCGGTGTCGACAGCTGGGTAGGGTTCCACGTTCCGGCCGGCACCGCACCCGAAACCGTCGAGCGGCTGGCAGACGCCGTGAAGGCAGCCTCAGCCCACGAGGACGTCAAAACCAAGTTCGAGAGTCTGGGGGCCACCAGCGCTTACCTCGACACGGCGGCATTCGGATCTTTCCTTCGCGAGGACACGGGCAGAGCGGAGTTGTTCCTCAAGCTCCTGGACGCGAAGTGAGTCGAAGGCATGACCTTCCCCACCCCATGACAGATGCACCAGAGAAAAAAATGCAAAAGAAGCAGCACTTGATTCCCGACGACATGGTTCACATCGAGATCAGCGAGCCCGGCGGCCCGGAGGTTCTTGTCCCGCGGCGCGCGCCCGTGCCACACCCGAGGCCCGGCGAGATCCTGATCCGTGTGGCAGCTGCCGGCATCAACCGGCCCGATGTGCTGCAGCGCCAGGGGCTGTACCCCATGCCACCCGGCGTCACGCCGATACCGGGCCTGGAAATCGCGGGTGATGTGGTCGCGATCGGCGCCGGCGCGTCCGGATTTTCCCTGGGCGATTCCATCTGCGCGCTGACGGAAGGCGGCGGCTACGCCGAGTACTGCGCCGTGCCGGCCACGCAGGCCTTGGCGCTGCCGGCCGGCCTCGACCCGGTGCGTGCGGCGGCGATTCCGGAGACCTACTTCACCGTCTGGGCCAACGTGTTTCAGCTGGGCGGCATCGCCTCCGGCGAGTCCATCCTTGTGCATGGCGGAACGAGCGGGATTGGATCGACCGCCGTCGCGCTTTGCCGGGAGTTCGGCATCCGCGTGCTCGCCACGGATGATGGCGCCGACAAATGCAAAGCCGCGCAGGCCCACGGTGCAGAACGGGCCATCGATTTTCGAACCGAAGACTTCGCCGACGTCGTCAAGGAATGGTCTGGCGGTACAGGCGTCAACGCGGTGGTGGACATCGTCGGTGGCCCCTACTACGAGCGCAACATCGCGGCGCTTGGCAAGGGTGGCCGCTTGATCCTGATCGGATTCCTCGGCGGCGAGATCGCCGAGAAAGTCAACCTGCTGACGATTGCATTGAAGCGTCTGACGATCACAGGCTCGACGATGCGCTCGCGCAGTGCGGCGGAAAAGGCCTCTATTGCCAGCGATCTCAAGACACGGGTCTGGCCCGCGCTGGCAGCCGGCCGTTGCATTCCGAACGTGCATGCCGTGTTTCCACTGGAGCGCGCTGCCGATGCGCATCGCCTGATGGAGAGCGGTTCGCATGTCGGAAAAATTGTTCTCCGTGTGGGCGATTGAACGTCGCCATGTTGAACCACCGTTGAAGCGGACCCTGCGGCTGGTGGTCGCTGGTGGACGCACTCCCCATCCAATGGAAGAAGAGGACGACGACATGCGCATCACCTCCACAGACCGCCCGTGGCTCGCGGGCTACCCGCCCGGTGCGCCGGCCACGGTTGACACCAGCGCCTACACCAACGTCATCGAGCTGGTGGAACGCACGACGGCCGCGCACGCCGATCGCATCGCGATCGCCGCCACCGACGGATCCCTGACCTTTGCCGAACTGCTGACGCGCTCGCGTGCATGGACCGCCTGGCTGATGGACGCCGGTGTGCATCCGGGTGATCGCGTGGGGGTCATGCTGCCGAACGCATCGGCTTTCCCGATCACGCTGCTCGGCACCCTGGGTGCGGGCGCCGTGCAGGTCGGCATCAATCCGATGTACACCACGCGGGAACTGCGGCACCAGTTGCTGGATTCGGGCGCCCGCGTGCTGGTGGTGTCGCATACGGCGCTGCCGGTGGCACGCGCCGCGCTCGATGGCACGTCCGTCGAGCGTCTGGTGGTCGTCGGTGGCGACGCACCGGTCCTGGAGACCGGCCTGCATGCGACGCCATTTGTGGTGGCGCTGGAACAGGGCGCTGCCCTGCCACGCGTCGAGGCACCCACGCTGAGCCGCGACCACCTGGCACTGCTGCAATACACGGGTGGCACGACCGGCGTTTCCAAAGGCGCCGAGCTCACGCACGGCAACCTGATCGCCAATGTCCTGCAAATGCGCGCGATGCTGGGCGGCACGGTCGAGCAAGGCCGCGAGACCATCGTCACGGCGCTGCCGCTGTATCACATCTTCGCGCTGACGGTGAACTTCCTCACCTTCCTCACCTTCGGCGCACGCAACGTGCTGGTGGCCAATCCGCGCGACCCCGCTCAACTGGTGGCCGCCTTCACCGGCGAGGCGATCACCGTCGTGACCGGCGTCAACACCTTGTTCGGCAACTTGCTCGCGCTGCCCCAGCTGGACGACATCGACTTGCGCCGGATCAAGCTGGCCATCGGTGGCGGCAGTGCCATCCAGGGTGCGGTCTCGGACGGCTGGCATGCCCGTAGCGGCAGGCACATTCTGGAAGGCTATGGGCTGAGCGAGACCGCGCCGGTGGTCTCCATCAATTCGTGGGCCAACCCCGCGTTCACCGCCTCCATTGGCTTTCCAGTCCCCTCCACCAATCTCATCGTTGCCGACGAGCAAGGCCTCGCGTTGCCGATCGGCTCGGAAGGCGAGCTCTGCGTCAAGGGCCCGCAGGTGATGCGGGGGTACTGGAACCAGCCGGAAGCGAACACCACCGCGTTCACGCCCGACGGCTACTTTCGCACCGGCGACATCGGCACCCTGGATGCGCAGGGATTCGTGCGGCTCCTGGACCGGAAGAAAGACATGGTGCTCGTGTCGGGCTTCAACGTGTATCCGAACGAAATCGAAGAGGTCATCGCCCGGCTGCCCGGTGTGGCGGAGTGCGCGGTGGTGGGCATGCCGGACGCGCGCAGTGGTGAAGTGGTCAAGGCCTTCATTGTTCGCCCGTCCGACGGCACCCTGACGCAAGAAGAGGTGGTGGCGCATTGCAGGAACAACCTCGCGCCGTACAAAGTGCCGAAGCACGTCGAGTTCATTGCCGAACTGCCGAAGTCCACCGTCGGAAAGATCTTGCGGCGCGCTCTCCACGCCGCCCCGGTTCCGACAGCCGCCTGACCCGACGTCAGCGTGAACGCCTTTTTCATCGACGGTCGCCCAAATGGCGGCTGTCACTCCGAAGCCCAGGTGAATCGCCTGGACACCCTGTGCCACAAGAAGGATTGACCATGAATGCTGTGACCCAACATGACCCCGCGCGGGTAGCCAACCGGATGATGGCATTGGCCGAAACGTCGGCCCACACCCCGATGGGCAAAGTGCTGCGCAAGTTCTGGCACCCCATCGAGCTCTCCAGCGCCATCGCGCCCGGCACCTCCAAGGAAGTGCGCCTGCTGGGCGAAGACCTCGCGCTGTACCGGGGCGAGAGCGGCACGCCGCACCTGATGGTCAACCGATGCGCACACCGGTTGACGAAGCTGCACACCGGCTGGATCGAAGGCGAGTCGCTGCGCTGCATGTACCACGGCTGGAAATACGATGCCAGCGGCCAATGCGTGGAACGGCCGGCGGAGCGGCCTGGCAGCGAGACAGGCATTCGCGTCACCACCTACGCCGTGCACGAGTACGCCGGTCTGATCTTCGCCTACCTCGGGGAAGGCGAGCCACCGGTCTTCGATCTGCCGCGCAAGCCCGTGTTCGAGCGCAAGGACGTCATGCTGTTCCAGCGCCATGAAGTCTGGCCCTGCAACTGGCTGCAGCACGCGGAGAACTCGCTCGATGCCTTGCATGTGAGCTTCGCCCACCAGACCGGCATCGTGGGTGTGTTCGGCGAAGCGGTCTCGACCACGGTTCCGGAGCTGCGGTACGAGGAAACGCTGGCCGGCGTGCGCCAGACCGCGATTCGCGCGGAAGGCGAGACCTCGCATGTCCGCATCAGCGAGTGGACCTTTCCCTACGCCAACCACGTGGCGCTCCCGCCGCTCACGGCCGGTGCGCCATGGATGGAGGTGTCGAACTTCATGGTGCCGATTGACGACACGCACACGAACCGCGTGACGCTGATTGCTGTCGAGAGCACCACGCCGACGGCCGATGCCGACATGCGCAACTACTTCGCCGGCTGCGAGAGCTACAACGCCGCGGACCACCACGACGAACTCTTCGCCGGCGTGTACCCGGAGGACCCCCTCATTTGCCTCACCAGCGCGCAGGACTACGTCACCCTGGTCGGACAGGGCGTCATCGCGGACCGTGCAAACGAACGACTCGCCTCATCGGACCGCGGCATCGCGATGTTGCGCCGCATTCTCTGGCGGGAAATGGAGGCGATCAACACAGGCCAGCCAACCAAGCCATGGCGGCGCAACGAGGATGCGCCGGTGCTGTCCAAGTCCGTCGAAACGGCAAGCCTGGCCGCGGCCTGACAAGCCTTCAGCACCCTATCCATTCATCCGACCACACATGAAGAAAGACCACGGCATGAGCACCCCCACACCCCACACAGGTCTTCAATTGCGCTCGCTGGTCCGCCAGAGCGGCGAGCTGGAGCTGTCGCTGATCCGTCTCCCGACCCCGGCGCCAGGCCCCCATGAGGTGGTCGTGCGCATGGAAGCCACGCCCATCAACCCGTCCGACCTCGGCCTCCTGTTGGCAGGCGCCGACCTTGGGACGGTACGCATGTCCGGCACGGCGGATCACCCGATCCTCACGGCCACCATCCCCGGTAAGGCCATGGCCGCCGTGAGCGCGCGGGTGGACGCATCCATGGCGCCGGGCAACGAGGGTGCGGGCGTGGTGGTGTCGGCAGGCAGCTCCGATGCCGCGCAGGCGCTGCTGGGCAAGACCGTGGCCGTCTTCGGCGGCGCCATGTACACGCAGTTCCGGTGCGTGCGCGCCGAAGACTGCCTGGTGCTGCCAGAAGGCATCTCCGCCGCCCAGGGCGCCTCCTGCTTCGTCAATCCGCTCACCGCCCTGGGCATGGTCGAAACCATGCGGCGCGAAGGCCACACGGCGCTGGTGCACACGGCAGCAGCCTCCAGCCTCGGGCGGATGCTGAACCGGCTGTGCGTGAAAGACAAGGTGGGCCTGGTGAACATCGTTCGCCGGCCGGCGCAAGCGGCCATCCTGAAGGCCGACGGCGCCGTGCATGTGTGCGACTCCAGCGCACCCACCTTCACCGAGGAGCTGGTCCAGGCGCTCGCCGCGACTGGCGCCACCATTGCCTTCGACGCCACCGGCGGCGGCGAGTTGGCCGGACGGATCCTCTCCTGCATGGAGGCCGCGGTGAACCAGAAGTCCACGGCGTACAGCGTCTATGGCTCCACCACGCACAAGCAAGCCTACCTTTACGGACGGCTGGACACCAGTCCCACGACGTTCACGCGCAGCTTCGGCATGGCCTGGAGCATGGGCGGCTGGCTGTTGTTTCCCTTCCTGCAGAAGATCGGCCCCGCCGCCGTGCAACAACTGAAGGAACGCGTCGCCCGCGAGGTCAAGACCACCTTCGCCAACCAGTACACCCGGGAAATCTCGCTGCTGCAGGCCCTGCAGCCCGAGGTCATATCGGCCTATGCCCGATACGCGACGGGCGAGAAATACCTGATCAATCCGAGCAAGGACGTGGCATTGCAAACCGCGTGACGGCATGACGAGGACGGCGCCCACGCGTCCACAACCAGGAGACAAGCGCATGACAAACAACCCCGTTTCACCACCGCGGCCCGACCCGCACCCGAGCGCCTGGAAAGGCGAAGACCTTTCCAGGCGTGACGACTGGATCGTTCATCTCGAGGCGAGCGATATCGCCGAAATCGAATCGGCACTCGCGTTCGTCAAATCGCGGGCCATCGGCATCCCCGCGCTGTCCAGGAACGACTTCGCCATCCCCGGTTTCGCCCGGAAGATGGCGGCGGTTCTGCGCGAGCTGGAAGACGGGCGCGGCTTCGTCCTGCTGCGTGGCTTGCCCGTCGAGCGCTATTCCAAGGCGGACGCGGCACTCATCTACTGGGGCATCGGTGCCCACCTCGGGCCGGCCTTTGCACAGAACGCCCAGGGCGACATGCTCGGCCACGTGCGCGATCTGGGCGGCAATCTGAACACCGAGGTGCGCTCGCGCGGCTACCACACGCGGTTTCGCCTGCCCTTCCACAACGACTCCACCGACGTTGTCGGGCTGCTCTGCCTGCAGAAGGCGAAATCGGGCGGTGCCTCTCGCATCGTCAGTTCCGCCGCGATCCACAACGAATTCATGGTCCGCCGTCCCGACTTGTGGAAGGTAATGTGCGCCCCCTTCTTTGTGGACCGCCGTGGTGAAGAGAACGTCGGGCAACAGCCGTACTATGTAACGCCGTGCTTCAACCACCTGGATGGCCGGCTGTTCGTTCGCTACAACCGCACCTACATTGAGTCAGCCCAGCGGTTCACGGAGGTTCCGCGCCTGAGCGCCGCGCAGGTGGAGGCACTGGACCTGATGGACGCGCTTTGCAACGACCCGGCGTTCCACCTGGACATGGCGTTCGAGCCCGGTGACATGCAGTTCCTCAACAACTACGTGGTGCTGCATTCGCGCGGTGACTACGAAGACTGGCCCGAGACCGAGCGCAAGCGGCACCTGCTGCGCCTGTGGCTGCGCACACCCGCTTTCAGCCGGGTGCCTGCACCCTTCGCGGACCGGGATGCCGACATGGCGGCCTGGCAACAACACCCTCGCCCGCCGCTGTTCGACACATCCGAAATCACCGCGGAACTCGCGCATTGACCCGCTGCCCCCACCACGAGAAGGACCCATCATGATGAAACCCCTGAACGTTCTGTCGTCTGCCCGACGTCATCTCGTAACGCTGTCCGTGGCTCTCGCGGCCATGGCAGCGCCCGTCATGGCGTCGGCACAGGCCCCGTATCCGAACCGGCCGATCACGCTGATCGTTCCTTTTGGATTGGGCGGCGAGACCGACATCTTTGCGCGCGCCCTGTCTCAAGACCTCGGCGAGGCATTGGGGCAGTCGATCGTCGTCGTGAACCGTGCCGGCGCCACCGGCATGATCGGCACCGAGGCCGTGGTGCGCAGCAAGCCCGATGGCTACACGCTGGTCTTCGGAACCGCCGCGACGCACGCGCTGAACATGGTGGTCTACAAGAAGGTTCCCTACCACCCGCTGAAGGATTTCGAGCCGGTCGCCTTGGTCGGCACCGTGCCGGTGATCCTGTACACGCACCCTTCCATGCCGGGCAACGCGCGTGATTTCATCGCCAAACTCAAAGCCGATCCGCAGAAATACTTCTACGGCTCGGCGGGACTGAGCACGACCTATCTCAGCGTCGAGATGTTCCTGCACGCGGCCCAGGTACCGGCATCGAACGTCGTGTCCTACAAGGGCAACGGCGAGGCGATGCAGGCGCTGGTCGGTGGGCAGGTGCAGTTCCTCGGCGCGTCGCTCGGCCTGGGGCGCGAGCTCGTCAAGGGCGGCAAGCTGAACGCGGTCGCCGTCATGAGCGACAAGCGGCTCGCGGCGGCGCCGGAGATCCCCACCCTGGCCGAATCCGCTTCGCTGCCGCTCTCCGTCGGCACATGGAATGTGGTCATGGCACCGGTCGGGACGCCGAAGGAGATTGTCGATCGGCTCAACCACGCACTGAACGAGGTCTTGAAGAAGCCCTCCCTCCAGAGCCGCTTGACGGGATACGGCATCAGTCCCGTCACCGATTCAACGCCCGCGAGCACGGCGAAGTTCGTGGAAGCCGAAATCGTCAAGTGGCGTGAGGCGTTCAAGCTCACCGGCCTGGAGACCCAATGAGCAGGGGCCAAGCTGTCGCTGGTCTCGGAGGGCAGCGGTGGCCGCCTCAGGGGAGCCCTGGAAAAGCGTAGCCCTCGCCCGGAAAGTGCTCTTTCATCCGTTGGCGCGCCGCCTTCACGAACGCGTCGACATGGATTGAGACGGTTCGGCGGCGCAGCCAGATCGCGGAGTACCAGATGCCCAGGTGCTCGCCCCGAAGATGGACCGGCATCACGCGCGCCTTGGGCGGGTGGCTGAGGAGCGTCGACATCGCGACAGCGATGCCAAAACCGCCTTCGGCGAGCGTGACCAGCGCGTTCGTTGTTCGGCTTTCCATCCGGATATCCCGCAGTGTCAATCCCTCGGCCTGGCACGCACGGCTGAGGAGCACGCGGCTGGCGGAGCCAGGGTGCATGAGCAGCAGCGGCTCGCGCTCCAGGTCCTGCACCCCCAAGGTCTCTTTCCCCGCCAGCCGGTGCGAAGCGGCAACCACAGCGATCAACGACATCGGAAACAGGCGGGTGGTCGCCAGCGTCGGGCTTGTCATGTAGTCACGCGTCAGCGCCAGGTCCAGCTGGCCGGTTTCCAGCAGATGGACGAGTTCGGGTGCGTCGGCCTCCACGACGCGAATGGTCACGTTGGGCCATTCGCGGGCGAACGCCAACAGGAGGGACGGAAAGAAACTCTCCAGCGCACTGGCCATGGCGCCGATGCGCAACACGCTCGTGTTGCCCGTGGCGAGTTGCTGCGCGCGTTTGGTCAGGTCGCCGGCGTCTTCCAGCAAGGCTTGCGAACGCCCGAGCAGTTCTTCGCCTGCCGGTGTCAGCTCCAGGCGGCGTCCGCGCCGGAAGAACAGCGATACGCCCAGATCCTTCTCCATCTCGGCGATCTGCCGTGAGACGGCGGGCTGGGTTCGGTAGAGAAGTTGCGCGGCTTGCGTGACGCTGAGGGTTTCAGCAACGGCGCAGAAAACACGCAGATCGGCCAGTGTGAGCGGGGTCATCGGCACAGCATAACAACCGTGACTCCATCATATTAGATTAATGTCGACATGAGACATGTCGCATGATAAACTGACTTCCATCCATCCAACGAACAGGAGTACCCCATGAAAGCAATGAGAATCGTCCCCGGCCCGCAAGGCGGTCACCTGGAATACCAGGACGTGCCCCTGCCCACGCCCGGCCCCGGTCAGGTGGTGGTTCGCGTCATGGCCTCGGGCCTGAACCGCGGCGAGATCAAGATGGTCCGTGACGCCAAGGCCGGCGGCCCGCGCACCACCGGTGTCGAATTCGCTGGCGTGGTGCACAGCGTCGGCCCCGATGTCACGCAGGTGAAGGTCGGCGACCACGTCGCGGGCCACGGCGGCGGCGGGCAAGCCGAATACGTGCTGGCCGCCGCGCGCGCGGTGATGCCGGTGCCGCGCACGCTCGGCTGGGCCGAAGCCGCGGCCTTCCCCAACGTCTTCATCACCGCGCACGACGCGCTGGTCGTGAACGGCGAACTGCGCGCGGGCGAAACGGTGCTGGTGAACGCCGCGGCCAGCGGCGTGGGCCTGGCCGTGATCCAGCTCGCCGCCCTGATGGGCGCGAGCAAGGTCTTCGCCACCTCGCGTTCGGCCGACAAGGCGGAGCGCCTGAAGGCCTACGGCGCGACACACCCCATCGACGTGTCGACGGAAGACCAGGCCGCGGCCGTGCTGGCCGCGACCGATGGGCGTGGCGTGGACATCATCATCGACATGGTCGGCGCGCCGGTCTTCGAAGCCAACATCAAGTCGCTCGCGGTCAAGGGCCGCCTCGTCAACCTCGCCCGCATGGGGGGGGCCGTGGCGAGCTTCGACATGACCGAGCTGTGGCTCAAGCGCCTCAAGCTGATCGGCGCCACCTTCCGCACGCGCACCGAAGAAGAGCGCCTCACCTGCATCGAGGCCTGCGCGCGCGACACGCTGCCGCTGCTGGAAGCCGGCCGCATCCAGTTGCCGGTGGACCGCGTCTACCGCCTGGAAGACCTCGCCGAAGCCCACGCCTACATGGAGACCGACCAGCACGTGGGCAAGATCGTGCTGGCCGTGGACCCAAGCGTGGCGGCCGATGCGCCCGTGGCCGCGCCGGTGGCAGGGGCCTGACATGAACATCGCCTCTCATGCGGACAAGGTGCGCCGCCTCAGCGGCTTGCGCGCACGCCTCGATCCGCTGCGCGATTTTGAACTCTGGTACTGGACCGGCCTGACGGCCGGCACCAACATGTGGAACGCCACGCTGCACGCCGCCGGTATCACCAGCGAAGAGCGCGTGTTCTCCACCTTCCCGGGTGTGCACTTCGTGCCGCAGCCAGATGGCAGCTTCCGGCGCGAACTGCGGGGCCCCGGCGATGTGAGCCACGTCGGCTGGCCGGCGATTCCGGGCGTGATGCCCGAGCACATCCAGCAACTCGAGGCCGCGCTGCACGCCATGGAAGAGCACCGCGACCCCTGCCTGCGCGGCGACCGCCAGCCGACGCAGGCCATCGTCGACGAATGCGAACAGGCCTTCGCCACGGCCAACGCCATCTTCACCCAAGCTATCTCCGCGAGGAATCCATGAAAGCCGAGGACCATCGAATCAGGGCCGAACGCATCGAGCGCTCGGCGGCCTTGCTGACCGACGACGACTGGGAAATCAAGCTGGAAGCCGCGATGCTCGCCGGCACCCACTGGGCGAACTACGCCCTGCACTGCCACGGCGTGAGCACCGAGAAGGAAGACATCGTCCACACCTCGATGTGCGTCGTGAACACGCTGCGCAAATATTCGATCGTCGAAAAGGAGCTGCTCGCGCAGCTCGACGAGATCGAGGAAATGCGCCCGATCTTTGTGCGCGGCGATGCCGAGGGCGGGCGCGAAGCCGGCGCTCGTGCGCTCGTGCTGCTGGCCGCCATCGGCCAGCGCGCCCGCAGCGCACCCACCCCCTACGCCTGAGGAGACCGCGATGCAAGGACTCATGATGGACCAGCCGCTGCTGGTCTCCTCGCTGCTCCGGCACGCGGAGCGGCACCACGGCAGCCAGGAAATCGTGTCGCGCCGGGTCGAGGGCGACATCCACCGCACCACCTACCGCGACATGGCCACCCGCAGCCGGCGCCTGGCCAACGCCCTGGGCACGCTGAACGTCGCGCCGGGCACGGTGGTGGGCACGCTGGCCTGGAACGGCTACCGCCACCTGGAGCTCTACTTTGCGGTGTCCGGCACGGGCGCGGTGCTGCACACGCTCAACCCGCGGCTGCACCCGGACCAGCTGGCCTGGATCGCGAACCACGCGGAAGACCAGGTGCTGTTCTTTGACCTGACCTTCCTGCCGATCCTGGAGTCGATCGCACCGCGCCTGAAGACGGTCACCACCTTCGTGGCCATGACGGACCGCGCGCACATGCCCGCGTCCACCACCCTGCCCAACCTGCTCTGCTACGACGAGCTGGTGGACGCGCAGGACGACCGCTACGAATGGCCCACGTTCGACGAGAACACCGCGTCGTCGCTGTGCTACACGAGCGGCACCACGGGCGACCCCAAGGGCGTGCTCTACAGCCACCGCTCGACCCTTCTTCACACCTACGGCGCGGCGCTGCCCGACTACCACAACCTGTCCGCACGCGACGTGGTGCTGCCCGTCGTGCCGATGTTCCACGTCAACGCCTGGGGCCTGCCCTACACCGCCAGCATGGTCGGTGCCAAGCTGGTGTTTCCGGGCGGCGCGCTGGATGGGAAGTCCCTGTACGAGCTCTTCGAAGCCGAACGCGCCACCTTCACCTGCGGCGTGCCCACGGTCTGGCAAAGCCTGCTGGCGCATGTCGAAACGAACGGGCTGAAGTTCAACCACCTCAAGCGCGTGGGCATTGGTGGCTCCGCGTGTCCGCCCGCCATGCTCGCGGCGTTCGAGCGCGGTCACGGCATCGACGTGATGCACGGTTGGGGCATGACGGAAACCAGCCCGTTGTGCTCGGCCTCCACGCTCAAGTTGCAGCACGACGGCCTCGACCTTGAACAGCAGTTGCAGGTCAAGGCCAAGCAGGGCCGCGTGCTGTTTGGCGTGGACATGAAGATCACGGACGACACCGGTGCGGACCTGCCCTGGGACGGCCAGACCTCCGGCAACCTCGTCGTGCGCGGCCCCTGGGTGCTGAACCGCTACTTCAAGAACACCGACAACTCACCGCTGCAGGACGGCTGGTTCCCCACCGGCGACGTTGCCTCGATCGACGCCGAGGGCTACATGCAGATCACCGACCGCAGCAAGGACGTGATCAAGTCCGGCGGCGAATGGATCGGCTCGATCGACCTGGAGAACGTGGCGATGTCGCACCCCGCGGTGGAGATGGCCGCGTGCATCGGCGTGCCGCACCCCAAGTGGGACGAGCGCCCGCTGCTGGTGGTCCAGTGCAAGTCCGGCAAGTCGGTGAGCCGCGACGAACTGCTCGCGTTCTACGGCGGCAAGATCGCCAAGTGGTGGACCCCGGACGACGTGGTCTTCGTCGATCAGATCCCGTTGGGCACGACCGGAAAGATGCTCAAGTCACAGCTGCGGGACCAGTTCCGCGGTCATCAGTTGCCCACCGTTTGAAAGCCTCGCCATGACCACCTTTTCCCTCGGCCTTCCCTGGGCGCGCGCTCAGGCACTCTTTCCCGGCGTGGTCGCCTGTGCAGTGATCGCCTCGGCGGCCGCCTTTCTCGCCGGGCACTACCACGCGCCCATGATGCTGTTCGCGCTGCTGCTCGGCGTCTCGATGAACTTCCTGTCCACCGAGACCACCTGCGCGGCCGGCGTGTCCTTCATGGGCCGCACGGTGCTGCGCTGGGGTGTCGCCCTGCTGGGCCTGCGCATCACCTTCGCCGACATCTCGGCGCTGGGCTGGCAACCGGTAGCGGGGGTGGTGGTCTCGGTGGCGCTCACAATCTTGATCTCGATCGGCGTGGCGCGCATGCTGGGTTTTCGCAGCACCTTCGGCTTGCTCTCGGGCGGCGCCACCGCCATCTGCGGCGCGTCGGCGGCGCTGGCACTGGCCGCGGCCATGCCGCCCCACCCCCAGCGCGAAAAGGCGCTCAGCTTCACCGTGATCGGCGTAAGCGTCCTGTCCACGCTGGCCATGGTGCTCTACCCGATCATCGCGCGCTGGCTCGGGCTCGACCCCCAGCAGGCCGGCGTCTTCCTCGGCGGCACGATCCACGACGTGGCCCAGGTGGTGGGCGCGGGCTACAGCATGTCCAAGGAAACCGGCGACACCGCCACCGTGGTCAAACTCATGCGCGTGGCGATGCTGCTGCCCGTCATCACCTTGACCGTGATGCTGATGCGGGCCCGCACGGGCACGGTCGAGGGCGGCACGAAGCCGCCGCTGCTGCCCTGGTTCGCGGTGGTGTTCGCCGTGCTGGTGGTGATCAACAGCCTGGGCTGGATTCCCAAGGAGGTGGCCACCGCGGGCGCCTCGCTCTCGGGCTGGTTCCTGGTGGCCTCCATCGCCGCGATCGGCGTGAAAACGCAGATCCGGGAATTGATGAGCGTGGGCGTCAAGCCCGTGGCGCTGATGTTTTTCGAGACGGTTTTGATGGCTGTGATCGTGCTGGGGCTGATGCGGTTTTACGGCTGACCGGCGCCGGCGGCGGGGTCACGATGGCGCGAACCGCCGCATCGCGCGAGGCGTTGATGCGGTTGGTCGCCATCTGCAGCACCTTGTCGTTGTCGCGCCGGGCCACGGCACGTTGCAGCGCACGCCAGGACTCGATCGCCGTGGCGATGCGGTCCGGGTCCGCAGCCAGGCCCAGGCGCACATAGCGCAGCGTGCGCAAGGAGATCGAGGCGAGCAGGTCCGAGATCAGCCGGTTCTCGGACAGATCGAGCAGCGCGATGTTCAACAGAAAACTCTCGAGCGTGTAGACATCCACGTCCTGCTGCTCGGCGGCCTTGGCGATGCGCGGCATGTGCTTTTCAAACACCGCATCGACATCGGCCGGGCGGTGCTCCATCAGCTGGCGCAGGAAGATCGTGTAGAGCGCGCTGCGCACCACGTAGATGTCGCGCAGGTCCTTGGCGTCGGGCTCCGTGACGATGGCGCCACGCCGCGCCTGGAACTCGACCAGCCGCTCGCGCTCGAGAATGCGCAGCGCCTCGCGCACCGGTGCGCGGCTCACGTGCAGCACCTCGCTGATGTCCTTCTCCAGCAACCGTTGCCCGGCGTGGATGAGGTCCATCGTGATCACACCGGCCAGCCGCACCGCGATCTGCTCGGCGACGGGCGCGGCCGCGTGGGACCACTCGTGTCCACGCAGGATGGCGTGTTCTACCGCCACCATGATCGGGGTCTGGGGTGTGAGCAGTGTGCTCAGGTCAGGGGTGTTGGTGGTTTTTTGCCTGGCCATTAAGAAGGTTCTTCCCGCACGCGGTATGGCGTGCTCAATCGGTTGCTTTGATGTTCGCCTCGGTCACGATTTTCTTCCAATCTTCGAGGTCGCGCGCCATCATGGCCCGGAATTGTTCCGTGGTCCAGACCGGCGTCGGCTCCAGGTTCATGCGAACCAGGAGCGCCTGAAGTTCCTGCGTGGCCAGGACGCGGTTCACTTCCGCGTGGATGCGCTCCACGATAGCAGGTGGCGTGCCCGCTGGCGCGAACATGCCGTGCCAGCCCAGCGGCCGGAACGGGTAGCCCTGCTCGCCCATGGTCGGCAGGTTGGGCAACTGCGGCGTGCGCACCGTGCCGTTCACCGCAATGGCCTTCACCCGACCCGTTTGAATGAAGGGCACGGAGGACACCGGGTCGGTCCAGCCGATCTGGAGGATGCCGGTGCTCATCTCTGTGAGGATCGTCCCCATGCTCTTGTAGGCCACGTGTTCGGTCTTCATGCCGGTCTGCCGTTTCAGCCATTCCATGGTGAGGTGGCCGTTGGAGCCGATGCCCCAGCTCCCGTACGTGTACTTGTCCGGATGGGCTTTGACCTCGGCGATCAGTTCCTTGAGGTTCTGCGCCGGAAAAGCCGGGTTGACCAGCAGGAACACGCCGCCCACCACGGTCAGGGCAATGGGCGTGAGGTCCTTGTTGAAATCGATGCCCAGATCCGGCTTCATCGCGGCCAGCATCACCGTGAACGAGGCATTGGTGTACAGCAAGGTGTGGCCATCGGCCGGGGCCGACATCACGGCCCGCGTGGCGATCAGCCCGCTGCCGCCGGGCTTGTTGTCCACAAACACGGGCTGCTTGAGCGCCGCGCTCAGGCGCTCGGCCATCGCCCGCCCCACCAGGTCGGAACCGGTGCCCGGCGCGGAAGGAATGACCAGGCGGATGGGCCGCGAAGGCCAGGCATCCGCCGCGGCAGCCTGTGGCGACCACACGGCGGCCACGAGCGAGAAGAAGACGGCGGCGAAAGAGACGCGGGTCATACAGGCCTTTCAGTGTTCAAAAGTCGCGCGCAACGCGCGCGCGGAAGAAGCGCTGATGACCTTATCATGCAAATGCATTTATGTCGACATTAACTTCTGAGTGGCGCCCTGCCGTACCGACGCTTTGAAACCTTCGCCTGCGTTCAGTCCCAGCCTTCCAGCACCACCTTGCCGCGCGCCTTGCCCGACTCGATCAGCGCGTGGGCGCGCTTCAGGTTGGCGGCGTTGATGGGGCCGAAGTGCTCGGCCAGCGTGGTACGGATCAGCCCCGCATCGACCAGCGCGGCCACTTCGTTGAGCAGGCGGTGCTGGCCGATCATGTCGTCGGTGCCGAACAGCGCACGGGTGAACATCAGCTCCCAGTGCACCGACACGGACTTGCGCTTGAACTTCTTGATGTCCATCGACGCGGGGTCGTCGATCAACCCGAACTTGCCCTGCGGTGCGATGGCCTCGACGATCTGGTCGAAGTGCGCATCGGTCTGCGTCAGGCCCGCGATGAGGCCCACGGTGGCAAAGCCGATGCGCCGAAGTTCTTCGGTCAGGGGCTTGCCATGGTCGATCACGTGGTGGGCGCCGAGTTCTTTCACCCACGCCTGCGTTTCGGGCCGCGACGCGGTGCCGATGACGGTGAGGCTGGTCAGCCGCGCGGCCAGCTGCGTGAGGATGGAGCCGACGCCACCCGCTGCACCGATGATGAGCAGGCTCTGGTGGGTGGGCTGTTTGCCGGGCGCGACGCCGAAGCGGTCGAACAGCATCTCCCAGGCGGTGATGGCGGTGAGCGGCAGCGCGGCGGCCTGCGCGAAATCGAGCGAGGCCGGCATGTGACCGACGATGCGTTCGTCGACCAGATGCAACTCGCTGTTGGTGCCGGCGCGCGCGATCGAGCCGGCGTACCAGACGCGGTCGCCGGGTTTGAACAGCGTGACCTCCGGCCCCACGGCACGGACGGTGCCACTGGCGTCCCAGCCCAGCACCTTGTGCGCCTGGCCTTCGTCTGGCGCGGTCCGCTTGCGCACCTTGGTGTCCAGCGGATTGACCGACACGGCCTGGACCTCGACCAACAGGTCGCGGCCGCAGGCCACGGGCTCGGGCAGTTGGATGTCGATCAGCGCGTCGGGGTGGTCGATGGGCTGGGGTTTCGGGTAGCCAACGGCTTTCATGGTCGCGCCTTCGCTGGCCCGCTCAGCCGCCGCGCGTGACCGGCATCTCGACTTCGGTTTTCACCAGCATGTGCCTGGCCAGTTCCAGCTTGGCGATCGCCGCGCGGTGCACCTCGTCGGGGCCATCGGCAAAGCGCAAGGTGCGTTGCACGGCGTAGGCGTAGGCGAGCGGGAAATCGTCGCTCACACCGCCGCCGCCGTGGGCCTGGATGGCCATGTCGATGATGTCGCAGGCCATGTTGGGCGCGATCACCTTGATCATCGCGATCTCGGCCTTGGCCACCTTGTTGCCCACCGTGTCCATCATGTACGCGGCCTTGAGCGTGAGCAGGCGTGCCATCTCGATGCGGCAGCGCGCGTCGGCAATGCGTTCGTGCCACACCGATTGTGCGGAGATGGGTTTGCCGAACGCGATGCGGCTGTTGAGCCGCTTGCACATCAGTTCCAGCGCGCGCTCGGCGATGCCGATGGAGCGCATGCAGTGGTGGATACGCCCCGGGCCCAGGCGGCCTTGTGCGATCTCGAAGCCACGGCCTTCGCCCAGCAGGATGTTGCTCACCGGCACGCGCACGTTCTTGAGCAGCACTTCCATGTGGCCGTGCGGCGCGTCGTCGTAGCCGAACACCGAGAGCGCCCGCACCACGGTGATGCCCGGGGTGTTGGCCGGCACGATGACCATGGACTGTTGCGAGTGGCGCGGTGCGTCGGGGTTGGTCTTGCCCATGAGGATGTAGACCGCGCAACGCGGGTCGCCCGCGCCGGAGGACCACCACTTGCGGCCGTTGATGACGTAGTGGTCGCCATCGCGTTCGATGGTGCACTGGATGTTGGTGGCGTCGCTGGAGGCCACGTCCGGCTCGGTCATCAGGAAGGCCGAGCGGATTTCACCGCGCAGCAGTGGCTCCAGCCATCGGTCCTTGAGCTCTTCGCTGGCGTAGCGCTCGAAGGTTTCCATGTTGCCGGTGTCGGGCGCGGAGCAGTTGAAGACCTCGGCGGCAAACGGCACGCGGCCCATGATCTCGCACAGCGTGGCGTATTCGAGGTTGGACAGGCCTTGTGGCGCGCGCGGGCTGCGCGGCAGGAACAGGTTCCACAGCCCGGCCTTTTGCGCCTTGGGCTTGAGTTCTTCGATGATGGCCGTGGGAATCCAGGCGTTGCCCTTGGCGCGGTTGGCCGCGATTTCCTCGAAGAAGCGCGCTTCGTTCGGGTAGATGTGTTCGTCCATGAACGCGAGCAGTTGCTCGCGCATGTGCTTGACCTTGTCGGTGTAGTCGAAATTCATCGTGGCTCCAGTGGGTGATGCGGGTGGGGTTCAGCGGGCACAGGCAAAACGCCAGGCCCGTCGCGACGCAGGGAAAGAGAGAAGGTGTTGAAGCAGTGACCACCATGGATCGCCTCGCTTTCTTCCATTGTCAGAACCGCTTCGCCCACGGGCTGTCTTTTGAGCGACAAAAATTGAATTAATGTCGCCACGGCGACGCAGCAGACCCGACCACACCGTTTTTCGAAGCGCGCAACCCTCGAGGCCTCGATGTCCTCAGACGCCGGTTCGCCTATGCCAGTGGCTTCGCCTGCAGACCGCCCACGACAAAGCGCACCAGATACTGCGCGGCATCTTCAATCGGTGGGGCCGTGAACTCCGCACCCAGCAACGTCAGTATTCGATCGTGGGCGTTGTGTGCGTAAAAGAAGGCGCCAAAGAGAAACACCATGCGCCAGTAGAACTCCTTGTCGTCGATGTGTGCGCAACGCCGGTGCAGCTCCTTCATGAATTCCTGGGCGAACCCGTCGACGATCGCTCCCATCGCTTCGCGCATTTCGGGTGATGGGTCGGCAAGCATGCGGCCATAGAAGCTTCGAAACGCGTCGCGCTGCTCGGGGGCGGCGCCCGTCACGCGCAGCGAAGGCTCCATGGCAGCGAGAAGAAGCTCTTCGATGGGGGCGTTCGTCTCCACAGCGGCGGAGAGCCGAGCCATCCGCTCCGCCATGATGGGCCCGAGGCGACGCTCCAGCACGGCGCGACACAGCACCTGCTTGGAGCCCCAGTAATAGTGAAACATGCCCAGGTTGACCCCGGCAGCTTCCGCGATCTGACGGATGCTCGTCCCGCCGTAACCCTGGGCCGCGAACAGTTGCTCCGCCGCATCCAGGATCAGCTCCTGCGTATTGGGGCGTTCTGACTCGCCCACGTCCTGCGCGCGCTTGCGTCTGACGGTCGGGCTTAATTTCTTCGTGGCCATGTGCTCTCCCGCGCTCGCGGTCGAGCGCTCAAATCGGTGGGGCCATTTTGCCTGTTGACAGAAAATCATACGACCGTATAAACTCAAATTACACGGACGTATAAACATGAAACTTATCGACCTCAGCACACTGCTAGACCCCCAGGACCGCGACCTTCTGCCACCACCCCTGCGCGCAGCCGCCGGCGTTGTCGCCCCCAGGATCGAATACCAGCGCCCCGACGCGGCCGAAGGCAAGGACCGCTTCTGCGCGTTTTTCGGCTGCACATACGAAGACCTCCCGGACGGGGAAGGCTGGGGGTCGGAGGTCTTGACGGACATGTCTTCGCACTGCGGCACGCATGTGGACGCGCCGATGCACAGTGGCTCCCGCTGTGCTGGCCAACCGGCCCGGACGATCGATCAGATTTCATTGGACGAGCTCTACTGCCCGGGCGTCGTGCTCGACTTGCGCTCCATGGTGGAGCCTTGCGGTGCGATCACACCGGCCATGCTGAAAGAGGCGATGGACGCGGCGGGCGTGAGCGACATCGCCGGCCATGCGGTGTTGCTGCGCACCGGGCAAGAACGCTTTCGGATCGGGGAGCCTGGCTTTTTCCAGTACCCCGGCATGACGCGCGACAGCACGCTGCATCTCACGGGCCTGGGCGCCAAGGTGTTGGGCACCGACGCTGTGGGTTGGGATCGACCGTTTGCCACGATGGCGGCGGATTTCCACCGCACCGGCGACCGCCAGTACCTCTGGGACGCGCACAAGGCCATCACGGAGCGCGAGGCCTTCATCGTTCAGCAGCTCTGCAACCTGGAGGCGCTTCCCGCCAGTGGTTTCCATGTCGGTTTCTTTCCGATCAAGCTTGCGCGCACCAGCGCCGCGCCCGCCCGTGCGGTCGCCTTTCTCCCCGACCACCAGAAGACGCCATGAAACTCGTCACGTACCGAACAACGCCCAAGCAGCCGCCCCGACTCGGCGTCCTTCAGGGCGATGGAGCCATCCTCTGCCTGACCACCCGACATGCGGGTGACACCCGCTTTTCGTCCATGGCCGCCTTCATCGCAGGTGGCGAAGACGCGCTCGTGCAGGCGCGCCGCGATGCCGATGAACACCGGCCCGGGAACGCGAACGAAGTGCCCCCCGGTGGCTATGCGTTGCTGACGCCGCTCGAACGCCCGCCCCTGATGCGAGATTGGGGCACGATGACCGCGCACCCGAAGTTCTTCCTCGAAATGCGTGCGCGTCAACGCGCGCAGGCCAGCCCCGATCCCGCGGCGGCCCTGGAGGCGGCGCGCCAAGAAGGTCAACTGGACCTGCCCGCCAACTGGTTCAGCGTGCCGCGCTTCTACACCGCCAACCCGCTGAATCTTGCCGGGCCTGGCCAGGCCATCGAATGGCCCGCCTTTGCGCAGAAACTCGACTACGAACTGGAACTCGCCATCGTGATGGGCCGCACGGGCAAGGACATCTCCCAACACCGGGCGCGCGATTTCATTCTGGGTGTAACCCTGTTCAACGACTTCACGGCCCGCGACGTGCAGGCGGCGGAAGGCCAACCCGCGGGCAAGAGCAAGGACTTCGATGGCGCCTATTCGCTGGGTCCGTGCATCGTCACGCTGGACGAGTTGCCCGACCTGTACAAGCTGCGTGTCACTTCGCGACTCAACGGGGAGACGCAGACCGTGGACAGCACGGCCAGCATGGAACTCGGCTTTGAAGAATTGATCGCCTACGCCAGCCGGTCCTGCACCTTGCACGCGGGTGAGGTTTTTGCATCGGGCACGTTCGCACGGGGTTGCGGTGTGGAGACCGGTCGGCTGCTGCAGCCGGGGGATCGGATCGAGCTGGAAGCCGAGCACATCGGCATACTGGACAACACGATCGTCGCGTCCCGCTCCACGCAGAAAGACGGCGCATGAGCGCCGCGGTCTACATCGTGGGCGTCGGCACGACACCCACCGGGAAGTTTCCCGACACCACGCTGCACCAGCTCACCGCAACGGCGGTGCGCGCGGCGCTGGCGGATGCGGGGGCCACCGGGGCGCAGGTGGGCATGGCGTATTTTTCCAATGTGGCGGCCTCGTACCTGCAAGGCCAGCACATGGTGGCCGGCCAGGTCGTTCTGCGCGAACTGGGCATCGCTGGCGTGCCCATCGTCAACGTCGAGAATGCCTGTGCCAGCGCCTCGACCGCCTTCTGGCTCGCATGCCAGAGCGTGCGCGCGGGCAGCACCGACATCGCGCTCGCCGTGGGCGCCGAGAAGCTGTACGACGCCAACAAGCAAAAGTCCTTCGAGGTCTTTGGCGGTGGGTTCGACGTGACGCGCCGCGACGAACTGCTGGCGTATCTGGCATCGCTCCAGGCCGCGGCCGGCACCCCTGAGGCCACGGTCCCTCCAACGGACAGAAGCGTCTTCATGGACATCTATGCCGCGCTTGCCGTGAACCACATGCAGCGCCATGGTCTCACGCAGCGTCAGCTGGCCTGCGTGGCGGCCAAGAACCACGCCCACTCGGTCCAAAACCCGCTCGCCCAGTACCGCGATGCCTGGTCCATCGACGCGGTGTTGGCGGCCCGTGCCATCACCTATCCGCTCACCCTTCCGATGTGCGCCCCGATCGGCGACGGGGCCGCGGCGGTGGTCGTCTGCAACGCCGACGGGCTGCGCAAGCTGTCTGCCGCCGCGCCCGTTGACGTGCTGGCGTGTGAGTTGGTCAGTGGCTTGAACCGCCGCGATGAAGATGTCGACCTGGCGATCACGCGAAGGGCCGCGTATGCGGCCTATGAACGCGCGGGCCTCGGTCCCGATGATGTCGACGTTGCGGAAGTGCACGATGCCACCGCGTTCGGGGAAATTCTTCAAACAGAAGCGCTGGGCTTCTGCGCGCAAGGCGAAGGCGGACGCTTCGCCGAATCCGGTGCAACGACGCTCGGCGGCGCGCTTCCCGTCAACGTATCGGGCGGGCTCGAATCCAAGGGTCACCCCATCGGCGCCACCGGTTTGATGCAGCTGGTGGAGCTGACCCAACAACTTCGCGGACAGGCGGGCTTGCGCCAGGTCGCCGGCGCACGGGTGGCACTCGCAGAGAACGGCGGCGGATTCCTCGGCAACGAGGAGGCCGTCGCATGCGTGACGCTCCTGGGCACTGGCAGCCACTGAAAACCTTCAAGAACCCAAAGGAACCACGACATGAAACGCACTCTTCTCAACCGCCGGCATGTGCTGGCCTGTCTTGCCGGCATCGCGGTGGCATCGCCCCTGTTGGCACAAACCACCTGGCCCGGCAAGCCCATCCGCTTGATCGTTCCCGCCGGCGCGGGCAGCGGCCCGGATGTCATGGCCCGGTTGATCGGCGATCGGCTGGGGCAGCGCCTGGGTCAACCCATCGTGGTCGAACCGATCCCGGGCGCCTCCGGCATCCTGGGCGCCGACAAAGCCCTGAACGCAGCACCGGACGGCTACACCTTTCTCTTCGGATTCAACCAGCTGTTGACCATGAATCCGCACATCTACACCAAGCTCCCCTACGACCCGGTGCGCGGTATCGCGCCGGTGAGCCTGATATCCAAGGGGGGCTATGTGCTCATCGCCAGCACGACAGTGCCTTTCGACGATGTGGCGGGCATGATCAAACATGCTCGCGCCCATCCTGGTGCGTTGGCCTATGCGTCCTTTGGCAATGGCAGTGCCCCCCACCTGGGCATGGAGCTGCTCAAGCAACGCGCCGGGATCGATCTGCTGCATGTGCCCTACCGCACGAGCGCGGCGGCCAACACAGACCTCATGGCCAATCAGATCCACGTCAAGATCGAAACGCAGTCATCGGCCGTTCCTCTGGTGCGCAGTGGCAAGGTGAAGGCCTTGGCGGTCACGACGGGCACCAGGATGAGCGCACTGCCTGCGGTTCCGACCTTGAAAGAATCGGTGCCAGGTTTTGAGCTCACCGGCTGGAACGCCGTCTGGGCACCTGCTGGCACGCCGGCGAATGCGGTGGACCAGATGTCTCGCGCGATCCAGGCCACGCTGCAGGAGCCCGAACTGCGCAAGCGGCTCGGTGACATGGGGATTGACCCCCAAGGATCGACGCCGGGCGAGCTGGACCAGTTGACCACCCAGGAGTCTGCGCAGTGGGGCAAGCTGATCCGGGAAAAAGGCATCAAGGCAGACTGAGAATGGCACTAGCGACCATGCACACGATCGCCGATCTGGTGGAGACCCTGGCGCGCGAGCGCGGCGATGACCTGGCGCTGACCTTCGTCGACCATGCCGCCCCGAACGCGGAAAGTGTCGAGCATCGCACCTATGCGCAGCTGTGGGCTGCCGCCACACGGCTTGCTGCAGGCCTGTCCCGACAAGGTTTTCACCAGGGTGAACGGGCGGCCATTCTCATGGCCAACCACCCGGAATTCGTGGAGATGCTGATCGCCAGCGGCATCATCGGACTCACGCTGGTTCCGATGGACCCACGCACGCCCCCCGAGCGGCTGGCCTACATGCTGACCAAAACCCGTTGCTCGCTTCTGGTGGCGGAGCCGCAAGCATTGCAGAGTGCGTTGGCGGTGCGCGACGCCTGTCCCGATTTGCGTTTGATCACCGTGCTGGACGACCCATCCCTGGCCCCTGCCGAGGGTGTGGCCCCTTTCAGCAGCCTGCAAGCGGCCACGGTGTCGTCGGAACTCGCCGCGCTTCGCCGTCCCGCCGATGAGGACATGCAGATCCTCTTCACCTCGGGAACCACCGGGAACCCCAAAGGCATCGCGTACAGCCACCGCAAATTCACCGACACAGCCCGAATGGCGGCCATGGCCTTCGGGTACGGCCCGGGTGACACGCTGTACTCCGGACTCTCGCTGACACATGCCAACGCCCAGCTGGTGACACTGGGCGCGGCCTTGGTTCGCGGGCTGCCGGTGGTCTTCTCGCGGCGGTTCAGCAAGCGCCGGATGTGGAGCACGGTTCGTGAGCACCGGTGCACCAGCCTGACCTTGCTCGGTGGCATGACAACCGCCATCTACTGCGACCCCCCAACGCCTGCCGATCGCGATCATCAGGTGCGCCTGGTGGTTTCTGCCGGCATGCCTGCCGCCATCTGGAATGACTTCGAGCACCGTTTCGGCGTGAGCCTGCTCGAGTTCTACGGTACCGCCGAGGGAGGCCTCACGATGAAGCCGCCAGGGGTCGGCCCCATCGGCAGCATCGGCAAGCCGCCACCCGCGCTGAGCACGCGCATCGTGGATGACGCGGGGCAAGACGTGGCACCTGGGGAGCGTGGCCAGCTGCTGATCCGCTCGTCAGACGGCACGCCTTTCCAGGTGTCCTATGTGGACGATCCCGAAGCGTCCGAAGCCAAGTGCCGCGGCGGATGGCTGTGGACCGGCGACGTGGTGCATGCCGATGCGAACGGCTGGCTGTTCTTCGACTTTCGCATGGGACACGGTATCCGCCGCAATGGCGACTTCATCGACGCCGCGTCCATTGAAAAGACATTGGCCGAAACGGCGCTGGTCGATGACGTCTTCGTGTTCGGGGTGCCCGCAGCGTCTCGCGTCCCCGGGGAGTCGGACGTGGTGGCGGCGGTCGTCTTCAAGCAGGCGTCGGCTGTCAACGGGAAGCACGCTGTCGCGGCCCTTCACGCGGCCTTGACCCGGCCCGTGGTCCTGCAGCAGGTGCTGCCTTTGGACGCCATACCAAAGACAGCCTCGGAGAAGCCCCTGGCCCGCGTGCTGAGCCAGATCCTCACGGACAGACCGGATCTCGCATTCGGCTGGCCTCCATCGACGTCAATGACCAGCCCAACCACTCGGTGACATGGCCGGCGCCTTATAGATCCAGCACCAACAGCCGCGATTTCGCGCGTGAGCAGGCCGCGACGCTTGCGGCGATTGCACAAGGTTACGTACCGGCCGCGATCCCCTTGGCGATGGGTCATCCAGGGGAAGGGTCACCTTGCCCGAAAACGCTTCCGGGAGAAGCTCCGCTTGAAAGGCGATGGCTCATGTGCAGGAAGACGCGCCCGCCTTCGATGCGGACCGGGTAGCTGCGCACATCCACGACACTCGGCGCGCAGGTGGCGCGGCCATCACGGACATCGAATTTGCCCTGGTGCAGTGGGCATTCGATTTCATGGCCCTCCAGGAAACCGTCGCACAGACGCGCCTGGCCGTGGGTGCAGGTGTTGTCGGTCGCGTAGACGCTGCCCTCGACCTTGTAGAGGGCGATGTCGCGGCCGGCCACGTCCACGCCGATCACGTCGTCCTCGGGCACTGCGTCCTCGGCAGCGGCATCGAACCAGTCGGGGGAAGTTGGGGTATCGCTCATGGTGGTTCTCCCGATCAGATCGGATAGATGATGGAGTTCGGGATCATTTCGCTGTCGTACACGCATTGCCGCGACGCGAACTTCAGGCCTTGCTGCGTGCGCACGACCACGTCGATATAGCGGCCGACATTGAAGACGGTCGATTCCTGCGACAGCTTGGTGCGGAACACCGCGTAATTGGCTTCGGCCTCGAAACGATCGGCCTCGGCCTTGTGAATCAGCGGTGCGCCGACCAAGTGGCGCTGGTAGTACGGGTCGTGGAACAGCGTTTCCCGGATGCCGTAAACGCGGTCCTTCAACATGCCCTTGCTCTCGAAGAACAGCGTTGCCAGCGGGAAGCCGCGCTCATGGTTCTCGCGCGGTATCAGCTTGTAGATGCCGTCGTCGGTGAAGAACTCGGGCCAGAGATCCCAGTTGCCGGAATCGACGGCCTGGGCGTAGTCCGCGTATAGCTGGGTGAGCTGCAGGTAGTCGGCAAAGCCGATGTCGACAGGGGTGCTCATGCGTCGGCCTCCATCACTTCGCGCCAGTATTCGTACATGCCACGGATCAATGTCTCCGTCACCATGTGGTCGGTTTCCTCGGCGGTGCGGCCACCGAGCTCGGCCAGCGTGCGGTGGTAGGGCTTCTGCTCGAAGCCCATCTGCGACAACTCGATCACCTCGCCATCGTCGGCCGACACGAAGCCGGCAGGGCCGAACAGGTTGGCCTGCCGCAGGCGGCGCTGCGTCATCTCTTCGGTGTCGTCCTCGAAACCGAAATGGGTCCAGACGAAGTCGAAAGAGCCATGCCCGTCGGGCTGGATGTGGCGTGTGGAGACGCTGTTGACCTGCTGCTGCAGGATCACGCTCGGAAAGATCGTCATCATGACGGCCGTCGGCCCTTGCCACCATGGCTCGGGCACGATGTCGAGGAAGCGCGGATCGTTGAGTTCCATGCTTTCCTTGAAGCTGGACACCTGCGTCACCTGGTCGGCTTTCCCCGACTGTCCGCGCGTCGAGATCATGGCCGCATGCCGATGCCTTGCGTCCATCTTCAACTCGCTCTTGTTGTCGGCGCGCCAGAGACCAAAGGTGACGAACCAGGTATGCAACAAGCCCGGGTGGTAGGGGTCCTTGATGTTCTCCTGCATCAGCTTCCAGTTGCCGGGAATGCGCTGCCGGTTGTAGCCCAGAATATTCAGCTTCCGGCCGTTAAAGAGACGGTCGAAATAGGACAGGATGGTCGGGCCGAGGAACGCCTCGAGCGATTCGATCTCATGGTCGAAGCTTGCGAACACCACGCCGCCGCGCGTCGCCACCTTGAGCTTGTTCAGACCGTGGTCGGTGGTCTTGAAGTCGGCCGGCATGCCGCCGTTGACCTTGCCGTCCTGCTTCACACCGCGCCGGAAGGGCACGCCTTGCAGGTCGCCCTTGAGCGTGTAGCTCCACTGGTGGTAGGGGCACACGAACTCCTTCTTGTTGCCGTGGCGTTCGCGGCAGAACTGCATGCCCCGGTGAGCACACACGTTCTCGACCACGCTGATGCCACCGTCCGCGTCGCGCACCATGATCACCGAGCGCTCGCCGACCACGGTGCGCTTGAAGTCACCCGCGTTCGGCACCTCGGCTTCCAGCCCGACATAGTTCCAGTGCTTCGTATAGAAGAAGCGTTCCAGCTCCGTCTTGTGTTGCGCCGGGTCGGTGTAGGCCATGAAGGGAATTCGGCTCGTGCCTTCGGACTCCCATTGGATGCTGGCGGGAAAGGTTCCGGTCGATGTGTTCATCGCTTGTCTCCTTGAATCGAAGTCGTTGTGGGCCGTTGTGGCCGCCTTGACCGTCTCTCAGAACTTCATGCCGCGACCGTGACGGAGATGCCGGACAGACCCGCGATATCGCCCTGCATCACGTCGCCCGCGACAACCGCATTCACGCCTTCGGGCGTTCCGGTCATGATCAGATCGCCCGGCTCGAGCGTTTCGTATTCGCTGAGGTAGGCGATGCATTCGGACACCGACCAGATCAGCTTGGTGATATCGGACGACTGGCGAACGCCTCCGTTGACCGTGACGCTGATGGCGCCCTCTTCCCGATGACCGCCATCTGCGGCGCGAGTGATCGCGCCGATCGGGGCCGACAACGCGAACGACTTGCCGAACTCCCACGGACGGCCCTTGTCCCGGGCATCGAGCTGCAGGTCGCGCCGCGTCATGTCCAGGCCGACGGCGTAGCCGTAGACATGCTCCAGCGCGTCGCTTGCGGCGATGTTCTTGCCGCCTTTGCCGATGGCGACCACAAGCTCGATCTCGTGATGGAAATTGGTGGTCTTTGGTGGGTACGGAATGCTCACCGGCACGGAAGCGTCGACCGCGGCATTGGCCGGTTTCATGAAGAAGAAGGGGGGATCGCGGTCGGGGTCCTTCCCCATCTCGCGGGCGTGCGCCGCATAGTTGCGGCCCACGCAGAAGATCCGGTTGACCGGGAAGCGCTCTGCGATGCCGGCGACGGCGAGCGAGGTGACAGGGACGGGAGGGATGGTGTAGTTCATGGGGACTGGTGTCGTGGTCGTTGAAAGGAAATCGCCGGCTCAGGCGCGGAGCTCGCGCCACAGCCCCAATGCCTGCTGGACGGGGCGATCGGAATAGCTGAACAGCACCGTCTCGGCGCCGGCTCGGAACTGCACGCTGTGCCACGAGGGAACGACCACCACATCGTTCTCGTGCATCTGGTAGGTCACGCCCTCGATGCAGGCTTCAACGCTACCCGCCAGGCACACATAGACGGTTCCGTCCGTGCAGCGGTAGGGGCGGGTCTCGAAGCCGGCCGGGATCAACTGCGAGAAAGCCGCCATGGTCGGCATGGGCGATCGACCCGTGGCCGGATTGATGTGGCGCTGCTTGTGGCCAAAGTGCGCGTCGGGTGGTCCTGCCGAGATGGCCTTGAGCGACGCGAGGGTGCGCTCCCAGGGGTAGACAAACAAGCGGGTGGGCTCGACCGGCTGCTGGTAGAAATCGACAGGCACCATGTTGGCGCCGTAGCGCGCCAGTGCATCGCCCTCAGGCCGCACGACGGCCTGGTACTCGGCTTCGCCTTTCTCGGCAAATCCGGCGTCGAGGAACCGCACCAGAGGAATGTCCAGGCCGTCCAGCCACACCACGGGCTCGTTGCCGAGATTGCCGTGGTCGTGCCAGGTCCAGGCGGGCGTGATGATGAAGTCGCCGCGGCGCATGGTCGTGCGCTCGCCGTCCACGGCGGTGTAGGCCCCCTCGCCATCCAGAACAAGGCGCAAGGCGGACTGTGTGTGGCGGTGCGCCGGTGCCACTTCGCCCGGCATGATGAGTTGCAGCCCTGCGTACAAAGACTGCGTGATGCACGAATGGCCCCGAAGCGCGGGATTCTCAAGAATGAGCACCCGACGCTCCGCCTCTTCCGCGGTGATCAGACGCCCGGCTTCCATCACGTGCTGTCGAAGGTCGGCATAACGCCAGAGCGCGGGTTCTATCGGAGAGCGCGGTTGAGGGGGGACCAATGCCCCGAGAACCTCCCACAGCGGTGTCATGCTGTGTTGGCCGATGCGCGCGTAGTACGCCTCGCGCTCCGTGTGGCGTTGTGGCTGGGTGGCGGTGGCTTCCATGTGGGTCTCCTCAGGTGCCTTGGGTGTAGAACGCGTCGGCATATACATGCTCTGGCGCGATGCCTTTTGTCTTGGCCACCAGCGTGGCGGCCTCGACCATGGGCGGAGACCCGCACAGATAGGCTCGCCAACCGTCCAGATCACCCAGGTCTTGCTCGATGGCCTGCGTCACGAGCCCGCACCGCTGCGTGGCGGGATCACCGCCCGCGCTCACGACCACATGGACCTTCAACGCCGGATGCACCCGTTGGAGTGCGTTCAGCCGCTCGACGCCATACACATCCTTGGGAGATCGAACGCCGAAATACAGGTGGATGGGGTTGCGCATGCCCCCCTCGATGGCGCCCCGCAGGATCGAGAGAATCGGCGCAAGTCCCGTCCCGCCCGCCACGCAAAGAATGGGCGCCTCGTGCTTACGCCGCAGGTAGGCGGAGCCCAGCGGGCCACTCACCTTCACCGCATCGCCGACCTTCAGTTGATCGGCGATGTAGCGGGTCACACGTCCATCGGATACCAGGCGAACATGAAACTCGAACATGCCGTCGTCGCTGAGACCGGCCATCGAGTAGGGCCGCGCGTGGTCGGGGGTGAATTGCAGTTGTACGTACTGCCCCGGTGAAAATTCGATCGGCTTCGCCGGTTTCAGCACCAGGCGTTTGATGTCATGGGTGAGGTCTTCCAGTTCGACGACCGTGGCCTTGACGATGCGCGCTGCGTGAACCACGACCTCGTCGGGCTCCGGAATTTCGATGGTGCAAGGCTCGGTGATGTAGGTGCGGCAGGCCAATACATACGCATCACCGCCATTGATGGGCCGCTGCTGGTCGACACCACCTTCCAGCACGTCGCCGGCCAACAGCTTGCACCGGCAGGTGCCGCACCGGCCCGCCATGCACGAGTACGACATCGGGACCTGGGCAGCGCGCAGCGCTTCCAGGAGGTTGGCACCAGGCTCGACCTGCACGATGCGATTGAGGGGTTGGACAAGGACTTCCATGGCGTGACCGGAGGGTCTATGTGCGGTGGGGATCGCATGATCTCGCGCCGCAGCCAATCAGCCAATAGAATCGCGTGAATACAGATCATCACTGAGAATGATGAAGGAGACAGCCCATGGAACTCACCGACATCGACCTCAACCAGCTCGTTTTGTTCCAGCAACTCATGGTGGAACGCAAGGTTGCCAAGGTCGCGGACAACCTCGGACTGACCCAGCCGGCGGTGAGCAACTCGCTCGCCAAATTGCGGCGTTTGCTGGGCGACGAACTGTTTCTGCGCACCCCTTCGGGCATGGTCCCGACCCCCTTCGCGGAGCAGCTCGCCGAGCCTGTGGGCTACGCCTTGGCGATGATCCACAGTGGATTGAACCAACAAATCCGCTTCGACCCCGCCAAAGCCAAGGGCTCGGTCTCGATCGGCATGACGGACATCGGCGAGATCGTTTTTCTACCGGCGCTCATCGAGCGCCTCAGCCGGGAAGCGCCTGGCCTGAATCTCAACACCGTTCGCAACACGGCCGTGAACTTGCGTGAAGACATGGAGTCCGGCAAGGTCGACTTGGCCATTGGCCTGCTGCCCCAACTCAAGGCCGGATTCTTCCAGCGGCGGCTGTTCCATCAGAAGTATGTGTGTCTCATGCACAAGGGCCATGCGCTCGACAAGAAGAAGCTGTCGATCGCCGACTTTCGTGCGGCGGAGCACCTGGTGGTCGTGTCGGCGGGCACCGGCCATGGCAAGGTCGACGAGCTCATCCGCCGGGCCGGGGTGGACCGACCGATCCGCCTCACGGTCCCGCACTTCGTGAGCGTCGGGCACATTTTGCAAAGCACGGAGTTGATTGCCACCGTGCCCGAACGGTTGGCGCAAAAGCTGGCCAAGCCGTTCGGCCTTTCCTATGTTCAACATCCGGTCAAGCTGCCGGATGTTGCCATCAACGCGTTCTGGCACGCCAAGGCCCACCGTTCACCAGCCAGCCAATGGCTGCGTGGCGTGGTGTTTGATCTCTTTGCCGACGATGTCACCGCCAGCCGACCCTCGATGCAAAAGGAGTAGCGGGCCCAAGCCCATGCCTTTCAAGCGGAATGTCGACGCGCGCTGCTGAAGCGCACCCGGTATTCCTCGGCGGTGACGCCCAATTGCTTCAGGAACAGTTTGCGCAGCGACTGTTCGGAGGCGTATCCGATGCGGCCCGCGACCGACTTCAAGGGCAGGTCACCGTCCTGCAGGAGCACGCAGGCCTTGTCGAGCCTGACCGCGTCAATGTACTGGTTCGGCCCGATGCCCACTTCCTTCATGAACACGCGGCGGAAATTGCGCTCGCTCATGGCCGCGCGTTTCGCCAGCTCGCTCAGCATCATCGGCGTCGCCACGTTGGAGAGAATCCAGTCCTGAACCTCGCGGATGCCTGGATGGACCGTGTTCTGGCTCGCCAGGTGCATGCTGTACTGAGATTGCCCACCCGGGCGCCGCAAGTAGACGACCAGATCGCGAGCGACGGCCAAGGCCAGGGCACGGCCAAAGTCTTCTTCCACCAGTGCCAGTGCCAGGTCGATACAGGCGGTCACGCCAGCCGATGTCCAGAGATGCCCGGCGCGGATGTAGATCGCGTCGGCGTCGACCTTCACGTCCTTGAACTTGCGCTGCAGCAGACCCGCGGCGCTCCAGTGTGTGGTGGCGCGCAGACCGTCCAGCAGCCCCGCCTCCGCGAGGAAGAAGCTGCCCGAACACAGCCCGACCAGCCGGTCCATCCGGGGGGCCACGTTGCGGGCCCATTCCACCAGGGGTTGGTTCGCCGCCAGCGCTTGTTCAATGGAACGTGCCCCCACGATGACAGCGATGTCGGGAAGATCGTTCGTGTCCACCGCCTTCGTGGCTTCCAGCGACATCAGCAGGTCCGAGGCGACGGTACCCACCCGCGTCGACGCGATCCTCACCTTGTAGCCGGGTGGGCGACCGGCTTGCGCCAGGTGAATGTTGGCGTACTCGAACACGCTCATGGTGCCGACGGCCTCGAGCGCCTTGAACCCCGGATACACGACAAGATCGACCCGGATGGGCGAGGAATGCAGTGGGTCGTTCATGTTTTGATGGATTCGTTTCCTGGTCGGTCGGGCCGTTCCGATTCGGCCAATCTGCTGGACGCTGCGGCCAACACGGTGCGAAGCACGCGCCGATGGGTATCGCTTGTGGGCCGTCGCCGATATTGTGCGTGCTCTTTTACGAGTCAACCACAAGGACAGAACCATGAAATCGCGTGCCGCCGTGGCCTTCAAGGCCGGAGAACCGCTGCAGATCGTCGAGATCGACGTCGCCCCACCACAGAAGGGCGAAGTGCTGGTCAGGATCACCCACACCGGCGTGTGCCACACCGACGCCTTCACCTTGTCTGGCGAGGACCCCGAGGGCTTGTTCCCCGTCGTCCTGGGCCACGAAGGCGCGGGCATCGTGGTCGAGGTCGGCGAAGGCGTCACCAGTGTGAAGCCCGGCGATCACGTGATCCCGCTGTACACGGCCGAGTGCGGCGAGTGCCTGTTCTGCAAGTCCGGCAAGACCAACCTGTGCGTGGCCGTGCGCGCGACGCAGGGCAAGGGCGTCATGCCCGACGGCACGACGCGTTTCTCGTACAACGGCCAGCCCATCTACCACTACATGGGTTGCTCCACCTTCAGCGAGTACACGGTGGTGGCCGAGGTGTCCCTGGCCAGGATCGACCCGCAAGCCAACCCCGAGCAGGTCTGCTTGCTGGGTTGCGGCGTGACCACCGGTCTGGGTGCGGTCAAGAACACCGCCAAGGTGCAGGAGGGCGACTCGGTGGCCGTGTTCGGGCTGGGCGGCATCGGCCTGGCCGTGGTGCAGGGCGCCAAGCTGGCCAAGGCCGGCCGCATCATCGCGGTCGACACCAACCCCTCGAAGTTCGATCTGGCCAAGACCTTCGGCGCGACCGATTGCGTCAACCCCAAGGACTTCGACAAGCCGATCCAGCAGGTCATTGTGGAGATGACCGGATGGGGCGTGGACCATTCGTTCGAATGCATCGGCAACGTCAACGTGATGCGCGCGGCGCTGGAATGCGCGCACCGCGGCTGGGGTCAGTCCGTCGTCATCGGCGTGGCCGGCGCAGGCAAGGAAATCTCGACGCGGCCGTTCCAGCTGGTCACCGGCCGCAAGTGGCTCGGCACCGCATTCGGCGGCGTGAAGGGGCGCACCGAACTGCCCGGCATGGTGCGAGACGCGATGGCGGGCGATCTTCAACTGGCGCCGTTCGTCACACACACCCGCAACCTCAGCGAGATCAACGAAGCCTTCGACCTGATGCACGAAGGCAAGTCGATCCGGACGGTGGTGCATTTCTGAACCGTCAACCATTCATTCAAGGAGACACCCCATGACTAGAAGGCGCCCATCCAGCGCCACGCCTGCACGGCCTGTGGCACGCACCTGTACGGGCGCATCGAGAACAAGGACCACGCGTTTCACGGCCTGGATTTCATCCACACCGAGCTCTCGAAAGACACGGGTTGGGAAGGCCCCGGCTTCGCCGCCTTCGTGTCTTCCATCATCGAGAGCGGCACGCCGCCGGCACGGATGGCCGAGGTGCGTCGGACGCTCCTCGACAAAGGCCTGACGCCTTACGACTGCCTGAGCCCGGTGCTGATGGACCTGCTGGCCATGCAGGCGGCGAAATCAAAGGGCATGTACAGAGAAGCTTGAGGGGCTACAACGTCGTGCTCCCGGCCAGGCCAGTGATGCGTTGCCGACTTCTCATGGGCCTCTTCTGCTGAAGTGTCAGAACGCGTGGCGCACGCCCAGCTCCAGAGCGGACACGTTCCGCCCGGCCAGCGGGGCACGCGCGGCGCTGGGCACGTAGGTCGCCTGGCCGCGGTTCTGCAACTTGGCATAGGTGCCATACAGTGCCGTGCGTTTGGACAGGTCGTGTACGACGCCCACGCCGAACTGTCGCGCGTCGTTGCCGTTGCGCTGCGAGCCGTTGGCATTGACCAGCGCGGCGCTGCTGCGGTCGTCCAGGCGCAAGTAGCTGGCGCGAATGCGGCTCTGCGCCGTGATGGGGATCTGCACGCCCAGCTCGACGGTCTGCTTGCGAACGTCGCCGGCCTGCTGCTCTATCCTGACCACGTTGTACAGCGCGAAGAATTTCGCGAAACCGGCGTTCCAGCTGGCACCCAGATTCGCATGCGTGTAGTCGCCCAGCGTGGGCGTGATGGCATAGCGCGTCCTGGTCACGGCGGCGGCAATGTC
Source organism: Hydrogenophaga sp. 2FB (assembly GCF_005503365.1). Lineage (GTDB taxonomy): Bacteria > Pseudomonadota > Gammaproteobacteria > Burkholderiales > Burkholderiaceae_C > Hydrogenophaga. The sequence continues at coordinate 84,716 of NZ_SCML01000024.1, forward strand.
GAACGGTCCGGTCGCATAGCCCAGGCGGCCACCGACGAAGTTGCCGTCGTGCTCGTTGGGAGAGCCCGCCGCGTTTTCGCCAAGGCCGACCATGGCCATGCCGTAGACACCCCCCATGTCCTTGGGCAGCCAGTAGCTGGCGGTGTTGCTGCCGGTGACGGTGGTGAACAGCGGCCCGCTGCCAACGGCGGAGAGCGTGAGATTGCCGGCGCGCGCGACGCCCACAGCCGAGAACGGGTCGAACACGATGCTGTTGTAGTGGTGCGGCATGAAGTCGTGGCCCATCCGCAGCTCGCCGTAGCGCACATGGCCCAGGCTCACGAAGGCCATGCGGTCGAACGTGAGGCCTGCGCTGTTCGTGCCTGCGCCGCTGGCCTGGTTGTTGGTGTTGGAAGGGCGGCCGGTGCCGGAGTCGGCGTTGAGCGAACTCTCCAGGTTGAAGCCCGCGTACAGGCCATCGCCCATGTCCTCCCGGCCCCGAATGCCGAGACGGCTGGTCGCGTTGCCGCCGCTGATCATCTGCGTGGTGTTGCCGACGCCTCCGGCCCGGCTGTGCTGAATGCCCAGGTCGACAACGCCGTAGAGCGTGACGCTGGATTGCGCTGCGGCGCCGCCGCAGGCCAGGCCCAGCGCGAGGCCGAAGCCGAGGATGTGGGGATTCTTGTGCATGTCTCTGTCTCCTAGGTTGATGAATACAAGTGCCAGGCGCCACGCTGGCGTAAGCGAGCCCACCCGCCTGTAGAAACAGGCAGTGCGGGCGGGAAAACAAGAGGGGCGGTGGGCCTAGAGCGCGACCTCTTGCTCCAGGAACCTTTGCGCATCCAGCGCGGCCATGCAACCCGTACCGGCGCTGGTGATGGCCTGTCGGTAAACGTGATCCTGCACATCCCCTGCGGCAAAGACGCCCGGTACGCTGGTCATGGTTGCGAAGCCTTGCAGGCCCGCGCGCGTGACGATGTAGCCGTCCCTCATGTCCAACTGCCGCTGGAACAAGTCCGTGTTCGGGCTGTGTCCGATCGCGATGAAGCAGCCCTGCAGCGGGACATCTTTTTGCATGCCGTCCTTCGTGCTTCTGATGCGGATTCCCGTGACGCCACTGTCGTCGCCCAGCACCTCGTCCAGCGTGTGGAACAGCTGCAGATCGATCTTGCCGGCGGTCACCTTCGCGGCGACCTTGTCCATCAGAATGGGCTCGGCCTTGAACTTGTCGCGGCGGTGCACCAAGGTCACCTTGCGCGCGATGTTCGAGAGGTAGAGCGCTTCTTCCACCGCGGTGTTGCCGCCGCCGACCACGCAAACGTCCTGATTGCGGTAGAAGAAGCCGTCACAGGTGGCGCAGCCGGAGACGCCCCGGCCCATGAACTGCTGCTCTGACGCGAGGCCAAGGTACCGGGCCGATGCGCCGGTGGCCACGATCAGGGCGTCACAGGTGTACGTGCCGCTGTCCCCGGTGAGCGTGAATGGCCGCTTGGAGAAGTCGACCACGTTGATGTGATCGAACACGATGTCCGTGTCGAAGCGCTCGGCGTGCTGCAGGAAGCGCTGCATGAGGTCTGGACCCTGGACCCCCTGCACGTCGGCAGGCCAGTTGTCCACCTCCGTGGTGGTCATGAGTTGACCACCCTGGGCCGTGCCGGTGATCAGCAAGGGCTTGAGGTTGGCGCGAGCGGCGTAGAGGGCAGCGGTGTAGCCAGCGGGGCCGGAGCCGAGGATCAAGACTCGCGCGTGACGCGACGATGTGGGGTGGACTGTCGATGTGCGCATGACGGGTGATGCCAGGTTCGTAGGTTGGATTCGATGGCTTGCACGGTCCGCTGCCGCACACAGGGCGCGGCTGGCGCGGCACTGGCTGTTCAGGTCGAGGTGTCGGTGGCGGTCACGAGGCGCGCCTGCGCAGGTACGCTGTGGCTGACCGTGCCGCCGTGACGCCATCCCCAGCCGACGCCGCGAGCATCGCTGCGGAATCGCTGCGGATGTCGCCTGCCGCCAGGATGCCGGGGCGCGATGTCCGCATGTGGGCATCGACCGAGATTCGGCCCTGACCATCAAGGTCTGCCAGTTGCCCCAGAAATGCGGTGTTGGGCCTGAGCCCGATGAACACGAACACCCCTTCGGCGTCAAGCACTTGGTCCACACCGGTTGCGGTGTCGCGCAGGCGCGCGCCCGTGACGGAGGAATCGCCCGTGATCTCTTCGACCGTGGTGTTGAAGCGCACGTCGACGTTGTCGGCCTGATGAAGCTTCGCAACGAGAGCGTGCTGCGCACGGAACGACGCACCGCGATGCACGATCGTCACACGGCTCGCGTGGCGCGACAGATGCAGGGCCTCCTGCAAGGCCGAGTCACCGCCGCCGACCACGCAGGCCCGCAGACCGCGGAACAGCGGTCCGTCGCAAGAGGCACACTGCGAGACCCCGCGCCCCCACAGGGGGTCTTCGCCGGGGACGCCCAGACGGCGCTTGGTCGAACCGGCCGCCACGATGACGCAGCGGGCGCGAAGGTGGCCCTCGCTCAGCGCCAAGAGGTAGTCGTCGCCATCGCCGTCCACGCGCAATACGGTATCCAGCACGAACTCGGCCCCGGCTTCGGCGGCCTGCTCCTGCAGCAGCGGACCCAGCTCGTAGCCCGGCGTTCCCGCAGGAAGGCCAGGGTAGTTGTCGATCGCATCGACGTTGCTGACCTGGCCGCCTGCGGTCATGGCCTCCACAACGGCGACGCGCCAACCGTCGCGCGCGGCGAAGGCCGCAGCTGTCAGTCCGGCGGCCCCGGCGCCGATGACGGCAATATCGAACTTTTCCATGTCAGCGCCAGTCATCGATGTTGACGGAAGCCTGGTGTTTGGCGCCCATCATTTGCCAGTAGCCGTTGGCCTCTCCACCCAGCACGATCACGTTAATGTCCTTCTCCACAAAGATCGGAATCTCTTGTTCAGGAGCTGCCCTCAACCGGCTTGCCACGGGCTCGTCGCCGAAGGTGGCGCGCGGGTAGATGTAGTTCTGCACCAATTGCAGATCCCAATAGCGCTTGGCGGGCATCGTGGCGGTATCGTGCAGCCAACGGATCAACGCTTGCTTGGTGTTGAAGCCGCCGCGCTCGACGAACTGGCGCGCGACGATCGGGTCCAGCAGCAGCGTGGGGGCGGTGATCGCATCGGTGCCCAGCAGCATGTCCTTGACGTGCTCGCGCCAGTGCTGCTCGCGCAGGCCCAGGCTGAAGGTGGTAGAACGGCACCCCGTGAACACGCTCACCACACTGTCCTGCGCCTCGAACCCTTTTTGCACATGCAGCGGTTCCCAGGGGCTACGCTCCTCGTTTTCGGCGAACGTGATGCTGTTGTAGGTGTAGTTGCTGCCCAATGAACCCATGTAGGTCTCGCCAGGAACAGAGCCGCCTTGCAGGTTCTGCGACAGCAGGCCATAGGCGCGGCCGATGGTGGCGTTCGCATGGTTGTACGGACCCATGGCACCAACGCCGCAATTCATGCCGATCTGTGCGCGGATCGGCCCGTTGACTACCACCATGGCCGCGGCAGAACTTGATGTGCTGCCGCGCGCGGTGACACCCGAGGCAGCCAGCGCAAGAATGACAGGAAAGTACGCCGGCTTGGCGCCGGCCATGACGGCATTGATGGCCACCTTCTCTACCGTGAATTCCCACAAGCCGCGGTTCGGCGTGGGCTGCAAACGGCCGACCACCTCGTCGGGTTTGCGGCGTGTGGCGGCCAGCATGGCCGCCACACGTTCCTCCGTCGGCAAGACGATGGGCAACTGGTCGGTCCAGCGGTTCTGCAGGAACAGTGCGTGAAGGCTCTCTTCGTCTGCGGGTTCCAGCCATCGGGCGGTGTTGCGCTCGTATTTCAGTTCTTCGGCCCGCGGTTCGCGCAGGCCGGCGGTCAAAGCCTCCATGACCTCCCGCATGACGGGGCGGCCCGTATGCGGGTCCAGGCCGTTCACATAGGCGGCCAACTCGGCCTCGGTGCGGCCCATGACGGGTTGCGGCACGAAGACGAGCGCTGCCTGCGGCAGGCCGGCCATGCGCACAGTGGATTGGACGACCTTCACGAACTTGTCGGTGTGCACCGCGACGGCGGGCACCCCATAGCGCGTCTCCAAGGTCACGGCATGCGTCGAAACAGCCGGCGCACAGGTACTGCAGTGGCCTACGCCGAGAATCGCGACACCATTGGCCCCCTTGATCTCTTCCCACAGAATCGGATCGTCCTTGCCGTAATAGCTGGCCATCTGGACCAGCTTGGTCGTCGTGCTGGGCATGTGGCGGGCGAACCAGACTTGCATCTGTTCCAGCAACTTGGCCGAGTCGTCGAAGCGGCTGTCTACAAGATAGACGGTGCGTCCATCCAGGCTGTCCGGGCGCGGCGCAGGCGTTTTGCGTGTGATGGAGGGTGGGTAGCCAGTGGGGTCGTAAACGCGTAGGAGGCTCATGATGATCTTATGTTGATGAAACAACACTTGATAGGTTATTTTGCGCAAATGATGTTGTCATCAGGGTTTGTACCATGGCATCTGTATAGGAAAAAATAGATTGACTGAAAGAAAGAAAGCCTCTAATGTTTATGTTGAGAAAGCAACAATGAATATGGAAAACAGAAAAGATTCCGTTTGGCGCGAGGTGTCCGAGAGCGGTGAAGGCATCGCCATGGAGGACTATCTGAGCTACCGGCTGGGTCGGCTGAACACCTTGGTTCAACGGCTGACGATCCGTGCCTACCTGGAGCCTGCTGGTCTTTCGCAACCCGAATGGCGGGTGCTGTCGCGCATCTCCCGCCACGATTCGATTGAGATGCGTCAGCTGACCTCGGCCAGCCTGATGGACAAGGCGGCGATCAGCCGCGCGGTGGCGCTTCTGCTCGAGAGAGGCCTCGCCGAGCGCCACACCGATCCGGTGCATGCCAAGCGGCGCATCGTGGCGATCACGCCCGCCGGCCGCAAGCTGATGCGAAGTGTGCTGCCGCGCGCGCTCAAGGAGCAGGCGAGGTTGCTGTGTCTGTTGAACGAATCCGAGCGCGTGGCGCTCGACGCGGCACTGAGCAAGCTCACTGCCGCATTGCTGCAAGAGGATGACCTGGCCGATACCTCTTGATCCTCGATGGCCCAAAAAAATGGAGACTAGATGAACTGCTGGAAGATTGCGCTCACGAAAGCGTTTGTGGTTGCAGCCACTTGTGTCGGTGCGGTACACGCGGCCGACTTCCCCATTCGTGGCAAGCCGCTGCGCATCATCGTGGGGTTGCCGGCCGGCGGACCGTCAGACGCGCAGGCACGCGTGCTGGGTCTGCAGATGTCCAAAGACCTCGGCGTGCCCGTGACGGTGGAGAACAAGCCGGGCGGGAGCATGACGATCGCCAATATGGAAGTGGCCAAGTCCGCGCCCGACGGGCATACGATCTTGTATGCACCATCTTCAGCCCTGGCCCAGGTGCCGCACACCATGGCGAAGATCAGCTTCGATCCGTTCCGGGATTTCACGCCCATATCGATGGGCGGGCTGGGACCGCTGGTCCTCGTCGTGCACAAGAACATGCAGGTGCGCAGCGTGAAGGAACTGGTGGCCTACGGAAAAACGCATCCTGGCCAACTGAACTACGCCTCCTTCGGTACGGGAACATCGTCGCATCTGTTCGGTGAGATGTTCGCCAAGCAAGTTGGACTGGCCATGGTGCACATTCCCTACAAGGGGTCGAACGACGTGGGCAAGGATTTCTACAGCCAGCAGGTCCAGCTGCAGTTCGCCACGGCGCCCTCGGCACTGGCGCTGGTGAAGGCCGGCGTGGTCAACATCATTGGCACGGTAGCAGCGCAGCGTTCACCGTTGCTGCCCGATGTGCCGACGATGCGGGAGCAGGGCATCACCGGACTGGACATCGAGAGCTGGATCGGGTTCTTCGGCCCGGCGAACCTTCCGGCACCCGTGGTCACACGGTTGAATGACGCGATCACCAAGGCACTTGCATCAACGGAGGTCCAGGAGGAATTCAGAAAGGGTGCCTGGGAACCGCGCTCATCCACGCCGGAGAGCTTTGCCAAGTCGCTGCGTACCTCGTATGAGCAGTGGGGCCGAGTCGTTACCGAGATCGGCTACAAGAAGGAGTAGCCGCTCTCGACGCTGAGCCACGGCCTGCACCGGTGGGGGATGCGGCAAGCGTCCTGGACTGGTTGCGCAATTGCATGGGACGAAGCGCCGTGGAGGCACTTCGTCCCTTGGTGTGAACTACACGGTTTGTGGCAGCGGCATCAAGCGGAACCGCCGGCCGGTGGCCTGGAACATGGCCACCGCCACGGCAGGCGCCGTGGGCCCGAGGACCACTTCGCCCACACCCTGGGGCGGTCGGTCGCTCTCCAGAAGGGTCACCTCCACGCGCGGCATCTCGGCCAGCTGCAGCAAGGGGTAGTCGTGAAAGCTGCTCTTCTGAACCGCGCCCTTGCTGAAGGTCAGCTTGCTCTTGAAGGTGTTGGTCAAGGCGAAGCCGATGCCGCCTTCCACGTTGGCCTTGATCAAGCCCGGGTTGACCGCGCGCCCCGCATCGATGCCACAGACGGCGCGCCGCACCCGCACCGTGCCCTGTCTTACCGACAGCTCGATGACCATCGCGACGAAGGTCTGGAAGCTTTCCCCCCGTCCCGTGTAGACGTTGAACTCCAGGCCAGGCCCACGTCCGCGGCATTCATGGCGCTGCGGGCCGCACCCACTTGCAGCGTCGATCGCGTGAGCAGGGCGTTGATGGAAATCGGGAGCGTTTCGAATCGGTACCCACCGCCGATGCCGGCCGATCGGAAGGCGTCGATGGCCAAGGCCTGGCCGGGCGTGAGGTTGCGGCCCAATGCCTGCGACATGCCGGTGCTCCCTGCGATGTCGAACGCACGGCCCTCGGCGTTGGTGTACGCGGCCACCCGAACTGCGGGTGCTCGCGCATGAATTCCAGCCGAAGCAGCAAACGCTGGTGCACGCGCTCCGTGACCGTTCCCCGCATCTTGAGCGCCTTCCCCATGCGGTCCTGCAGTTCGCTCATGAGGAGCTCGGTGACCTCGCCCAACAGCCCCCTCAGATCCGAAAAGTAGTAGCGCACCAGCGTGCGCGTCACCCCCACTTCGGTCGCGATTTCCGAGATGCTCAGTTGCTCGGGTGTTCGGCTTTTGAGCAGACGGACCGTGGCATCAAGGATGGTGTCGCGCCCCACCGTGGCGTCCGCGAATGGACGGCCACTGGCTCGCCGCGGCTCTTGCTTTGGAGAATCACTGGAACGCGTCGTCCTGGATGGCATGGAATCTCGGGCTGTCGATGAAGATGTTCAAGCCTACCATCGACGCGAGCGGTCACGGCAGAGACCCATCTCGTGGCATGCGCGCGAGCGCCTGGACTTCAGGCGTAGCTGCGGTTGTCCTCGATGGCCTTGCCGTCGTTGGGCAGGGAGCCCGGCTGGACCAGTTCGACCTGGGCGCGCAGCTTGGTGACCTCGCGCACGGCGGCCTCGATCTGCTGCTGCAGGCCGCCGTCGGCCTCGCTGGCTTCCACGCGCAGGCACATCTGGTCGTTGGCCATCTCGCCGCTGACCACCAGGCGCGCCCTGGCCACCTGCGGAAACCGCCGCGCGATGTCGGCCACCTGGGAGGGGTGCACGAACATGCCGCGCACCTTGGTGGTCTGGTCGGCTCGGCCCATCCAGCCCTTGATGCGCGGCGCGCTGCGCCCCGTGGGGCAGGCCCCGGGCAGGATGGCCGAGAGATCGCCCGTGCCGAAGCGGATCAGCGGGTAGGCCTTGCTGAAGGTGGTGACCACCAGCTCGCCGACCTCGCCGTCGGGCACGGGCTCGCCGGTGCCCGGGCGCACGATCTCGACCAGCACGCCTTCATCGACCACCAGCCCTTCGCGCGCCGGCGTCTCGTAGGCCACGAGCCCGAGGTCGGCGGTGACATAGCTCTGGTAGACCGCCACGCCGCGCTCGGTGAACCAGTCGCGCAGGCTGGGCGGCAGCGCCTCGCCGCCCACCACGGCCTTGCGCAGGCTGCCGATGTCCACGCCCTCGGCCTGCGCCTTCTCGAGCAGGATGCGCAGGAAGCTGGGCGTGCCGGTGTAGGCCTCTGGCTTGAGTTCGGTAATGGCCCGCAGCTGTTGTTCGGTTTGTCCGGTCCCGGCCGGGAACACGGTGCAGCCCACGGCATGGGCGCCCGATTCGAAGATGAAGGCGCCCGGGGTCATGTGGTAACTGAAGGCGTTGTGCACCAGCTCGCCGGTGCGAAAGCCCGCGGCATAGAGGCAGCGGCCGACGCGCCAGTAGTCGCGCGTGGCACCCTCGGGCTCGTAGATCGGGCCGGGGCTGGCGAACACGCGGCCCATGGCCGGACCCCTACGCAACGCCGAGAAACCACCGAAGGGGTCTTGGGCGCGCAGGGCCTTCTGGCGTTCGATCAGCTCGGTTTTGCGCGTGACGGGCAGTTGCGCCAAGGCCGAGCGGCTGTTCACCGCTGCCGCGTTGACGCCGCTCAGGATCTCGGCGAAGGCGGTGCTGTGTTGCTGGGCATGCGCCACCTGATCTGCCAGGGCACCCATCTGTTCGCGCTCGCGCTGTTCGGGCGATCGGGTCTCGAGGGCGTCGAAGAATTCGTTCATGAAAAGACCCGTTCAGGGATGTGTTGAATGCTCAGGCCAACCAGCGCTTCCTGCGCTTGTAGCTTTTCACGTCCTTGAAGCTCTTGCGCTCACCGCCACCCATGCCGAGATAAAACTCCTTCACGTCCTCGTTGTTGCGCAGCTCGCTGGCCACGCCGTCCATCACGATGCGACCGCTCTCCATGATGTAGCCGTAGTCCGCGTACTTCAGCGCCATGTTGGTGTTCTGCTCGGCCAGCAGGAAGGTGACCTTCTCCTTGTGGTTCAGGTCCTTCACAATCTCGAACACCTCCTCCACGATCTGCGGCGCCAGGCCCATCGAGGGCTCGTCGAGCAGCATCACGCTGGGGTTGGTCATGAGCGCGCGGCCGATGGCGCACATCTGCTGTTCACCGCCCGAGGTGTAGGCGGCCTGGCTGGTGCGCCGCGTCTTCAGGCGCGGGAAGTAGGTGTAGACCTTCTCCAGGTTCGCCGCGACCTCGGCCTTGCTCTTGCGCGTGTAGGAGCCGGTCATGAGGTTCTCTTCGATCGTGAGGTGGGCGAAGCAGTGCCGCCCTTCCATCACCTGCACCACGCCGCGCTGCACGAGGTCGGCGGGAGACAGGTTCTCGATGCGCTCGCCACGCAACTCGATGCTGCCCTTGGTGACCTCGCCGCGCTCGCCTCTGAGCAGGTTGGAGATGGCGCGCAGCGTGGTCGTCTTGCCCGCGCCGTTGCCGCCGAGGATGGCCGCGATCTTGCCGTCGGGCACATTGAGCGAGACGCCCTTGAGCACGAGGATCACGTGGTTGTAGATGACCTCGATGCCGTTGACATTCAGGACGGTGGTGGGTGTGCTCATGGGGATTCCTTGCGAATGGCGGCTGGCACGCCAGCCGCCACGGTTCGGTTTAGCTCTGGCAATCGGCCGCGACGCGGCGCGTGAGCTTCTTCTCGCTCGCGTACTTGTCGCCCGCGGTCTTGATCAGGGGATCGAGCACCGCAGGGTCCGCGTGCAGCCACTCGGAACTCACCGCCCACTTGGAACCATTCCATGTGTAGGCACGCGCCGCGGATGGGCCCATGTGGTCCTTGCAGGTGGTGGCCAGGGGTTGCATCACATCGGCAATGCCGATCTCCGCGAGTCGCTTGCCATTGATCTGCAAGTTCTCGTAACCCCACCGGGCCTGGGCCGGCGTCATCACCTGGCCCTTGCCAAACTTCTCCTGCGCGCGGCGCACGCCCTCCACGGCCACCATCGCATTCATCAAGCCGCGCATGTACAGGGCCTCGCCCACCTCTTCCTTCGGGCCCGAGCCCTGGCCCTTGGCGTGCAACTTCTCGCGCACCTCCTTGGCGATGGCGGAATCAAACCCCGGGCCGGGCAGCGCGAGCACGGCGCTGTAGCCCGTGGCACCCGCCACTTCCTTCACGTCGGAATCGGAGCCGGAAGGCCAGACACCGACCACGCGGTCGCGCGGGAAGCCGGTGGACTGGGCTTCTTTCAGCGCGGTGGAGTTCATCACGCCCCAACCCCAGAGCAGCACGAAATCGGGGCGCGCGCGACGGATCTGCAACCACGCGGCCTTCTGGTCCACGCCGGGATGCGACACCGGGATGGTGGTCAACTCGAAGTCGTGTTTCTTGGCGCGCGCGGTCACCACGGGGATCGCTTCCTTGCCATACGGGCTGTCGTGGTACAGCAGGGCGATCTTCTTGCCCTTGAGCTTGTCCAGGCCACCGACCTTCTGCGCGACATACTGGATCTGCGTGTCGGCGGACGTCCAGTGGCTGCCCCCGATGGGGAAGCTCCACTTGAAGACCTCCCCGTCGGCGCTCTCGCTCAGGCCATAGGCCGGCGTGAGGATGGGAATGCCGTCGGCCATGCCGCGTTCCGTCAAGGCCAGCGTGATGCCGGTGGACATGGTCTGGAAGACCGTGGCGCCGCCGTTCTTGCCCTTCAAGCGTTCGTAGCACTCCACGCCCCGGTCCGTGGCATAGCCGGTCTCGCATTCCTCCCACGCAACGCGCACGCCGTTGATGCCGCCCTTGAGGTTGACGAGCTTGAAGTAGTCGACGAAGCCGTTCGCCCACGGTGAGCCGCTGGGCGCATACGGGCCCGTGCGGAAGGTGAGCAAGGGGAAATACTGTTGTTTGTCTTGGGCGATAGCGTTGGTTGAGAGGCTCGAGGCGAGCATTGCCAATACCGTCGCGAACGTCGCGCAGGTTTTCTTCATGGGTGTCTCCAGATGTTGTGTAAGTTCCGCGTGGCCGGATTCGTCAACCTCCCCAGGTTGTCAGTGAGGAAACGGCCAGATCCTCAACTTTTGTTTTCCGAGTGACCAGAGCTTGCTGAGCCCATGGGGCTCGACGATCAGAAACCAGACGATCAAGGCCCCGAAGACCATGAACTCCGCGTGCGAAACCGCGACCGTGGAGATCTCGACGCCCACGAGCGCCCCGGCGGCCGGGAGAACCTGGTTGAGAAAGATCGGCAGCACGACGATGAAGGCGGCGCCAAAGAAGCTGCCCATGATGGAACCCAGGCCACCGATGATCACCATGAAGAGCAGGCGGAACGAGACGTCGACGGAAAAGGCCGCCGGCTCCCAGGCGCTCAGGTGCACGAAGGCCCAGAGCGCCCCGGCCACGCCGATGATGAAGCTGCTGACCGCGAAGGCGCTGAGCTTGGCGTACATCGGGCGGATGCCGATCACGGCGGCGGCCACGTCCATGTCGCGGATCGCCATCCACTCGCGGCCAATCGCACTGCGCACCAGGTTCTTGGCCAGCAGCGCGATCACCGCCAGTACCGCCAGGCAGAACACATACTTGGCCGCCGCGCTCTCCAGCGACAGCCCAAACACCTGCAGGTTGGACACCGACACCGAACCCGAGGGCGTGTCCAGCGTGAACCACTTGATGCGCAGGAACATCCAGTCGGCGAAGAACTGCGCGGCCAGCGTGGCCACCGCGAGGTACAGGCCGCGCACGCGCAAACTCGGCAGGCCGAACAGGATGCCAAAGGCCATGGCGCACAAGCCGCCAAGGATCAGCGCCGGGATCAGCGGCAAACCGGGCAGGCGCATGAAGAAGTTGTAGGCGCCGTACGCGCCCACGGCCATGAAGGCGCCCGAGCCGAGCGAGATCTGGCCGCAGTAGCCCACCAGGATGTTCACGCCCAGCGCCGCCAGTGACATGATCAGAAAGGGAATCAGGATGGCGCGCAGCAGGTACTCATCCGCCAGCATCGGGACACCGATGAAGGCCAAGGCGATGAGGGCCCAGATCAGCCAGCGGTCTTGCGCGATCGGGAAGATCTGCTGGTCGGTGCCGTAGGAGGTCTTGAACTGACCGTTTTCACGATAGAGCATGGTGTGCCTTCTTTGCTTTGTTCTTGTGTGTCAGACGCGGTCGATGATCTTTTCACCGAAGAGGCCCTGCGGTCTGAACAGCAGGAACACCAGCGCCAGCACATAGGCAAACCAGATCTCGATGCCGCCCCCCACGAAGGGTCCGAGGTAGACCTCGGAGAGCTTCTCGCCCACGCCGATGATCAGGCCGCCGATGATGGCGCCGGGCACGGACGTGAGGCCGCCCAGGATCACCACCGGCAACGCGCGCAGGGCGACCGTGGTGAGCGAGAACTGCACGCCCAGCTTGGAACCCCAGATGATTCCGGCCACGAGAGCGGTGACACCGGCAACGAACCAGACGATGACCCAGATGCGGTTGAGCGGGATGCCGATCGACTGCGCCGCCTGGTGGTCGTCGGCCACAGCGCGCAGCGCGCGACCCGTGGCGGTCTTCTGAAAAAAGAGCGACAGCGCGGCGACCAGCAAAGCGGCCACGCTGGCCGCGTAGATGTCTTCCAGGTTGAGCAGCACACCACCATCGAACGTGCTCTCGAACAGGACCAGCGGGTCCTTGGGCATGCCCACGTTGATGGGATAGATGTTCGAGCCGAAGATCGTCTGGCCCAGGCCGTCGAGAAAGTAGCTGATGCCCAGCGTGGCCATCAGCAGGGTCACGGCTTCCTGGTTGACCAGATGGCGCAACACCAGCCGCTCGACCAACCAGGCCACAAGCCACATGAGTGCAGCGGCCAATGCAAAAGCGACCACGTTGGCCAATACCTGGCTCTCGATGCCGGTCCACTGCGGGACCCATTCCGAGAAGCGCGCCATGGCCAGCGCGGCGAACAACACCATCGCGCCTTGCGCGAAGTTGAAGACGCCCGAGGCCTTGAAGATCAGCACGAAGCCCAGGGCCACGAGCGAATAGAGCATGCCTGCCATGAGGCCGCCCAGGAGTGCTTCAAGAAAGAAAGCCATGTTGTTGTTCTCGCTCAGGGGACGGTTCAGTGACTCGTACCGAGGTAGGCACTGATGACCTCCTCGTTGTTGCGCACGGCCTCTGGGGTGCCGTCGCCGATCTTCTTGCCGTAGTCCAGCACCACCACGCGGTCGGA
>NZ_SCML01000025.1 GCF_005503365.1 Hydrogenophaga sp. 2FB
CCCCTAGAGGGGGAGGGCTTCAGGAGACACCCATGAACGCCACTGCCGAAGCCGCTGTCATCAAGCAGCACCTGATCGATCCCGAGATCTGCATCCGCTGCAACACCTGCGAGGCCATCTGCCCGGTGCAGGCGATCACGCACGACAACCTCAACTACGTGGTCGATGCCTCGAAGTGCAACCTGTGCATGGACTGCATCTCGCCATGCCCGACGGGTTCGATCGACAACTGGCGCACCATGCCGCTCGTGCGCGCCTACACGACCGCCGAGCAACTGACCTGGGAATCGCTGCCGGCCGAGCTGCCGCCGGAAGAACTCGAAGGCCTGGCCGAAGCCGGTGCCGACGCGGCGGTGGCACCACCCGCCGCGGCACCACCCGCCGTGGCGAAGGACGCCAGCGGTGCGGAAACGTTCAACTCCTCGGCCTATGGCGCCACGCTGCCGCCCTGGTCGGCCGCGCACGCCTACAGCAACATCTACAGCCCCAAGGCCGCACAGAAGACCGTGACCGCCACGGTGGTGGGCAACGTGCGCGTGACCGAAGTCGGCAAGACCGCCGGCAGCGACTACGACACGCACCACATCGTGCTCGACTTTGGCGCCATGCCATTCCCCGTGCTCGAAGGCCAGAGCATCGGCGTCGTGCCGCCCGGCACCGATGCGATCGGCCGCACGCACCACGCGCGCCAGTACTCCATCGCCAGCCCGCGCAACGGCGAACGTCCGGGCTACAACAACCTGTCGCTCACCATCAAGCGCGTGCTGCAGGACTATGACGGCGACCCGGTGCGCGGCGTGGCGAGCAACTACATGTGCGACCTCAAGGTGGGCGACAAGGTGGAGGTGATCGGGCCGTTCGGCACCAGCTTCCTCATGCCGAACCACCCGCGCTCGAACATCGTGATGATCTGCACCGGCACCGGCAGCGCGCCCATGCGCGCCATGACGGAGTGGCGTCGGCGCCTGCGCGCCTCGGGCAAGTTCGAAGGCGGCAAGCTCATGCTGTTTTTCGGTGCGCGCACGCAGGAAGAGCTGCCGTACTTCGGCCCGCTGCAAAGCCTGCCCAAGGATTTCATCGACATCAACTTCGCATTCAGCCGCACGCCCGGGAATCCGAAGCGCTATGTGCAGGACGCGATGCGCGACCGAGCGGCCGATCTTGCGGTGTTGCTGCAGGACCCGAACACCTACTTCTATGTCTGTGGTCTGAAGAGCATGGAAGAGGGCGTGGTGCTCGCGCTGCGCGATGTGGCGCAAGGCGCCGGCTTGAACTGGGAAGCCATTGGTGGTGCGCTCAAGCGCGAAGGCCGTTTGCACCTCGAGACGTACTGATCTTTCGTTCGTCCCGTTTCGCGCGGACTGGGTGGGCAAGGTCGGATGGTCCGGGACGCCGGGCGACGGCCGCTCTCGGGCGTCTGCCCGGGTAGGCGAGCGCTGCTTCGTCAACACCGGGTGGGCGCGCGGCCTCTGTGGCAACCGCGAATAGGGCCGCCGTCCTGGCGCGAGGTAGCCGCCTGAAACGCAGCACTCCGCAACACCCAACACACAGGCCAAGACACCAGCGGAGCCACCTTCGCGCATAAACTCGGCGCACTCCCTGTACACCCCGGAACCCGCCCCATGAGCCGAGACGTCCACCTCATTGACCACCCCCTGGTGCAGCACAAGCTCACCCTGATGCGCCGCAAGGACACCAGCACCAAGAGCTTTCGCGAGCTGGTGCACGAGCTGAGCGCGCTGCTGGCCTACGAGATCACGCGCGAGATGCCGATGCAGGAGATCGACATCGAAACGCCGCTGGAAACCATGAAGTCGCGCGTGATCGACGGCAAGAAGGTCGTGCTCGCCTCCATCCTGCGCGCGGGCAACGGTTTTCTGGACGGCATGCTGCAGGTGATCCCGGGTGCGCGCGTCGGCCACATCGGCCTGTACCGCGACCCCGCCACGCTCAAGGCGGTGGAGTACTACTTCAAGATGCCGCAAGGCATGGAAGAGCGCGACGTGATCGTGCTCGACCCCATGCTCGCCACCGGCAACTCGGCCGTGATGGCGGTCGACCGCCTCAAGAAAACCAACCCGCGCTCGATCCGCTTTGTCTGCCTGGTGACCTGCCCCGAAGGCCTCAAGACCTTCCACGATGCGCACCCGGACGTGCCGGTCTACACCCCCGCGGTGGACCGTGGGTTGAACGAGCACGGTTACATCGTGCCGGGCCTCGGCGATGCGGGCGACCGCATCTTCGGCACCAAGTAGAGGTACCCTCCGCGCCGCGCCTTCGGCGCGTCACCCCCCTCAGGGGCAATGCCTGCGGCCTGGCAAAGCCCGTTCCGCGGCATTTCTGGAAGGCTCCCCCTCGGGTGTGGCGCTGTTGGTTTCCCGTGTTCAGGAACCCATTCACCGTCCTTCAGGACAAACCGGTCTTTGACATCCAGGGCTATCGCTCTTGCGGTAACGTGTGCAACGCATGACCAACTCTTCCTCCCCCGCCCCTCTGCCCATCCGTTTCTGGACCCTGGGTTGGTCTTCCCTGGTGCGCGACTGGCGCGCGGGTGAGTTGCGCTTGCTCATGCTCGCCGTCACGCTCGCGGTGGCGGCGCTCACAGCCGTCGGCTTCTTCGCCGACCGCCTGCAGGGCGGTTTGCAGCGCGACGCCCGCGCCTTGATCGGCGGCGACGCGGTGGTGCGCAGCGACAACGCACCGCCTGTGGCCATCGAGGCCAAAGCGCGTGAACTGGGTCTGTCGGTCGTGCAGACACTCACTTTCCCCACCATGGGCCGCGCGCGCGACGAAGACGGCGGCGCGGCGCGCCTCGTGGCGCTCAAGGCCGTGGGCGAGGGCTACCCCTTGCGCGGCAGCCTGCGCGTGGCCGAAGCACTGGGCGCCATCGATGCCACCACGCGCGAGATCCCCGCGCCCGGCACCGCCTGGGTCGACGGCGCGCTGCTCGCGGCGCTGGACCTCAAGGTCGGTCAAGCCCTGCTGCTGGGCGACAGCTCGTTCACCATCGCGCGCCTCATCGTCGCCGAGCCCGACCGGGGCGGTGGCTTCATGAGCTTCGCGCCGCGCGTCATGCTCAACAACGCCGACCTGCCGGCCACCGGCCTGGTGCAGCCCGCCAGCCGCCTCAGCTACCGCCTGGCCGTGGCGGGCGACGATGGACGTGTGGGCCAGTTCACCCGCTGGGCCAAACAAGCCATCGAACAGCGCGACGTGCGCGGCCTGCGGCTCGAAGCGCTGGAAAGCGGTCAGCCCGAAATGCAGCGCACGCTCGGCCGCGCCGAACAGTTCCTCAACCTCGTGGCCCTGCTGGCCGCGCTGTTGTGCGCCGTGGCCGTGGCGATCGCCGCGCGTGGCTTCGCACAGCGCCACCTCGACGACTGCGCCATGCTGCGCGTGCTCGGCCTCTCACAAGGCACGATGGCGCGCGCCTACACCTTCGAGTTCGCGCTCACCGGCCTCATCGCCAGTGCGCTCGGTGTCGCGATTGGCTACGCGGTGCACCACGTGTTCGTGGTCCTGCTCGCCGGCCTGGTCGAAGCGAGCCTGCCCGCGCCGGGCCTCACGCCGGTGCTGCTCGGCCTGGGCATGGGATTGACGCTCATGATGGCCTTCGGCCTGCCGCCCGTGCTGCAACTGGCGCAGGTGCCGCCGCTGCGCGTGATCCGCCGCGACGTCGGCCAGCTCAAGCCCGCCACGCTGGTGGTGCTCGGCGTGGGCCTGGTCGGCTTCGCCGTGCTGCTCATGGCCGCCAGCCGCGACCTGCTGCTCGGCGGCATCGCCGTGGGTGGCTTCGCGGGCGCGGTGCTGCTCTTTGCGCTGGCCAGCCTCGCGGCCGTGCGCGTGCTGCGCGCCAGCGTGAACGAAAACACCGCGCCGCGCGCGCTCGTCATGGCCACGCGCCAGTTCACCGCCCGACCGGCCTATGCCGTGGTGCAGATCAGCGCGCTGGCCGTGGGTCTGCTTGCGCTCGTGTTGCTGGTGTTGCTGCGCACCGACCTCATCTCCAGCTGGCGCAACGCCACCCCGCCCGACGTGCCCAACCGCTTCGTCATCAACGTGCAACCCGAGCAGAGCGACGCCTTCCAGACCGCCTTGCGCACCGCGGGCGTGCAGCGCTACGACTGGTTCCCCATGATCCGTGGCCGACTGGTCAGCATCAACGGCAAGACCGTCAACCCCGAGGACTTCGAGGGCGACCGCGCGCAACGGCTGGTGGACCGCGAGTTCAACCTGTCCAACATGGCGAGCGCGCCCGAGCACAACCCCATCGTCGCGGGCCAATGGACCGAGAACGAAGCCGACGCGCTCAGTGTGGAGGAGGGACTGGCGGAAGAACTGGGCTTGAAGCTCGGCGACCGGCTCGCGTTCGACATTGCGGGCCAGGTCACCGAAGGGCGCATCACCAGCCTGCGCAAGGTCGACTGGGGCTCCATGCGCGTGAACTTCTTCGTGGTGTTCCCTTTGGCCGAAGTGCCCAACGTGCCGGTGAGCTACATCAGTGCGTTTCGCGCGCCCGACACCGCGAACGGTCACGGGGGCGCCAACGGATTCGACAACGCGCTGGTGCGCGAATTTCCCAACATCACCAACGTCGACATGACCCAGACCATCGCGCAGGTGCAGCGCGTGCTCGGTCAGGTGATCGGCGCGGTGGAATTCCTGTTTGCCTTCACGCTGGCCGCGGGCCTGGTGGTGCTGCTGACCGCCATCACCGCCACGCGCGGCGAGCGCGAACGCGAGTTCGCCATCCTGCGAGCGGTCGGTGCGGGCTCGGGGTTGCTGCGCAACGTGCAGCGCATCGAGTTGCTCGGTGTCGGCTTGCTGGCCGGCTTCCTCGCGTCGGTCGTGGCCGTGGCGGTGGGTTGGGCGCTGGCGCGCTACGTGTTCCAGTTCGCCTGGACCGCATCGCCCTGGGTGCCCTTGGCCGGCGCGCTCGCGGGCGCGCTGCTCGCGCTGATGGCCGGCTGGTGGGGCTTGCGCAGTGTGTTGCGCACGCCGGTGGTGGAGACGCTGCGCAAGGCCGCAGAGTGAACGACTGATTGACCATGAACATCCCTCTGTACAAACCCCAGGAACCCACGCGCCACGCCACGCCGTTCGAATGGATCGGCGGCGAAGAGAAAGTGCGCGAACTCGTCGAACGCTTCTACGACCTGATGGACATCGAGCCGCAATACGCCGCGCTGCGCGCCTCGCACGGCAGCACGCTGGACAACGCACGGCAGCGGCTGTTCTGGTTCCTCTGCGGCTGGCTCGGCGGCCCGCAGCACTACACCGACAAGTTCGGCCACCCCATGCTGCGCGCGCGGCACATGCCGTTCGCCATCGGCATTCAGGAACGCGACCAATGGCTCGCCTGCATGGACCAGGCGATGGGTGAAACCGGTGTGGATCCCGCGCTGAGAGAACGGCTCAAGACGAGCTTTTTTCAGACCGCGGACTGGATGCGGAATTCGCCGGCGTGAGTGAGGGCTGGGGCCCAGCCGACCAGGGTGGCCGCGAGGCACGCGGCGGCGAGCAGGGCCATGCGCGGCGTGTTCATGTACTTGATGCCTTATCTCGCCCGGGCGAGCGCCACCGCGTCCGCGCCCGCTGGGAAACGAAGCTGCGGGTCGCTGGTGGTGGCGGCGTGCCACACCGCCGCTGCCACGTCGGCCTCGGTGGTGACCGCATCGGTCTGCGCGAACGAGGTGAAGACGCGCTGCGCGTAGGGTGCATAGGCCTGCGGGATCAGGCCCTGCATGCGCTGACTGCCATTGCTCGTGAAGCGCGTGGACGGCGCATAGCCGGGCTCGATCAGCTTCACGCGCACGCCGAAGTCTTGCAGCTCGAAGGCGAGCGAGGCGGTAAAGCCCTCCACGGCCATCTTGCTCGCGGTGTACACCGCCACCAGCGGCATCGGGGCCAGCGTCGCACTGGAGGTGACGTTCACCACCACACCCGTGCGGCGCTCCCGAAACTGGGGCAGCACCGCCTGCGTCATCGCCATGACGCCGAATGTGTTGGTCTCGAAGACCGCTCTTGTGGTGGACATGGGCGTGGCCTCGAAGGCACCGAAGAGGCCGATGCCCGCGTTGTTGACCAGAACGTCGATGGGCCCGCTGTGTGCCAGCACGGCGGCAATGCTCGTCGGGTCCGTCACGTCGAGCGGCAGCACACGCAGGCGCGCCGAGCGCGGCAACAGGTCTTCGCGCGGGTTGCGCATGGTGGCGATGACGTTCCAGCCTTGCGCGTGGAAGTGGCGTGCGGTTTCGAGGCCATAGCCCGAGGAGCAGCCGGTGATCAGTGCGGTTTTCATGGTGGTTTCCGTAGAGGGGGTTGACAAGCCCTGAACGATATCGATCAATAGCAGGACGATCTACATTTGAATATCCAGTTTTTATTTGCAATCGTCCTTTCATGACCGATCCACTCGCCGACGTCATCGCCTTGTTGCAGCCCCGCGCCGTGTTCTCCAAAGGCATCAGCGGCGCCGGATCCTGGGCGGTCCGCTACACGGCCTTCGGGCATCCGAGCTTCTGCGTGGTGCTCGAAGGCGAATGCTGCCTCGCCGTCGACGGTCAAGCCCCCATCACGCTGCAGGCCGGTGACTTCGTGCTGCTGCCCGCGACGCCCGCGTTCGTCATGTCCGGCGTCGATCCGGTGGCCATGCCCGTTCCCGTCGACCCGACGGCGTTGCCCGAGCCCACCGGCGAGGTGCGGCACGGCAACCCCGACGGGCCGCCCGATGTGCGCCTGCTCGGCGGCTATTTCGTCTTCGATTCACCCGACGCGGCCTTGCTCGTGTCACTGCTGCCGGCGCTGCTGCACGTGCGAGGGATCGAGCGCCTGTCTGTGTTGGTGCAACTGGTGAATGGGGAATCCCGCGCACAACGGGCGGCGGGGGATCTGGTGCTCTCGCGGCTGGTGGAGATCCTGTTGATCGAAGCGCTGCGGTCGACGTCGGGGCACGACTCGCCGCCCGGCCTCTTGCGCGGCCTGGCCGATCCGCGCATGGCGCAGGCCATGCGGCACATGCACGGCGAGCCCGAGCGTGACTGGACTGTGGCGCAACTGGCGAAAGCGGCGGCACTGTCGCGCTCCGCGTTCTACGAACGCTTCATGCGCACCGTGGGCGTGCCGCCGATGGAGTACCTGCTGGCCTGGCGCATGGCACTGGCCAAGACCTTGCTGCGCCAGCGCGAACTGGCGATGGCCGAGGTCGCCGCGCGCGTCGGTTATGGCTCGGCCAGCACCTTCAGCACCGCTTTCAGCCGCCACGTGGGCCAGTCACCGGGCCGGTACGCGAGGGCGAACTGAGGTCCACTTGTGCCCGGTCCTTACCCCGGGCGCAACAACACCACCACTGCCCCAGCCCCACCCTCGGCCGGGCGCGCCTGCACAAAGGCCATCACCTCGTTCTTCTGCACCAGCCAGCGCAGCACGCGGTTCTTGAGCACCGGCGTGCGCCCGGGTGAGCCCAGCCCCTTGCCGTGCACCACACGCACGCAGCGCAGACCGGCCTGGTGCGCCTCGCGGATGAAGCGGCCCAGGGCCTCGCGGGCTTCGTCGGTGCGCAGGCCGTGCAGGTCGATCTGGCGCTGGATGCTCCAGCTGCCTTCGCGCAGCTTGCGCACCACGGTAGGGCCGAGGCCAGGGCGGCGAAAGCTCAGCTGTTCGTCGGTGTGCAGCAGGGTCTCGATGTCGAACTCATCGGACAAGGCCTCGCGCATCACCGCGGCTTCGTCGCGCTGGCGTTGCACCGGCACCGGCGCGACCGGTGTGCGATGCGGCTCGATGCGGGCGCCCGCGCGCGGCAGCGGTTGCACCGGTCCCACCGCCAGTTCGAACAGCTTGTGCTCGCGCTCGCGCCGCAGCGCAGCCAGACGCTCAAGCTCGCGTTGAGCGGCCTCGCGCGCGGCCTGTTCGGCCATTGCGCGTTTGAGCACTTTCAACTCGGCCAGCGTGTTCACTTTCATGGTGAAGCATTGTGGCCCAGCGCCCGTGGCCGCACGGCCGATGCGGGCTACACCAGCCCTTGTTCGGCCATGGAAATGGCCCCATGGCGGGTGACGATGAAGTGGTCGAGCACGCGCACGTCCACCAGCGCCAGCGCGCTTTTGAGCGTGCGCGTCAGGGCGACGTCGGCGTGCGAGGCCTCCGCCACGCCGCTGGGGTGGTTGTGCGCCAGCACCACGGCAGCGGCGTGCTGGTGAAGGGCGCGCAGCACGATTTCTCGGGGGTAGACGCTGGCTTGCGACAAGGTGCCGCGAAACAGCTCTTCTAGCGCGATCAGGCGGTTCTGGCTGTCGAGAAACAGCACGGCGAACACCTCGTGCTCCTTGTTGCCGAGTTGCAGCTGCAGGTAGTCGCGCACGGCCTGCGGGCTGTCGAAAAGGGTCTTCTGCTCCAACTTCTGCGCCAGCGCGCGTCGCGCCAGCTCCAGCACGGCGAGCACTTTGCCTCGCTTGGCGGGCCCGAGGCCCTTGATTTGCCGCAGCGCATCGGCGCCGGTGTGCAAGAGGCCGTTGATGCCGCCAAAACGGTCCAGCAATTCCTGTGCGAGCTGCAGCACGTTTTTGCCGGGTATGCCGGTGTTCAGCAACAGCGCCAGCAATTCGCCGTCGCTGAGCGCGCCTGGGCCGCGCGACAGCAATTTTTCGCGTGGGCGTGAGTCCGCTGGCAGGCCCTTGAGCCCGAGCGTGATAAGGCCATCCATATGCGTTTTCTCCCTGATTGAAGCCACCTTTTTACAATAGGGCCTCTCGCGGTCGTCCCGGCCGTTTGCGCGCCTGTCGGGCGGCGCCTTTTATTTACGTACTTCCCCCACCATGCCCCACGTCCAAGAAGGTTCTTTCCTCACGCTGCACTACCGCATGACCGGCCCGCAGGGCCAGGTCATCATCGACACGTTCGAGGGCAAACCGGCCACGCTCAGCCTTGGGGCCGGCGAACTGTCCCCCGCGATCGAACAGCGCCTGCTGGGGCTGGAGGAAGGCACGCAAACGGTGATCGAGCTGGCCGAAGGCGAGGCCTTTGGCGAACGCCAGCCCGACATGGTGCAGTGGGTGGCGCGCAAGCTGCTCAACGAGCTGGGCGACCCGCACGAGCAGTACGCCGAAGGCGATGTGGTGCAGTTCCCCACGCCCGACGGCCTGGGCAGCTACGCGGGAGCGGCGGTGGAGGTGCGGGAAGACGGCGCGGTGCTGTTCGACTTCAACCACCCGCTGGCTGGCCGCGCGGTGCGTTTTGAAGTGCAGTTGATTGGAGTGCTTTGATGGCGGTTGAATCGCAAGAGATCGTTCTCGCCGAACCGCGCGGCTTCTGCGCCGGCGTGGACCGCGCGATCGAGATCGTCGAGCGCGCGCTGGTCAAGTTCGGCCGGCCGATCTACGTGCGCCACGAAATCGTGCACAACACCTATGTGGTGAACGACCTCAAGGCCAAGGGCGCGATCTTCATCGAAGAGCTGTCCGACGTGCCGCCCGGCGCCACGCTGGTGTTTTCCGCGCACGGCGTGAGCAAGGCGATCCAGGACGAAGCCAAGCAGCGCGGCTTCCACGTGTTCGACGCCACCTGCCCCCTGGTGACCAAGGTGCACGTGGAGGTGGCCAAGCTGCACCGCGAGGGCTACGAATTCATCATGATCGGCCACAAGGGCCATCCCGAGGTGGAAGGCACCATGGGCCAGCTCGACAGCGGCATCCACCTGGTGGAAGACGTGGCCGACGTGGCCCATGTGCAGCCGGCGCAGAGCGACAAGCTCGCCGTGGTCACGCAGACCACGCTGTCGGTGGACGACGCGGCCGAGATCCTGAACGCGGTCAAGGCGCGCTTCCCGAGCGTGCGCGAACCCAAGCAACAGGACATCTGCTACGCCACGCAGAACCGGCAGGACGCGGTGAAGTTGCTCAGCCCGCAGGTGGACATCGTGATCGTGGTCGGCAGCCCGACCAGCTCCAACAGCAACCGCCTGCGCGAGCTCGCGGTGAAGCTCGGCACCGAAAGCTACATGGTGGACAACGCCGACGAGCTGCAGGCGGCGTGGTTCGAAGGCAAGAGCCGCGTGGGCCTGACCGCCGGGGCTTCGGCGCCCGAAATCCTGGTGCGCCAGGTGATCGATCGCATCAAGGCGCTGGGCGCGATTTCCGTGCGCACCCTGGACGGCCTGACCGAAACCACCAAGTTCCCGCTGCCCAAGGGCCTGAAGATCGAGGGCGAGGACGCCAACACGCTGCAGCACCTGCGCTGACGGCGTGCTTGCGGGTCCGGCCAGGCCGCAAAACTACAATCGCCGCATGCTAGACATCGTTCAACTGAGAAAAGACCTTGACGGGGTCGTGGCGCGCCTGCAAACCCGCAAGCAACCGCAACCCTACCTGGATGTGCCTGCCTACCAGGCGCTGGAGTCCGAGCGCAAGGCGCTGCAGACCCGAACCGAGGAACTGCAGAGCCAGCGCAACACGCTGTCCAAGCAGATCGGCATGCTCAAGGGCAAGGGCCAGCACGCCGAAGCCGATGCGGCCATGGCCCAGGTGGCTGCCTTCAAGGCCGAACTCGACAGCTCGGGCGCGCGGCTCGAGGTCATTCAAACCGAATTGCAAACCCTGTTGTTGGCCGTGCCCAACCTGCCGCACGCCAGCGTGCCGGTGGGCGCGGACGAAAGCGCCAACGTGGAACTGCGCCGCTGGGGCACGCCGCGCACGTTTGACTTCGAGGTGCGCGACCACGTCGACGTGGGCGCGAAGCTGGGCCTCGATTTCGACACCGGCACCAAGCTGGCTGGCTCGCGCTTCACCTTCATGCGCGGCCCCATCGCCCGCCTGCACCGCGCACTCGCCCAGTTCATGCTCGACCTGCAGACGCAGGAGCACGGCTACACCGAGTGCTACACGCCCTACATCGTGAACGCCGAATCGCTGCACGGCACCGGCCAGTTGCCCAAGTTCGAGGGCGACATGTTCGCCTTGAAGAAGGGCGGCCAGGAGGGCGAGGAAGTGCCCGACACGCAGGCGCTCTACCTCATTTCCACCAGCGAAATCACGCTGACGAACACCGTGCGCGACACCGTGGTGGCCGAGGCCGAACTGCCCATCAAACTCACCGCGCACACGCCGTGCTTCCGCTCCGAAGCCGGCAGCGCGGGGCGCGACACGCGCGGCATGATCCGCCAGCACCAGTTCGACAAGGTGGAAATGGTGCAGATCGTGCACCCCGAGAAGAGCTACGAGGCGATGGAAGACATGACGCGCCACGCCGAAGCCGTGCTGCAGAAGCTCGGCCTGCCGTACCGCGTGATCGTGCTGTGCACCGGCGACATGGGTTTTGGTTCCAGCAAGACGCACGACCTCGAAGTGTGGGTGCCCGCGCAAGGCACGTACCGCGAGATCAGCTCGGTGTCCAACTGCGAAGCGTTCCAGGCGCGCCGCTTGCAGGCGCGCTTCAAGAACGCGCAGGGCAAGAACGAGCTGGTGCACACGCTCAATGGTTCTGGCCTGGCCGTGGGCCGTGCGCTGGTGGCGGTGCTGGAGAACTACCAGAACGCCGACGGCAGCGTGACCGTGCCCGAGGTGCTGCGGCCCTACATGGGTGGGTTGGAGCGGCTCGCGCCCTGAGGCGCGTCCCCACCGGCGTGACCGGGCACGACGGGCTCGCTCAGGCAAGAGAAACCGGCTTCGGCCGGTTTTTTTGCGGCCGTTTGTCGAGAATGCGTTCGCTGGCCCGTCGTCGGTTCAGGATCTCGACAGAGCATCCCCCATCCGTAACCCACAGGAGAACGACATGCGATTCATGATCATGGTCAAAGCCACCAAGGACAGCGAAGCGGGCGTGATGCCCACCGAGGCCGAGTTCACCGAGATGGGCCGGTTCAACGAGGAGCTGGTGAAAGCGGGTGTCATGGAGGCCGGTGAAGGCCTGCACCCCAGTTCGAAAGGCGCTCGCGTGCGCTTCTCGGGGCGCGACCGTCAGGTCGTTGACGGCCCCTTCTCCGAAACCAAGGAGTTGGTCGCCGGCTTCTGGATCTGGAACTGCGCCTCGCGGCAGGAAGCGATCGACTGGGTCAAGCGCTGCCCGAACCCGATGCGCACCGACTCCGAGATCGAGATCCGCCAGATCTTCAGCGCCGAGGATTTTGGCGACGCACTCACGCCCGAACTGCGCGAGCAGGAAGAGCGCTTGCGCGCGCAGGTGGCCGAGCAGGGCAAGCCCGCGCGCTGAGCGCGAAGCGAACCCACCCCTCGAGCTTGGGTCGCGCCGCCTCAGCGCGGCTTGCGCATCAGGTGCTGCGCCACGGCGTCGAAGGCGGGCAGCGTGGTCGGGTCGTTGGCGCTGTTGCTGGCCACGGGGTGCGAGGCGTAGCGCACGATCACCACGGCGGCCTGCGGGTTCACGTAGATGCGCTGGCCGTGCACGCCGCGCGCCATGAAGGCGCGGTCGGGCTGGTGGGTCACCCACCACATGTTGCGGTAGCTCCAGCCTTGCAGCAGGCTGTAGCCTGCCTTGGCGAAGGCGTCGCGGTCACCGCCGCGCCGGATGTCGTCCACCACGGCCTTGGGAACGATCTGCTGGCCGTTGAAGCGGCCGTTGTTGCGCAGCATGTCGCCGAAGCGGGCGAGGTCGCGCAGGCCGGTGTTCAAGCCACCGCCCGCGAACGGCGTGCCGGTGGAATCCACCGTCATGTACGCGTCCTGCTCCGCGCCCAGCCGGCTCCAGATGCGCTCGGACAAGAGGCTCGCCACGTCGCGCCCGGTGGCGCGCGCGATGATCCAGCCCAGCGTGTCGGAGTTGACGGTCTTGTAGGCAAAGGCCGCGCCGTGCTGGCCCTCGGGCTTCACGGTCTGCAGGTACTCGTAGTAGCTGCGCGGGCCGGTGTAGTCCTTGGGCTTGGGCAGCGGGCTGCCGGCTTGCGCGTGGGCCCAGACTTCGGCGTTGGGGTCGGCGTAGTCCTCGCTGTACTTCAGGCCCGTGGTCATGTCGAGCACCTGCCGCACGGTGGCGTTGCCGAAGGCCGAGCGGGCCAGCTCGGGCACGTAGTCCACCACCTTCTTGTTCGGATCCAGCTTGCCTTCGGCCACCAGCATCGCGCCCAGGGTGCCGGTGACGGACTTGGTGACCGACATGGCGCCATGCTGCCCCTGCGCGGTCAGCACACCAAAGTAACGCTCGTAGACGATGCGGCCCTGGTGCAGCACCAGGATGCCGTCGGTGTAGTTGGCGGCGAGCGATTCGGCCCAGGTCATGGACGACGAGGCGCCCAGCGGTGTGAAGCGCACGGTGTCGATGTCCGCCCGCAGCGCGCGCGGCAAGGGTGTGGGCGCGCCCACGCCGCGGGACACGTTCACCGTGGGCATCAACTGGCGAAAATGCGAGACGCTCCAGCGCAGGGCCGGAAACTGGAAGGTGCTGCCGTCGTCGAAGCGCAGTTGCTTGTCGGGTGGTGGTGGAGCGCCCACCATCCAGCCGAGTTTGGCGGGGTCGCTGGCCTCGGCGTCCAGCGGCTGGGCCTGGGCACCGGCGGCCCACAGCGTGGGGGCGGTGGCCACGCCCAGCGCCAGTGCGAACAGAAGGGTGACAGGGTTCATGGCGGCTCCTATGCGCAAGAGGGACCGTGAAGGGTAATCGCTCCGCGCGAATTGCCCCGCCTTTCCCCTGCTGTTCGCCGTCTTGCGAATTTGCCGGCGTGGGAAATTCGCCGTGTAGACAAATTGCCAGACCCACGGCCCCTCGGGCTTCGTCAGGCACTCACTCCTCACTCCCATCCCACTGGACGAAGAAAGAAGCGCTGCGTGTTGTCCCCTCTCCAATCCCTCTCCAAAAAACCGTCTCTGGCCCGCATGAGCCTGCGCACCCAATTGCTGCTGCTGGTCGTCGGCGTGGTGCTGCTCGGCTTTGCCGTCACCGTGGTGTCGCTGACGCGCCAGGCCGGCCAGTTGCAGGAAAACACGGCCCTCATGTACGCCGAGGAACTGGCGACCCGCAATGCGGCGCAAGTGGGCGCAGAACTCAACGCCACCATGACGGCCGCGCGCACGCTGGCGCAGGCGCTGGCGGGCTTGAAATCCACCGGACAGGCCGACCGCATCGAAGCCGATGCCTTGATCCGCAACGTGCTCGAAGGCTCGCCGCAGTTCCTCGGCGTCTGGGTGGCGTGGGAGCCCAATGCGTTCGACGGGCGCGACGCCGAGTACGTGGGCATGCCGGGCCACGATGCCACGGGGCGCTACATCCCTTACTGGAACCGGGGCGCGGGCTCGGTGGTGGTGGAACCGCTGGTGGACTACGACAAGCCGGGTCCGGGCGATTACTACCAGTTGCCCAAGCGCACCGGCAAGGAGGCGCTCATCGAGCCCTACAAGTACATGCTGGCGGGCAAGGAAGTCTTGCTCACGACCACCTCGGTGCCGATCGTGGTCAACGGCCAGTTCGTGGGCGTGGCGGGGATCGACCTGCCGCTGTCCAGCCTGCAGGAAAAGGTGCAGGCGATCCGCATCTACGACACCGGTTACGCGAGCCTGCTCTCGCACGGCGCTGTGTATGTGGGGGATCGCGACGCCGCGCTCGTGGGGCAGGCTTTGACGAAGCCGGGCGAGCTGGAAGCCATGCGCACCGCGCTGAGCGAGAACCAGCCGCAGCGCGTGCGTTACCAGCACGAAGGATTGAACACCGAAGTGACCAGCATCTATGTGCCGATCCGCGTGGGCAAGGACAACTCTTCATGGGCCTTCGCGGCCACCGTGCCGCAGGACCGCATCCTCGCCGAGGTGCGCCAGCTCAACCTCACCGCCGCGTTGCTGGGCGCGGTGTCGATCATCGTGGTGTCGCTCGGTTTGCTCTGGGCCTTGCAGCGCCTCGTGCTGCGCCCGCTGGGCGGCGAACCCGCCGAAGCCGTGGCCGTGAGCGCCCGCGTGGCCCGGGGCGACCTCGGCCAGCCGGTGCCCGTGAAGGCCGGTGACACCCACAGCCTGATGGCCCAACTGGCGGTGATGCAGAAGGACCTGGCCGGCGTGGTCGGCCGCGTGCGGCGCGGCGCCGAGGCGGTGGCCACGGCCAGCGCGGAGATTTCGCAGGGCAACCAGGACCTCTCCAGCCGCACCGAAAACCAGGCCAGCGCGCTGGAAGAAACGGCCGCCTCCATGGAACAGCTGGGCACGGCCGTGGGCCAGAACTCCGGGCATGCGCGCGAGGCCGATCAACTGGCGCGCTCGGCGACGACGCTGGCCGAGCAGGGCGGCGCGGCGGTGCAGCGCGTGGTGGACACCATGCAGGACATCGACGCTGGCTCGCGCAAGATCGCCGACATCATCGGCGTCATCGACGGCATCGCGTTCCAGACCAACATCCTCGCGCTCAACGCGGCCGTCGAGGCGGCGCGCGCGGGTGAACAAGGCCGTGGCTTCGCCGTGGTGGCCGGCGAGGTGCGCAGCCTGGCCACGCGGTCGGCGCAGGCCGCGCGCGAGATCAAGGACCTGATCGGCAGCAGTGTGCAGAGCGTGGGCAACGGCACGGTGCTGGTGAACGAAGCCGGCCATACGATGCAGGAACTGATCGCCTCCATTCAGAAGGTGTCGCGCCTCATGTCCGACATCAGCACCGCCAGCGGCGAACAGAGCGCGGGCGTGAGCCAGGTGGGCGAGGCGGTGGTGCAGCTGGACCAGACCACGCAGCAGAACGCCGCGCTCGTGGAAGAAATGTCCGCTGCGGCCCACAGCCTGCGTCAGCAGGCGGATGAGCTGGTGAAGACGGTGTCGGTGTTCCAGTTGGGGGCGACCGCGTCTTCGTGATGTCACACGCCGTCGGGCTCCTGCATCCACGCGGGAATGTCCCGCTGGCCGTGCAGCACGCGCCACACGTCGACGTGGTCCGGGTGCTCGACGTAGAACACCCGTTGCGGGTATCGCGTCAGCGGCCAGGTGCGAAGGCCGGGCAGATTGAGTTCGTGGGCATAACGCGGCGAGCCGGTGGCCGGATGGCGGCCGATGTGCGCGAAGGCTTTCTCCAGCGCGTCGATGAAGCCCGATGCGGCCTGCTCGGCGTGTTCATCCAGGTAGTAGGCAATGGCTTCGTCAACATCCCGCAGCGCTTGCTCGCGCGGGACGACGGGCTTGGCCTTCACCGCCGAGCGCGGGCTTTGGCACCCCTGTGCATCCGGTTCCGCAGGCCTTCGAAATAGCCCGCATCAGCCGGCGCTGTCGGGTTGGACGCCGCACCTGCCAGCAGCAAGCCGCGCAGTTGCAGGCGATCCTGATCCTTGCGAATCAACTCGCGCACATACTCGCTGCTGGTGCCGTAGCCGCGCTCGCTGACCTGCTCGTCCACAAAGGACTTCAGGGTGTCGGGGAGAGAGATGTTCATCGTGCTCATGGCACGAGCGTAGGCAATTTGGCAAAATTTGGCAAGATCTGGGGCTTCCCATTTTTACCGAACCACCGATTCGTCGTAGATCCGGCCCAACGGGATCGCATCGCTTTTGACGATCCCTTGTTCGATGTAGTGGCGGCGCATCTTCTCGATGGTGGGCACGCGGATGCGCCCCGAAGGGTTTTCGAACGACACGGTGGCCAGCAGCCGCTGCGCCGTCGGCGCATCAACATTGAAGCGTTGCATCAGCCGCTGGCTGTTCTGGTCCGGGCGGGCCTGTGCGGCATCGCGCGCCCCTTCCAGCAGCGCGGCCACCGCGCGCTGGACCAGCGCGGGATCGCGTTGCAGCGTGGCGCGCTTGGCCAGGATCACGTACGGGTCCCAGTCACGCCCCAGAAAGTTCGACAGCTTCACCACGCTGGAGAGCCGTCCCTCCTTTTCGAGCAGGGCGGCCGCGTGTTCGGTCGTCACCCAGATGTCGGCTTGCCGGTTGTTGAGCGCCTGGTAGTTTTGCGGCAACCCGCCGGTCGGCACAAATTCGACCTCGTTCGGGGCCACGCCCAGGGACTTGAGAAAGAGGTCGGCGTAGAGCTTGTCCGTGCCCGATATCTGGGTGACCGCGATGCGCTTGCCACGGATGTCCGCGGCTTTGAGGGGCCGATCGGACAAGGACCACATGTGCCACTCGGCGTGCAAGCCCAGGTCGGCCACGACCACGAAGTCCACGCCCTTGCTCATGTAGTTGATGGCCGCGCCCAGGCCATACAAGCGCACGTCGGAGTGGTTTTCTTCTTCGGCGTTCCAGGAGCGGCGGTCCCCACCACCCAGGGGCGGCGGCGTGGTGGGTTGCAGTCCTTGCTTTTGCCACAGCCCCTGTTCCCGGGTGACCAGTTCCACCAGTGCCGTCGATGGCACGGTGCCGACACCGGCGGTGAAGGTCAGGGGCTGAAGGGCTTGGGCCGTCGCTTGCTGCGCGAGCGTCATACACAGCGCGGCCGACAGGGCCTGGAGCACGCGCAGCGCGTGCCGACGAAATGCAATCATGAGGTCACCTCGTGTTGTGATGGATGAAGGCGATTCGCCGCGCGAGGCCATCAGGGCCGCTGCAGGCCGATGCGATCGATGATGGGCCGTTCCGACTGCGTGATGTCGTGCGCGAACGCGGTGAACTGCTTGCTGCTCATGTATTGGGGATCGATGTCGAACTTGCGCAGCGCGTCGCGGAAGCTCTCCTGGTCCATGGCCTGCTTGAAGGCGTTGTGCAGACGCTCGACCACGGCCGGGTCCGTGCCGCCCGGCGCGACCAGGCCGAACGGCGCGTTCTGCACGATGGGGTAGCCCAGCTCCTTCAAGGTGGGCACGTTGGGAAAGCGTGGGCTGCGCGTCTCGCCCGCCATCGCCAGCAGGCGCAAGGAACCCGATTCGACCAGGCTGGCCCAGCTGGGCCCGTCGGCGAGCGACTTCACATGCCCGCCCCGCACGGCCGTCATGGCCTGGGCGCCGCCGGGAAACGGAACGTGGGTGAGCTTGACGCCCGCGCGCTGGGCCAGGTCTTCCATCGTGAGATGGGGCGACGACAGCGTGCCCGGCGTGCCGTAGGTCATCTCACCCGGGTGCGCCTTGGCATAGGCGATGTAGTCCGCCAGCGTCTTGATGTCGGATGTGGCCGGCACCGCCAGGCCAAAGGGATAGGAGGCGAGGCCGATGATGTATTTCAGGTCCTTGACCGGGTCGTAGTTGGTCTTCGTCAGGTAGTGCTGGCGGAACACCGAAACCGCCACCTGCGCGATGGTGTAGCCGTCGGCCGGCACGGTCTGCATGAGCTGGGCGGGGATGACCATGCCCGCGCCCGGCTTGTTGTCCACCACGACGGGTTGTCCCAGGATGGCGCTGGCGTTGGTGGCCAGCACGCGGAACGCGGCGTCGGTGGCGCCGCCTGGCGCGAACCCGACGAGCAGCCGGATCGGCCTGGATGGGAAAGTGTTTTGCGCGCGCGCAACCGGCGCGATGGCCAGCGTGGCCGCGGCCACGGAACCGCTCAGGAGTTGACGTCGTTGCATGTGAACCTCTCTCTCTTTCAGGATGTGCGGGCTTCAGACCGCACAGGATTGATCGGCGGGGTTGAGCGATGTGCTCCAGGCGTCGTAGCCGTACACGCTGTCGGCGTTGTTGTCGTTGCGCAGCCAGTCGTTCTTGCCCGAGGCCACCTGGATCTGGCTCGCGCGGGGCTTGCGCAGCGCTTCGTACCTCTGCAGTGCGGACGCGCAGTCCGGTCCGTCGGCCAGGCAACGCGCCAGCACCACGGCGTCCTCGATGCCCATGGCCGCGCCCTGCGCCATGAACGGCAACATCGGGTGGCAGGCGTCGCCCAGCAACGAGACGCGGCCCTGCGTCCACTGCGCCATGGGCTCGCGCACATACAGCGCGGTCTTGAGCACCACCTCGCAACCGCGCAGGATGTCCTGCACCTCCGGGTGGAACTGCGCGTAGGCCGCGAGCAGTTCTTCCTGCGTGCCCTTGACCGACCACGACTCGTGGCGCCAGCTGTCTTCCCGTGCGGTGGCGAACACGAACAGCTCGCGCCCACCGTGGATCAGGAAGGTGAAGATCTGGCTCGCGGTGTTCGGCCCCCACCACTTGGTGGTCGGCGTCAGGTCCAGGTGGCCAAGCCGCTGCGTGTCGACGATGGAACGGAACGCCACCTGGCCGGTGAAGATGGGCTGGTCGGCGCCAAACAGGTTGTCGCGCACGGCGGAATGGATGCCGTCGGCGCCCACGATGGCGTCGAACCGGTGGGTTTGCCCGTTGTCGAGCACCAGCTCGGCGTGCTCGTCGGTCTGCGAAATGTGCTGGACCCGGCTGCCGAGGTGGACCTCGACGTCCGAGGCCGCCGCTTCCAGCGCCGACAGCAGGTCCGCGCGGTGCACCGTGAGTTGCGGCGCGCCATACCGGCGCTCGCCGGCGTCGCCCATTTCGAGGTGGGAGGTCACCTCCCCGCTGTCCCAGGTGCGGCTGACACGCCGGGTGGGGCGAAAGGCCGTGGCGCGCAAGGCCTGGCCAACGCCCAGGCCATCGAGCGCGCGCACGGCATTGGGCGTGAGGTTGATGCCCGCGCCCACGCGCCCGAACCGGGTCGCCTGCTCGAAAACCACGGGCGTGATGTGCAGGCGTTTCAGGGCCAGAGCGGCCGACAGGCCGCCGATGCCGGCGCCAATGATGGCAATGCGAGGAGAGGTCATGTTGTTGAAAATGTTTTGAATACGAAATCTAGTTTTGAATGCTAAATTTTTTAGACGGCAACAGAGATCGGTAAAAACCCTGATCTGGCGCGCATGAAAGCGCCTTTGGCCTGCTTCAGCGTCGATTTCATAGAATCGCTGCGCAACCGAGGCACCCCGCCTTTTGTGGCGTTGCGCCCCGCCCATGAATCCCACGCCCGAGACCCCTTTGCCCCCGACGCCGCCCGCGACCGACGGGCCGGACAGTGCCGAAGCCGACAAAAGCCCTTATTGGGTGGAGGCGCTGGCCCAGGGGCTGGCCGTGTTGCGGGTGTTCGAGTCCGAGCACGGCAGCCTCACCTTGACCGACATCGCCCAGCGCCTGGGCTGGAACCGCGCCAAGCCTTTCCGGTATGTGCAGACGCTGGAGCGTCTGGGGTACCTGAGCCGCGAGGAGCCGGGGCGGCGCTACCGGCCCACGTCGTTGACCATGTCGCTGGGGTACGCCTACCTGAGCCGGCTTTCCATGATCGAACTCGCGCAGCCCGTGCTGAACCAGTTGCGCACGACCGTCAACGCGTCGGTGCACATGGGGCTGCTGGACGGCAAGGAACTGGTCTACGTGGCCAACGCCCGCATTCCCTTGCCCACCGCGATCAACATCCACGTGGGTTCGCGCACGCCCGCATACGCCACCTCCATCGGGCGCATCCTGCTGGCCTATCTCGCACCCGAAGCGGTGGACGCCATCCTGGGCACCGGGCCCATTCCCGCAATGACGGCCAACTCGACCAGCGACCCGGTGGCCTTTCGGCAGATGCTGGCGCGCGCGCGGGCCGATGGCGTCGTGTTCAACGACCAGGAGTTCCACCTGGGCGTGCGCTCCATCGCGGCGCCCGTGTTCGACGCGACGGGCCACGTGGTCGCCGGCATCAACGCCACGGCCATGACACATGCCTTCACCGACGAGGTGGTGCGCGACGCGGTGCTGCCCGCGGTGTGCGCGGCGGCCAGCGAGATCTCCCGGGGGCTGGGGTACGTGAAGGCTTAGCGCGAACTGCTCGTGTAGATCCGGTTGCGCCCTTCGACGCAGTAGGTCTGCGCGTGGAAGACTGGCCGGTCTTGCGCGTAGTGCACGCGGTCGAGCAACACGTAGAGCTGCGGCGCGCGGTTGCTGCGGCCCCAGCCGATGGTGCTGGAGAGCACCGCGTGGTACTCCACCTCGGTGCGGTCGGTGCGCACGCCCAGGCGTTCGAAGATGTCCACGAAGGACATCGAGAACAGCAACTCGTCGATCACCTCGGGGAACAGGCTGTCCACGTAGCGGTCGTAGCCATAGCTCAGCAAATCGTCGTCGCTGTAGATCGCACGCTCGGTGTAGAGCACGCGCGCGCCGTCGGGCAAGGCCAGCTTCTGCGCTTCTTCGGCCGTGGCCTCGCGGCGCTCCAGTTTGTGGAGTTCGATGCGCGGTGTGCGGCCCTGCTCCTTGATCGACTCGGTGAGCGAGTCGAAGTGGCCCATGCCCATCGGTGCCTGCGGTGCCGCCGGCGGGCGCACGATGGTGCCGATGCCGCGCTGGATGCGCAACTGGCCTTCGGTCACCAGGCGGCTGATGGCTTCGCGGATGGTGTTGCGCGACACCGCATAGGCGCTGGCCAACGCGGTCTCTGCCGGGATCGCCTGGCCCGTGGTCCATTCGCCTTCTGACAAGCGACGCCGAAGGTCTTGCGCCAGCCGGTCGGGCAGGGTCAGGACGTCAGTTCGGCCCACGACTTGCGCTCCCCGGAAAAGTTTTTGTAGACCTGCTCGCCGGCCACGATGGGTTCGAAGCGCGGTGCCTCACCTGTGGGCGCGAAGTCGCGCGGGTCGATCACCTGGTGGTAGTTCGGGTGGATGAACAGCGGGATCGAATAGCGCTCGCGGCCCGAGCGGTTGATCACGCGGTGCATGGCGGACTTCAAGCGGCCGTTGCTCCAGCGCGTGAGCAGCTTGGCGACGTTGAGCACGATGGCCTGTTCGTCGGGCACCACGGGCAGCCAGTCCTGGTCGGGCCCGAGCACTTCGAGGCCGCCGTTCATATCCTGGATCAGCAGCGTGATCAGGCCCTGGTCTTCGTGCGCGCGCACGCCGACATCGGCGATGTGCTGCACGGCTTCCTGCGGCGGGTAGTGCACCACGCGCATGTTGGAGTAGGTGTTGCGCGACACGTTCGCGAAGAAGTCGGCCGGCGCACCGAGGTGCAGCGCGAACGCCTGCAGCACCGATTCCCCAACCTGGAACATGGCGTGGTAACAGGTCTCCAGGCGCGCGCGGAACTGCGGCACGTCGGGCCACGGTGTGGCCGCGTAGAACGGCAGGTCGAGCAGGGCCGGGTCCACCGGTGGAATCGGGTGGCCCATGCTGAACGCCTCCTGCCCGCTGGGCTTCTGGCCCGGCTTGGCGTTGTCGAACATGGGCTGGAAGCCGCGGTTGGTCTTGCGTTCCTGGTAGGGCGCCTTGGCTTCTTCGCGCTGGCCGAAGAAGGCTTCGGCGGCGGCGAAGGTGTCGGCAATGACCGCGGGCGGCACGCCGTGGCCGACCAGCTTCATGAAGCCGTAGGTTTCGGCGGCGCGGCCCATGGCATGGGCGATGGTCTGGCGCGCGTCCAGGTCGTCGCCGAAGAGGGGCGAGATGTCGATGGTCGGGATCGCGTGCGCGGCGGTGGGTGTGGTGCTCATGCGGGGTGTCTCGCTCGCTCAGTTGGCCTTGATGCCCGGGTTGAAGGCGTTGGTCATCATCTCGGCGGCGGGTGCCACCGACTTGATCTGGTCGTATTCCTTGTAGAAGGCCATGGTCTCGTCCCACACCTTGGGGTCCATCCACAGCAGGCCGCGCGCCTTGGTGTCGGCGCTCTGGTTCAAGGGGTTCTGCACCTTCATGCGCCACGCGAGCTTGTCGGCGCGCTCGATCTGCTGCGGGTAGGCGTCGACCAGCTTCACCGCTTCGGCCGGGTTGTCGATGGTGAACTTCAAACCCTTGGCCACGGCGCGCACCACCTTGCGCACGGTCTCGGGTTTTTCCTTGATCATCTTGCCGCTCGTGAAGAGCGTGTCGCCGTACGAGGCCACGCCGTATTTCGAGAAACGCAGCACCTTCCATGTTTTGCCCTTCAGGTGCGCGGGTGCATCGGCCTTGGCGGCCTCCAGCTCGACCTGGTAGGTCTGGTTGTGCAGGTGGCCGGTGAAGTAGTCGACCTTGCCGACCAGCAACGGCTCGGCGTTGGCCAGCACGGTCTCGACCTTGATCTTCGACAGGTCGAGGTGGTTGCGCTTGGCCAGTGCTTTGATGAACATCTCGCCGTCGGCCTGGATGCCCACGCGCTTGCCTTCGAGATCCTTGGGCGTGGGATCCGGGTCACCGGGGTTGCCGAGGCCGATGTACACGTAAGGCAGTTCCTGGATCAGCGCGCCGATGGCCACCACGTCCACTGGCGAGGGTGCCAGCCGTGCCGACATGATGAACGACTGCGCCATCACGCCGAACTGCGCCTGGCCCACGCCCACGGTAGGGATCGGGTTCTTGCCCGGGCCACCGTCGATGAAGCTGACCTTGATGCCTTCTTCGGCGAAGTAGCCCTTGGCGTCGGCCACCATGAGCGCCGCGTACTGGCCGTTGCGCAGCCATGAGAGCGCGATGCGGATGTCCTCCATCGGGGCCTGCGCGGCAGCGCTGCTCCAGGCGGTAACGCCGATGGCGAGAGTGAGAACGAGTCGAGTGAACGGCGCACGCATGGTGTTGGTCCTTGAGAAAGGGAAGTGGGAATGCGGAGATGGAATGAGAAAGAGGGCGCGCCTCACGGACCGCCGTTGCGCGCGCGTTCGCTCCAGTTGATGCGCGCGCCGATCACCTGCACCAGCACGTAGATCGCATACGACAGCACCGCGGCCAAAAGCGCCACCGCGTACACCTGGTCGCCGCGGTACTGGGCCATGGCACGGTTGATCACGTAGCCCAGGCCCTCGGAAGAAATCATCCACTCCGCCGCCACCGCCACGATGATGCTGGCGCTGCCCGTGATCTCCTGCGCGGCCAGGATGTAGGGCACCGAGTACGGCAGGCGCACCTTGAGGAACACCTTCCAGGGACTCACGTCAAGAATGCGCATGCGGTCCAGCACCACCGGGTCCACGGCCCTGAGGCCGCGCAGGGTGTTGACCAGCACCGGGAAGAAACCGGCGATGGTGACGATGGTTACCTTGGTCCACAGCCCGTCGCCCACCGCCAGCACGAGCACCGAGGCCAGCGCCACGTAGGGCACGTTGCGCAGGGTGATGGCTGCGGGCATCAGGAGGCGGTTGAACACCGGCATCGAAGTGAACAGCACCGCCAGGCCAACGCCGACGATGTTGGCGAACACGAAGCCGATGGCCGCCGCGCGCAGCGTGACCACCAGATGCTGCGTGACGAAGTCGGTCTCGTTCGTCAGCACCGCGAGCACCTGCGTGGGGCGCGGGATCACGAATTCGGGCAGGCCCGAAAAGGCGATGGCGAGGTACCACAGGCCGAGGATGGAGACGATCGGAAATCCGATGCGCGAGGCGACCCTCAACACGCGCATCAGCAACGCACGCGCGGCGGGTGCCGGCGCGACGGCGGGTGTGTTCACGGTGGTCGTGTTCATTCGGAATCCTTCGTGCTTTGCACTGCGGTGCGAACGTCTTCGGGCGGCCGTGCGGCGTTCATGCGGCAGCCCTCCATTGGCCAAACAGCAGGCCGCGAATGCGGTCGGTGAGTTCCACGAATTGCGGGTCGGTGCGAAACGCGGCCGTGCGCGGGCGCGGCGAGGGCACGGCGATGTCGGCCAGGATGCGGCCCGGTGCGGGCGAGAACACGATCACGCGATCGGCCAGCAGCACGGCTTCATCGACGTGGTGCGTCACGAACAGTACGGTCTTGGGGCGCGTGGCGAGCTCGCTGCCGAGCCACAGGCCGAGCTCTTCGCGCTTCATTTCGTCGAGCGCGGAGAAGGGCTCGTCCATCAGCAGCACCTCGGGGTCGTGCGCGATGGCCGACGCGAAATTCACGCGTTGCAGCATGCCGCCCGAGAGGTGGTGCGGCATCTTCTCTTCATGCCCCGCGAGACCAAAGTCGCGCAGCAATCCGCGCGCGGGCAGCCCGGCGCGGCCGGTCACCTGCTGGGTGAATTCGACGTCATCGATGGCGCGCTTCCACGGCAGCACGGCCGGGCGTTGTGACACCAGACCGAGCTTGCGCGCGCGCCGCACCGTGGCGGGCGGCAGGCTGCCGATGAGCACCGAGCCACCGGTGGGCTGGTCCAGGTCGGCGACCATGCGCAGCAGCGTGGTCTTGCCGCAGCCCGAAGGCCCGACCAGTGCGATGAACTGGCCGGCGGCGATGTCGAGGTTCACCGCCTCGAGCGCCACCGTGGCGCCGAAGCGGCGTGAAACATTTCTGAGCTGGATGTCGGCGGACATGATGTCTGGACGTCCCCAAAAAAGGGCGGGTTGTTGGACGTCCAATGTCCAGAGCGAGATCCATGCCACGTTCGCGGCGTGGCATCGCCGTGCGGGCGGCGCTGACGCGGGAACGTCAGCGCGCTGCCTCAGTCGGTGTGTTTATTTCTGCAGGGAGGGACGCGCACGGTTCGCGGCGCTGGCGCCCTTCTTTCCTGAGGCGCTGATGTCCCGAGGGGCGAGCACGTTCCACATCAGGTACACCAGCACCAGGCCCACCACCGAGAAGACCATTTGCGAAAGATAGAAGCCGCCGATGCCCCACACCGGCGGGGACTTGCTTTCAACGCAGATGAATTCCGCCGCCCGCATGCCGGTGTAGTGCATGGCGCAAACGGCCAGGCCCATGATCAGCGAGGCCAGCACGCGATGCCAGACCTTGCGCACATGGAACGCCAGCCAAAGGGCCGCGGCGGACGCCGTGACCGCGATCGCAAAGGAGATCATCACCACCTGCAGGTCCAGCGACATGTCGGCACGCAGGTTCATCGCGTACATGCCCATGTAGTGCATCACGCACACCCCGACGCCGGCAAGCAGGCTGCCCGCCAGCCAGCCCGGCTTGCTGAACCTGCCGCCGCCGCCGGCGAGGATCAGCGCGATGCCGGCGATGACGATGGCGGCCAACAGCGACAGCAGCGTCCAGAAACCGTCGTACACCACCGGCAGCGGAAGCCGGTAGCCCATCATGCCGACGAAGTGCATGGACCAGATGCCCACACCACCCAACGCAACCGCCGCGCCCGCGGCCATGGACCGGTTGACGGTGCCGTCGGCACGGTACAGATACTTCGTGTGGGCCAACGCCGCAAAGGAGCCGAGCACCGAAATAACGTAAGAAGCCACCACGAGCACCATGTCGTACCGCGGCGAAAGAACGTCGCCCACATTGAAGTTCATTGCGTTTCCCTTATCCCCCTTGTTGGATGCGCCCGGGCGGGTTGGGGGCATCGCCCCGCAAGGACGACCTTGGTCTGGATACAGTTGTATCCAAACGTTGGGCGAACCAATTTAGGGCGGGGCGGTGAATGCTGTCAACGGCCCAAAGTCTGAAAGAGCGGTGTGCTCCCACAAGCGGTACGGGTGGGGCGGTGCCGATCGCTCGGCCCGTCAGGGCTGGTTCATCGGGGCGTGACCCGCTCGGTTTCCACGCGCATGTCCAGCTGGTAGACGTAGCGCGAGGCATCGGCCGGCGGGTTCTGGCGGGTGTAGCGTTTGACGCGCAGCACGTTGCGCATGCCGGGTTCGTGCGCAAAGCCTTCGATCATTCCGTAGAAGTGGCTCCACTCGCCGGTGCTGGTCTTGATGCCCGCGCTGTTGTATTGCACCTCGCGCACCTGCATGCATTGCGCGCCGCGCATCACGCCATGGCTGCAAGGCTTCAGCTCGGGCCCCACTTCCAGGAACAAGGTTTCGCCCGCGCTGCCGTACTGGGTGGCGGCCGTGGCCTTGCCCACCATGTGCCAGCGGCTGCCGTCATCGAACTGCAGCATCAGGCGCGGAGGGTTGGCGTCCTGGGCCAGGTGCACGCGGGTGGCGCGGCCGAGTTGCGCGCCCACGGTTTGCTCCAGCTGCATCAGCCGGGTGTCGGCACAGGCCATCATCGTGCTCACCGGGCGCGAGATCGTGATGTCCATGCCCTTGAGCTGGTAGCCCGCGCCCATGGCGTTGCAGAGTTTGTCCACGACCACACGCTGCTCCGAAGGCTTCTCACCGCCGACAAAGCTCAGGCGCACCACGCGTTGCGGCGCGAGCGCGGTGAACGCCGGCAGTGCGCGGCCGCTGGCGTCGTCCGCCTTTTCCAGATCCCAGTGAAAGGCCTGCAAGGTTTTGTTGAGCGACGAGTCGGTCATGGCGCTGGCAGAGGGGTTGGTGGTGGTACTGCAGGCCGTCAGGCCCAGCAAGGCGGCTGCGGTGAGGGCGATGAATGTCGAGCGTTTCATGGGAGGTGTTCCTTTCGCATTGCTTTCGGTGAGCAAGCATATGGGCATGGTGTCTGGCATAGGTTACAGGGCGTTGTGTCTTCGCGATGGGTTCGGGTCTTGCCCGTGCTCATGCGAAGGCCTCCAGAGAGCCCGCCGGCCCGACCCAGTGCCCGCTCAGCAGCTGCGCCGGCGCCGCACTGGCGCTCACGCGCGCGGACGTGGCCCATTCCTCGCGCTGCACGCACAGACCCGCGAAGACGCCATAGCCTTCGCCGGCCGTGATCTCGCCATCCGCCGTGATGCTCTCGCCCGCGCGGATCGCGCCACCGGTGGCCAGCGAGCCGCCGACCTTGATGCCCCAACCGGCGTCGAGATGCGAGCCGCAGACCACCGATTCACCGGCGAGCAAACCATCGCCCACGCGAATGGTGCTGCCCGCACGCAGTTCGCCCCGCGCGTGCAGGCTGCGGCCGACCTGCACCGCACCGCCCACGACGAGCACACCGCCGACCGTGGCCTGGTGACCCACCTCCAGGTCGGCTCCACAGACCAGATCGCGTGTGCAACGCAACTGGCCCGCCACGCGCATGGCGCCCGGGATCGCGATGGCCTTGGCCCACGCGTCCTCACCCACTTGCAGGGTGGCGGTTTCCAGCGTGCCACCCGCGGCGACGGAGTTGCCGGCGTTCACGGAACTGCCTGCGCGAATCGAGCCGCCCGCGCGGATGTCGCGGCCCGCACGCAACACGGTGCCGACGTCGATGTCGTGCGCGACCTCGATCGCGCCCGCGAACACGATCGCTTCCGCACTCAAACGTTCAAGCCGCAGCGTGGCCTGGGTGGGGCCAAACTGGGCGAGCAGCCAGCAGGCATCGTCGATGCGGCCCTCGGCCACGAGCGCATCGAGCAGGGGTTGGTAGTCGTTGCCTTGGGGGTGGTGGCGCAGGAACCAGCGCAGGCCGGCGGCACAGGGATTCTTTGCTTTCACAAAGGACTTGGAGAGTTCCATGGGGCTACTCCTGCGGTGGCGGCCACACCGACACCATCCGCGCGGAATGGACCGCGCCGGTGCGCCGCAGCCGCGCGGCATCGGGCATGGCGAGCAGGTGCTCGCACAGATCAAGGTTCGACATCAATGCATGTTCCTGTTGGGGCTGCCGCAACGCCAAGGCGACGTCGCACGGCACGTCAACGCACGTTCGCGCGGCAGGGCGTACCGTGTCCTCGCGTTGGCGGTGTGGTGGATCGAGAGCGGATGGCCACGGCGCTCGGTGGCGCCGTGTGCTTCCATGGCGCGCGCCGCTGCCCTAGGGCAACGAACGGCGCAAGCAATGGCACCTGAAAGGGGCCCGGCGAGGAAGGTGCGTGGAAGTGGGGGTGTCGCCGGGCTCAGGATTCTGCGGCCAGTGTCAGGTGGCGGCAGCGTGCCCATGTGCGGGCCTGCGGCGGACGAACAAGCACCGCCCGAGGCGCACAGGCGCTCGCAAACAGGGCGGTGGTCGTTGAAGGAAGCATGGCTCGAGTCTAACCCCCTCGCTTCGGTGCCGAGGGATGCCGAGCGGCGCGCAGCGCTCGTGTCAGGTGTTCTTCGCCGCCACCAGCATGATCTCGACCAGCATGCGCGGATGGCCCAGCTTGGCCTCGACCGTGGCGCGCGCCGGCAGGTGGGCCGGGTCGGCCCAGGCCTTCCAGACTTCGTTCATCTCTTCGCGCTGGCGGATATCGGCCAGCCAGATGTTCACCGACAGGATGCGCGACTTGTGGCTGCCCGCTTTCTCGAGCAGGGCATCGATGGCGGACAGCACTTCGCGGGTCTGGCCGCGAATGTCCTGGCTCAGGTCTTCGGGCACCTGGCCGGCCAGGTAGACCAGCCCGCCGTGCTCGACGGCGTCGCTCAGGATGGGGCTGCTTTCATGACGCTTGATGGCACTCATGGGTGTCTCTTCTTTCTTTCTGTTGCTGCGAAGGGGTCGGTGATCAGTCGGTGGCGCGTGCGCCGGTGACCTTGACGATGTTGGCCCATTGGGCCGACTCGTCGCGGATGCGTGCGGCGAACTCTTCCGGCGTCTGTGCCATGGGTTCGGCGGCCTGGCTGCTCACCAGCTGCTGCATCTCGGGCGTGGCCATGATCTTGGCGATCTCGCGGTAGAGGCGGTCGACGATCGGGCGGGGCGTCTTGGCCGGCGCCAGCAGGCCCACCCACGAATTGATGTTCTCCATGCCGCTCAAGCCCTGCTCGGCCAGGGTCGGGATATCTGGCAGCACATGGCTGCGCTTGGCCGAGGTGAGGCCCAGGGCGCGCAGCTTGCCTTCCTTCAAGTAGCCGACGGTGCTGGGACCGCCGGCACAGTAGAGCTGCACGCGGCCGGCCAGCAGATCGCTCACCGCCACCGCGCCGCCCTTGTACGGCACGTGCGCCATGTCGAGTCCGGCCTGGCGCTTGAACCACTCGCCGCACAGGTGCGGCGTGGTGCCGTTCCCGGACGACATGAAGTTGAGCACGCCCGGTTCGGCCTTGGCCAGCTTGATGAATTCGGGCAACGTCTTCGCCGGCACCGACATCGGCGCCACCAGCATGTAGGGCACCAGCGCGAACATGGAGATCGGCTGCAGGTCGGTCTGCGGATTGAACGGCATCTTCGCGCCATACACGCTGGGCGCGATGGTGATGGTGCCGTTGGCGGCCAGCAGCAGCGTGTAGCCGTCGGGCGCGGCCTTGACCACCTGGTCGGCGCCCAATGTGCCGCCGGCGCCGGGGCGGTTTTCCACCACCACCGGTTGGCCCAGTGCGCGGCTGAGCTTGTCGGCCATGGCGCGGCCAAACACGTCGCTGCTGGTCTGGCCAGACGGAAACGGGATGATCATCCGGATCGGTTTGGTGGGCCATTCCTGCGCTTGCGCAGACGTGAACGGCCCGGCGAAGGCCGCCAGTGTGGCGAAGCCGGCAGCGGCCAGGCGCGATGAGAGGAGACGGTGAAACTGCAACACGGTGAATCCTTCCAGACGGTGTGAAGACTCAGCCCGGCTCATCCGACTTGATGATCCAGACCACCCGCGCCACCTTGTCGGACACGTTGCGGAACGTGTGCGGTTGGCGG
This sequence comes from Hydrogenophaga sp. 2FB, assembly GCF_005503365.1. Lineage (GTDB taxonomy): Bacteria > Pseudomonadota > Gammaproteobacteria > Burkholderiales > Burkholderiaceae_C > Hydrogenophaga. The sequence continues at coordinate 30,096 of NZ_SCML01000025.1, forward strand.
CTGTCGAACTGAAAACTGTCTCCCTGCTCCAGCACCTGCGTGTCATCGCCGATGCTCAATTCGAACCGGCCCTCGAGGACCAGCCCGGCCTTCTCGCCGCTGCGCGTCCAGGGCTCGGCGCCCGAACCGCCGCCGGGCTCCATCACCAGCATCAGCACCTCAAGGTCGGAGCCGCCGGCGGGCGAGAGCAGTTCCTTCACCAGGCCCAGCTTGTCGAGCGCCAGCGCGCTGCGTTGCGGCGCGCGCACCAGCCAGGCGGGCTGGTGCGCGCCGCGGGCCCCCGGGCGCTCGAAAAAGCTGGCCAGCGGCACGTCCAGCGCCAGGCGGATGCGTTCGAGCGTTTTCAATGAGGGTGAACTCTGCCCGCGCTCGATGTGGCTCAACATGCCCACCGAAACCCGGCTCTTGAGCGACAGTTCGGCGAGCGTCATCTTCTTGATGCCGCGCAGCTCCCGAATACGCAAACCCAATGCCAGCAACGCTTGCGACTCGTCCTGGTCGCCGATGTCGGCGTCAACGGCAGGGGCGGATTGCGGGTGGGTGGCGACAGGCATCAAACGCGGCTTTCAGGGGTCGGTGCGACGCAGTGTAGCCACGTGATTTCAATAAAACAATAATTTATTGAAAAAATTTTCAATTTGGTTATATTGCGATCAGGCCCAACCGAGGACTGCCATGACCCCACCGACCCCGCCCGACGCCGACACGCGCGCGATCGCGATCTACATCGAGTACGAGCCCCTGCCGGGCTGCCTGGACGCGTTGCAGGCGCGCATGCAGAACGAATGCGACGAATGCATCCGCGAGGACGAGGGGTGCCTGCGCATGGAACTGTCCTTGCCCGATCCACCGGACGGGCGCCTGTTGCTGGCCGAGCTCTGGCGCGACCAGGCCGCGCTGGATGCGCACAAGAACAAGCCCGGCCATTCGCACGAGTGGCAGAAGACCCTCGTCGCGGCGAAGCGCGTGTCGCGCTGCCGCGTGGTCTTGTCGCCGCAGAAGTAGGGCGGCGCGGCGCGGCGCGCCCAGGCGCGAAAAAAAGCCGATCGGACTTGGGGTCCGACCGGCTTTTTTGTGGGCGCTCGATGAGCACCTGATCACCGGCCCGCAGGCCGGTGGGTGTGTCAGGTGTTCTCGAAAGGCAGCTTCATGTCGCGCAGATCCTTGCGCGTCTCCACCAGTACCAGGGGGCCGTCGTCCAGCACCACGGCGGGCTTGGGCTCGCGTGGCACGTGCACCGGCTTGGGTTCGGCGGCGATGGCGGCCTGCGCCTGGGCGACCTTCTCGGCATTGGAGTTCACCCACTCGAGCCCGCTGGCCTGCGCGACCTGGTTCATGTCGTTGATGGACAGGGCATACGGCTGCACCTTGGGCAGGCCGCGGACGGGCGCAGCGGCAGCGACGGGCGCTGCTGCCACTGGCGCGGCAGGAGCGCGCTCCTGTGCGCGCGGTGCCACCGGAGCGGCCACGGGCGCAGCTGGGGCCGCCACGGGCGCTGCGACAGCGATCACCGGTGCAACCGGTGCCGGCTCGGCAGCGGCCACAGGCGCTGCAGGTTCGGGCGTCGCGGTCGCGGGCGCTTCGTTCACCGCCGGCTCCGTGGGCATGCTGAAGTAGCTGCGCACCGGGGCTTCGTAGGCCGACACGTCGGCAGGCTCGGACGCAGGCGCGGCGGTTTCGGTGGCTGCCGTTGCGGCCATGCCATCGGCTTGGGGTGCTGCGGCTTCCTCGCCTTCGGCCACGCCTTCGCGCGGGCCGCGTTCGCGGCGGTCACGGCCGTAGCGGTCGCGGCTGCGGCGTTCGCGGTTGCCACGCGGCGCGCCGTTCTCGGGCGCATCACCTTCGCGCGGCGCTTCGGTAGCGGTGTTCGCACCACCCTCGTTGCTCAGGTTGGGCGCCGCGGCCTCGGCGTTGTCGGCGCGTGGGGCGTCGGTGCCCTCAGCGTCCGCCGGGCGGCGGCGGTTCTCGCCACGGTCACCACGGGGGCGGCGGTCGCGCTCGCGTTCACGGCGTTGGCCTTCCGCGGTCTCGGGCGTGTCGCCCAGCGCAGCGACACCCTGGGGCAGGGCGTTGGCGGCGCTGTCGACGGGCGCGGCATCGCGGCGACCACCTTCGCGGCGGTTGTCGTTGCGCTGGCGGCCTTCGCCGCGCGGCTCATTGCGACCCTCGCCGCGCGGTTCGTTGCGGCCTTCACCCCGGTTTTCACCGCGACCTTCACCGCCTCGGCGGCCTTCACCGCGTGGCTCGTTGCGGCCTTCGCCACGGCCTTCCACGCGGGTGCCTTCGGCGCGGGCTTCGGTCGAGCGGCCTTCGCCACCGCGGCCACCGTTGCGGCCACCACCTTCACGGCCTTCGCGCGAACCCCGTGCGTCGCGGTCACGACCGCCACGGCCACGGCCACCATCGCGACGGCCACCGTCGGCGCGTTCCTCGCGGGCACCGGCGGGCTTGCTCTGCACAGGCGTTTCCGCCGCGGGCTTGGCGGGTGCGGGCTCCGAGACGAAGAGGCTCTTGAGCCAACCGAAGAAGCCTTTTTCTGCCGGGGCGGGCGCCGCCGGTGCGCGCTTGGCCGCGGGCGCAGCGGTTGCGGCGGACGCTGCAACGGGAGCGGGCGTTTCGGCGCGCGGTGCGGCGACGGGAGCCGGGCCATCGGGCAGCACGCCCTTGATCACCGGCTCCTGCTTGTTGGTGCGCTCCTGGCTGCGGCGCGTGAAGCTGGCCACGTCGTCCACCTCGTCGGCCAGCTTGTAGCTCGCGTCGAGGTTGTCCAGGCGCGGGTCGTCGTGCTTGAGGCGCTCGAGCTTGTAGTTGGGCGTGTCGAGCGACTTGTTGGGCACGAGCAGCACGTTGATGCGCTGCTTGAGTTCGATCTTGGTGATCTCGGTGCGCTTTTCGTTCAGCAGGAAGCTGGCCACTTCAACCGGCACCTGCACCAGCACGGCGGCCGTGCTGTCCTTGAGCGACTCTTCCTGGATGATGCGCAGGATCTGCAGCGCCGAGCTTTCGGTGTCGCGGATGTGGCCCGAGCCACCGCAGCGCGGGCAGGGAATGGACGCGCCTTCGTTGAGCGCGGGCTTCAGGCGTTGGCGGCTCATTTCGAGCAGGCCGAACTTGCTGATGGCGCCGAACTGCACGCGCGCGCGGTCCTGGCGCAGCGCGTCGCGCAGGCGGTTTTCCACTTCGCGGCGGTTCTTCGACTCTTCCATGTCGATGAAGTCGATCACCACCAGGCCGCCCAGATCGCGCAGGCGCGCCTGGCGCGCCACTTCGTCGGCGGCTTCCAGGTTGGTGCGGGTCGCGGTTTCTTCGATGTCGCCGCCCTTGATGGCGCGCGCGGAGTTCACGTCCACCGCCACCAGCGCTTCGGTTTGGTCGATCACGATGGCACCGCCCGAGGGCAGGTTCACCGTGCGGCTGTAGGCGGTTTCGATCTGGTGTTCGATCTGGAAGCGCGAGAACAGCGGCGCGTCGTCGCGGTAGCGCTTCACGCGGTGCCCGTGCTCGGGCATCACGTGGCTCATGAACTGGTGCGCCTGTTCAAAGATGTCGTCGGTGTCGATCAGGATCTCGCCGATGTCGCTGTTGAAGTAGTCGCGGATCGCGCGGATCACCAGGCTCGACTCCTGGTAGATCAGGTACGCGCCCTTGCCACCCTTGGCCGCGCCGTCGATGGCGTTCCACAGCTTGAGCAGGTAGTTCAGGTCCCACTGCAGCTCGGGCGCGTCGCGGCCGATGCCGGCGGTGCGCGCGATGATGCTCATGCCGTTGGGGTATTCGAGCTGGTCAAGCGCCTGCTTGAGTTCCTGGCGGTCTTCGCCTTCGATGCGCCGGCTCACGCCGCCGCCGCGCGGGTTGTTGGGCATCAGCACCACGTAGCGGCCGGCCAGGCTCACGAAGGTGGTGAGGGCCGCGCCCTTGTTGCCGCGTTCTTCTTTCTCGACCTGGACCAGCAGTTCCTGGCCTTCCTTGATCACGTCGTTGATGCGCGCCTGGTTGACCGGCACGCCGGCCGCGAAATACTGGCGCGAGATTTCCTTGAACGGCAGGAAGCCGTGGCGGTCTTCGCCATAGTCGACGAAGCAGGCCTCCAGCGAAGGCTCCACGCGGGTGACCACCGCTTTGTAGATGTTGCCTTTGCGCTGTTCGCGCCCTTCGATTTCGATTTCGTAGTCGAGCAGTTTTTGCCCGTCAACGATGGCCAGGCGGCGCTCTTCGGCCTGCGTGGCATTGATCAGCATGCGTTTCATGATGCGTTTCCTTCGTTCAAACACAAGGACGCCCGAGCCAATGGCCCGGACGCCGACCTGCCGTGAACCAGCGGAAAGCGCGAACGGGTGGGAGGAATTGCCGGAGAGCCGTTGACCCGCGGTTCGGGGGAGGCGTTCAACACAGAGGCGGACACCGAGGTGCCGCGTCGAACCGCCAGGTCAGGGCGTAGGCGCGTGGAGGTGGGTGAACAGGAAGGGCCAGACGGCTGTCATCGACATGGTTCTGGGTTGTCTCGCTCTGGTTTCACTTTGTCCTCGTCCAGCCACATTGCGCGGGCTGGACGATTGGGGTATTCCGTATTCGGGTTCGTAGGCTTCTGCGGATTCGCCCACAGTGTCCACCGGTCTGCTGCCACGCCCGGATTCGCGGTGGAATGTTCCGGGCCTTCGGCACCAGCCCCGGGTACTGCGGGTTGGCAACCAACCCGCGGTGGACGCCTTGCCTCGCAAGCTGCGGTCCCTGCCTTGGGTGACTACCTTAAACTCAAGGCAAATCAATCACTTACGGCACACCACGGGTGTGGCGCATTATAGTCAGCTCCCCGCCCCCCGTGGCGGCCCAATTCTCAGCCATGCCCAGCAGCCCGAATCCCGGGGAAGTCCGACACATCACGGTTGACGAAGAGTCGGCGGGGCAGCGGTTGGACAACTTCCTCATCCGCACGCTCAAGGGCGTGCCCAAATCCCACATCTACCGCATCATTCGTTCGGGCGAAGTGCGCCGCAACAAAGGCCGGGTGGGCGCCGATGACCGCGTGGCGCCGGGCGACGTGTTGCGCATTCCGCCGATCCGGTTGTCCGAGCGGATCGAGGAGAAAGCCGCCAATCCGGCGCCGGCGCGCGAATTTCCGATCGTGTTCGAAGACGATGCCTTCCTGGCGATTGATAAACCCGCGGGCGTGGCCGTGCACGGCGGCAGTGGTGTGAGCTTTGGCGTGATTGAGCAAATGCGCCAGGCCCGCCCGCAGGCGCGATTGCTCGAATTGGTGCACCGCCTCGATCGTGAAACCAGCGGCTTGTTGCTGATTGCCAAAAAAAAGAGCGCATTGAAGGCATTGCAGGACCAATTCCGCGAACGCGAAACCGGCAAAACCTATCTGGCATTGGTCAAAGGCGCATGGCCAACGCGTTTGAAGGTTCTGGATCAACCCCTGCACAAATACCTATTACCTGATGGTGAGCGACGGGTAAAGGTGACCTCCGCCGACGATCCGGACGGCATGCGATCGGTCACGTTGGTGAAGGTCGCGCGGCGCGTGGTTGCGCCGTCCGGCATGGCGGCCAGCGCACCCGAGGGGTTCAGCTTGCTGGAGGTCACCATCAAGACCGGCCGTACCCACCAGATTCGCGTTCATCTGGCCAGCGCCGGTTATCCGATTGCCGGCGACGACAAATACGGTGATTTCGAACTCAACCGGCAATTGGGCAAGGCTGGTTTGAAGCGCATGTTTCTGCACGCCTGGCGCTTGAAATTGACACATCCTGTCACCAAATCGCCACTCGAGCTTCAGACCGAATTGCCAACGGAGCTCCAGCGATGGGCGTCTGGTGAATAGAATAGGGCGCCTGGTTCGTTGGCTGGGCCCGATTGACCGCATAGATCCAATACATAAAAGGACGAGTTGAAAATGGCAAGTTATTCCGAACTCATGGCGCAAGCTCAGAAACTGATGGCGCAGGCCGAACAGGCCCGCAAGGACGAACTGTCTTCCGTTATTGCCGACATCAAAGCCAAAATGAAGCAATTCGGCATCACCGCCGCCGATCTGGGCGGCGCGGCGGGCGGCAAGAAGGTCGGCAAATCCAAATCCGGTGCCGCCGCCAAGTACCGCGGTCCGAATGGCGAACTCTGGGCCGGTGGCCCCGGCCGCAAGCCCGAGTGGGTGCGCGAGGTGCTGGCGTCGGGCAAGAGCCTGGACAGCTACCTGATCTGACCCGAGCGCCGCTCGGTGTCTCCCGCAAGGCCCGCCTCTGGCGGGCTTTGTCTTTGTTAGGCTCGCACCATGTTCCGCATCCTTCTTGTCTGCATGGGCAACATCTGTCGCTCGCCCACGGCCTGTGGCGTGATGCACGCCCACATCGCGCGCCGCCAGCTGGCCCGCCTGATCGAGGTCGACTCGGCCGGCACCTACGCCGGTCACAAGGGTGAGAAGGCCGATCGCCGCGCCGTCACGCTCGCGCTGGCGCGTGGCTATCCGCACATCGAGCGGGTGCGCGCCCGCCGCGTGCTGGACCAGGACTTCGAGCGCTTCGACCTCATCCTCGCGATGGACCGCGACAACCTCGCGCGCTTGCAGCAGCAGTGCCCACCGGCGCACCAGCACAAGCTGCACCTCTTTCTGGCCTACGCCGGCCAGGGCGGCTCGGACGAGGTGCCCGACCCGTACTACGGCAATGCCGCGGGCTTCGAGGTGGTGCTGCGCCTGTGCGAGCAGGGCAGCGAAGGTGTGCTCGATCGCGTGGTCGCGACGATGGCGTGATGCGCCGCCGACCGGGCGCGTTCAGGCCCGGTGGTAGTCGCGGTACCAGCGCACGAAGCGCTCGATGCCGTCTTTCAGTGGCGTGGACGGCGCGAAGCCGACCCAGCGGTGCAGGGCGTCGGTGCTCGCATAGGTGGCGGGCACATCGCCGTCCTGCATGGGCAGGAATTCCTTGACCGCTTCCTTGCCCAGCGCGTTTTCGATGCAGCCGATGAAGTCCATCAAGGGCACCGGATCGTTGTTGCCGATGTTGAAGATGCGGTACGGCGCACCGCCGGCCGTTTCCGGCGTGGCGGGCTTGTCCAGCACGCGCAGCACGCCTTCGACGATGTCGTCGATGTAGGTGAAGTCGCGCTTCATCTGGCCGTGGTTGAACACCTGGATCGGCCGGCCTTCGAGCACCGCGCGGGTGAAGCTGAAGTAGGCCATGTCGGGCCGGCCCCAGGGGCCGTACACGGTGAAGAAGCGCAGGCCGGTGGTGGGCAGGCCGTAGAGGTGGCTGTAGGTGTGGGCCATCAGCTCGTTGGCCTTCTTGGTGGCGGCGTACAGGCTCACCGGGTGGTCCACCGCATCGGTTTCCTCGAACGGCATCTTGGTGTTGCCGCCGTACACGCTGGAGCTGGACGCGTAAACCAGGTGCCTGGGCTTCTGTGCGCGACAGCCTTCAAGGATGTGGCCGAAGCCGGCGAGGTTGCTGTCGAGATACGCCATCGGGTGCGTGATCGAGTAACGCACGCCGGCCTGCGCCGCGAGGTGGATCACCGCATCGAAGCGGTGCGTGGCGAAGAGCTTCGCCATGCCTTCCCGGTCGGCCACGTCCACCTGTTCGAACGCAAAACCCGGCTGCTGCAACAGCGGTGCCAGACGCGCCCGCTTGAGGGCGACGTCGTAGTAGTCGTTGAGGCTGTCGATGCCGAGCACCGTGTCGCCCCGCGCGAGCAGGCGCTGGGCGGTGTGCGCGCCGATGAAGCCGGCCGCGCCGGTGAGGAGGATGTGCATGGCCGCTATGTTAGCGACCCGCTAATGAGAGTGGCGGCGTGATGACATGCGTGCTCAGCACGCGAGGTCAATATCCAGGGCTCGCGAGGATCCGGCTTCGCCGGTCCCAGCGTGCGCCCCCTTGAGGGGGACGCGCGCAGCGCGGCGGGGGTGGGCCTATGCGGCCCAGATGATTTTTTTGCCCGACGCTTCCCAGGTTTCGTAGTGCCGCGCGTACAGGTCTTCGATGCGGTTGCGCTTGACCTTGAAGGTCGGCGTGATGATGTCGTTGTCCACCGTCCAGGCGCTGGTGACGACCACGATGCACTGCAGCTGTTCGTGCGGATCGAGCGTGGCATTGATCGACTTGAGGTGCGCGGCCAGTGAGGCTTCGAGCTCGCCGCGCGCGCTGGCGCTGGACGCGATGCGCGCGACCGCGTCGGGGTTGAGCATCACGATGCCCAGCGGTTGGCCGAGGTTGGCGCCGGTCACCACGCAGGCTTCCACCGCCTCGTGCATGACGAGCCGGTCTTCGATCGGCGCGGGCGCGACGTACTTGCCCTTGCCGGTCTTGAACAGGTCCTTCACGCGCCCGGTGATGCGCAGCAGGCCCTGCTTGTCGATCGTGCCCTTGTCGCCGGTCTTGAGCCAGCCGTCCTCGGTGAAGGCCTCGCGGCTTTTCTCGGGCTCCTTGTAGTAGCCCTGCATCAGCGCCTGGCTGTGCATCTGCACCTCACCGGTCTCCGGGTCCAGGCGCTGCTGCACGCCGGCATACACCGGTCCCACGGTGCCTTGCTGGTTCTTGCCGGGTTCGGTGATGTGCGAGAGCGCGAGGTTCTCGGTCATGCCGTAGCCTTCGTTGATGTGCAGGCCGAGTTGGCTGTACCACTGCAGCAGGGCCAGCGGCATGGGCGCGGCGCCGCCCGCGGCGAACTTGCATTGGTCCAGGCCGAGCGCCTTCATCACCTTCTTGCGCACGATGCCGCCCAGGATGGGGATGCGCAGCAGGCGGTTGAGTTTGGCCGGCGGCATCTTGTGGTGAATGCCCTGCTGGAACTTGACCCACAGGCGCGGCACCGAGAAGAAGATGGTCGGGCGCGCGCGCTGCAGGTCGGCGGCAAAGGTGTCGAGCGACTCGGCGAAGTACACGTGCATGCCGGTGCGCAGCCAGCCGTGCTCGACCAGCATGCGCTCGACCACGTGGGCCAGTGGCAGGTAGGAGAGCATGCGGTCTTCGCCCGACATGGGGATGCGCTTGAGGCCCGAGTCCAGCGCCCATGCGAAATTGCCGAAGCTGTGCATCACGCCCTTGGGCATGCCGGTGGTGCCCGAGGTGTAGATCAGCGTGGCGAGTTCGTCGGCGGCGCGCGGTGGTTCGCCTTGCAGGGGTTCGTGGTGGCCGCAGATCGTGTCCCAGCCTTCGTACGCGTGCAGCGCGTCCAGCGGCGACAACGCGTAGCTGATGCAGGGCATGCCGGCGGGCACGCCGGGTTTCATTCCTTCCCAGCCGTCGAGCTTGCCGACGAAACAGGCCCTGGCTTCGCTGTGCGTGAGGATCTGGCGCACGGTTTCGGCCGCGAGCGTGGGGTACAGCGGCACGGAGACGTGGCCAGCCATCCAGATGGCCAGGTCGCTCATCATCCACCAGGCGCAGTTTTTCGAAAGGATCGCGACCTTGGAGCCCGGTGGCCAACCCTGCGATTGCAAATAGGACGCCATGCGCCGAACCTGGTCACCGATCTGGCCCCAGGTGAAGTCCTGCACGGCGCCACCGCCCATGGGCTGCGTGAGGGCCACACGGTTCGGTGCGGTCTTTTCCCAGTGGTACAGGCGTTGCAGGGCCAGCAGTTCGGGCGCGACTTGGGTCATTGGCGGTGTCTCCGTTGTTGTTGCGTCTACGAGGGGGAATCTACCAAGCCCCTGGAGCCCTGTTTAGAGGGTTTCACCTGTTGGGTGTCGCGGCCGGTGGTTCACACGTCGAAGGTCACGGTGAGGCTGGGCAAGGGATCGGAGAAATCCGCCGACCAGCGTTCGCCCGGCAGAACGGCCCAGGCGTCGGTCCAGGTGCCGGTGGTGACCACGTCACCTTCGCGCAGGTCGGGCGCGCCTGGGCAGGCGCGCAGCGTCTGCGCGAAATGCAGCAAGGCGCGCAGCGGGCTGTCGAGCACGTTGCGGCCCTGGCCTTGTTCGAGGGCATCGCCGTTCCTGGACAGCGTCACGCTGGCGTTGGCCAGCAGCGCATCGAGTGCGCCGCTGTCGCTTGCAAGATCGCGCACGGGTACGCGGCGCCCGATCAGCAAGCGGGCGTGCAGCGCGCCATCGGCCACCGTGTCGGCGGGCAGAAACTTCCAGTCGGGCAAGTGCGACTGCACGATTTCGAAAGCCGGTGCGACCCAGTCGATGGCGTTGAACAGATCGTCGAGCGTGGGGTCGGCCACGGGCGTGGTCTTCAGGCCGAACGCCACTTCCGGTTCCAGCCGCGGTTGGCAAGTACGCCCCAGCGAGAGCGTGCCATCGCCATCGCACAGCGTGAGCGTGGTGTCCCACACCGTGCCCCAGATCGGCGCGTACACGTTGTAGCGTGGCCAGATCGTGCGGTTGGTGAAGCCGACCTTGAAGCCGCGGGCTTGCTCGCCGCGCGCGATGCGCAGTTGCCGCACGGCCAGCGCCTGTGCATACGCCGTCTCCATGTCGAAGCCGGCTTGCGCGGTGAGGGGTGCGGGCCAGAGCCGGCCTTGATCGGTGTGGTCGAGCAGGGTTTGCGGATTCATGCGGGTCATCATAGAGGCGCAGTGCGCTCGCGCTATGCTGGCGCCCATGAACAAGCCCTTTCTCGAAACCCAAGAACTCGTGAGCGAAGGCAACCCCGCCGCCACGCCCACCGCGTCCATCATCGTGCTGCACGGCCTGGGGGCCGACGGCAACGACTTCGTGCCCATCGCGCACGAGATGGATCTGAGTGCGATCGGTCCGGTGCGCTTCGTGTTTCCCAGCGCACCGGTGCGTCCGGTCACGATCAATGGCGGCTATGCGATGCGCGCCTGGTACGACATCCATCCCCCGAGCAACAACCCCGCGGTGCCGCGCCTCGAAGACGCGGCCGGCCTGCGTGCCTCGCAGGACCTGGTGCAAGGCCTGATTGACCGCGAGATCACACGCGGTGTGCCGGCGCACCGCATCGTGCTCATGGGGTTCTCGCAAGGCTGCGCCATGACGCTCATGACGGGCCTGCGCGCACCGCAGCGCCTGGCGGGCCTGGTGGGGCTCTCGGGCTACCTGCCCATCGCCGAGACCACTGCCGCCGAGCGCGGTGAGGCCAACCGCGATACGCCGATTTTTCTCGCGCACGGCGAAGACGATCCCATGGTCACCATCGACCGCGCCACGGCCTCGCGCGATGCGTTGGCGGCCATGGGCTATGCGGTGGAATGGCATGCGTACCCGATGGAGCACACCGTGTGCGGCGAAGAGGTGGAAGACCTCAACGCGTGGCTGTTGAAGGTGCTGGGCGCAAGCGCGGCCTGAGATGGGTATCAGTTTCCCGCATTCGCCAATGTGAACATCTGATTTGACGGTGTTGTGAGCGCGCCGATAAGCTGCCGGAACGGTTGGGCAAGGACATTGCGAACCGATTTCAGCCACACATCAGCACGAGGCCGTTCATGCATCTCAAACTCATCCGCCTGATGGTCCTGGGGGCCATCGGTGTCTTCGGTTTTTTTACCGCGGTCCAGGCCGCGGAATTCCCCGATCGACCCATCACGATCATCGTGCCTTATGCGAATGGCGGGCAGGGCGACATCATCGCCCGCGCCATTGCAGACAACCTCCCGGCCCGCATCGGGCAGCCCGTGATTGTGGTGAACCGGCCCGGTGCCAATGGTGTGATCGGCACCCAGGCGGTCGCGCAAGCCAGGCCAGACGGGTACACCATCGGCGTGGTGGTGGCATCGCATGCGGTGTCGCCTGCCTTCAATGCCACGCTGCCGTTTGATTCGGTCCATGATTTCGTGCCGATCACGACCGCCGCGCTGACGGAGATGGTGGTGGTGGGATCACCGACCATGGAACCTCGGAATCTGAAGGAATTCATTGCGCTGGCGAAGAGCAAGCCAGGCGAGCTGGTCTACAAGTCGGCCGGCCCGGGCAGCAATTCGCACCTGTTCAGCGAGTGGCTGCAGGATGCCACCGGGATCCGCCTCATTCACGCGCCCTACAAAGGCAGTGGCGACTCTTCGCGCGATCTCGTGGCGGGCGTGATCCACTTGGGCTTTGACACGTTGCCGGGCGTCAAAGGCTATATCGTCAACAAGCAGATGAAGCTCCTGGCGGTCGGCGGACCCAAGCGGTCTCCCACGTTCCCCGATGTGCCCACCGTGGCCGAATACGCGGGGATCCCGGATTTCCAGGCGAACACCTGGAGCATGGTGCTGGCGCCGAAGGGCACGCCCGACGAGGTGGTGAACCGGTTGAACCGCGACATCATCGCGGTGTTCCAGATGCCTGCGGTGCGCCAACGGCTGGAAAACACCGGCGCGCAGATCGTGGGCAACACACCCGCGCAGGCCCGGGAGATGCTGGCAGCGCAAGTGAAGTTCTACGGCGACCTTGTGAAGAGGTTGGGCCTCAAAGTCACCAACTGACCACCATCCGTTGTTCGGATCGCATTCGGCATGATCAAAACGACCCGCCCGCTCAATGCCAAGCAGCTCGAGGCATTTCGTGCCGTCATGCTCACCGGGAGCATGACGGGCGCCGGGCGGTTCCTGTCGGTGTCGCAGCCCGCGATCACGCGGTTGATCCGCGATCTGGAAGAGGACTTGAAGCTCCAGCTCTTCGTTCGCGACAGCGGGCATATTGCGCCGACGCAGGAAGCGCGTGCGCTTTACAAGGAGGTCGAGCGCCACTACGCGGGCACGGAGCGCATCCGCGAAGCGGCCTTTGCGATCCGCGAGTTCAAGAGCGCCCGACTGAAGATCGCGGCGAACCTCTCGCTCACCCTGGCGTGTTTGCCCAGGGCCATCGCACGGTTCGAGAAGAGTTTTCCGACGTCGATGGTGAGCGTTCAAAGCGGCGTCTCCGCCGAAATCATCGACCTGGTGTCCAGCGGCAGCGTGGACATCGGTTTTGCGGCCATCCACCCCGGCCGCCGCGACGTGGGCTCGGCGCCGCTGGCCGCCTCGCAATGGCTGTGCATGCTGCCCAAAGGCCACGCCCTGGAAGCGCGCGCGGAGATCACGCCGTCGGATCTGGACGGCGTCGATTTCATTGCGGTGGGTCCCAGCTCGATGTCCCGCTACGAGATGGTGGGTATGAAAGGTTCGCCCAACATCACACCGCGCATTCGGCTGGAAACGCAGTACTCGGTGTCGGCCGCCACCTTTGTTCGGCAAGGGCTGGGCATTGCGATGGTGGACCCCCTGGCCGCTTCATTGAGCGACAAGGACAGCGTGTCGCTCAGACGCTTTTCGCCCACGGTGCCTTATGTGCTCTCGGTGGTGTACCCCGCATCCGCACGACCGAACAAGTTGCTTGACGAGCTCATCGATTCGGTCCGAACGGTCTACGAGGAAACCATCCAGGGGCTTCCGGTTTAAACACAAGAAAGATTGAAAAATTGAGTTATCCGAATCTGCTTGAAGAACTTCAGCACGAAACCCGACGCATTGCGCGCGAGGAACCCGAGGGCTACCGAAAGCTGCGAACCGGCCAACTGGACAATCGCCCCGGTTGCGAAGGCGTCTACTACGGCGCACTCGATATTGCGCACGGCATGCTGCGCGACTTCGCGATGTACACCGTCTACCCCACGTTGGCGCTGCACCGGGAGCAGAACAACGTCGCGATGTCGCGCGCGGTGGCGAACCAGATGTTCCCGACCGTCCTGAATTACCTGGGCTACAGCGGATTTCCGGAACTCAAACGCCTGGGGCACCGGTTTCTTGAAACGTCCGGAGACTGTGATCTGGAGCAGTTCGATCACATCCTGGTGGCCTTTCTCCGGTACGTGAACACCCTTTACGCCTGGGCCTACCACTGGTTTCCCTGGAATGTGGGCGATGCCATGCGCTACCCGGGCGGCGACGGGCACAAGGAGCCGCTGGCCGCCGAGATCATCGACACGCTCGAACCCACCGACACCCTGATTCGACTTCGGTGGGAGCCGCTGGGCATCGAGGTGCGTGCATTCCTGTGTGTCGATCGCAACCCCGAACTCTGCCGCGACTTGCTGGACGCCTTGCCCTTCACCTGTCTCCAGTCGCACCCGATGGTGTCGGGTGAATCCATCTTTGCCTGGACGCCACTGACGTCGACGGCCGCCACGCCCTTCAAGGAAGAAATTCGCACCGCCCCTGTCGGTCGCTTGCGGTTCAGCCAGCGAACCGGTCAGAAGCTCACGGTGCAATACGGCGTGACGAGTGAGGACATCATGGCGCCGGTGTTGGGATCGGTGCTCCAGAGCGACCGGCATCTGCTGCGCGCCGTGGGGTCTGCCGTCTGGACGTCGACCTATGAAACCAAAGAGGCCATCTGGTTGACCGTGGAACGCTGTTAGGGCGCGAACCTGTGGTGGTGACCCTCCGGCGCGTCAAGGCGCACCGGTGGGGAACCGGCCCTGTGGCAGCCAGGCGCGCACCAGCGCCACCGCTTCACGGCCATACAGGATCAAGGCCAGCGCGAGCAGGATCAGCGGCATGGCCACGAACACCCAGCCGGTGAGGGTTTCGCCGGCAAGCCACACGCCGACGCACAGCGCCACCAACGGGTTCACGAACGAATAGCTGCCCGCCAGCGCTGCCGAGGTGTTCTTCAACAGCCACAGGTAGGCATTGAGCGTGACCATGGTGCCCATGACCACCAGATAGAGCCAGGCCAGCCACGATGCGGCCGTGACCTCGCGCCACGCCACCGTGCGCGCACTGGGTTCCCACAGCCCGGCCACGACCAACCCGAGCAATCCGCCCAACAACCACTGCGCGCCCGAGGCCATGGCCGGCGCGGGCAGGGCGAGGCGGCGCGAGGCGTACGAGCCCAGGCTCCACGCCAGCGGTGCGCCGAACGCGCACAGGGTGCCCAGCAGCGTGGTCGAAAAATCCCCTTCCAGTGCCAGCACCAGCGCACCCGCCGCGCCCAGCGCCAGACCGATCCAGCTCGTCACCGGCACGCGCTCGCCGCCCCAGCGCGTCCACAGCGCGAGCCACATCGGCATGGTGGTGACCACCGTCGCCATCAGGCCCGAACCGATGCCGGCCTTCTGCGCCAGCACGATCAGCGCCATGGCCGCGAAGGCCATCAGGCCGCCGATGAGCGCGCTCGCACGCCCCTGCGCCGCCGTGGGCCAGGCCTGGCCTTGCCAGCGTGCGATGGCCAGCATGAGCACGCCCGCGAACACGAAACGCGCGCCGTTCATGAGCACGGGCGGCAGCGACTGCATGGCCACGTCCAGCGCGAAATAGGTCGTGCCCCAGACCAGGTACACGATCAACAGCGCCGCGCCCAAGCGCAAGCTATGGCGGTCGATCGACTTCGGGTTGAAAATGGACGGCATATTCAGTCCTTCGTCGGAAATTTTCCGGAAATGGGAAGGGGATCTGAATTTTGATCAAAATCGAGGCTGTATGCAAGCAAATATCCAGCTAGACGACGTGGACGCCGGAATTCTTACGGCATTGAGCGGCGACAGCCGGCGTTCGTACGCCGACGTGGCCGCCGAGGTGGGGCTGTCCACGGCAGCCGTGCACGAGCGGGTGAAGAAGATGGTCGAGCGCGGGGTGATCGAGCGTTTCTCCTTGCGCGTCGACCCGGACCGTGTGGGCCTGCGCTTCACGGCCTTCGTGGCGATCCGCAACGACGGCGGCGCGCACTGCCGCGACGTGGCGCCGCGCCTGAGCGAGCTGCCCGAGGTGCTCGAGCTGCACAGCGTGGCGGGCGAATACGACTTCCTCGCCAAGGTGCGCACCACGCATGCGCGCGCGCTTGAAGAGGTGCTCTACAAGATCAAGGCCATTCCCGGCGTGGCGCGCACCACCAGCACGGTGGTGCTCAACACCGAGTTCGAAGACCGGCCGCTGCAGTTGCCGAAGGAGTGACTTAGCGCGGGGTGGTGGCGAGCTGCACCGCCAGGCGGTTGTGCCGCTCCACGATCGGTCCCAGGTCCACGCTGGTGAGCTGGCCTTCGCGCACCACCACCTGGCCATTGACCACCGTGTAGGCCGCTTGCGGGCTTGCACACAGCAACAGGCTGCCCACCGGGTCGTGCACCGCGCCACCCGCAAAGCCCAGGGTGCGCAGATCGAACAGCGCGAAGTCGGCGCACATGCCGACGGCGAGATGGCCGATGTCCTTGCGCCCCAATACCTCGGCGCCGCCGCGCGTGGCCATGTGCAGCGCGTCGCGCGCGGTCATTTCGGCCGGACCGAGGTCGCAACCGAAGAAGGTCTTGCCGCCACGCTCTTCGGGCGCTTGCAGGGCCCGGCCCACGCGTGCGAGCAAGAGCGCCTGTCGCGCTTCGTTGACCATGTGCGCGCCGTCGTTGCTGGCGCTGCCGTCCACGCCCAGGCCCACGGGCACACCGGCGTCGAGCATGCGGCGCACCGGTGCGATGCCCGAGGCCAGGCGCATGTTGCTGCAGGGGCAATGGGCCACGCCGGTGCGGCTGGCGGCGAAGAGGGAGATGCCTTCGTCGTCGAGCTTCACGCAGTGCGCGTGCCACACGTCGTCACCGAGCCAGCCGAGTTCCTGCGCGTACTGCGCGGGCGTCTTGTTGAACTTCTCGCGGCTGTAGGCGATGTCGTGGTCGTTCTCCGCCAGGTGGGTGTGCAGGCGCACGCCTTGCCCCTTGAACGAGCGGGCGAGCGCCGCGCTTTCCTTCATGAGCGCGGGGCTGACCGAGAACGGCGAACAGGGTGCGAGCGCCACCTGCAGCATCGCGCCGTGTTGGGCGCCGTGCCAGGTCTCGATCAGGCGCTGGCTGTCTTTGAGGATCGCCTCCTCGCGCTCCACCACCGCATCGGGCGGCAGGCCACCGGCGCTCGCGCCCACGCTCATGCTGCCGCGCGTGGCCATGAAGCGCATGCCGATCTGCTGCGCGGCTTCGATGCTGTCTTCCAGGCGCACGCCGTTGGGGTAGATGTAGAGATGGTCGCTGGTGGTGGTGCAGCCACTGAGCAGCAATTCGGCCATGGCGACCTGCGTGGACACACGCACCATCTCGGGCGTGAGGCCGGACCAGATCGGGTACAGGCCGCGCAGCCACGAGAACAGCTCGGCGTTCTGCACGCTCGGGATCGCGCGCGTGAGGCTCTGGTACATGTGGTGGTGCGTGTTCACCAGGCCTGGCGTGACGAGATGGCCGCTGGCTTCGATCACCTCGCTGGCCTCATCGTGCAGCGCCGGTGGCAGCTCGGCGGCGGGACCGATCCACTCGATGACGTTGCCGCGCACGAAGAGGCTCGCATCGGCCAGCTCGGTGCCACTGGCCAGATCGGCATCGTTGAAGGTCGCGATGCAGGTGGCGTTCTGGATGAGCAGGGAGCGTGTCATGGCGTTTCCTTCAGCCAGTAGCCCGGCCTTGCGTAGATCTTTTTCAAATGGTCGATGAAGAAGCGCACCTTCGCGGGCAGATGCCGCTGCTGCGGGTACACCGCCAGGATGTCGTAGGCGGGCAGGGCGAAGTCGTCGAGCACGGTCACCAGTTCACCGCGCAGCAACTGCGCCTGGATCTCCCAGGTGGATCGCCAGCCCAGGCCCAGGCCTTCGCTGGCCCAGCGCTGCAGCAGTTCGCCGTCGTTGCAGTCCAGGTTGCCGTCCACCCGCACCGTCACGGTCTTGCCGTCCTGCAGGAAGTACCAGCCGCGCTGTTGCCCGCCTTGCAGGTTGAATGCCAGGCAGTTGTGGTCCTTGAGGTCGTCGAGCGTTTTCGGCGTGCCATGTTTGCGGAAGTAGGCCGGCGTGCCGCAGACCACGCGCTGGTTGGTGGCGAGCTTGATGGCGACGAAGTTGGGGTCGATCGCGCCGCCGATGCGCAGGCCGACGTCGTAGCCCTCGCGCACCAGGTCGACCACGCGGTCGGTGAGGTTGAACGAAATCTTCACCTCGGGGTTGGCCTTGAGAAACGCGCTGGCGTGCGGCGCCACGTGCAAGCGCCCGAAGGCCGCCGGCGCCGACACCACCAGGTGGCCGCTGGCGCGGTGCTTCTGCGACGACACCGCCGCCTCGGCCTGCGACCACTGCGCCAGCAGCACGCGGCACTCGTCGAGAAAGCCCGCGCCTTGCTCGGTGAGCGCGAGCCGGCGCGTGGAGCGGTGGATGAGCTGCGTGCCGAGGCGACGTTCCAGCGCGTCGATGCGCCGACCCATCATCACCGGGGTGATGCCCTCGTGCAGCGCGGCCGCGGCCAGGCTGCCGTGCTCCATCACCATCACGAAGGCCTCGATTTCCTTGAAGCGGTCCATGGGTGCATGTTAACGCTGGAGCGCCGCCGATTCCATACCCAAAGTATCGAATCAACGTACCGCCATGGGCATTCTCAAGAGCATGGGTTCTCCCTAGCATGGGAGCCAGTCCATCAACCTCGGTAAGGAATCGCATCATGGCCCGTATGACCGCAGCGCAAGCCGCTATCTGTGTGCTGGAGAAGGAAGGCATTTCGCAGGCATTCGGCGTGCCCGGCGCCGCCATCAACCCGTTCTACGCAGCGATGCGCCAGCGCGGCAGCATCTCGCACATCCTCGCGCGGCACGTGGAAGCCGCCTCGCACATGGCCGAGGGCTACACCCGCGCGCGTGCCGGCAACATCGGCCTGTGCATCGGCACCAGTGGCCCGGCGGGCACCGACATGATCACCGGCCTGTATTCCGCGCAGGCCGATTCGATCCCCATCCTCTGCGTCACCGGCCAGGCGCCGCGCGCGCGGCTCTACAAGGAAGACTTCCAGGCCGTCGACATCGAAAGCATCGCCAAGCCGGTCACCAAGTGGGCGGTGACGGTGCGCGAGCCCGCGCTGGTGCCACGCGTGTTCCAGCAGGCCTTTCACCTCATGCGCTCGGGCCGCCCGGGGCCGGTGCTGATCGACTTGCCGTTCGACGTGCAGATGGCCGAGATCGAGTTCGACCCGGACACCTACGAACCGCTGCCGGTCTACAAGCCGAGCGCGAGCCGCAAGCAGATCGAGAAGGCGCTGGACATGCTCGCCGCGTCCACCAAGCCGCTGATCGTGGCCGGTGGCGGCATCATCAACGCCGACGCGTCCGACCTGCTGGTGGAATTCGCCGAACTCACCGGCGTGCCGGTGATCCCCACGCTCATGGGCTGGGGCACGATTCCGGATGACCACGCGCTCATGGCCGGCATGGTGGGCCTGCAGACCAGCCACCGCTATGGCAACGCGACCCTGCTCGCGAGCGACTTCGTGCTGGGCATCGGCAACCGCTGGGCCAACCGCCACACCGGCTCGGTCGAGACCTACACCCAGGGTCGCAAGTTTGTTCACGTGGACATCGAGCCCACGCAGATCGGGCGTGTGTTCGACCCGGACTTCGGCATCGTCTCCGACGCGAAGGCCGCGCTCGAACTCTTCGTGCAGGTGGCGCGCGAGCGCAAGGCCGCGGGCCACTGGCCGAGCTATGCGAACTGGGTCGGTCGCTGCGCCGAGCGCAAGCGCCTCATGCTGCGCAAGACGCACTTCGAGCAGATCCCGATGAAGCCGCACCGCGTGTACGAAGAGATGAACCAGGTGTTCGGCCGCGACACGATTTACGTGAGCACCATCGGCCTGTCGCAGATCGCGGGCGCGCAGTTCCTGCACGTCTACGGTCCGCGCCAGTGGATCAACTGCGGCCAGGCCGGCCCGCTGGGCTGGACGCTGCCGGCCGCGCTCGGCGTGGTCGCGTCCGACCCGACCAAGCCCGTGGTGGCGCTCTCGGGCGACTACGACTTCCAGTTCCTGATCGAAGAACTCGCGGTCGGCGCGCAGTTCCGCCTGCCCTATGTGCACGTGCTGGTGAACAACTCGTACCTCGGCCTCATCCGCCAGAGCCAGCGCGGCTTCGACATGGACTACTGCGTGCAGCTCGCGTTCGAGAACCAGAACATGGACGAGGGCGCGGGCGAGCTGCGCGGCTATGGCGTGGACCACGTGGCCGTGGTCGAAGGCCTGGGCTGCAAGGCGCTGCGCGTGACCGACCCCGAGAAGCTGCAGGACGCCTTCCGCCAGGCACAACAACTCGCCGCGTTGCACCGCGTGCCGGTGGTGGTGGAATGCATACTGGAACGTGTGACCAACATCGCCATGGGCACGGAGATCGACAAGATCAATGAATTCGAAGCCATCGACTGCCGCGCCCCGCAGGGCCTGGAAACCGTTGGCCTGCTGGATTGATCGCCCACCACCACAAGGACACCACACCATGCCGCAATTCGCCGCCAACCTCTCCATGCTCTGGAACGAGCTGCCGTTCCTCGACCGTTTTGCCGCCGCCGAGCGCGCCGGCTTCAAGGCCGTGGAGTTCCTGTTTCCCTACGACTTCACGGCCGACGAGATCGCGCAGCGCCTGCGGCAACACCAGCTGAAACTGGTGTTGCACAACATGCCCGCCGGCGACTGGGCCGCGGGCGAGCGCGGCACGGCCTCGTGGCCCGGCCGCGAAGTCGAGTTCCACGCGGGCGTGGCGAAGGCCTTGCAATACGCCACCGCCCTCGGCACACCGAACCTGCACTGCATGGCCGGCATTCCACCGAAAGGCGTGAGCGAAGCGCAGGCACGCGCCACGCTGGTGAGCAACCTGCGCTTCGCGGCGGCGGAGGCACAACGCCATGGCATTCGCCTGCTGCTGGAACCCATCAACCATTTCGACATGCCCGGCTTCTTCATCAACCGTCCGCGCCAGGCGATTGCGCTGATGGACGAGGTGGGGTCTGACAACCTCTTCCTGCAGTACGACATCTACCACGCGCAGCGCATGGAAGGCGAACTGGCCAACACCATCAAGGACCTGCTGCCGCGCATCGCGCACATGCAACTGGCCGACACGCCCGGGCGCCACGAACCGGGCACCGGTGAAATCCACTACCGCTACCTGTTCGACACCATCGACGCGCTGGGCTACCGCGGCCACATCGGCCTCGAATACAAGCCGCGCGACGGCGGCCCCGGTGGCACCGACAAGGGTCTCGTCTGGCTGGCCGAGCATGGCCACGCGCTGGAACTGCAAGGAGAGCCGGCATGACGAAGAACGGACTCAAGGTCGGCTTCATTGGCCTGGGCATCATGGGCGCGCCCATGGCGCTGAACCTGCTCAAGGCGGGCAACGCCCTGTTCGTGGCGAGCCGCGGCAAAGTGCCCGAGGCCTTTGCGCAGGAGGGCGCGACGATCTGCACCAACGCCACCGAGGTGGCCAGGCGCGCCGACATCGTGGTCATCATGGTGCCCGACACACCGCATGTGGAAGACGTGCTGTTCGGCGAGACCGGTGTGGCCAAGGGGTTGAGCGCGGGCAAGCTGGTGATCGACATGAGTTCGATCAGCCCGATGGCGACCAAGACGTTTGCGCAGAAGATCAACGCGCTGGGTTGTGACTACCTCGACGCGCCGGTGAGTGGCGGCGAGGTGGGCGCGAAGGCCGCGAGCCTGACCATCATGGTGGGTGGGCCGCAGGCCGCGTTCGACCGGGCGCAACCCTTGTTCGCCGCCATGGGCAAGAACATCACGCTCGTGGGCGGTAATGGCGATGGGCAGACCACCAAGGTGGCGAACCAGATCATCGTGGCGCTCAACATCGAGGCGGTGGCCGAGGCGCTGCTGTTCGCCAGCAAGGCGGGTGCGGACCCGGCAAAGGTGCGGCAGGCACTCATGGGCGGCTTCGCGGCCAGCCGCATCCTGGAGGTGCACGGCGATCGCATGATCCAGCGCACGTTCAACCCGGGTTTTCGCATCGAGCTGCACCAGAAGGATTTGAACCTGGCGTTGCAAGGGGCGAAGGAGCTGGGGGTGAGCTTGCCGCATACCGCGAGTGCGGCGCAGCTGATGCAAAGCTGCGCGGCCAACGGCATGGCGGGGCTGGACCACTCCGCGCTGTGTCGCAGCCTGGAGCTGATGGCCGACCACCCCATCGCCGCGGACCCGGTGGCCTGAGGAGCCTGGCCCCTCGGCCAAAAAGCGGGGGGATCGGGAGCGGACGCCGCGTGTGGGCGGGCTTGTGCTGAATAATGCCCCGATGCCCGCGCCATCCACATCCATCTGGAGTCCCCTTCGCCAACCCGCCTTTCGGGGCCTGTGGATCTGCGGGGCGGTCTTCTTCATCGGCAACGGCATGCAGACCATGGCGGCGGCCTGGCTCATGGTCGAGCTCAGCGGGTCGTCGTTTCTCGCGGCATTGGTGCAGACGGCGGTGTTCCTCCCCATGTTCCTGCTGGCGCTGCCCGCCGGTGTGCTGGCCGACACCACCGACCGCCGCCGTCTGATTTCCGGCGCGCTGATCGCGCAGGCGGTCGCCAGCCTGCTCCTGGCCCTGCTGGTGCTCGCCGGCAAAGGCGGCCCGGCCTCGGTGCTGTTCCTGGTGTTCGCCTGCGGCTGCTGCACGGCGGTGCTCACGCCGGCGTGGAACTCCTCGGTGGTCGATCCGGTGCCGCGCGGCGAATGGCCGCAGGCCATCACCGCCATCGGCATCGCCTACAACGCCGCGCGTGCCATCGGACCCACCCTGGCCGGCCTGCTGTTCGCGCGGCTGGGCGCGGGCTGGGTGTTCGTCGTCGCCGTCGGGACCACGGCGGTGATGTGGACGGCCATCCGCCGCTGGCCGCCGCGCGCGCACCCGCCCTCGTCGCTGCCGCCCGAGCGCCTGTGGGGCGGCACGCTCAGCGGCCTGCGCTTTGCCTGGCACTCGCGCATCATCCTCGCGCAGCTGGTGCGGGTGATGGCCTTCAGCGCCGCCGGCGCCGCGCTGTGGGCGCTGCTGCCGGTGATCGCGCAGCGCCAGCTCGGCACGGGCGCCGAAGGCTTCGGCCTGCTCATGGGCTGCCTGGGCACCGGCGCCGTGGCCTCGGGCCTGGTCATTGGCCGCCTGCGCGCGCGCTTTGCGCTCGATCTCCTCGTGGCCATCAGCTGCGTGGTCTTTGCCGCCGTCATGCTGATCGCGGCCTGGGTGCGCGTGCCGGTGGTGGTCTACGTGGCCATGACCTTCGGTGGCGCGGCCTGGATGGCGACCATGTCCACCATCAACACCGCCACGCAAGCCAGCGCGCCGCCGTGGGTGCGCTCGCGCGCCGTGGCCATGCACATCCTCTCCGCCCTGGGCGCGTTTGCCATCGGCTCGGCCTTCTGGGGCGCGGTGTCCGACATCGTTGGCCTGAGCGCCGCGCTGGTGGCGGCGGCCGTGGTCATGGCCGCCGGCCTGCTGCTGGTGCGCCCGTTTCCCCTGCGCGTGGGAGGCGACCAGGAGGTGACCCAAGGCACGCCCTGGGACGAGCTGTTCATCGAAGACGAACCCAACCCCGAGGCCGGCCCGATCGCGGTGGAGGTGGGCTACCGCATCCGCCCGGGCGTGGACAGCGCGTTTCTCGACACCATCGCCCAGATGAAGGCCCCGCGACGGCGTGATGGCGCCACCTTCTGGCGTGTCTACAAGGACCTGGGCGAGCCCTCGCGGTATGTCGAGCGCTTCATCGTCACCTCATGGGCCGACTACCTGCACCAGCGCGCCCGCGCCACCGTGGCCGACCGCGCGATCGAGGCCGAGGTGCGCGCGTTTCTGCCCGAGGGCGAGAGTGCGCGCATGTCGCACTACATTGCGGAGCGATAGCATCGGCCGCCGCACCAGGAGCATGCCATGCGACCCCTTCGGTATTCCATCAACGTCACGCTGGACGGGTGCATCGACCACCACGCCATGGTCCCGGACGACGAATTGCACCGTCACGCGACCGAGACCCTCGCGCGTGCCGATGCGCTGCTCTTCGGCCGCGTGATGTACAAGATGATGGAGGGCGCGTGGCGGGTGCCGGCGCGGACCGGCGAGAAGCCCGACTGGATGGTGCCCTGGATGGAGCCTTTCGCCCGAACCATCGACGCGGCGAAGAAGTACGTCGTGTCCAGCACCCTGGACGAGGTCGACTGGAACGCGGAACTGTTGCGCGGGGATCTGGCGAATGCTGTGCAACGCCTCAAGCAGGCGCCGGGCCAGGGGCTGTACGTGGCCGGCGTGCAACTCCCGCTGGCGCTGACGGAGCTGGGGCTGATCGATGAATACGAGTTCGTGGTGCACCCACGGCTCGCGGGCCATGGGCCCACGTTGTTTGCGGGACTCTCGAAGCCCGTCGATTTGAAGCTGGTTGGCCGGCACGAATTCCGCTCGGGCGCGGTGGCGATGCGGTATGAGCCGAAACGCTAGCCGTGCCCCCGCGGGGCGTGGACTTACTGACCCAGTTGCACCAGTGCCGCCTGCAGCCCGCTCAGGCCGCCCACGCGTTGGTCGTTGATGAAGATCTGCGGCATCTGCCGCACCGACGGGCCGCACTTTTCGTAGAACGCCAGGCGTTCGGTCTCGTCGTCGATCTTGATTTCCTCGAACGGCAGCGAGCGGGACTTGAGCAGCATCTTGGCCGACTCGCATTGCGGGCAGGCGGACTTGGAATAGACGGTAATTTTGAGTGACATGGCGCCGAGTTTACGGCGTGCCGTTGCGCGCGCAGGTACAGTCCCCCGGATGATTCCACTTCCCTCGAAGGGGTGTCCGTTGACACCAAACACGCATGACACCTGAACTCGCCTTGCTCGTGGTGGGCGCGGCCGTGGCCGGTTTTGTGCAGGGGCTCTCCGGTTTCGCCTTCGGCATGGTGGCCATGTCGTTCTGGGTCTGGGGCATCGAGCCGCGTGTGGCGGCGGTGATGGCGGTGTTCGGTTCCCTCACCGGACAGATCGTGGCGGTGGTGTCGAATCGGCGCGGGCTGCGCCTGTCCTCGCTCGCGCCGTTCCTGGTGGGCGGCGCGGTGGGCATTCCCTTCGGCATTGCCGTGCTGCCCCACCTCAACCCGGACCTCTTCAAGCTGGTGCTCGGCTGCGTGCTGGTGCTCTGGTGCCCGGTGATGCTGTTCTCCTCGCGCCTCCCCAAAGTGACGGGCGGCGGGCGCCGGGCCGATGGCGTGGCCGGCGCGGCCGGCGGTTTCATGGGCGGCATTGGCGGGTTCACCGGCGTGGTGCCCACGCTGTGGTGCACGCTGCGCGGCTTGGCGAAAGACGAGCAACGCGCCATCATCCAGAATTTCAACCTCGCGGCCCTGGCGTGCACCATGCTGGGCTACGTGCTCACCGGCACCGTGACGCGCGACATGTGGGCGCTGCTGCCCTGGGTGGCGGCGGCCTTGCTCGTGCCGGTGTTGCTCGGTGCGCGCGTGTACGTGGGCTTGAGCGAAGCCGCGTTTCGCCAACTGGTGCTCACGCTGCTCAGCCTGTCCGGCGTGGCCATGCTGGTGTCCGCGGTGCCTCGCCTGCTTTCATGAACGAAGAAGGAGCTTGCATTCCATGACGACCGATTCCAGCGCCGTGTCCGACTACCTCGTGCTCTCGCGCGGCCAGTGGGACGCCGACGCATCCACCGAAGACATTCAGCAAGCGATCGACGATTTCTACACCTGGCACGACCAGCTCGTGGCCGCGGGCAAGATGAAAAGCGGCCAGCGCCTGGCCACGCCGGCCCGGCTGGTCACGCGCCAGGGCGTGATCGACGGCCCCTTCACCGAAGCCAAGGAAATCGTCGGCGGCTACTGGTTCTTCGTGGCCAGCAGCCTGGAAGAGGCCACCGCGCTGGCCGCGCAAAACCCCTGCATGGCCTTGGGCCTGCAGTTCGAGGTACGGCCGGTGGAGGACGAGCGCTGCAGCGCGCTCAGGGCGAGCTGCGAAACGCCGCCGGCCGCGCGCACGTCCGCCGCCTGATGCTGTCGTCGCAGTTCCTGCAGCGCATGAGCCTGCGGCGCGACCGCATCGACGACTTCCAGCGCTACCCCTTCTGCCTGCCGGCGGTGCGCTCGCTCGACCAGCTGGATTTCCATCCCAAGGTCACCTTCTTCGTCGGCGAAAACGGCTCGGGCAAGTCGACACTGCTCGAAGCCATCGCCGTCTCGCTCGGCTTCAACGCCGAAGGCGGCAGCAAGAATTTCAACTTCAGCACCCGGCGTTCGCACTCGGAGTTGCACGAATACCTGCGCCTCGCCAAGGGCTTCAAGCGGCCGCGCACCGGCTACTTTCTGCGGGCCGAGAGTTTCTTCAACGTGGCCACCGAGATCGAGAACCTCGATGCGGAGCCGTCGTTCGGCCCGCCGGTGATCCATTCGTATGGCGGCCGTTCGCTGCACGAGCAGTCGCACGGCGAGTCGTTCCTGACCTTGCTCAACGAGCGCTTTGGCGGACAGGGGCTCTACATCCTGGACGAACCGGAAGCCGCGCTCTCGCCGCAGCGCCAGTTGGCGGTGCTCTCGCGCATCCACGACCTGGTGAAGGATGGTTCGCAGTTCGTCATCGCCACCCACTCACCGCTGCTCATGGCCTACCCGGATGCGTGCATCTACCAATGCACGGCGGAGGGTGTAGCGCCGGTGGCCTATGAGGACACGGAGCACTTTCGCGTCACGCGCGATTTTCTGGCGAGCCCTGAGCGCATGTTGCGCGGGTTGCTGACGCGCTGAGTCAGGCTTGCGCCAGCGGTTGGAACGTCGGCGTCCGTTTCTCCTGCATGGCCTTCACGCCCTCCCGGCAGTCCGGATGCTTGAGCAGTTCGCCGGTCAAACGCTTGGCATCCTCCACCGCGCGCCCTGGCTGCAAGTGCATCTGCTCCGCATAGATCTGCCGCTTGGCCGCACGGACCGCGACAGGGGACACCGACGCGGCGAATGCGCGTGCCCGAGCCAACACCTCGGCCTCGAAGTTGTCGGCGGGCAGCACGCCATGCAGAAAGCCCAGCGACTGCATTTCCTCGGCCAGCACGACGCGCCCCGTGAAGAGAATGTCCACGGAAGGCGCCAGGCCGATCAGGCGCGGCAGCACCCAGGACAAGCCGTATTCGGCCGGCAAACCGAGCTTGGACGTGGCCGCGGTGAACTTCGCGCCCGCGGCTGCATAGCGCAGATCGCAGAACGCCGCGAGCGACACGGCGATGCCCGCGCACGCGCCGTTGACTGCCGCGATCACGGGCTTGTTCAGGCCCCAGTGCCACACCAGCTCGTGCTCGAACTCCTCGTGCACACCGCTGCCGGGGTGGGCGAATTCCAGTTCCTCCGTGGCCTTGCTGTAGTCCTTCGTCGACGCCTGGTGGTGCTCCAGCGCGCGGAAGTCGGCGCCAACGCAGAACTGGCGGCCCGCGCCCGTGACCACGATCACGCGCACGTCAGGGTTCTGATCGTGCGATTGCATGAGCCAGCGGTATTCCGCGTTCATGCGGTGTGTCCACGAGTTGCCGCGATCGGGCCGGTTCAGGCGCACCAGCGCCACGCCGTCTTGCACGCTGCTTTCTGTGACTTTGAGTTCCATGTCAGTTGTCCTCGGAGGTGTCGAAGCGCTGGTCTCGCTGCTTGAAGGTGGACGTGGTGCCGTCCTGCGAGCGCGTGCGCAGGATGTTGAACTCGTCGTCTTCGAAGCGCAGGTTGGTGCCCAGCGTGTGGCCCACAAAGCCGCGCGTGAACTGCGCCGCGCCGCCCAGGCTCTCCAACGCCATCTGGTGCATGGCCTTGCCGGTGACCAGCGCGTCGCGCGGGTGCTTGGCGATGCGCAGCGCCCAGTCGTTCACCGCGGCATCGAGCTCTGCGCCAGGCACCGACAGGTTGACCAGGCCCAGGCGTTCGGCCGTCGGACCGTCGAAGCTGTTGCCCAGCAGCATGAGTTCGCGCGCCTTCTTGGCTCCGTACATCAGGATCTGGCTGTTCATGTGCCAGGTGTTGCCCGCCAGGCCCAGCCGTTGCTCGGCGTGGCTGAACTGCGTGTCGTGCGCGCAGATGGCCAGGTCGACCAGCTCCACCAGGTACATGCCCACGCCCGTGCAATGACCGTGCACCTGCGCGATCACCGGTTTCATCGAGTTCTGGAACGCCATGTAGTTCATGCCCAGCTTGCGGTCGCGCAGAAGGCGCGTGCGCTGGCTGGGCCGGCGCGGCTTCTTGCCGTCGGCGGCGGGTTCGAGGCCGTAGGACTTCAGCGCGTCGTTGTAGTCGTGCCCGGCGCAGAACGAAGCGCCGTTGCCCTTGAGCACGATGACGCGCACCTGGTCGTCTTCCTCGGCTTCGTGCAGCGCCTCGACCATGCGGTCCAGGTCGTCGAAACGCAATGCGTTGTGTTTGTCGGGGCGGTTCATCACCAGCCTCGCCACAGGTCCTTCTTTCTCGACGATCACAGCGTCGTCCATAAGCGTATCTCCTGAAATGTGTCCCGGCATGATACAACGTTTGACCGTTGCGTCAATTAAATGTAGCATTTGAAAATGGACACACAAAACCCCACCGCACCTCTTTCCGATCGCCCCGCGCAGCCGTTGAAAGGCGTGCGCGTGATCGAGTTCGCCCACTGGATGGCGGGCCCGCTCGCTGGTGGCCTGCTGGCCGACTGGGGCGCCGACGTCATCAAGGTGGAGCCGCCGGGCGGCGAGCCCATGCGCACCATCTTTGCCAAGATGGGTGCGCGCGCCGGCACGCCGAACGCGGCTTTCACGCTGGCCAACCGCGGCAAACGTTCGCTCGTGCTCGACGTGAAGACCGGTGAAGGTCTGGCCGCGCTGGGGCAGTTGCTGGCGAATGCCGACGTGCTGCTGACCAACCTGCGGCCCGATGCGCTGCAGCGCCTGGGCCTGGGCGCCGCCGAGATCCGCGCGCGCTATCCGCGCCTGGTGTATTGCACGGTGAGCGCCTATGGTTGGGGCGGGCCCGACCAGGACCGGCCGGGCTACGACATCGCCGCGTTCTATGGCCGCACTGGCGTGGCGCACGAGATCACCACCGCCGGCACGCCGCCCCCCGCCTTGCTGCAAGGCATTGGCGATGCCTTCACTGCCATGACGGCGGCCACCGGCATCCTCGCCGCGCTCATGGAACGCCACCAGACCGGAGAGGGCCGCTTCGTGGAAGCCTCGCTCATGCGCACCGGCATGTGGGCGCTGGGCGGCGAGCTGGGGCAGAAGGCCTTGGGCGGCAACCCCAAACCGCCCAAGCCGCGCGAGCAGTCGCGCACGCCGATGTACAACTCCTACCGAACGGCCGACGATCGCTGGTTCTTCCTGGTGGGCGTCGAGGCGAGGCGCCATCTGCCGACCGTGCTGCGCGCCATCGGCCGCGAAGACCTGGTCGACGACGAACGCTTCAAGGACGGGCGCGGCATCGGCACGCACGCCGCCGAACTGATCGCGCTGTTCGACCAGGCCTTCAACAGCCAGCCGCTGGCCTACTGGGCCGAGCAGTTGGACAAGCACGAGGTCTGGTGGGCACCGATCCAGGTGCCGGAAGAAGTGCTCGAGGACGAGCAGGCCAAGGCGATCGGCGCGTGGACCGAGGTCGAGGGCCACATGTCGGTGGACGCGCCCGTGCGCTTCGATTTCCAGCCGCGCAAGGAAGCGCCGCGCGCGCCACAGACGGGCGAGCACACCGAGCAGGTGCTGACCGACTTCGGCTTCAGCGCGGACGAGGTGCGGCGCCTCACTGCCGCCGCGAACGGAGAACAGGTATGAACCCCGTGGTAGAAGCGCCCCTGTGGGGCCGTGAGGTCGAAGCTGGTCGGGTGCAGGGCCATGCGTGCCGCATCTACACACACCGGCCACGCTCGGTCGGCGCGCTGCTGCGCGATGCGCGCCGCTGGCAGGGCGGCCGCACCTTCGTCGTCGAAGGCGAACGCCGTCTGAGTTTCGGGGCCTTCGAGGCCGCGGTCGCGCGCGTGGTGGTGCAACTGCAGGCGCGTGGTGTGCGCACGGGCGACCGCGTCGTGCTGCTGGCTTACAACAGCATCGAATGGCTGGCGGCGTTCTGGGCCGTTCAATCGCTCGGTGCGGTGGCGGTGCTGTGCAACGCCTGGTGGAGCGCTCAGGAAACCAGCGAGGCGATCGCCGACGTGGAGCCGTCCTGGGTGCTGGCCGACTGGCTGGCCAAGCGCGGGCTGCGGCAAGAGCCCAACGTGATCGACATGGCCACGGTGCGCCAATGGGTCGATGGCGGCGAGCGCCACGCCCTGCCACCGCCGCCCGACGTGTCCGAAGACGCGCTGGCCATCATCATGTTCACGTCCGGCACGACGGGCCGCGCCAAGGGCGCACTGATGTCGCAAGGCGGCGTGGTGGCCAACCTGCAGAACCTGCTGGTGCTCACCGGGCGGCTGCCGAGCGAGATGGCGCCCGACGCACCCGGCACGGTGAGCCTGCTCACGGTGCCGCTGTTCCACCTGGCCGGGGTGCAGGTCAGCATCTCGACCTTGCTCACCGGCGGCAAGCTGGTGCTGTTGGAAGGCCGCTTCGATGCGGCGGCGGTGTTGCGCCTGATCGAGCAGGAGCGCGTGCGCGTGTGGGGCAGCATCCCCACGATGGTCTCGCGGGTTCTCGAGCATCCGGACATTGGACGACACGATGTCTCCAGTCTGCGGTCCATCCCCATGGGCGGATCGGCCATTTCTCCCGAGCTGCGCGCGCGCATCCCGCAGGTGTTCCCCGGTGTGAAGAAAAGCGTGGGCAGCCTGTACGGCTGCACGGAGGCCGGCGGCATTCTCGCGGCCGGCAGCGCGGACGATCTGCGCGAGCGCCCGGGTTGTGTGGGCAAGCCCTTGCCCGTGGTCGAGTTGCGCATCGTGAACGCGGATGCACAGGGCGTGGGGGACATCCAGGCGCGCACCCCCACGGTCACCTTGGGCGTGTGGGGCGAGGCGGAGGCGGCGACCGACAGCGAAGGCTGGGTGCGCACGGGCGACCTGGGTCGCTATGAAAACGGCTATCTGTTCCTCAGTGGACGTTCGAAAGACATCGTGATCCGCGCGGGTGAAAACATCGCCTGCGCGCACGTGGAGCAATGCCTGCAGACCCATCCCGCCGTTCAGGAAGTGGCGGTGCTGCCGTTGCCGCACGCGGACCTGGGCGAAGAGGTCGCCGCCGTGGTGGTGTTGCGTGAAGGCCAGGCCGTCACCAGCGAGGCATTGGCCGCGCATGCGCAGTCGCACCTTGGAAAATTCCAGGTGCCCAGCCGCTGGTGGCTGCGCCGCGAACCGCTACCCACCAATGCAACGGGCAAGATCGCGAAGGCGGAGCTCAAGGCGAACTGGTTGGGCGACTAGGAGTCGCGCCGACGGCGTTCGCGGATCACCGAGGCACGCCGGCCGTGATGGCGAAGGTTCCCAGGCACGAAGCGATCAGCTTGCCGTCGGCGCTCACCCGGCTCTCGACCGTCGCGATCGTGCGCCCCTTGTGCACGACCTGGCTGTCACAGGTCAGCGTCTCGCCGGCACCCGGCCGGTGGTAGTTGATCTTCAGTTCGATCGTCGCGCAGTGTTCGCCCGGCGCCAGCAGCGTCTTGAGCGCGGCGCCCATGCCCGTATCGGCCAACGTGAAGGGAACGCCACCATGGGCTACGCCGACCGAGTTCATGTGGGCGGGCTGAAGCCGCAGTTCGCAGCGGCTGACGCCTTCGGCTGCCGTGCCGAATTCGATACCCAGATGTTCAGCAAAAGGGATGTTCACGCACGTTTACTGGAACGAGGTTGAGAAGGAAATGTCTTTCCAGCGTTGGACCTCGGCGGCCACTGCGCCCGCCTTGTCCGACACCTGCTGCCATGCGTCCGGCCCCAATGGCAGGCGCAGCGGAGGGGACTCCAGGCGACTGATCTCAAACAGGGCCAATGCCAATCTGGCGGGGTCGCCCGGCTGTGTGCCGTGGCGGGATTTCATCGCATTTCGGGTCAGGCCAGCGCTCGCCTCGTAGTCGCTGATCAACAGGGACGATGTGGCGAGAGATCCGCCCGCAAAATCACTGCGGAAGCCGCCAGGTTCAATCAGCGTGACATGGATTCCGAGGTGTGCCACCTCTTTTGCCAGCGACTCGGAAAAGCCTTCGACGGCAAATTTGCTGGCGCTGTACATGGCCATGCCGGAGAAACCGATAAAACCCACGAGCGATGAAAAATTGATGATGTGGCCTTTGCGCCGCTTTCTCATGCCAGGCAGGGCCGCTCGCGTGCACTCCACCAGGCCAAAAAAATTGACGTCGAAAAGCCGCCGATATTCGTCGGGCGAGGTTTCCTCCGCCGCGCCCACCAGACCGTAGCCCGCGTTGTTGACCAACACGTCGATGCCGCTGAAATCGGCCTCGGCCCGCCGTATGGTTTCCGCCGCCGCTTCGTGTTCCGTGACATTGAGATGGTATGAGCGGCAAGTGTCTGGAAAGAGTTCGGTGAGAGGACTGTGGCCGTTGCTGTTCAGCACCGTCACAGCCACGTTGTCTCCCTGGTTCAGTGCCATCTGCGCGATCTCATAACCCATGCCTTTGTCGCAGCCCGTGATGAGCCATGTGCGATTGGTCGGTTTCATTCGTGTCTCCAGTAGGGCGGCTTGATGCCAGCCAGTTGCCTGTATGAATCAAGAAATTCGTTCATTGATTCGCGGGAAAGATGCCGCCTCGTGTCCAGTTGGTGCGCGGCCTCGACCATTGGCAGTCGTGCGCCCCGACGGTGCTTGACGAGCACAAAGCGTGTGATTATTATAGGGTGATCCAATAAATGGGTCACCCAAAAATTCAATCGTGCACATCGAGCCCATGTCGTTGGGCTCAACAAGGAGACAACATGAAATTCACGCCAAAGCACGCGTTTGCCGCCGTCATGACCATCGGTTTGGCGTTCGCGCTCGGGTCTGCCGCCGCTCAGACACCACGCACGCTGCGCATCGCTGTCAGCACGGCGGCCGACCACCCACTGACCGTCGGTGCGCAGAAATTCGGCGATCTTGTGGGCGACAAGTCCGCAGGAAAGATCAAGGCGCGCGTCTATCCCGGCGCCGTGCTGGGAAACGACGTGCAGGTGATTGGTTCGCTTCAAGGGGGAACGATCGACGCCACCATCGTGACCAGCGGGTTGCTCACCAGCCTGGCCAAGGAGTACAACCTGTTTGTGCTCCCGGGCGTTCTGCATGATGCGAGGGAGGCCGACGCCCTGCTGGACGGGCCTTTCGGCCGCAAGGTACGGGAGAGTCTGGAGGCGCACAAGCTGGTGGCGTTGGCGCATATGGAGCACGGCTTCAAGCACATTGCCAACAACAAGCGCGTGGTGTCGAAGTGGGAAGATGTCGACGGCATCAAGATCCGCGTCACGCAAACGCCCACACTGATCGACACTTTTGCGCGTCTGGGTGCCAACCCCGTGCCGATGCCTTTCAATGAGGTTTACACCGCACTCGAACAAGGCGCCATCGACGGCATGGAGACCACCTTGGCCACCTTCGATTCCGGCAAGTTCAACGAAGTGCAGAAAAATCTGACGCTGACCGCTCACATCTACGACCCCCTTGTGCTGCTGGTGTCCAAAACTACCTGGGACAAACTGAGCGCCGAAGAACGAAAAATCTTCACGGACAGTGCAACGGAGGCGACTGCCTTTCAGCGCCGGTTCAACCGCGAAAAAGAAGCCAAGCTGCTGGGCGAGTTGAAGCAGCGCGGTGTCGCGGTGACCGAGATGGGTGCGGGTGAAAAGGCGCGCATGCGTGACCGGCTGAAGGTCGTGGTTGAAAAATATTCACAGTCGGTCGGTGAAGCCACGGCGCGCGAGTTCAACGCAGAACTCGAGAAGATCCGCAAGACGCGCCCGTAAGTCCTTCCAGGTAGAGCCTCCGCGGAGGCCTTTCGCTGCTGCTACCGGTGCACACGGGTCCGTCTACGCGCGGGCCAACTCTCCCTTGAAAGTCTCTATGGATCGTTGGATAGAAGCCTATTTCCGACTGCTCAAGCACGTCGTCGTGTTCAGCATGGCCGCCATGGTGGTTCTGGTGTTCGCGAACGTGGTGTTGCGCTATGCGTTCAACACCGGCATCCCCGTTGCCGAAGAGCTGTCGCGCTGGTTGTTTGTGTGGCTGGTCTTCATAGGCTCCGCCGTGGCACTTCGCCAACGTGCACATATCGGGCTGGACTCGCTGGTCTCGCGCCTCCCCTTGCGGGGCAAGCAGGCGTGTTTCCTGGTGAGCCATGTGCTGATGTTGTTGGCGGTGTGGCTGTTTCTTGTCGGTTTGCTGACCCAGGTAGAAGTGAACCTGGCTACCCAAGCGCCTGCGACGGGACTTTCGATGTCGGTGTTGTATGCCGCGGGTCTGCCGTTTTGTCTCACGGCGGGCGTGTTGTTGTTGGGCGCGATCTGGCGATTCGCAAAGGGGGAGACGTCGGAAGACGAGTTGATCGACGTGGTGGAGTCCGAAGAAAACGTGCTGCCGCTTCAGCCGGGGGCGACGAAATGACGATTGGGGTTTTTGTGTTTTCGTTGTTGGGGTGCATGGCCATCGGCATGCCGATCGCCTTTGCATTGCTGCTGTCCGGCATTGCACTGATGTGGCATCTGGATAACTTTGAAACGCAAATCGTCGCGCAGAACCTCATCAACGGCGCCGACAGCTTCTCCCTGCTGGCCGTGCCGTTCTTTCTGCTGGCGGGTGAGGTGATGAACAAGGGCGGTTTGTCTCGCCGCATCGTCAACATCGGCATTGCGATGGTGGGGCATCTGCCCGGTGGCCTGGGTTATGTCGTCATCGTGGCGGCATGCATCATGGCGGCTCTCTCGGGATCTGCGGTGGCAGACGCGGCGGCGCTGACCGCCGTGCTGTATCCCATGATGGTTCGAGCGGGTCACGATCCAGGCAAGTCGGCAGGGCTCATCGCTGCGGGCGGGATCATTGCGCCCGTCATTCCGCCCTCCATCGGCTTCATCATCTTTGGTGTTGCCGCTGGCGTGTCCATTTCGAAGTTGTTCATTGCGGGTCTGATCCCGGGTTTGATGCTCGGTGTCGCATTGGCCGTGACATGGTGGCTGCAAGTGCGCAAGGACAAAGTGCAGCCGATGCCTCGTGCCACCAAAGGCGAACTGGCGAAAGCGATCGCAGACGGCGCCTGGGCGCTTGCGTTGCC
Source organism: Hydrogenophaga sp. 2FB (assembly GCF_005503365.1). GTDB lineage: Bacteria > Pseudomonadota > Gammaproteobacteria > Burkholderiales > Burkholderiaceae_C > Hydrogenophaga. The sequence goes on from NZ_SCML01000025.1 coordinate 64,924, forward strand.
TGCGATCATCATTTTTGGTTTGAAGTTCGGGGTGTTCACGCCCACCGAAGCCGGCGTCGTTTGCGCGGTCTACGCCTTGTTCGTGACCATGTTCATCTACCGCGAGTTGCATTGGCGCCAGCTCTACGATGTGCTGGCCGCCGCAGGGCAGACCACGGCGGTGGTGATGTTCCTGGCCGCGGCATCCTTGCTCTCGGCATGGATGATCACCATTGCAGACATCCCTGCCCAGCTCACCGATTTGCTGGAACCGTTGCTGCAGAACAAGATTCTGTTGATGTTGGCGATTCAGGTGTTGGTCGTGGTGGTGGGAACGGCACTCGACATGACGCCCGCCATCCTGATCCTCACGCCCATCTTGATGCCGGTGGTCAAAGCGGCCGGAATTGACCCCGTGTACTTTGGCGTGCTGTTCATCATGAACAACGCCATCGGACTGATAACGCCGCCGGTGGGCGCCGTGCTCAACGTGGTCTGTGGCGTGGCCAGGATCAAGATGGAACGCATCATCGCGGGGGTCTGGCCCTTCCTGGTGGCGCAGTGCCTGGTGTTGTTGCTGCTGACCCTGTTTCCCCCGCTGGTCATGGTGCCGGCGGCCTGGCTGATGGGCCGCTAGGCCCCACAGCGAACCCATTCCATTTTTGAGGAGAAACCATGTTGCTCGCCACTGAACCGATGGCTGCTGATGGGCCGCCGTACCTGCGCTCGAACGCGGCCAAAAAACTGTATATCAATGGGCAGTGGACGGAGGCCTTGTCGGGTCTGACCTTCGCGACCGATAACCCCGCCAACGCGCAAGTGATTGCGCACGTGGCGCAAGGCGATGCGCAAGACGTGGATCTGGCGGTGAAGGCCGCGCGAGCCGCGCTGGAGGGACCATGGCGCAAGTTCAAGCCGTCCGACCGCCAAATGCTGTTGTTGCGCCTGGCCGATCTGATCGAGCAGCACTACGACGAACTGGCCATGATCGAAACCCTGGACATGGGCAACCCGATCACGCGCAGTCTGGCCGGCAAACGCCGCGTCCTGGGGCTGGTTCGTTTCTATGCCGGGCTGGCCACCACCATCCACGGTCAGACCATCGAAAATTCCATTCCGGGCACGGTGTTTTCGTACACGGTCAAGGAGCCCATTGGCGTGGTCGCAGCCATCACGCCCTGGAACAGTCCCCTGAGCCAGGCCGTGTGGAAGATCGCACCGGCCTTGGCCGCCGGTTGCACGGTGGTGCTGAAACCCGCCGAGCAAGCGTGCCTGTCCATCCTGCGACTGGCCGAACTGATACAGGAAGCCGGTGTGCCGCCTGGCGTGGTGAACGTGGTCACAGGACTGGCGGCTGCGGGGGCTGCTCTGGTTGCACACCCCGGTGTGGACAAAGTGGCCTTCACGGGTTCCACCGCGACGGGCCAGGCCATCATCCGTGCATCGGCGGGGACGGTGAAGCGCCTGTCTCTCGAACTGGGTGGCAAGTCACCTGACATTGTGTTTGCCGACGCGGACCTGGACGCCGCGGTCGCGGGCGCAGCGGGCGCTGTGTTCACCAACAGCGGGCAGCTTTGCATTGCAGGCTCCAGGCTGTTTGTCGAGCGCAGTATTCATGACGAGTTTGTTTACCGTGTGGCGGAGCTGGGCCGGCAGATGCGATTGGGTTCGCCACTGGATCCGTCTACCCAGCTTGGCCCGTTGGCCAACGCGGCGCAACTGGATCGCGTGGTGGGCTTCATGGACAGCGGAAAGCGTGGGGGAGCGACTGCTCTCACAGGCGGCGGCCGAGCGATGGACGCCGACCTCGCGCAGGGCTACTACGTGCCGCCCACGGTGTTCAGTGGTGTGGATGACCAGATGGAGATAGCCCGCGAGGAAATCTTCGGACCCGTCATCAGCGCGATGCCCTTTGACACGGAAGACGAGGTCGTTCGCCGCGCCAACGACACGCCGTACGGTCTGGGCAGCGGCGTGTGGACTCGGGACGTCGCGCGTGCCCACCGCATGGTGGGTGCGCTCAAGGCGGGCACCGTGTGGGTGAACTGTTACTTGCCCATGGATCCCGCAGTCCCGTTTGGCGGCTACAAGATGAGTGGTTATGGCCGCGAGTCAGGCGTCGACCACCTGGACCAGTACCTCAACGTGAAATCGGTCTTGCTGCAGACCGCTTGACGCAGCACGGGGACCCGTTCACTTTCCCTGGGCGATCACGCCCAGGTCTTTCCAGAACGCATGTGCCGGCTCGCGCCAGCGCTGGCGCAGTTCATTGAGGCGCGTCGTCACGCGTGTGCCGACCCAATCGGGGGGCAGCAACGCACGAGGGAGCCCGGGGTCGACTGCGGGCAAGCGCTGGATGGCGTTCACCAGTTGCGCGTGCGCCTGAAAGTGGCTCTCGGCGCTGCGCGGGCGCAGCGATCCGAAGCGCGATTCGAGTTCGAGATAGTGCGCAGCCAGCGCGGACACGTCCCAGGCCTTCTGCACCAGTGCCTCCTGTGGAATGCCGATGTCGAGCGAGCGCGCCTGGAAGGCCAGCGTGTCGTCTTCCAGCTCCAGTTCCTGCAGCCGCCTGGCGACGGCGGCGGCGCGGTCCTGGTGTGGGCAGATCCACAGGCCCGGCGTTGGTGAGCCAAAGCCCATCCAGTGCAGCAGGCGGTACAGGCGCAAGCGGTCGGCGCGGCGCGCTTCGGGCAGGGTGACGTGCAGCAGCAACCAGCCACCGTTCCATTCCTCGGCGTTTTGGAACAGCCCGAGCACGCGGCGCGATCCATCGCCGATGAGCTGCTTGCCGCCCGCGGAGAGCGACCACCAGGCCTGCCGGCCCTCTTTGCCACCCTCGATCCAGCCCGCGGCACTGGCCCGCGCCAAGGCCTGCCGCGCGGCCTTCTCCGCGATATCGACCAACGCGAAAGCCTGCAGCAGTGACTGGGTCCAGACCGGTTCGTTGGAGGGGTAGACGTATTCGCCGAGCAGTGTGAGCAGCAGCGATCTGGCGCTGGCGCTGGGGGCGGGAGGAGGGCTGGCGCTCATGCTGTCATGGCACAACGCAAGCGGCTTGCATCGGCTCGAAGATGGAAATGGATGACCATATGACATGATACTGATGGCCTGTGCAGCGGCGTCCCGCTGTTCCATTCATCGCACCTTCTCCTCCTCCATGGCGTCTTCCAGCGAACCCAGCAAAACCCCTCCGGCCCGCAAGTCGCGCCGGGTCGCGTTCAAGCCTGTCAACAGCACCCGCCCGGCGGAAGCGATCCAGGCACAGATTCGCAAGCTCCTGGCCTCGCACAAGCTCAAGACGGGCGACCGCCTGCCCACCGAACGCGAGCTGGCCGAGCAGTTCGCGGTCAGCCGCAACACGGTGCGCCAGGCCATCCGTTCGTTGGCCGATGGGGGTTTGCTGGAAGTGAAGAAGGGCGCCACCGGCGGCGCGTTCATCCGCGGAGGTGGTGGCGATGCGGTGCGCGCCGGCATGATCGACCTGTATTCGCTGGGCACCATCCAGCCGGCCCACCTGACCGAAACGCGCTTGCTGATCGGCGTGGAAGTGGTTCGCCTGGCGTGTGAGCGCGGCAGTGAAGAGGAACTGCAGGAACTCGAGGCGAATGTGGCGCAGGCCGAGGCGGCCGCGAAGGCAGGCGATGCCCCGCGCCGCACCGGCATCAACCTGGAGTTCTACCGCATCCTCGCGCGCATGACGCAGAACCCGTTGCTGGAGATCGTCACAGACGCGGTGATGGCCATCACGTCGCAGTTCGTGGAAGACTTCCTGCGCACGTCCAACATCACGGTGATGCCGTTTCGCCGCGAGCTGCTCAAGGTGCTGCGCCGGCGCGATGGCGAGGCGGCGGCCGATCTCATGCGCGATCACCTGCTGAAGCTGCAGAAGATCTATCTGGATGAAGTGGCCGTGCGCCAGCGCAAGTAGCCACACGGTGGGGTGCACCTACCGATACACCTGGGAAAACACCTGCTGCGCCAGTGGCCATGACGTGCCGTTGACGCGCAGGTTTTTTTGTCGCAGAATTCAATGGGTGACCCAAATTAAAGCTCTTCTTGTTGCAAAGCGACCACGCAGTGGCGTGGCGAAAGTGAAACGATGATCCAAGCCTCCGATACCGACTTCCATCCGCGCGATCCGAACGACCGCATCTGGACCGAGACCACCTACGTCGCCTTCAATGTGCCCGAAGCGGCGCTGCACGGCACGTTGTATGTGCTGGCGCGCCCCAACCTGGGCGTGGCCATGTCGTCCGTGGTGATCGCGCGTGGCGTGCGCCGCCGTCCGCACGAGGTGGACTTCTGCGACCCGCAGATCCACCTGCCGTGCCCGACGTCGTATGCCGATTTTTCGCTGGCCAATGGCTTGTCGGTGCAGGCGAAGTCGCTCACCGACTGGCGCTTCCAGTACGAACACAAACTTGGCGCTTGCAGTTTCGATCTGCAGCTGCGCGGCCTGCACCACCCCTACGACCCGACCGACCCGAAAGAAAACCCCGGAGCCGCAAAGAAGTCGGCGCACACCGACCCGCGTCTGGGCGATGCCTGGTCGAACGGCCACTTCGATCTGAAAGGCCAGATCACCGGCACGCTCACCGTGCGGGGCGAGCAGTACGCGGTGAATTGTTATGAAGGCATGGACCGCAGCTGGGGACCGCGCAACGAAACGCCGGACCGCGCCACCTGCTACATCTCGGTCAACTGTGGCGAAGCCATGTCGATGTGGCTGACCACCATGCTGGACGTGTCGCCCGATGGCCATGTGCGCTACGACAAGGTCAACTCCGGTTTCATCGTGGAGCACGGCGCGGTCACACCCGTGGTGGAGGCCACGGTGGAAGCCGTCACGGTCGACATGCTGGCGATCAGCGACCACATCGTGGCCACCGACGCGCGCGGCCGGCGCCACGAGTTCTTCGGCTCGGCCATCGGCACGCGGCCCATGGGTTCGATCAACCCGTCCATCGCCGCCTTCGTCTCCCTGATGCGTTACCAGTACGCCGGCCAGGTGGGCCATGGCGGACACGGCAAGTTGTTCGGTCTCAACTACCTCGCGCAACGCCTGGCGCGCAACGAATCATGAGCAGCGTGGACTTGCGCGACCAACCCACCGAGGCGTTCATCCAGGGCCTGCGTGAGCAGTTTCCGACCGAGCGCGAAACCGATGAACTGCTGACCCGAAAGATGCAGCGGCGCGCCGGCCCTGCATACCGACAGGTCTCGCTCGACGAGATGGTCGGCTGGCTCAACGCCATGCTTTCTGAATACATCGAGGGCGCGTTCGAGGTGCACCACCCGCGCTGGCTGACCGGTGGCGCATCCAAGGTGCAGATCGCGTTCGACCTGAGCTGGAACGCACCCGGGCGTGGCCCCAGTCGCGACAAGCTGGTCGTGCGCATGGACCCCTCCGAAGCGTCCAACACCACCAGCCGAGTGCGCGAAGTGGAACTGCTCGACGCCTTCGAAGACGTGCTGCCGGTGCCCAAGGTGTTCTGGCTCGACCGCGAGTCGCGCTGGTTTCCCGAACCCGCCATCGTCTACACCTTCGTGCCCGGCGTGGCCAAACCGCGCAACGGCAGTGCCGGCCAGGTGGTGGGCCTGGGCACCAACTTCGGCCCGCAGCTGCGCGAGCAACTCGCGCCGCAGTTTCTGCAACACCTGGCGACCATCCACACCGCCGACGTGGGGCGCATGCGCTTCACCAGCATGGACGTTCCGCCCACGGGCAACACCGACTGCGCGCAGTGGCAACTGAACCGCGCGCGCCGTGTCTGGGAAGAAGACCGCGGCGAAGACTTCCCGCTGATGGACGTGGCGGCCAACTGGCTGCAACGCAACCTGCCCACGCTGGATCGTGTGAGCGTGGTGCATGGCGACTACCGCAGCGGCAACTTTCTGTTCGACGAAGCCGAGGGCCGCATCACCGCCTGGCTCGACTGGGAGCGCGGCCACCTCGGCGACCGGCACCGCGACCTGGCCTGGATGACGCAGCGCGAAAAAGGCCACCTCGCGGAAGACGGCAAGACCTACCTGGTTTGCGGCCTGATTCCGATGGCGAGCTTCTACCAGCGCTACCAGGAAGCCTCGGGCCTGACGGTCGACATGGAGCGTCTGCGCTGGTACCAGGTGCTCAACTGCTTCCAGGTGATCACCACCACGATGGCAACGATGTATCGGGTCGCCAAGCTCGGCAAGTCGCACCAGGACATTCTGCTGGCGCGGCTCAAGGCCATTGCGCCGGTGGGCGCCCACGAACTCGCCGAACTGTTGAAGGAGGTGCTCTGATGGACCATACCGATGTGGGCCTGCGGTCCGCGATCCGGGCGCTGAACGACGTGGTCGCGCCAGTGGTGGGCAAGGAACACGCGCAGGCGCACGACCAGCTGCGGCTGACCACCGACTACCTTGCCTTCGTGATCGAGCGTTTGCCGCACCTCCACCAGCGCGACCGCTTTGAGCTCTCGCACTACCTGGCTATGGCGCGGGATGTGCACGCGGCGCTGCCCGTGTCCTCCGCGCCGGCGTTGGCGGCGGCGATGGACGCGGCACAACAGATGCTGGAGCGCGCCGGCCCATCCACCGCCGCGGTGCGGCAGGCCACGGCCGACCTGAGTGCTGCCGTGTCGGCGGTGCAGCGCGAGGTCGAGCGCGCCGTGCTGCATGCCAGCGAGCAACGCATCGCGTTCGAGCGCGCCTGGTACTTGCCCCTGGGGCTGGATCCGGATCCGCACGACGTGCAACCGCTGGCAGTGTTCCTGCCCGCGTGACAACACCGCAAGAGAAACCCAGGAGACAAACCATGAAACTCATCCAGCTGGCCAGCATCGTCGGCCTGTCACTCACGCTGGCGACACCGCTCGCCGTTCACGCCCAGCCCGGCGAAGTGATGCTGGTCGTGCCGCACGCGGCGGGCACCGGCGTGGATGCCGTGGCGCGCAGCTTCTCGCCCGCACTGCAAACCACGCTGAAGGTGCCGGTGGTGGTGGACAACCGGGTCGGTGCCAACGGGGCGATCGGCTCGGCCAGCGTGGCGCGCGCCAAACCCGATGGTGCGGTGCTCATGCTCAACGCCAACCCGCCCTTCGTGACCTTTCCGCTCACGCAGAGCCCGCCGCTGTACGACGCGGTGAAGGACTTCACGCCGATCGCCAAGGTCGGCTCGGTGCCCATGGTGCTGGTGGTGTCGTCGCAGAGCGAGATCAAAACCTTCGACCAGTTCATCACCTTCGTCAAGGCCAACCCCGCCAAGGCGCAGTACGCGTCTCCGGGCGTCGGCTCAGCGGGCTACCTGGCCATGGAGCGCCTGAAGACGACCAAGGGCGTGAACATGGACGAGGTGCTGTACAAGTCCACGCCGCAGTCGCTGGTGGACGTGGCGGGTGGGCACATCCTTTCGGCCTTCGCTTCGTTGCCGGCGGTGACCACGCTGGTCGAATCGGGCAAGCTGCGTGCCCTGGCCGTGGGCTCGGGTGTGCGCGTCGACCTGATGCCCAACGTGCCCACGCTGGCCGAGCTCACCGGCGACAAGGACTTCAACGCCAGTGTCTGGTACGGCTTTCTCGGGCCGGCAGGCATGCCGCAAGCCACGGTGGACCGGCTGTACGACGGCATCGCCACCGCCTTGCGCAGCGACGCGGTGCAGCAGTCGCTCAAAGGGCAGGGCATCCTGCCCGGCATCCAGGCGCCGAAGGACTTCCAGCGGTCGCTGGCGCAGGACCAGGAGAGCGCGCGCCAGGCCATGAAGATCGCGCGTTGATCGATTGCAAGGAACCGAGTGTTCAAGACCACCCGCCGAAGTTCCCAAGTCGCTTGCGATCTCCGACCCATTCCCCATCCGTATACGTATGCCGACTGACACGCGTCTGACCCACTCCCACTGGCCGGGCAATTTCGACCAGCCCCTGGTCGACATCACCATCGGCGACCTGTTGCGGCAACTGGCGCGCGACGTGCCCGACCGCATCGGGTTCGTGGAAGCGCCCCTGCCGCCGCAGTCCACCCGGCGCTGGACCTATGCCGAACTGCTCGTCGCCGCCGAACGCGCCGCGCGCGCGCTGCTGTGCCACTTCCACCAGGGCGAGAAGGTCGCGGTGTGGGCGCCGAACTGTGCCGAATGGGTGCTGTTGCAACACGGCGCGGCCATGGCTGGCCTCGTGCTGGTCACGGTGAACCCGGCCTACCTGGGAGAAGAGGTGCACCACGTGCTGTCCACCTCGGGCGCCGTGGGCCTGTTCCATGCGCGCGAGCACCGGGGCGTGGCCATGGCGCAAGTGGTGCAGGAACTGCGCGGCCGCCTGCCGGCGATGCGCGAATGCTTCGACCTCGCGCGCTGGGACGCTTTCACCGCGCAAGGCCAGCCGGGCATGTCGTTGCCCCATGTATCGCCCACCGACGTGGCGCAGATCCAGTTCACCTCTGGCACCACCGGCAAGCCCAAGGGCGCGCGGCTGCACCACCGGGGCCTCGTCAACGCATCGCGCTTCGCGGCGCAGCGCGCGACCTTTCCCGAGGGCGGCGTGTGGGCCACGGCGATGCCGCTGTTCCATGTGGGCGGTAGCGCGGGCAGCCACCTCGGCGCGCTCACGTCGCAGGGTACCTTCGTGCTGCAACCGCAGTTCGACGCAGGTGACATGTTGCGCATCGTGGAGACCGAACGCGTCAACCACATCCACGGCGTGCCGACCATGGTCATGCGCATGCTTGACCACCCCGACCGCGCGAGCTGCAACCTGAGCAGCCTGCGCACGCTGATGAGTGGGGGCTCGCTGGTGCCCGACTGGCTGGTGCGCCGCGCACAGGACGAACTGGGCAGCCGCTTCACCATCACCTACGGCCAGACCGAGGCCAACGGCGTGATCTGCCAGACCTCGCCCGACGACTCGCTGGAACGCCAGACCACCAGCATTGGCCGACCCGCGCTGCGTGCCGAACTCAAGATCGCGGACCCGGTCACCGGTGCCATCCGGCCGCTGCACGAACCGGGCGAAATTTGGGTGCGCGGCTACCAGGTCATGCACGGCTACTTCTCGCTGCCGCCGGGTGCCGAAGACGCCGTGACCGCCGACGGCTGGCTGCGCACCGGCGATGTGGCCGTGATGGACGACGCGGGCTATCTGAGCATCACCGGCCGCCTGAAGGATTGCATCATCCGCGGTGGCGAGAACATCTACCCGATGGAAATCGAAGACGTGCTGCGGCAACATGCCGCGGTGGAGGACGTGCAGATCGTCGGGGAGCCCGACGCCCAGTGGGGCGAGGTGGTCGCGGCCGTGGTCCATCTCCACCCCGAGGTCGAACGCCCCACCGCGCTGGACCTGTACGACCACTGCCGCGCGCGGCTTGCAGCCTACAAGTTGCCCGTGCGCTGGTACTGCGTGGATGTGTTCCCGACGACGAGCTCGGGAAAGATCCAGAAATACGCACTGCGCGAGCAGATTCAACAGGGTGTGCTCACACCCGAGCCGTTCGAGAAACCGTCTCGCAAGCCGGTGCAGGCTTGAACGACACCCACACACACAAGACAGGAGACATCCACCATGAGCCACCAGACCTTCCGACACTGGGCCGCCGCGGCCCTGGCGCTCGCGTTGAGCACGTCGGTCATCGCGCAGACCGACAAATTTCCCAACGACCGCGTCATGGTCGTCGTGCCCTATTCACCCGGCAACGGCCTCGATCTGCTGGGCCGTGAGTTCGCCGACGAACTGCAGACCCAGGTGGGCGTGCCTTTCGTGATCGAGAACCGCGAAGGCGCGGCCGGTGTGATCGGCACGCAGTACGCGGCGCGCGCCAAGGCCGATGGCCACACCTTGCTGTTCACGGCCAATCCACCGTTCGCCACCTCGCCGTTCTCGCTCGACAAGCCACCCTACGACCCACTGACCTCATTCATCCCGGTGGCGCGTGTGGGTTCGGTCCCGCTGGCGTTGGTGACCGCGCCCCAGTGGCCGATTCAGAACGTCGAGCAGCTCAAGGACTACGTCAAGAAAAACCCGGGCAAGGCCAACTATGCGTCAGCGGGCGTGGGCTCGCCGGGTCAGATCTATGGCGAGAAGCTGAACCAGGCCATGGGCACCCAGTTGCAGGACGTGCGCTACCGCGCCACCGGGCAGGCGCTGGTGGACGTGATGGCCGGCAACGTGCTGGTCAGCATCGTGTCGGTGACGGCGGCGGAGTCCCATGTGAAGGCCGGGAAGTTGCGCATGCTGGCGGTGGGTTCGAAGAAGCGCCTGGCCGGCTTCCCCGATGTGCCGACATTGGCCGAGGCAACGGGCCAGAAGGATTTCGAAGCGGGCGTCTGGTACGGCTTCTTCGCGCCCGCGGGCACGCCCAAGGACCGCGTGAGCGCGCTCTATACCCAGGTGGCGAAGGTCGCGGCCTCGCAGCGCCTGCAAGCGTTCATGGCGCGTGTGAGCATGGTGCCCGAGTTGCTGGACCCAGCGGCCTTCGCCACGCAACTGGCGGCCGATGTGAATTCGTCCCGGCGCCTTGTGGAAGAGGCCAAACTCAAGCCCGAACGCTGAAGACGGCGCGGGCCCGTGCGCCGATCAACCCGCCAGCGACATCCCCAGGCGCGGTTCGCGGTGGACCTTGAACACCGAAACCGCCTGCACCATCTGCACCGCCTGCTGCTTCAGGCTGTCGGCGGCCGCCGCGCTTTCTTCCACCAGCGCGGCGTTCTGCTGCGTGACCTTGTCCATCTGGCTGATGGCTTCACCCACCTGGCCCACGCCGGCGCTCTGTTCGCTGGTGGCGCTGCTGATCTCGCTCACCAGGTCCGACACGCGGCGGATCGCGCTGACCACGCCCTGCATGGTCGCGCCGGCCTGGTCGGCCAGCACCGTGCCGCTGGCCACGCGCTCGACGCTGGCGTCGATCAAACCCTTGATCTGCTTGGCCGCCTCGGCGCTGCGCTGCGCGAGTGAGCGCACCTCGCTGGCCACGACCGCGAAGCCGCGTCCCTGCTCGCCCGCGCGCGCCGCTTCCACCGCAGCATTCAGCGCCAGGATGTTGGTCTGGAACGCGATGCCGTCGATCACGCCGATGATGTCGGCGATGCGGCGCGAGCTGTCGTTGATGCCCCGCATGGTCTCGACCACCTTGCCCACCACGTCACCGCCCTCGGCCGCCACCTGAGACGCGTTGCGCGCCAGCTCGTTGGCCTTGCCCGCGTGGTCGGCGGTCTGGCGCACGGTGGTGCCGAGTTCTTCCATCGACGCGGCCGTTTCCTCCAGCGCCGAGGCCTGTTGCTCGGTGCGGGTGGAGAGGTCGGTGTTGCCTTGTGCAATCTGCGCGCTGGCTTCGGAGACGAGCGCGGCGTTGTCCTGCACGTGGCCCACGGTCTGGCCGATGCGTTGCTGCATGGTGCGCATGGCCTCCAGCAACTGGCGCGTGTCGTCGTTGCCCACCAGGTGGATCGGCATGGTCAGGTCGCCCTGGGCCAGGTGACCGGCCGCTGACACGGCCTGGTCCATGGGAATCGCCATGAGGCGGGCTACCCACAACGCGCCGAGCACCAGGGCGACGATGGCCGCGAGCACGGCGAGCGCGAGGATCCAGAGCGATTGCTTCACGCTGGCCGCCGCCGCTTCGGAGATGGCCGCGCCATCTTCTTCGATCATGCCGGAGAGTTTTTCCAGCGCGTCTTCGAGCTCGGCAAACGCCTTGTTCAACGCGGGCGCCTGGGCTTCGGCCTGGGCCACATCCCGGGCCGCGCCGCCGACCACCGCCTGCGCGGAGGCCTTGTACTGCTGCACCGCTGGCAGCGCCGCGTCCAGCGCCGTCCGCGCCTCGGCGTCGATGCCGGATTCCGCGATCTTCTTCAGCGCCGCGTCGAGTGTGGTGATGTGGTCGCCCAGGTCGGCGCGCGCGGCCGCGACGGTGGCGGCATCGCCCTTCATCACGCCCAGCAAGGCGCGCTGCGCATCGCCGCGCAGGGCGTCGTGCATCATGTCCGCGCTCAGTGCCGCCTGCAGCGCCTGGCTGGAGAGCGCCGAGGCCTCCACCTTGGTCGCCATGGACGAGACGGCCAGCAGGCCGATGCCGCCCGCGGCGGACACCAGCGCGGCGCCGGCCAGGCCGAGACACAGAATCTGGGTGCGAAGTTTCATGAGGCGTCCTGTTCAGAGGGTGAGACCGCACCGGTGTGTGCGGCTGTTGCCCTCTGTTGTCGACGCGCGACGGGAATTTTTGAGGCCGGTCGGACAGCTGGTGCGTGCCAGCGCGTCAACCGCCCGTGAAGATGTTGGTGGCCAGCTTCATGAGCGCGGCCACCGGCGCGTCCAGCATGGGCAGCGTGAACGCAATGCCCACCAGGCCGGCCGAGAGCGTGAGCGGAAAGCCGATGGCGAAAGCGTTCATCTGCGGCGCGATGCGCGAGATGAAGCCCAGCACGATGTTGATGAAGATCAGCATGCCGATCATGGGCAGGGAGATCCATAGGCCGTAGCGGAACACCACCGCGCCCAGCTCGTGCAGCTGCATGCGGTTGATCGACTCGAAGGCGCTCGCGCCCACGGGAAAGGTGTTGAAGCTGGCGATGACGGCCTGCAGCAGCATGAGGTGGCCGCCCATCACCACGAACAGCAGCATGGTGGTGTTGCCGAAGAAGCGGCCCACGGTGCTCGACTGCGCGTTGGTGGAAGGGTCGAAGAAACCCGCGAAGTTCAAGCCCATTTGCAAGCCGATGAGTTCCCCCGCGAGTTCGACCGACGCGAACACGATGCGCACCGCCAGCCCGATGGCCACGCCCACGATGACCTGTTGCATCACCGCGGCGAAAGCGCCCGGGTCGGTAAGGGCCACCATGGGCTGCTCTGGCAGGCCGGCCTGTGCGCACAGCGCCACCAGCATCGCCAGGCCCACGCGCGTGCGCATCGGCACCGAGCGCGAGGAGAAGATGGGCGCGCTGGAAAACACCGCCAGGATGCGCAGGAACGGCCAGAACACCGGCATGACCAGCGCCATGATCTGGGCTTCGGTGAAGGTCGGCATCGGCCCGTTCAGATCGCGTAGTTCGGGATCGAGAGGATCGTGCTGCGGATGAACTCGACCATCGTGGTCATCATCCAGGGGCCCGCAATGGCGAACACCGCGATGGCCGCGATCAGCTTGGGCACGAAGGCCAGCGTGGCTTCGTTGATCTGCGTGATGGCCTGGAACAGGCTCACCAGCAGGCCCACGGCCAGCACCGTGGCCAGCACCGGCGCGGCGACCATGAGCAGCATGAACAGCGCGTTCTGCGCCATCGTGAGGGCGGCTTGGGGATCCATGTGGGCGTTCCTAAGTGGCGAACGATGCGGCCAGCGAACCGATCAGCAGATTCCAGCCATCGGCCAGCACAAACAGCATGAGTTTGAACGGCAGGGCGACCAGCACGGGCGACAGCATCATCATGCCCAGAGACATCAGCACGCTGGCGACCACCATGTCGATCACCAGGAACGGAATGAAGATCATGAAGCCGATCTGGAACGCGGTCTTGAGTTCGCTGGTCACGAAGGCCGGCACCAGAACGCGAAACGGCGCGGTCTGCGCGGTCACGTCGGCGGGCAGCTTGGCCAGCTTGGCGAAGAGTTCGAAGTCGGACTGGCGCGTCTGCTTGAGCATGAACTCGCGCATCGGCGCCTGGCCGCGTTCGAGTGCCTGGTCGAAGGTGATGGCGTTGCGGGAATAGGGCTCGTACGCATCGGCGTACACGCGGTCCAGCGTCGGGCCCATCACGAACAGCGTGAGGAACAGCGACAGGCCGACGATCACCTGGTTGGGTGGCGCCGACTGCGTGCCCAGGGCCTGGCGCAGCAGCGAGAGCACGATCACGATGCGGGTGAAGCCCGTCATGAGCAGCAGCACGGCCGGCAGGAAGGACAGCGCGGTGAAGAACAGCAGGGTCTGGATCGGCACCGAATACGAGGTGCCGCCCGCGCCCTGGCCGATCATGATCGGCAGCGAAGGTCCCGATGCGGCGGGTGCGCCTTGCGCCCACGCGCCGCTGGCGCACACGAGCAGGAAAGTGGCCAACAGCACGCGGCGCGGAAGAGCCGTTTCACGCATGGGGATTTTTCTGAGGTTGGGTGAGTTGAGCCAGACGCGCGGCGAAACCGGAAGCGGGCGTGACGATGGGCGTGTTCGGCAGATCCGCCGGCATGGGCATCTGGTGCAGCGTGTTCACGCTGCCGGGCGAGACGCCGAGCACCAGGCACACGCGGTCGTCGCCCTGGCCGATCTGCATCGTCACCACGCGCTGTTGCGGGCCCAGCGAGAGCGAAGACAGCAACTGCATCGGCGGGCCGTTGTGGCCCGCCGCACCGGGCAGGCGGCGGCGCGCCCACTTCAAGGCAAAGGCAATGCCCACCAGGATGGCGAGCAGCACCAGAACGGGAATCGAGTTTTGCAGCATGTGGGTCGGTCCTTGAACGAAGAAGAGGGGGCCAGTGTAGAGAGGCCCGCTCTCGATTCCTCCAGGCCTTAAGTCCGGCTCACCCGGCGCATGCGTTCGGACGGCGTGACGATGTCGGTCAGGCGGATGCCGAACTTGTCGTTCACCACCACCACCTCGCCCTGTGCGATCAGGTAGCCGTTGATGAGCACGTCCATCGGCTCGCCGGCCAGGGCGTCAAGCTCGACGATGGAGCCCTGCGCGAGCTGCAGGATGTACTTGATCGGCACGCGCGTGCGGCCCAGTTCCACCGACAGCTGGACCGGAATGTCCAGCACCATCTGGATGTCCTGCATCGGGCCGGCGCCGGGGGTGGCGGGCGCGGTGTTGTCCTCGAACTCGGGCGCGCTGTTGGCGACCGTTTCGGTGGTGGAGGCCTGTTCTTCCAGGGCCTGGGCCCATTCGTCGGCAACAGCGGCGTCGTTCATGTTGTTGGTGGTCTCAGTTGACATAGGAATCTCCCAACCAGTGCGATTCGGTACCGCGCAGATTGCGCTCGACGCGCAGCGCGTATTTGCCTTTGTGGGTGCCGTACTGGCACTCGAAGACGGGCACACCGTCCACATGGGCGGTGATCGAAGGGGAGCGATCGAGTTCGATGAAATCACCGATCTGCATCGCCAGCAGTTGCTCCACCGTGGCCTCGGTCTGGGCCAATTCGGCGACCATGGTCACTTCGGCGGCCTGGATCTCGTGGCTCAGCAGCTTGACCCAGCGGCGGTCGACCTCGATGGCGTCGCCCTGCACGCTGGAATACAGCACGTCGCGGATCGGCTCCAGCGTGGCGTAGGGCATGCAGATGTGCAGCGAACCCGAGATGTCGCCGATCTCCAGCGTGAAGCTGGTCGAGACCACGATCTCGCTGGGCGTGGCGATGGTGGCGAACTGGGGCTGCATCTCCGAACGCTGGTACGCCAGCTCGATCGGGTACACGCCGCGCCAGGCTTTCTTGTATTCCTCGGCCACCACCTCCACCAGGCGGTTGATCACGCGCTGCTCGGTGGGTGAAAAGTCGCGGCCTTCGATGCGGGTGTGGAACTTGCCGTTGCCGCCGTACAGGCTGTCGATCACGCCGAACAACAGCGTGGGTTCGCACACCACCAGGCCGTTGCCGCGCAAGGGGCGGATCGCCATGATGTTGAAGTTGGTCGGCACCACCAGTTCGCGCAGGAAGGCGCTGTACTTCTGCACCTGCACCGCGCCGACGGAGATTTCCGGGCTTCGGCGGATGAAATTGAACAGGCCCAGCCGCAGGTTGCGCGAAAACCGTTCGTTGACGATTTCCATGGTGGGCATGCGCCCGCGCACGATGCGCTCCTGGCTCGAGAGGTTGTAGTCCCGCACCGCGCCGGTGGGGGTTTCCTCTTTCGCCAGTTTCTGGCTTTCGCCAGTGACACCCTCGAGCAGGGCGTCGATTTCTTCCTGGGACAGAAACGAGTCGGCCATCGCGTGTTGCCCGGTTCGGTTACTGAATGATGAAGCTGGAGAACAGCACGGCCTGCACCGGGTTCGGCGCCGAGCGGGACTTTCTCGGCGCAGCGCCATCGGCGCTTTTCGCCGCCGGCGGGGCATAGCCCATTTCCCGGGAGATGGTCGCGATGATGTCGTTGGCCAGTTTTTCCTTGCCGCTGGCCGCCAGCAGCTCGTCGGCCGTGCGCTGCGAGATCAGCACCAGCACCTGGCTGCGCAGGCTGGGCAGGTAGGACTTCACGGCGGTTTCGGTGACGGCATCCTGCAGTTGCAGCGTGAGGCCGAGCTGGATGAAGCGGTTGCCCCCCGGATCGGCCAGGTTGATCACCATGTTTTCCAGCGGCAGGAAGGTCGGCGCGGTCTTGGGACCCTTGGCTTGTGCCACGGGCCCATGTCCATCGTCGTCCTCGAAATCGTCGTCGGCGGTGTTTTTCTTCAGGATGAACAGCGCGGCGGCCGCACCCACGATCGCGAGCGCGACCACGCCCAGCACGATGAACAGCAGCTTCTTGCTCTTCTTTTTGGGCGCTTCGGGGACGGCGGCGGTGGCAGTGGCGGCGGCAGCGGACATGGTCTTCCTTCAAGGGTTCACACGGGCCATGCCGTGTGGGATTGAAAGAATTATTGGCCGCGGGCCCTGCGGGCGTTTGCCGGAAAAGGGCATGAAAAGCCGCTTATTACGGCGCTCTGCGGCTGTCCCGTGGGCCGCTCAGGCGAACACGTCAAGCGGGCGGCTGCCGTCGGTGCGGGGTTGGGCGAGAGGGCGTGGCGCCTGCGCCGCCGAGGCGGTGCGGCCCAGGGCTTCGGTGCTCGGACCGGTTGGCCGGGGCTGGCGCGAGGTGTCGCTCTGCGCCTGGCCCTGTGAACCCACCGACACGCTGCCGAGCTGGATGCCGCCGCGCTGCATGAGATCGGCCAGCGATTCGCCGGCGCTTTCGCGCAGGTGCGCGCGGGCTTCGGCGTTGTCCGTTTGAAAAGCGACCTGGACTTCCTGGCCCTTGACCTGCAGCTGGATGTCGATCGCGTCGGCACCACCTTCACCGCCCACGCGCAGGCTGGCGTGGCGCAGGTGCTGCGTGCCCCAGTGGCTCACGGTCGGGCCTTCGGCTTCGCGGCCGGCTTCGGCAGGGTTTTGGGGCTGACCGTCGTGGGTCTGTGCGTCGGCGGCGTGTTCACCGTTGCCGCTGCCCGCGTCGTTGGCGGCGCCCGTGCCGACCAGACCCGCGGTGCTGGTGTCGGTGGTGGAGGCGGGGCCCGAGATCGGGCCGCTGCCCGTGCCTCGGGAGGTCGTGAACTCGCTGGGCGACGGGGCCGCAGCATTGAGTTCGGGCGGCACGCCCGCGAGGCCGAAACGCTTGTTCAAGGCCACGGTGCTGCGCACCTGCGCCAGTTGCGTGGCGTTTTGCTGCTGCAGCGCCTCCGTGCCGGGGTTGCCCCGTTGCCAGACCATCGCGGGTGTGCCGCTGCTGGATGCCTGGCCGTCGGTGGCGCGCGCGCTGGTGGCGGCGGTGGCGGCCGATGCATGGGGATTGAAGGGGCTGAACGCCGGGCGCGAGGCCGCGGCGGCGCGGGCCTGTGCCGCGGCGTTCGGCGTCGCGGGCTCGTCGACCCGGGTCATGCCTTCGATGTCGACGCCTTGCGCGCGCGGTGTGTCCGCGTCGGCGGTGGCCGGGCCCTTTGCCGCCGTGCGCGCGCTGGCGTCGGTGTCTGTCGCGCTCTGTGCGGGCACCATCCAGGCCATCATGGCGGCCAGCGGGTCGAGCGCCGTGGGGTCGACGTCGGTCTTGGTGGTGTCCTGCGGTTCGTCCGTCGCGGCGGTGGCGTGGGTGTCGCTCACCAGGGCCAGCAACGCAGAAAACAGGTCCGACGTGGTGGTGGGCTTGTCGGCGTCGGCGCGCCCGTTGGCCTGGTTCGGTTTGTGCGCGTTCTCGACCGGTTTGGGGGCCGTGCTGCTGGCGTGGGTGGTGCTTGTCATGGGTCTGCTCTCGGGTCAGTTGCGTGCCTGTGCCTGGGCCAGGCTCTGGCGCAAGTGGATGGACAGGGCCATCTCGTCGGTCTGCTTCTGTTCCTGGCGCTGGGCCTTGTGGTCGATGGCCTGTTGCTTGCGGTCGGTGAATTTGCGCAGGCCGGCGAGGTCGCGCTCGGCGGCGTGCACCTGCGCCTGCGCGCGTTCGATCAGGCCGTTGCGTTCGTTGAGAACGCCGCGCTGGAACTCCAGCGCGTGGTGGATCTTGTGCATGAACTCGCGGTGGTGCATGAGCAGCGCGGTGTCCACACCCACGGCGCTGCGCGCGGCCCAGCGCGCCTGGGCTTCCTGCGCATAGGACTGCAACTGGTCCATCTGGTCTTGCGCCACCTTCAACTCGCGCTGCATTCTGGCCAACGCGCCCAAGGCTTCGTCGCGGCGCTTCTCCGCGAGATCAACAACTTTGTGCAGCGTCTGAATCTGGGTCATGCGTCATACGGGTTGTGGTTGGGCCGGGTCTGGCGCTGGGGGGCCGCCTTTTCTTTTTCTTCCTGCAGCGCGTCCTTCATCTGCTTCAGGCTCTCGGGCAGCGTGGCGGCTTCGTGCATGTCCTGCATCAGGAAGCGTTGCAGTGCGGGGTAGAGCACGATGGCGCGGTCGGTTTCCGGGTCGCTGCCGGCCACGTAGGCGCCGAGCTGGATGAGGTCGCGGCTCTTCTGGTAGCGCGAGTACAGGCCGCGGAACTTGCGCGCCAGATCCAGGTGCACCGCGCCGGCGACGTTGTGCATCACGCGCGAGGCCGAGGCCTCGACGTCGATGGCGGGGAAATGGCCCGACTCGGCGAGGGCGCGCGAGAGCACGATGTGGCCGTCCAGAATGGCGCGCGCCGCGTCGGCGATCGGGTCCTGCTGGTCGTCGCCTTCGGAGAGCACGGTGTAGAAGGCGGTGATCGAGCCCACGCCGTTGAGGCCGTTGCCGCTGCGCTCCACCAGCTGCGGCAGCTTGGCGAAACACGAGGGCGGGTAACCCTTGGTGGCCGGGGGCTCGCCGATGGCCAGCGCGATTTCGCGCTGCGCCATGGCGTAGCGGGTGAGCGAATCCATGAGCAGCAGCACGTCCAGCCCGTCGTCGCGAAAGCGCTCGGCGATCGCGGTGGCGTAGGCCGCGCCCTGCATGCGCACCAGTGGTGGCGCGTCGGCCGGGGCGGCGACCACGACCGAGCGCTGGCGGCCTTCGGCGCCCAGGATGTCTTCGATGAATTCCTTGACCTCGCGGCCGCGCTCGCCGATCAGCCCGACCACGATCACGTCGGCCTTGGTGTAGCGCGCCATCATGCCCAGCAGCACGCTCTTGCCCACGCCGGAGCCGGCGAACAGGCCGATGCGCTGACCGCGTCCCACGGTGAGCAGCGCGTTGATCGCGCGCACGCCCGTGTCCAGCGGCGTGCGCACCGGGTCGCGGTCCATCGCGTTGAGCGGCGCGCGGTCCATGGGTTCGATGTCGACGTTCTCGATCGGCCCCATCTTGTCGAGCGGGTTGCCGTGCGAATCGACCACGCGGCCCAGCAGCCCCCGGCCCAGCGGCAGGCGCAGCGTGCCCCGGTCGTCGGGCGAGGGTGGTTTGTTGGCCTGGCCCACGCGCGGCACGGTGCGGTAGGGTGCCAGCGGCGTGACGCTCGCGCCACTGGACAGGCCGTGCGTGTCGCCCGCGGGCATCAGGTAGGCGCGGTCGTGGGAGAAGCCCACCACCTCGGCCAGCACCGGGTCCTTGTGGCCGTTGTCGATCAGGCACTGCGAGCCCACGGGCACCTTCAGGCCCACGGCTTCCAGCACCAGGCCGGCCAGGCGGGTCAGCGTACCGCGCACTTCCAGCGGTGTCTTGACGGCGGCGCTCGCGCGCACGTCTTCCATGAAGTTGCCCCAGCGGCTTTCGGTGCCGAACGTGCTTTCAGACATCGGCGTTCTCCGGGTTCCAGGGGGTGTCCATGCCGAGGTTGCCGACGGCGCGCGCCCAGCGTTTTTCGATCGTGGCGTCCACGCCCATGGTGGGCGATTCGATCAGGCAGCCACCGGGGCTGATGGCCGCGTCGGCGATGAATTCGGCCGGGTGGTTGCCCATGTTTTCCTGCAACGCGCCTTGCATCATGGCGAGGTCGCCGGGGTTCATGCGCACGGTGGCGGGCTGGCCGTCGTCCACCAACTGGCCCAGGGCTTCGGCGATCACCGGCTTCAGGTGCTCTGTGTCGCCCTTGAGTTCCTGGCGCACCACCTGGCGCGCGAGGTCGCAGGCCAGTTCGAGGATCTGGTGCGAAATCTTGGCTTCGCTTTTCTTGAGGTGGTCGCGCGTGTTGTGCAGCAGTTGCGCCATGCGCACGGCGGTTTCTTCGGCCGTCTTGCGCACCGTGGCTTCGAGTGCGTCGCGCACTTCCTGGCCCCCGGCATCGCGACCGCGCGCGAAGCCTTCGGCATACGACTGCTGGCGCGCTTCCTGCAGCACCTCGGAGGTCACGCCTTCGCTGGCGGCGCCTTCGGGTGTGGCGGGCTTGGGTGTGTCGTCGCTGCCGTCGACCGCGGAGAAGTGCCAGGCGGCGACGCCGGCGATTTCCTCGCGCGGGATGAAGCGGGAATGGGGGTTGGGTTTATTGGAAGCCATGTGGATTCACTTCAAACAAAAGCCTCGTCTTCGCCGCCGCCCATGATCACGATCTGGCCTTCGTCCGAGAGACGGCGAACGATCTTGAGAATTTCCTTCTGCTGCGCTTCCACTTCCGACAGGCGCACCGGGCCGCGCGATTCGAGGTCTTCGCGCAGCGCCTCGGACGCGCGGCTGGACATGTTGCCCAGCACGAGTTCGCGCAGTTCGTTGGTGGCGCCCTTGAGCGCGATCACCAGCGAATCGGTGGCCACTTCCTTGAGCACCATCTGCACCGACTTGCCGTCGAGCTTGAGCAGGTCCTCGAAGGTGAACATCTTGTCCATGATCTTCTGCGCCAGGTCGGCGTCGAACTCGCGGATCGATTCGATCACCGAGGTCTCGATCTGCGTGCCCATCATGTTGATGATCTCGGCGGCGGTTTTCACGCCGCCCATGGAGGTCTTGCGGATCTTGTCGCCGCCGGCCAGCACCTTGTAGAGCACCTCGTTGAGGTCCTTGAGCGCGGTCGGCTGAATGCCTTCGAGCGTGGCGATGCGCAGCATCACCTCGTTGCGCGTGCGCTCGGTGAAGTTCTTGAGCACGCCGGCGGTCTGGTCCGATTCGAGGTGCACCAGGATCGCGGCCACGATCTGCGGGTGTTCGTTGCGCAGCAGCTCGGCGATGGACAGCGGGTCCATCCACTTCAGGCTCTCGATGCCCGACACATCGCCGCCTTGCAGGATGCGGTCGATCAGCAACGACGCCTTGTCTTCGCCCAGCGCGCGCTTGAGCACGGCGCGCACGTAGTTGTCGGTGTCGGACACCAGCAGGCTCTGCGACGAGGCGGCGTTGGTGAATTTCTGCATCACCTGGTCCACGCGCTCGTGCGAGACCGCGCGCGTCTTGGCGATGGTCTCGCCCAGCTTCTGCACTTCCTTCGGGCTGAGGTGCTTGAACACCTCGGCCGCTTCCTCTTCGCCCAGCGACATGAGAAAGATCGCTGCGTCCTGAATGCCCTGGTCTTCCATGATCTTGTTTCCTGTGCGCGGTCAGGCTGGGGATTCGCCGTTGACCCAGCCTTTGACGATGTTCGCCACGGCCATGGGGTTTTCGAGCGCCAACCGTTTGGCGTCGGCGATGCGTTGGGATTCGGGGGTCGGCTCGTTGCTGGGCATGGGCAGGCCGGGGCGCTCGGGCGCTTCGTTCAGCACCGCGCTGAGCGGTTGCACCTCGGTGTTGTCCAGGCGGCGCGGGGCCGGCGACTTCATCAGCTTGAGGCCCGGGCGCACCATGCCCATGAGCAACAGCAGGCCCAGGCCGACCACGCCGATGGGCCAGGCCAGGCTGCGCAGCGTGTCCTGGTTGGCGGGCTGCTGCCACCAGGCGGCTTCGCTGGCCTCGCTGCTCTTCTCGATGTTGAAGGCGGCGTTGACCACGTTCACCGAATCGCCACGGTCGCGGTTGAAGCCGATGGTCTCGCGCACCAGCGCGGTCATCTGCTCGAGCTGCTCCGGCGGGATGGCCGTGGTGGTTTCCTTGCCGTTCTTGTCCACCGTGGTGCGGTGGTTGATCACCACCGCCGCGCTCAGGCGCTTGACCTGGCCGCTGGATTCGCGCACCACCTTCACCGTCTTGTCGACCTCGTAGTTCACCACCGACTCGCGGCGCGAGTTGCCGGGCTTGTCGGTGCTGCCCTGCGCGGGCACGCCCACCGGGGCGGCCGCGCCGTTGATCGGCGCGGTGCCGGTGGCCGGTGGCTGGTTGCTCACCGCGCCGGGCACGCCCGAGGGCTGGGGGCGCGGGCCGCTGCCGTCTTCCACGGTTTGCTGGCTGCGCACGGTGGCCACGGCGTCGGCGCCCTGGTTCGGGCGGTGCTGTTCGCTGGTGGATTCGATCTGCGAGAAGTCGACCTCGGCGCTGACCTGCGCCTTGACGTTGTTGCGGCCCACCAGCGGCTCCAGCATGTCCATGATGCGGCGGGTGTAGAGCTGTTCGAGCTGCTGCACATACTGCAGCTTCTGCGTGTCCGCGCCCTGGGCCTGGCCATCGGGCGGGTTGGACAGCAGGGTGCCCGCGTCGTCGACGATGCTCACCGCCTTGGGGTTCATCTCGGGCACGCTGGACGCCACCAGGTGCACGATGCCGGCGACCTGCGCGCGGTCCAGCGTGCGCCCGGCGTGCAGCGTGAGCAGCACCGAGGCGCTGGGTTTCTGCTGTTCGCGGAAGAAGCCGTTCTGGTTCGGCAGCGCCAGGTGCACGCGCGCCGAGGCGACGGAGGAGAGCGACTGGATCGAGCGGGTGAGCTCGCCTTCGAGCCCGCGCTGGAAGGTCAGGCGTTCCTGGAACTGCGTCATGCCGAAGCGGTTGGCTTCCATCAGCTCGAAGCCGGTGACCGAGCCCTTGGGCAGGCCTTGCGAGGCCAGGCGCAGGCGCGTGTCGTGCACCTTGTCGGCCGGCACCAGGATGGCCTGGCCGCCCTCGGCGTGTTTGTAGGGCACGTTCATTTGCGAGAGCTGGGCCACGACGGCGCCGCCGTCCTTGTCGCCCAGGTTGGCGTAGAGCACGCGCCATTCGGGCTGGCGGCCCATGAAGAAGAACGCCAGGGCCAAGGCGACCAGGGCCAGCGCGCCCAGGCCGAGCTTGATCTTCTGCGCCTGGTCCATGCGCGCAAAACCATCACCGAAGGCACTGCGGGGTTTCGCGGTGGTCGGTGTGATGTCCAGTTCGGCGACGGCGGTGGTGCTCATGGCATGGCGTTCGGTAGAGGGTCGGGTCACAGGGACGATGCCCCTTGTGCGGTCGATTATTCGATCCCGGTGCCCACGCCATAGCCATGAAAAGGCGGGCGTTTGTGCCCTTATTCCCGGCCCGCCAGGGCAGGGCGGCCCCTAGCATCAGCGCATTCGTTTTCTTGGAAGGAGTCCGCCATGGACATGCGCATTTCCCCTCTCGCCAGCCAGGCTCTCAACGGCATCGGCCAGGCCGCCCTGAAGCGCCCGGGCGCCGCAGGCGGCGTGGAATCCGGTTTTGCCGCGAACTTCAAGACCGCGCTCAAGGAGGTCAGCGCTTCGCAGGAAGAGGCTTCGCGCCTGCAGACCCAGGTGCAACTGGGCAACCCCAAGGTGAGCCTGGAAGAAACCATGCTCGCCATGCAGAAGGCCCAGGTTGGCTTCCAGGCCACGCTGCACGTGCGCAACCGCATGGTCCAGGCGTACAGCGACATCATGAACATGAGTGTGTGACGCGCCGCAAGGAGGCGTTTGCCATCGCGTCCAGCACCACCGCGGTGTTGACCCTGTCCGCTGGGTTCCGAGGCCGCTGATCCACTACCATCGGTCGCCAGGCGGCCTCTTCGTGGCCTCCATGTTGTCAACCATGAAGGACCGGAGAGGATATGACCAGACTGCTGCGTTGCCTGTTGTTGGCCGTTGTTGCGCTCGGGGTGCTTGCCGGGTGTGCGTCCAAAAGCGTGCCCAAGGATTTTTCGCTCGACGCGGCCAAGGGATCGGGCATGGTGGTGTTTTCCGTCTCGCACGACCTCGCGGGCGGACGTGGCGCCAAAGCCATTTTCTATTTCAACGGGGGACCGACAGCCACCAACGGCCACTACGTCTTTTCCCTGCAGGACGTGATGGGCGTGCCCACGGGCAGCGACTTCGAGGATTCCTATGGCAGGCTTTATGCGCTGTCCCTGCCTGCTGACCACCACGCGGTCACCGGTTGGCAGATCACCAATGGCACCGGGCTGAGGATCACGTCAAAGGCAGAGCCGGTGCCGCTGGGTTTTGATCTGGCCCCGGGCGAGGTCAAGTACATCGGCAACCTGCACGCCGCGCTGGCGACCGGCAAGAACATCTTCCGCGTCACCATCGTCGGCAACGGCTATCCCGAGGTCAAGGACCAGCGGGAGCGCGACCTGTCGCTGTTCGAAGAGCAGTTCCCGCAATTCAAGGGAAGGGCGGTCATCGGTCTGCTCAAGCAGGGGCCCTGGGTTCCCGATACCGAGACTGTGCGCAGGCTGCAGCCGCAACCGCCCGTGGTGATGCCCGCTGGCATGAAGTAGGGCCGCTGTGCCCGCGAGGCGCGCCCCGTGGGTTGTTCAGTGCATCGGGGCCGGGCTGCCTTTGTCGATCAGCTGCGCCAGGTCGTTGAGCCAGGGCTCGGCCAGGCAACGGATCTCGGCGTCGGTGCGCAGGATGCGCTGCATGATCTTCGTCTTTTCCTTGCGCTCGTCGGGGCCGAGTTCACCCGTCTTGGCCTTGTAGCGCAGCTGCGCGATCAGCACCGCGCACGCGCTTTCCAGGCGCACCACCTCGTCCCAGTTTTCGCCCTGCGCCGCCACCAGCATCTGCCGGCTGGCGTTCTCGATCGCCTTGTAGTAGTCGAGCAAACCGTGTTCCATGTCAAGCTCCCAGTGATGCGCCCTCGGCGCGCATCTGCTTCCACGAATCGGCCAGGGGCTCGATGAGGCCGAGCACCTCGCGGATGGGGGCGGCGTCGTTGCGCAGATTCGCCAGCGTCAGGCGCTGGATGCTGTAGTCGTACAGGGCCTTCAGGTTGGCCGCGAGTTGCCCGCCTTCCTTCAGGTTCAGGCCGGCCTTGAGGCCTTCTTCCATGATGCGGATCGACTTGCCGATGGCCATGCCCTTGGCCGCCACGTCCTGGCGCTCCAGGGCGCCGCGCGCCAGGTTCAGGCTCTGGATCAAGGCCTCGAACAGCATGCTGACCAGCGTGTGCGGGTCGGCCGTTTGCACGCCGGTGTCGACGGCAACACGTTTGTAGGTGGAAGCGGCGCGGGTGTTGACAGAGGTGAACATGGCTTGGGTTCCTGCTGTGGTCTGATACCTTTCTGTATCGGCACTCGGCGGCAGGTCTGTAGGCATGAGCGGTGCCATTTGAGGGGCGAAGTCCATGCTTTACATCCTTTGACGAACCGACCGCATGGCGTGCGCTGAAGGTCTGGAAAAAGCGAAAAAAGGCGGTTGCACGGCTTTCACCGCGCAACCGCCTCGTGGGGCGATGCCTGGAAGGGATCGATCAGCGCAGCAGCGACAGCACGCCTTGAGCGCCCTGGTTGGCCTGGGCCACCATGGCGGTGCCGGCCTGCTGCAGGATCTGCGCGCGCGACAGGTTCGACGTTTCCTTGGCGAAGTCGGCGTCGACGATGCGGCCACGGGCGGCGGAGATGTTCTCGCCGGTGATCTGGATGTTGGCCACGGCGTTCTCGAAGCGGCTTTGCAGGGCGCCGAGGTCGGCGCGCGAGCTGTTGATCGAGTTGATCGCCTTGTCGATCACCTGCAGGGCCTTCTGTGCGTCGCCGAAGCTGTTCACGTTGATGCCCGACAGCGTGACGAGCGTGCCGGGAGGCGCGGTGTCGGCAGGCGCGCCGGTCGTGGCGGCGGTGAAGCCAGCACCGAAGTCGGTGGCGGCGGTCAGGTCGCGGCTGGAGAAGATCTCGTAGCCACCCGCGGTCAGTTCGCGGGCGAACACGCCGGTGTCGGAGGACTTGGCGTTGATCGCGTCCACCACCTGCGTGGTGCGTTGGGCGGCGGTGGTGGAGGCGGCGATGCCACCCAGCGCCACGTCCACGCCGGCGGCGTTCTTGATGGTCCAGCCCGCGGTGCCGGCCGGGATGGCGGCGTTGGCGGCGGTGGACGGTGCGGCGATGGTGGCCACGAAGTGTTCGGTGGCGGAGAGCTGGCCCAGGGACGTGGACTTGGCGCTGACGATGGAGTCGATGGCGATGCCTTCACCGGCGTTGGCGCCGACCTGGAAGGTGGCGTTGGCGAACGAACCGTCGAGCAGCTTGGTGCCGTTGAAGGAGGTCGTGCCCGCCACGCGGTCGATTTCCTTGCTGAGCTGCGTCACTTCGGCTTGCAGGGCCGTGCGGTCGCTGCTGTTGTTCGAGGCGTTGGCCGATTGCACGGCGAGTTCGCGCATGCGCTGCAGCATGTCGCCGACCTTGCCCAGCGCGCCTTCAGCGGTCTGCGCCAGCGAGATGCCGTCGTTGGCGTTGCGGGCGGCGACGTTGAGGCCGCGCACTTGCGCGTTCATGCGCTCGGAGATCGCCAGGCCGGCGGCGTCGTCCTTGGCGCTGTTGACGCGCAGGCCCGAGGACAGGCGCTGCATGGAGGTGGCCAACGAAGAAGAGGTGGTGCCCAGGTTGCGCTGGGCGGTCATCGACATCACGTTCGTGTTGATGGTGGTAGACATGAAAAACTCCTGTTGAGTGGTTGAGCTGAACTTGTCCGGTTGCCCGGGCCACGAACCCTCAGTGAAGTTCGTTGGACTCTATTTCGGTGGGGTTCGGGGAATCTTTAGCGTCTTGCGTCTTGCGAACGCTCATCGATCGATGAACCCAACGAAAAAGGCGGTTGCACGGCTTTCACCGCGCAACCGCCTCGTGGGGCGATGCCTGGAAGGGATCGATCAGCGCAGCAGCGAGAGCACGCCTTGAGCGCCCTGGTTGGCCTGGGCCACCATCGCGGTACCAGCCTGCTGCAGGATCTGCGCGCGCGACAGGTTCGACGTTTCCTTGGCGAAGTCGGCGTCGACGATGCGGCCACGGGCGGCGGAGATGTTCTCGCCGGTGATCTGGATGTTGGCCACGGCGTTCTCGAAGCGGCTTTGCAGGGCACCGAGGTCGGCGCGCGAGCTGTTGATCGAGTTGATCGCCTTGTCGATCACCTTCAGGGCCTTCTGTGCGTCGCCGAAGCTGCTGACGTTGATGTCGTCGAGCTGGCTGGTGGCGGCCACACCAGGGCCGGCAGGGGCGGCGCCGGTGGTGGCGGCGGTGAAGCCGGCGTTGAAGTCGGCGGCGGCGATGGCGCCTTCGGAGAACACTTCCCAACCCGTCACGGCGCCGGCGGTGTAGGTGGCGCGGGCGAACACGCCGGTGTCGGAGGACTTGGCGTTGATCGCGTCCACCACTTGCTGCGAGCGCTCGCCAGCCGACGCGGCGGCGGAGATCGGGCCCAGGGCCACGCCCTTGACCGTCAGCGCACCGGCGGCGATGGCGGCGTTGGCGCCGACCGTGGTCGTTTGCGTGCCGGCCACGGTGTTGAGCGAGGTGTCGCCCAGCGTGGCGGACTTGGCGCTGACGATGGAGTCGATGGCGATGCCTTCACCGGCGTTGGCGCCGACCTGGAAGGTGGCGTTGGCGAACGAGCCGTCGAGCAGCTTGGTGCCGTTGAAGGAGGTGGTGTTGGCCACGCGGTCGATTTCCGAGCGCAGCTGCGTCACTTCGGCCTGCAGGGCGGTGCGGTCGCTGGAGCTGTTGGAGGCGTTGGCCGACTGCACGGCGAGTTCGCGCATGCGCTGCAGCATGTCGCCGACCTTGCCCAGCGCGCCTTCAGCGGTCTGCGCCAGCGAGATGCCGTCGTTGGCGTTGCGCGAGGCCACGTTGAGGCCGCGCACTTGCGCGTTCATGCGCTCGGAGATCGCCAGGCCGGCAGCATCGTCCTTGGCGCTGTTGACGCGCAGGCCAGACGAGAGGCGCTGCATGGAGGTGGCCAACGAAGAAGACGTGGTGCCCAGGTTGCGCTGGGCCGTCATCGACATCACGTTCGTGTTGATGGTGGTAGACATGAAAAACTCCTGTTGAGAGGTTGGGTGAGATGAGCTTGTCCGGTTGCCCGGGCCACGAACCCTCAGTGAAGTTCGTTGGAATCTATTTCGGAGCCTGGCGGGAATACTTGAGTGCTTCCACTGCGCCAGAAAAAAAGGTTCATCGAGGAATACCGGGGAAGGCGGCCCGGATCTTGAGGAAGAAGTACTCCTCATCGCGGTAGCCATAGGCTCGGCGCTTGATGACCTTGATGGTGTTGTTGATGCCCT
>NZ_SCML01000026.1 GCF_005503365.1 Hydrogenophaga sp. 2FB
GCCTCGCCGCTGCTCAGCGCGAGCGCGCGTTGCAGCAGGTTTTCAAGTTCGCGCACGTTGCCGGGCAAGTCGCGCGACTGCAGCCATGCCATGGCCCTGGGCGACATGGCCGGCACGCTGTGCCCCGATTCGGCGCACAGGCGCGCGAGCAGCGCGCTCACCAGGCTGGGCAGGTCTTCCCGGCGTTCGCGCAGCGACGGTGTGCGCAGCCCGATCACGTTGAGCCGGTAAAACAGGTCCTGGCGGAACTGGCCCGACTGCACCAGGGCGTTGAGGTCGCGGTGGGTGGCGCTGACGAGCCGCACGTCGACCGGCTCTTCCTGCACGCCGCCCAGCGCGCGCACGCGGCGCTCCTGGATCACGCGCAGCAGCTTGGCCTGCATGGCCAGGGGCAGGTCGCCGATTTCGTCGAGGAACAGGGTGCCGCCACGCGCTGCCTGGAAATAGCCTTCGCGGTCCGCGGTGGCGCCGGTGTAGGCGCCTTTGCGCGCGCCAAAGAATTCGGCCTCGATCAGGTTTTCCGGAATGGCGCCGCAGTTGACCGCCACGAAGGGTGCCGCGCTGCGGTGGCTGCAGTCGTGCACCGCGCGCGCCACGAGTTCCTTGCCGGTGCCGGACTCGCCGAGGATGAGCACTGGCGCCATGCTGGACGCGACTTTTTCGATGCGCGCCTTGATCTGCGCGATGCTGGGCGCGCTGCCCACGATGCGCCGCAGCGACTGCGCGCCACTGGCGCCGGCCGGTTGCTTGCGTGCGGGGTCGGTCGGACCGTTGCTGTTGTGGGTGGTTGCGCTGGACGCGGCCGGTGCACCACCATTGCTGCCGTTGGCCTGGCGTGGCAGCCGCTGGCTTTGCAGGGCCGCCGTTACCGCGCTGCGCAGTTGCTTGAGGTCCACCGGCTTGGTGAGGTAGTCGAAGGCGCCGGCCTTGAGCGATTCGACCGCGTTCTCGGCCGAGCCGTGGGCCGTGATCACGATGCACTTTTCTTCGCGCTGTGCTTCTGCGAGCTCGCGCAACAGCTCCAGGCCCAGACCGTCGGGCAGGCGCATGTCGGAGATCAGCACGTCGAAGCGCTGTTGGGCGAGCCACTCGCGCGCCTGGGCGAGGTCGGGCGCGGCCACCACCGCATGGCCTTCGCGCAGCAAGGTCAGCTCGTACAAGGTGCGCAGGTCGGGCTCGTCGTCGACGACCAGCACGGATGCGGCTTGGGAGGGGGTGGGCATCGGATCAGCGGGTGGTCAAGGGTGCGTCGCCGGACAGCGGGTGGTCGGGTTGCATCCCTCGCGGACCCACCGAGTCGCCCGGGTACTGCAGGCTTTCCTGCAGGGGTTCGCGGTTGGGTGCCTGCGCGGCGTTGGTGGCGGGAATCAGGACGTAGAACTCGTTGCCTTCCTGCTGATCGAGGCGCGTGCGGCGGTAGGCGATTTGCGCACCATACCGCTCGCACAGTTCGCGGCAGATGTAGAGGCCCAGGCCGCTGGATCGGCTCTCGGACGAGAAGAAGGGCTCGAACAGGTGGCGCATCACACTGGCTTCCAGTGCCTCGCCATCGCTCCACACCGAAAGACGGACGTGTTCACTGCCGCTGGGCTGGGTGACGATGCGGATCGACGCCGGTTTGCCGCTGGCGTGGCGCTGAGCGTTGTCCAGCAGGTTGATCAGCAGGCGGCGCAGGTGTTCGGGGTCGAAGCCGATGTGGGCGGCGGGTGCGTGCACGTGCACGCCCAGGCTGCGCTCGGCCTGCTTCTGGCGTGCCCATTCGCGGGTGATCTGGCGCACCGCGGAGTCGATCGGCAGCGCGGGCGAGGCCCCTGAGCTCTGGCTGGGCTGGGCGCGGGCCACGTTGAGGATGTCGTCGACGATGCGCGCGAGCCGTTGCGCGTTCTGATCGATCATGCGCGTCAGGCGTTTCTGGGCGGGCGCCTGCACTTCTTCGTCGAGCAGCGCGTTGGCCTGCGAAATGGCCGAGAGCGGGTTGCGGATTTCGTGCGCCACCGCGGCCGACATGCGGCCCATGGAGGCGAGTTTCTCGGTGCGCACACGCGCTTCGATCTCGCGCAAGTCTTCGAGGAACAACACGCACAGACCTGCGCGCCGGCCGTTTTGCGCCGTCAGCCGGGTGCGGGCATGCAGGCGCTGAACGGGGCGGTCTTCGTTGTCGATGGTGGTTTCCATTTCCAGGGCCTCACCCTGCGCGAAGGTCTCGTGCACCAGGTGGGACAGGTGGTGCCAGCTGCTGCGCGCCGAGAGCAGCAGCTTGACGGCCTGGGGCGACGCATGGCCGAGCAGCATGGTTTTGGCCGCCGGGTTGGCGTTGCGCACCACGCCGTGCGGGTCCACCACCAGCACACCGATGGTCAGGTTGTCGATCACCAGTTCGTTCACCTGCGCTTGCGTGCGCGCCGCGGCACGGCTGGTGGCGGCCAGGATCTCTTCGCGGGCGAGGCGGATGGCCAGTTGGTTGGCGAGCACGGCCACCAGGAAGAAGCCGGTGCCGGTCAGACTGGCCTGAAGGAAGCGCGCGGTCGCCGCATCGCCGAGCAAGGGGCCATTCAGGGCCGCTTCGCCCAGCAGGTACAGCGTGACGCTGGCGGCGGTGCCCAGCGCGAGTGTCAGCGGCCCGAGGATGGCCGCCAGCAGCACCGGCAGGGCGAACAGGGCGGTGAAGTTGATGCCACCGGTCTGGAACGACTGCAGCAGGGCGAACACGACCACGTCCACGCCGATGGTCAGCAGCCACTGGATGTGCAGCGGCTGACCTTGTTCCACCGGGCGCCAGAGGAACAGCATCAGCAGCGTGGCGCAGAGGTGGAACGCGCAGATCACCACCAGCCACTGGGCTCCGCCCGAGCGGGTGACGACCACGAACAGTTGCAAGGCCAGCAGCACCACGGCGATGAGCACCCGCGCCTGCATGAAGGCGCGCCACAGCCGCACAAAAGCGCGCATGCGTTGCTCACGCTCCTGGTGGTTGCTGCCTTCGAAGCCGGCGTACCAGGACGCGGCGAACTGTGAAGAGATGTCGCTGGCGGCCATGTCAGCCTTCCAGCAGGCGCCGGTGCTCGGCGCTGCAGTAGACGCCCTGGTTGCCCTGAACCGCCTCGTTCTCGGGCAGGTGCGTGCCGCACTGCCGGCACGCGACCATGATGGTGGGCACGTTGCTTTTCGGGGGTGGGGCCTTGCGCGCCGCGTTGGAGCGGTGGTCTTCCAGGCGGTTGTTGCGCCATATATAGAAGGCCACCATCACCACAGCCAGAACGAGCAGGTATTTCATGGGTTCAACCGCGTTGCAACAGGACTTCGATGACGAAGCGCGAGCCGGCGTAGCCCAGCAGCAGGAAGCCCGCGGCCACGTAGAGCGTGCGCACGGCGACGCGGCCACGCCAGCCCAGGCGCCAGCGGCCCCAGAGCAGCACGCCCATGGTGAGCCAGGACAGCACCGAGAAGGTGGTCTTGTGGTCCCAGACCCAGCGGTGGTTGAGCGTTTCGGAGAAATACCAGCCGGCCAGCAGCGTGGCGCTGAGCAGGGCGAAGCCGGCGGCGACAAAGCGGAAGGTGAGCCGCTCCAGCGTGAGCAGCGGCATGGCAGCTTCGTTGGCGTGGCCCAGGCGGATGGCTTTTTCCGCGCGCTGCATCAGCCAGGCGTGCACGACAGCCGCGGCGATCAGGCCGTAGGAGGCGATGCCCAAGGCCCAGTGCAGGGGCATGAGCGCGGAATGCAGGGCCGGGTACGGCGTGCCCGGGAACGCCAGGGCGAGCAGCACCACCCACATGCCCAGGATGGCGAGCGTCCAGCGCGCGCGCATCTGCGGGTACAGGCGGCTTTCGATCAGGTAGACGGTGAGCACCAGCCAGCCCGTGACGGACAACGCCGGCGCGAAGCCGAAGCGCGCGGGCTGTTCGAACAGCCCGAGCACCAGCACGGCCAGGTGCAGCAGCCACGCCAGGCCGAGCAGGCCGCGGCTCTGCGGCGCCGACATGCGGGCGTGGGCCACGGCGAGCAAGGCGTAGATCAGCGCCGCGCCGGCGGAGAGCACGGCGGCGGACAGGTTGGGGGATGCGAGTGTGGGCAGCAGGCTCATCACCAGGGCAGCGCGCCAAGCATGGAAAGGAAGGGCGCAGCTAAAATCATCCACACAGTTTAACGGCCTTGCCCGGCGCGATACCGCCGCTGCGCCGCCTTCACCGACCGCCCGACGCGGCCCCTTTGCCCCCTTCTCCCCCTACCCGAGCGTAACATGGCCTCAGCCCTTTCAGATCGACTCTCACGCATCGTCAAGGAAATGCGCGGCCAGGCCCGCATCACCGAGAGCAATGTCACCGACATGCTGCGCGAGGTGCGCATGGCCTTGCTGGAGGCCGACGTCGCGCTGCCGGTGGTGCGCGATTTCATCGCGCGCGTGAAGGACAAGGCGCTGGGCCAGGAGGTGGTGGGCTCGCTCACGCCGGGGCAGGCGCTAGTGGCGATCGTCAACCGCGAGCTGGCCGCGACCATGGGCGACGGCGTGGCCGACATCAACCTCGCGGCGCAGCCGCCCGCGGTGATCCTCATGGCCGGTCTGCAGGGTGCCGGTAAAACCACCACCACCGCCAAGCTGGCCAAGCACCTGATCGAGAAGCGCAAGAAGAAGGTGCTCACGGTGTCCGGCGACGTGTACCGCCCGGCGGCCATCGAGCAGCTGAAGACCGTGACCGCGCAGGCCGGGGCCGAGTGGTTCCCGAGCACGCCCGACCAGAAACCGGTGGACATCGCGCGCGCTGCCATCGATTACGCGCGCAAGCACCACTTCGACGTGCTGCTGGTCGACACCGCCGGCCGCCTGGCGATCGACGAGGCGCTGATGCGCGAGATCCAGGAACTGCACGCCGTACTCAAACCGGTGGAAACGCTGTTCGTCGTCGACGCGATGCAGGGGCAGGACGCGATCAACACCGCCAAGGCGTTCAAGGACGCGTTGCCACTGACCGGCATCATCCTCACCAAGCTCGACGGTGATTCGCGCGGCGGCGCGGCGCTGTCGGTGCGGCAGATCACCGGCGCGCCGATCAAGTTCGCCGGTGTGTCGGAAAAGATCGACGGCCTGGAGGTGTTCGACGCCGACCGCCACGCGCAGCGCGTGCTCGGCATGGGCGACATCCTGGCGCTGGTCGAACAGGTCACCGCGGGTGTGGACATGGCGGCGGCGCAGAAGCTCGCGGCCAAGGTCAAGAGCGGCGGTGGCTTCGACCTCAATGACTTCCTTGAGCAGATCCGCCAGATGAAGCAGATGGGCGGCCTCTCCAGCCTGATGGACAAGCTACCCGCTGCCATGGCCGCGAAGGCCGGCCAGGTCGACATGGGCCGTGCCGAGAAGGACGTCAAGCGCAAGGAAGGCATCATCTGCAGCATGACGCTCAAGGAGCGCACCAAGCCCGAGATCATCAAGGCCACGCGCAAGCGCCGCATTGCCGCCGGCGCCGGCGTGCAGGTTCAGGAAGTCAACCGCCTGCTCAAGGAGTTCGAGCAGATGCAGGGCATGATGAAGAAGATGCAGGGCGGCGGCATGATGAAGATGATGAAGCGCATGGGGGGCATGAAGGGCATGCCCAAGCTGCCGCCCGGCATGGGCCGCTGACGCCATGAGCGCCGCCGACGCCCACACCGTCACCGACCTCGCGTCGCTGCAATCGCTGTTCGGAGCGGTGGGCGAGGCGTCGCTGCGCAAGGAGGTGGACCGACTGCACCCGGTCTACCAACGCTGGATCGAGGCTTCGCCGTTCGCCGTGCTGGCCACGGTCGGGCCCGATGGTCTCGATGCTTCGCCGCGTGGCGACCCGCCCGGGCTCGTGACCATTCAGGACGAGCACACGCTGCTGCTGCCCGAGCGCGCCGGCAACAACCGCATCGACAGCCTGAAGAACATCCTCGGCGATCCGCGCGTGGCCTTGCTGTTCTTCGTGCCCGGCGTGGGCGAGACGGTGCGCGTGAACGGCAAGGCACGCATCTCGGTGGATCCGGCTCTGCTGCAGCGCCTCGCCATGGACGGCAAGCCGCCGCGCTGCGTGATCGTCATCTCGGTGGAGACGGTGTTCTTTCAGTGCGCCCGTGCGATGAAGCGGTCGGGCCTCTGGGACGCGCGCGAACCCGTAGCCGTGCCCACCGCCGGCGAGATGCTCGCGGCCCTCACGCACAACGGCATCGACGGCAAGGCCTACGACCTGGCCCTGCCCGAGCGCCAGCGCAACACGCTGTACTGACGTCGGATCAGGAACCAAACGGTCCGTACAGGACGCGCGGGTTGTCCACCAGGATGCGCCGGCGCACCGCTGCGTCGGGCACCCATTCGGTCAGCAGGTCGAACAGATCGCCGTCGTTGGGCATGGCGCGCCCGTTCATGTTGACGTGTGGCCAATCGGTGCCCCAGACCAGGCGCTCGGGTGCGGCGGCCACCAGAGCCCGCGCCAGCGGCGTGACATCGGCATAGGGCATGTCGCCCGGCGTGCAGCGCATCGGCCCCGAGAGCTTCACCCAGAATTTCCCGGTGTCCAGCAGCCGCAGCAAGCGCTGGAACGCCGGTTGGTCCACGCCGCCCGCTGCCGGGATCGCCGCGAAATGGTCCAGCACCACCGCGTCGTTGGGCAAGGCTTGCAAGGTGTCGGCGAAGTCCACCAGGTCGTCTGCACTCGGATAGAACTGCACGTGCCATCCCAGCTCGGCCACCATGGCCGCGATCCGTGGGGACAAACGGGGTAGAGCGCCCCGGTGACCGGGGCTCACGAAACGCGCGCCGCGCACGCCCAGCGCATCCAGGCGTTGGAGTTCAGCGGGCGTCACGTCTTCGGGCAGCAACGCCACGCCTTTGAAGCGGCCCGGGTGCAGCGCGAGCATCGCGGCCAGGTGGTTCGGGTTCATGCCGTAGCCGGCGCCGCTGACCACCACCGCGCCCTCCAGCCCCAGTGTGTCCTGCAGGTGCATGTGCATCTCGGGCAGGGCGTCTTCGGAGACGTACTTGCTGTCCGGGTGGAACGGGTGCTGCGCCGCCGGGCCGAACAGGTGGATGTGGCAGTCGATCGCGCCGGGTGGGCAGGGGGTGGCGGGCTTGCGCGGCGCACGGTCCGGCGGTTGGGTCAACGGGGGCGTGGTCATGGGTTCGGGCGTCAATCGGCTTTGATGTTGGACTTGCGCACCACCTCGGCCCACTGCTTCAGTTCGGTGTGGATCAACTTGCCGAAAGTGGGCGGGTCGCTGGCCACGAGGTCCACGCCGTCGGCCTTCAACTGCTGCTGGAACGCGGGGACGCGCGCGAAAGCGGCGATGGCCTTGTGCAGCGACGAGATCACCGCCGGGTCGGTGCCCGCCGGCGCGAGGATGCCCATCCACAGGATGCCCTGGTAACCCGGCACGCCGGACTCGGCCACGGTCGGGACGTCGGGCATCAGCGGTGAGCGCTTCAGGCTGGCGATCGCCAGCGGTTTGATGCGCCCGCCCTTGATGTGTTGCGAAGACGTCGCGATGGTGTCCATCTTCACCGCCGCCACGCCGCTCAACAGGTCGTTGAGCGCGGGTGCCGCGCCGCGGTAGGGCACGTGATCGATCTGCAGCGCCATGCGCTGCAGCAAGAGTTCCATGGTGACGTGGGGCAGCGTGCCATTGCCGGCCGAGGCGTAGTTCAACTTGCCGGGGTTCGCCTTGGCGTAGGCCACGAACTCGGCCATGGTGTTGAAGGGCTGGGCGCTGTGCGCCACCAGCAGCTCGGGGATCTCCGCGATGAGCGAGACGGGTGCGAGGTCTTTCTCGGTGTCGAACGGGAGCTTGGGAATCAACGACGGGTTGATGGTGTGGTTCGGTGTGGTGAACAGCAGCGTGTAGCCGTCGGCCGCCGACTTGGCCACGCGTGTGGTCGCGAGGGTGCCGCCGGCCCCCGGCACGTTCTCCACCACCACCGATGCGGAGAGCTGCTGGCCGAGTTGCGCGGCCACCAGACGGGCCACGAAGTCCACGGTTCCACCTGCGGAGAATGGCACAATGAGCCGCACCGGGCGGTCCGGATAAGCCGCTTGCGCAGGCATGGCAAAGGCCCATGCCGCCATGCTGATCAGCGCCACCAAGGCGCTGCGTGGGATGCGTAAAGAAGAGGGGAACATAGGGTCTCCAACACAGGGGTCATCGTCAGGGAGCGCAGTACACCATCGGCGCGCACCACCCACAAATGATTTGTTTGCATCCCCTGATGTACGCCATTCATTGGTCTTTCCATGCAGATTGATTTCCTCGGCATCCAGGCCTTTCTGGCCATCATCGAAACCGGCAGCTTTCATCTGGCGGCCGCGCAGCTCAACCTGTCGCAAACGGCCGTCAGCCACCGCCTGCGCAAACTGGAGGAAACCCTCGGTGTACGCCTCATTGCCCGGACCACGCGCGAGGTCTCGCTGACCGACGCGGGCCGCGCGCTGCTGCCCCGCGCGCGCAGTGCGGTGCAAGAACTCGGCGTGTCCTGCGAAGCGGTTCGCAAACATGGACAGCATGCCCACAACTGGCTGGTGCTCGCCTGCCTGCCGACGCTGGCCACGGGTGCGATGGTGGACGTGTTGCGCGCCTGCCAGGCGCGCTGGCCCGACACGCCGGTGCGTGTGTTCGACAGCGCGGTGCATGAAATCCTTGAACTGGTGGAGTCGCGCATCGCGGCGTTTGGCGTCAGTGTGATGCGCACCAACATGACCGGTGGTGACTTCATCACCGAGCGCATCGGCGAAGAGCCGTTCGTGCTGCTCTGTCCCGAAGGACATGCGCTGGCGCAACAAGCGACCGTGCGCTGGAGCGAGCTGCGCGACGAAGCGCTGATCCGTATCAGCATGACCTCGGGCAACAGCGTGACGATCGACGAATCGCTGGGCCCCTTGCGCGAGCAATTGCGCTGGCGCCTGGAAGCCCAGCACACCGCAATGGCGGTCGAGATGGTGCGCGGCGGGCTGGGCCTGACCGTGGTGCCCTTGCTGGCTTCGAACGTCGGCCCCGGCGTGCGCGCAGTGCCGCTGGAGCAACCGACGGTCACGCGCACGCTGGCCGTGGTGATGCGGCGCGATGCCGTGTTGAGCGAGCAGGAAATGTTCGTGCGCGACCACATCGTGGCGTCGATCCGCGAGCGCATCCACGCGGTCTGAGCGGGGTGGCCGTGCCAGATGAATCTGGCGCATGGATGTTCAAGAACAATTCATTTGTGGCGGGCGAGGGCGCGTCCTAGACTGGTCTCCATTCCAAGGAGACCCGCCATGACCGCCTTCCCATTGCCCGCGCGCCGCCGCGATTTCCTGCTCGGCTGCGCTGCCACCGCGTTGACCACCAGCGTCGGCGGCCTGCACGCCCAGCCGACTTATCCCAGCCAACCCATCCGCGTCATCGTGCCGTTTGGCCCGGGCGGCCTCGCGGACATTTCGCTGCGGCTGGTGGCACAGAAGATGAGCGAGCGCATGGGCGG
Source organism: Hydrogenophaga sp. 2FB (assembly GCF_005503365.1). Lineage (GTDB taxonomy): Bacteria > Pseudomonadota > Gammaproteobacteria > Burkholderiales > Burkholderiaceae_C > Hydrogenophaga. The sequence continues at coordinate 9,456 of NZ_SCML01000026.1, forward strand.
TCACGCCTGGGTGATCGAGAACCGCCCCGGCGCGGGTGGCGTGGTGGCGGCGCAGGCCGCACTCAACGCGCCGCGCGACGGGCACACGTTGATCCTCTTTGCCAACGGCACGGCCATCGGCAAATCGCTCTTCAAGCTTGACTACGACCCCGAGAAGGACTTCACGCCGATCTCCACGCTCGCCTTGTTCGACCTGATCCTCGTCACCCGCAAGGACGGGCCGTTGACCGATGTGCGCTCCATGCTGGCCGCGGCCCGTCAGCGCCAACTGATGCTGGGCAGCATCAACCCCGGCAGCACGCAGAACCTGTCGGCCGAGCTGTTCAAGTCGGTGGCCAAAATCGACGCGACCGTCGTGCCCTACAAGAGCACGCCCGAGGTGCTCACCGGTGTGCTGCGCGGCGACATCGATGTGGCCTTCGAGTCGTATGCCGCGCTCAAGGGCCCGGTCGACGCGGGCCAGGTGCGCGTGATCGCCGGCACCGACGCGAAGCGAACTGCCTGGCTGCCGAACGTGCCCACCGTGAAGGAAAGCGGGCTCGCGGGATACGAGGTCACCGGCTGGAACGCGCTCTACGCCACCGCCGGCACGCCGGCCAGCGTGGTCGCGCTGCTCAACGCGCACGTGCAGGCGGTGATGGCCATGCCCGATGTGCGCAAGCGCCTGACCGATCTCGGCACCGAAGCCAAGTCCAGCACGCCCGCCGAACTGGCCGACATCTTCCGGCGCGACGCGGCCAAGTGGGGCCAGGTGATTGCCCGCGCCAACATCAAGGTGTCCTGACGTTCAGGCCCTTCTCTCAATGCCGTCTCAAGGACCTTTGATTTGACTTCCGCCGCCCCCTGCGTCGACTCGCACGTGCATGTGTTTCGCCGCAACATGCCCCTGATCCCCGATCCGCGCCACAGCCCCGACTACGAATTCACCGCGGAGCAACTGCAGTCCACGCTGGACGCCCACGGCGTTCAGTGTTGCGTGATCGCCGCCGCGAGCCCCTGGGGCGATTGCAACGACTACGTGATCGAAACGCTGCGTTCGCGCCCGCGTTGGCGCGGCACGGTGATCCTGGACCCGGAGAAGACCGACCGCTACCAGCTCGAGCAGATGGCGCGCGATGGCATCGTCGGCGTGCGGCTGCCCTTCATCAGCCTGCAGGACCTGCCCGATCTCGACAGCTGGGCGTACCGCAAGTTCCTGTACCGGCTGGCCGAGCTGGACTGGCATGTGCACCTGCACCTGGATGGGCCGCGCATCCCGCGGGTGCTGCCCTTGCTGGAGCGCTCGGGTGTGAAGATCGTCATCGACCACATCGGTCGCCCCGATCCGGTGGAGGGCATCCACAGCGAAGGCTTCAAGGCCATGGTGCGCTCGGTGGAAAAAGGACGCACCTGGGTGAAGCTCTCGGGCGCCTACCGGCTCGGTCCACAGGCGACGGAGCAGGCGCGCGAACTGTGCCGCCAGGTCGGGTACGACCACATGGTCTGGGCCAGCGATTGCCCGTTCGTGGGCGCGGAATCCACCACCTACCAGAGCACCATCGACTGGTTGACCGAGGTGGTGCCGGACGCGGCGGTGCGCACCCGCATCGGTGGCGCGAACGCGTTCGCGCTGTACTTCGGACAATAAACACGCGGTTCAACCCAGCGTGCGCGCCAGCGCCAGCGCCGCCGCTTCCAGACGTGGCAACTGCGCGCGGGCCTGTGCCAACGTCATGCGCGCGGCCGGTGCCTGCAAGGCCAGTGCGCAGCGCACCGTGCGCTGGCTGGGCGCGAACACCGGCACCGCGACGCACACCAGGCCATCGACGAACTCTTCGGCGTCCACCGCGTGGCCGTCGCGGCGGATGGCTTTCAGCTCGGCTTCGAGCGCGCTGCGCTGCGTCAGCGTGTTCGCGGTGTAGCGGGTGAGTGCCAGGCCGTCGAGCAAGGCCCGGCGCGGGCGCGCGCCCATCCAGGCCAGGAACAGCTTGCCGCTGGCCGAGCAGTGCGCCGGCACGCGCGTGCCCGGGCGCAATTCCATGCGCAATGGAAACGCCGACTCCACGCGATCGAGGTAGACCACCTCCGCGCCCGACATCGCCGTGAGGTTGCAGCTCTCGCCGACCTCGGTCACCAACTGGCGCAACACCGCGTGGCGCACGCCCTGCTGGGTGCTGTTGCTCAACGCGTTTTCCGCCAGCCGCAGCAGGCGCGGTGCCATGGCGTAGCGCCGGCCATCGGGCTCGCGCACGAGCCAGCCACCTTGTTCCAGTTGCGCCAACATGCGGTGCACCGTGGGCTTGGGCCAGCCGCTCAAACCGACCACTTCCGGCAAGGCCAGCGGCTGCGCGTGGCGCGTGAGAAGCTCCAGCAGTTCCATGAGCCGCAGACCGGGGCTGTTGTCGGTTTTTGTGTCCATATCTCGGAAAATGAGACGAATCTGCAAATTATTTCGAGACGAATTCTAGGCGCGCCTACATTGCGGACTCAATCTTGAGGAGACAGGTGGTTTGACGACGCCGAACTTTCACAACGCCGTGGTGACCGGCGCCTGCGGTGGCCTGGGCCAGGCGCTGGCGCGCGCGCTCATCGCCGGTGGCGCGCGCGTGGCGCTGGTGGGTTTGCAGCGCCCCGCGCTGGACGCGCTCGCTTCGTTGGCGCCGGACCGTTGCGCGGTCTACCAGCCCGACGTGTCCGACGCCGCCGCGGTGCAGGCCATGGCTGCCGACTGGATGGACCGCTTCGGCACGCCCGACCTGGTGATCGCCAACGCCGGTGTGGCCGGCGGCTTCGACACCGCGCAGGCGACGGACCTTGCCGTGATGCGCCGCATGCTCGAGATCAACCTGCTCGGCGTGGCCACCACCTTCCAACCCTTTCTGGACCCCATGCGACACAGCGGCCAACGCGGCGCGCTGGTGGGCGTGGCCAGTGTGGCGGGCTGGCGCGGCATGCCGGGCAACGGCGCGTACTGCGCGAGCAAGGCCGGCTTGATCGCTTACCTGCAAAGCCTGCGCGCCGAATTGCGCCCCACGGCATTGCGCGTGCACACCATCAGCCCCGGTTACCTGCGCACCGCGCTCACCGCCGGCAACCGCTTCGCCATGCCCGGCCTGCTCGAACCCGACGAGGCCGCGCGGCGCCTGCTGGCCGGTGTGGCGGCGGGAACCGAACACATCGTGCTGCCCAGGCGCATCGGCTGGCTTTCGCGAACGCTGAGCCTGCTGCCCGCGCGTTTGCACGACCGCATCCTGCTCGGCCAACCGCGCAAACCGCGCGCGGGTGAACCGGGCGCGACGGATATTCCAGGCTTGAAGAAATGACGACACCCACCGAACAACAGATCGCCCTCATCGGCGCCGGCCCCTCGGGGCTCGCGGGCGCGCGCTGCCTGCAGAAGCACGGCATTGCCTTCCAGGGCTTCGAGGCCCACACCGACGTCGGTGGTTTGTGGAATATCCACAACCCGCGCTCCACCGTGTACCCGTCGGCGCATCTGATCTCCAGCAAGCGCATGACGGAATTCAGCGAATTCCCCATGCCCGAGCGCGTGGCCGATTACCCGAGCCACCGCGAGCTGCTGGACTACTTCAGCGCATTCGCCGACCACTTCAACCTGCGCGAGCACTACCGCTTCGGCACGCGCGTGCTGAAGGTCGAGCCGGTGAGCGACGCGCCCGACACGCTGTGGCGCGTGACCACCTTGGACGGGGGCGGCCAACAGAGCACAGCGCAATACAAGGGCGTGGTGGTGGCCAACGGCACACTCGCCGAGCCCAACATGCCGCGCTTCGAAGGCCACTTCACCGGCGAGCTGCTGCACACCTCGGCCTACAAGAGCGCCGACCAGTTCCGCGACAAGCGCGTACTCATCGTCGGCGCGGGCAATTCGGGTTGCGACATCGCGGTCGACGCGGTGCACCAGGCGCGCAGCGTGGACATCTCGGTGCGGCGCGGTTATTACTTCGTGCCCAAGTACGTGTTCGGCAAACCGGCCGATTCGATCGGCGGCAAGATCACGCTGCCGCCGTGGCTCAAGCAGAGGATCGACAGCACGATTCTGAAGTGGTTCACCGGCGACCCGGTGCGCTTCGGCTTCCCCAAGCCGGCCTACAAGATGTACGAGTCGCACCCTGTCGTGAACTCGCTCATCCTGTACCACATCGGCCATGGCGACGTGGGCGTGCGCGCGGACATCGCGCGCTTCGAGGGCAAGACGGTGCACTTCAAGGACGGCACGGCGCACGACTACGACCTGGTGCTTGCCGCCACCGGCTACAAGCTGCACTACCCTTTCCTCGACCACGCCCTGCTCAACTGGAAGGGCATGGCGCCGTCGCTGTACCTCAACATCTTTGCGCCGCGCTTCGACCGCCTGGCGGTGCTCGGCATGGTCGAGGCCAGCGGCCTGGGCTGGCAGGGCCGCTACGAGCAGGCCGAGCTGGTGGCGCGCTATTTCAAAGGACTGGACGAAGGCAAGGCCAGCGCCGCCGCGCTCAAGGCCGCGAAGGCCGGGCCGCCGCCCGACCTTTCGGGCGGCTACAAATACCTGCAGCTCGAACGCATGGCCTACTACGTGAACAAGGACGCCTACCGCCACGCGGTGCGCCAGGCCGCCGCCGCGCAGGGCTGAGGCCGACAACAACAACAGGAGACACGCATGCTGCCCGTCGACGAAATCCGCCTGAACTTCAACCCCGCCTCGCTGGCCGTGCTCAATGCCGTGCTGGCCTTCCTCATGTTCGGCATCGCGCTGGACACGCGCATCGACGACTTCCGCCGCGTGGCGCGCATGCCGCTGGCGTTCACGGTCGGCATCGTCGCGCAGTTCATCGCGCTGCCGGCCATCACCTTCGTGCTCACGCTGTTGCTGCAACCGGGCCCGAGCATTGCGCTGGGCATGATCCTGGTGGCCTGCTGCCCACCGGGCAACGTGAGCAACATCCTCACCCACCGCGCCAACGGCAACGTGGCGCTCAGCGTGTCGATGACGGCGGTGTCCAACGCCATCGCCATCGTCGCCATGCCGTTGAACTTCGCGTTCTGGGGAGGCATCCACCCCACGGCCGCGCCGCTGCTCAAGACCATCGCGCTCGACCCGCTGGAAATGGTCGGCCACATCCTGCTGATCATCGGCATTCCCTTCGTGCTCGGCCTGTGGTGCTCGCACCGTTTCCCGAACTGGACCGCGCGCTTCAAGAAACCGCTGCGCATCATCAGCTTCCTCGCGCTCATCGCCTTCATCGTCGGCGCGATCGCGGGCAACTGGCGCTACTTCCTCGACTACGTGGGCCTGGTGCTGCTCGCGGTGGTGATCCACGACGCGCTGGCGTTCGGCACGGGTTACGCCATCGCGCGCGCCGCGGGCCTGTCGGACTACGACCGCCGCGCGCTGTCCATCGAGGTCGGCATCCGCAACGCTGGCCTGGGCCTGGTCATCATCTTCAGCTTCTTCGGCGGCCTGGGTGGCATGGCCGTGGTGGCGGGCGTGTGGGGCTTCTGGGACATCATCGCCGGCCTGATCCTCGCGGGCTGGTGGTCGCGCCGTCCCTTGCAAGGGGGCATGCCCGAGGTGGCGGCAGAATCGAAGGCATGAGTTTCTCCGCATACAACAAGGCGCCGGTCGCACGGCGCATCCTCGTCACGGGCGCGGACGGCTTTCTGGGCCGCAGCCTGATCGCAACCCTGGCGCGCGACCCAGGCACCCACCAGCATGTGGTGGCGGTGGACGTGCGCGAGGTGCCACCCGAGCGCCGCCTGCCGGGCGTGGTCTATGTGCAGCAGGACGTGCGCGCGCCCGCGTTGGCCGACACCGTGGCGATGCACGCCATCGACACCGTGGTGCACCTGGCTTCCATCGTCACCCCGGGCAAGGGCTCGAACCGCGCGTTCGAGTACGCGGTCGACGTGGGTGGCACGCGCAACGTCATCCGCGCCTGCCTGGCGCATAGCGTGCAGCACCTGGTGGTGTCGTCCAGCGGCGCGGCCTACGGTTACCACGCCGACAACCCGGCCTGGCTGACCGAAGACCACCCGCTGCGTGGCAACGAGGTGTTTGCCTATGCGCACCACAAGCGCCTGGTGGAAGAAATGCTGGCGCGTGCGCGCACGAACCACCCCGAACTGCGCCAGACCGTGCTGCGCATCGGCACCATCCTGGGCGAGCGGGTCGACAACCAGATCACCGCGCTGTTCGAGAAGCCGCGCATCCTGAGCATCGCGGGCAGCGACAGCCCGTTCGTCTTCGTCTGGGACGAAGACGTGACCGGCGCCATCCTGCACGCTCTGAACGGGCAGGGCGTGCCCGGTTGCTACAACCTCGCGGGCGACGGCGCGCTCACCCTCCACGAGATCGCCGCGCGCCTGAACAAAAAAGAGCGTGTGCTGCCCGCGGGTGTGTTGCGCACGCTGTTGCACGCGGGCTCGGCGCTGGGCATCAGCCGCTACGGCCCGGAGCAGCTCGACTTCCTGCGCTACCGCCCGGTGCTGCTCAACACCGCGCTCAAGGAGCGCTTTGGCTACACGCCACGCAAGACCAGCGCCGAGGCGTTTGAGGCATTCGTGGCCGCGCGCAACACGAATGGACGACCGGTGAGGGTGATGTCATGAACGCATTGCCCTTGTCCCGTGGCGACCTGCTGCGCGCCCTGGCCGTGGTGGTCATCTGGGGTCTGAACTTCGTGGTCATGAAGGTCGGGTTGCAAGGCATCGGCCCCATGCTGCTCGGCGCGTTGCGCTTTGCCGCCGCGTCGCTGCCTTTCCTGCTGTTCGTGAAATGGCCGCGTCTGCCCTGGCGTTTCCTCGTGGCCTACGGCCTGGCGCAGGGCCTGGGCCAATTCGGTTTCCTGTTCCTCGGCCTCCAGCTCGGCATGACCGCGGGCATGGCCTCGGTGGTGATGCAGACCCAGGCCTTCTTCACGCTGCTGCTGGCCGCACCCCTGCTGGGCGAGCGCGCCCGCGGCACGCAATGGCTCGGGCTGTTGGTGGCGCTGGGCGGGCTGTTGCTGATCGCAACCGCGCACGGTGAAGGCCCCGGGCAGATGACGCTGGCCGGCTTCGTGCTCACGCTCTCGGCGGGGTTCATGTGGGCGGTCTCCAACATCGTCGCGCGCCTGGCCAACCGCGTGGCCGACTACGACCCGTTCCCCTTCATCGTCTGGAGCAGCGTGGTGCCGATCGTGCCCTTCATCGCGCTGGCGCTGTGGATGGACGGACCGCGGACCGTGGCCCACCAACTCGCCCGCATCGGCTGGCCGGCGGTGCTGTCCGTGGTGTTCCTGGCCTGGTTTGCCACGCTCCTGGCCTACACCCTGTGGACGCGCCTGCTCAAGCGCCACCCCGCCGGGCGCGTCACGCCGTTTTCGCTGCTGGTGCCGGTGGTGGGGTTGTGGTCGGCCTGGACATTCTTTGGCGAATGGCCGCTGCCGCAGCAATGGCTGGGCGCAGGGGCGGTGCTGATGGGCCTGGTGGTGAACCAGCTGGGCGGCTGGTGGCAGGCGCAGCGGGCGCGGCGCAAACCGGTGCGGGTTTGAGCAAGCGCCGAAGCCGGCGAAGTCGTATCCTGACGCTCCCTCAACTTCCTGGGAGTGCTTCGATGACATCCACACGCTGGCTGAAAACCGCGCTCGGCGCATCCGCCCTGGCCCTGACCACCTGGGCGCACGCCGGGGCCCCCATGGTCAAGACGTCGGCGCCGGGCTATTACCGCATGATGCTGGGCGACTTCGAAATCACCGCGCTGTCCGACGGCACGGTGGATCTCCCGGTCGACAAACTGCTCACCAACACCCAGCCCGGCAAGGTCACGACGGCGCTGAACCAGTCGTTCCTGAAAGCGCCGCTCGAAACCTCGGTCAACGCCTACCTGATCAACACCGGCGACAAGCTGGTGCTGGTGGACACCGGCGCGGCCGGCCTGTTCGGCCCCACGCTGGGCAAGCTGGTGGGCAACCTCAAGGCCGCCGGCTACCAGCCCGAGCAGGTGGATGCGGTGGTCATCACGCACATGCACCCCGACCACGTCGGCGGCCTTGTGACCGGTGACCAGCGCGCGTTCCCCAACGCCACCGTGCATGCCGACCAGTACGACGCCGACCACTGGCTCAGCCAGTCCAGCATGGACAAGGCCCCGGCCGACGCCAAGGGCTTCTTCCAGGGCGCGATGGCCGCGCTCAAGCCCTACCAGGCGGCGGGGCAGTTCAAACCGTTCAAGGGCAACACCGACATCGTGCCCGGCATCAAGGCCCTGGCCTCACCGGGCCACACGCCCGGCCACAGCACCTACGTGGTGGAGAGCAAGGGCCAGAAGCTGGTGTTGTGGGGCGACCTGATGCACGTGGCGGCGGTGCAGTTCGCCAACCCGGCCGTCACCATCGCCTTCGACACCGACAGCAAGGCCGCCGCCGCGCAGCGCCAGAAGGCGTACGCCGATGCCGCGAAGAACGGCTACTGGGTGGCGGCGTCGCACCTCTCGTTCCCGGGCATCGGCCATCTGCGCCGCGACGGCAAGGGCTACCGCTTCGTGCCGGCGAACTACAGCGTCTTGCGTTGAGAGCCCAAGCCGAAAGCGCCAGGCGAAAAAAAACGCGCCGCAAATGCGGCGCGTTTTTTTGCCTGTGTGACAGCAGGGAATTTCAGGCGGCGTGCGGCAGCGCGAAGCGGCTGGCATGGCGCCAGGCGCGGCGCAGCACGGCGGGCGACCACGATTCTTCGGGAATCAGCAGCACGCCGCGCGAACGCATCCAGGCGCCCAGCTCCACGTGGCTGGTGGCCACGGTGAGCGGCACGGCCAGCAGCAGGGGCAGGGCGACCGGGGCGAGCCAGATCAGCGCGTTGGCGTTGATCACGGCCACACCCAGGGCCAGCAGGCCGATCACGGCCGTCATGGGCGCCAGACGCGACACGGCATCGCTCCAGCTCACGCCGTTTGCTTCGCGCGGGGGCGACTTCCATTCGAGCTTGAGACCGGTGATGGCCACCAGCACGAACAGCGAGTGCGCCAGCATGCGGATGGGCGCCTGCATCACGGCCAGCAGCGTTTCCACCGCCGAGCTGCCGAGCAGGCCCACGGTGCCGCCGAAGGACTTCTGCTCGCCCTTCATGAACACGGCCACCAGACCCAGCACGCGCGGCATGAACAACATGGTCAGCGTCCACATCCACAGCGCGCGCAGCTCCTCGGGCACGGCCTGCCAGGTCGGGATTTCGCCGGTGTGGGCGGTCCACAGCGCGGTGCCGATGCTCATGAAGGCCAGCCACAGCGGGGCCGACAGGTAGGACATGGCGCCAATGGCGAACATGGTGCGGTGCACGCGGTGGATGCCGGGCTCGGCCATCAGGCGCGAGTTCTGCAGGTTGCCCTGGCACCAACGGCGGTCGCGCTGCAGTTCGCTCAGCAGGTCGGGCGGCTGCTGTTCGTAGCTGCCGGTGAGGTCGGAGACCAGCCACACGTGGTAGCCGGCGCGGCGCATCAGCGCGGCTTCCACGAAGTCGTGCGACATGATGCCGCCGGACATGCCGCCCGTGCCCTTGATGGGGGCCAGCGCGCAGTGCTGCATGAAGGGCTCGACGCGGATGATGGCGTTGTGGCCCCAGTAGTGCGACTCGCCGAGCTGCCAGAACTGCATGCCCAGCGTGAACAGACGGCCGGTCACGCGCGAGCCGAACTGCTGCGCGCGCGCGTGCAGCGTGGCGTGGCCGATGGCCTGGGTGGCGGTCTGGATGATGCCGGCTTTCGGGTTGGCTTCCATCAGCTTGACCATGGACACCAGGCAGCTGCCGCTCATGACGCTGTCGGCGTCGAGCACGACCATGTAGCGGTAGTCCTTGCCCCAGCGGCGGCAGAAGTCGGCCACGTTGCCGGCCTTGCGGTGGCTGCGGCGGGTGCGCAGGCGGTAGTACACCTCGATCTGCGGCAGGTCGGGCTGGGCGGCGAGCGCGGCGCGCAGGTCTTCCCAGGCGGTGCGCTCGGCCTTGGCGATGGCGGGGTTGTAGCTGTCGGAGAGCACGAACACGTCGAACTGCTGCGCATGGCCGGTGGCCGCGAGCGACTCGCAGGTGGCGCGCAGACCGGCGAACACGGTGGCCACGTCTTCGTTGCAGATCGGCATGATGATCGCCGTGCGCGCCTCGGGGTTCATGGCGTGCTCGCGCACGTCGGCGGCGCGCAGCGTGTGCTTGTCACCGAACAGCGAGACCCAGAAGCCCATGAGCGCGGTCACGAAACCGGTGACCACCCAGGCCGAGAGCAGGCCGAACAGCGCGAGCTGGCCGTATTGCAGCCAGGGGTTTTCGTGCACCGGTTGCGCGTCGGCGAACAGGCTGGTGGCGAAGGCGGTGCTCAACACCGTGAGCAGGGCGAACACGGCGCGGCGGCGGTTGGCGGCTTTCTCCCAGGCGGCGGCCGGCGCGGCGACTTCGGTGGACGCCGTGCGCGGGGGCATGGCGCGGCTGGCCGTGCTCAGGATGGCGGTGCCGATGCTGTTCCAGAAACCGCGCCAGGGGCGCGGCACCATGGAGCCGCGGTTGATCGGTGGGGCCGTCGCCGCATTGGGGTGGCGTTCTTCGCGCAGCGAGGGTCTGGTGGACGGCATGGACGCACTGCCGTGCAGCGCCAGCGGTGCGTTGGCTGGGGCGAGAGCCGGTTCGGCGCTCATTCGGGTAGCAACAGATGTGTCCATGTTTCGCTCACTGTGTCGTTGTTGTGTTGCAGAAAGGCGCGCAGTTCGACCGGTTGTGCCGGGTCGACGCGTGCCACACGCACGGTCACGCGCCAGGTGCGCGTGGCGGGGTTGGGGTAGGCCAGGGTTTGCAGCACGCGGCCGTTGGCGTCGGCGGTGATCACCGCCTTCACCGGCGCGTTGGCGGGCAGCGCGTCGAGCGCGGGGCCGGCGAAGTCGATCACGTACTGCGGCTGGCTGGCCTGTTCGGCGGCGGAGAGCTTGGAGTAGCCATAGCCGCGGCGCGTCTGGGTGACCCAGCTCGCGGGCGGGCGCTGTTGCGCATCGCCCTGCCAGGCCAGTTCGTAGCTCAGTTCCAGCGGCTGGCCAGCGGCGGGCAGTTGCGCGGGCACCCAGTAGGCGACGATGTTGTCGTGCGTCTCGTCGGGCGTGGGCAATTGCACCAGCTCCACGCGGCCATTGCCCCAGTCGCCCAGGGGTTTGATCCAGGCGCTCGGGCGGCGCTCGTAGCGCGCTTCCACGTCTTCGTAGTTGGCGAAGCTGCGGTCGCGCTGCATCAGGCCGAAGCCGCGCGGGTTCTGCAGCGTGAAGGAGCTGACCGTGACCGCCTTCGGACGCTGCAACGGGCGCCACAGCCATTCGCCGCTGCCGCTGGCGATCATCAGGCCGTCGGAGTCGTGCACCTCGGGGCGGAAGTCGCTCGGCAGGGCCTGGTTCTCGCCCGAGAGGAACATGCTGGTGAGCGGCGCCATGCCCAGGGTGTTCACCGGGCCGGCGCCGGCGCGCAGGAACACACGGGCGCTGACGGTGGTGGTGGTCTGCTGGCCCGGGCGGATCACGAAGCGGTAGGCGCCGGTGGCGCGCGGCGATTCGAGCAGCGCGAACACGGTGACTTCCTGGGCGTCGGCGGCGGGCCGCTGCAGCCAGAACTCGCTGAAGCGCGGGAATTCTTCGCCGCTGCCACCCACGGTGTCGATCGCCAGGCCGCGTGCCGACAGGCCGTAGCCCTGCCCCGCGCCCAGCGCGCGGAAGTAGCTCGCACCCTGGAACACCGCCAGTTCGTCCTTGTAGGCCTGGCCGTTGAGCGGGTAGTGCAGGCGAAAGCCCGCGTGGCCGAGGTCGCCCCAGGCGCTGGTGTCAAACGTGTTCTTGCCGACGTTGAAATCCGCGCGGCGGTAAGGCAGGTGGTTCACCCGGCCATCGGGCAACAGTTCGTGGATGCGCACCGGCTCGGTCTGGTACAGGCCGAGGTGGAAGAACTGGGCTTCAAAGGGCAGGTTGGACGAGCGCCACAACGACTGGTCGGTGTTGAACCGGATGTCGCGCAGCTGGTCGTAGGTGATGTTGGCGAGCGTGTCGGGCAGCTTGTCGCTGTTTGCCCGAAAGGGTTCCTGGGCGAGGGTCTGCGCGCGTTGGGTCAGCGCGTCCCAGTCCATGCGGTGCGACTGGGCCGACGCCCCGCAAAGGGCTCCCGTCAGCGCGCCCAGCACGGTCCAGGCGCGCAGGCGCTGGAGGCTGAAAAACGGTCGGTTCGTGATGGGCATGCCGGTATAAGGGCAAACCCTGTGCCAACACGAAAAAATCCTTTTGAATCAACGCCTTTTCAGGTATCCAGATGTGTTTCCGGGACCTAGTGGGCTGAGGAGGGGGTGGAACCCCCTGTTTTTGTCGCCAAACAGCGACAGGACTGGCCGGTGTTCTGGAAAACCCTAATCAAAACAACAGCTTGACGCTGTCACTCATCGGCGACAGCGTCGCTCTTGAACAGACCGGGCGTGAGCGCGTGCTTCTGCAGCAGGCGGTAGAACTCCGTGCGGTTGCGCTGCGCCAGACGGGCCGCGTCGGCCACGTTGCCGTCGGTCATCTTGAGCAGATCCACCAGGTACTCGCGCTCGAAGCGCTGCTTGGCGTCGGCAAAGCTCAGCACCTCCACCGACGGCGTGCGCAAGGCGCGCTGCACCAGCGCCAGCGAGACCAGCGGCGTGGCCGACAGCGCGCAGACCTGTTCGACCACGTTGTAGAGCTGGCGCACATTGCCCGGCCAGGGGGCCATCGTCAGCGCCTTGAGCGCTTCGGGCGCAAAGCCCGAGCTGCGCTTGCCGTACTTGGCGGCCAGCTTGGCGAGGAAGTGGTTGGCCAGCAGGGCGATGTCTTCGCGCCGCTCGGCCAGCGTGGGCAGGGTGAGCGTGACGACGTTGAGGCGGTAGTACAGGTCCTCGCGGAACTGCGCGGCGGCCATCGCGTCTTCCAGGTCGCGGTGGGTGGCCGAGATGATGCGCACGTCCACCGGCATCGACTGGCTCGATCCGAGCGGGCGCACCGCGCGCTCCTGCAGCACGCGCAACAGCTTCACCTGCAAGGCCGGCGGCATGTCCCCGATTTCGTCGAGCAGCAGCGTGCCGCCATCGGCGGCCTGGAACAGGCCCTTGTGGTTGGCCACGGCGTCGGTGAAGGCGCCCTTCATGTGGCCGAAGAGCTCGGATTCGAGCAGCGCTTCCGGAATCGCGCCGCAGTTCACCGCGATGAACGGCCGGTTGGCGCGTGCGCTGGCCCTGTGGATGGCGCGCGCCAGCATTTCCTTGCCGGTGCCCGAGTCGCCGCGCAGCAGCACGCTGGCGTCGGACTGCGCCACCATGCGCGCCTCGGCCAGCAGGTCGGCCATGCGGTTGGAGCGGCTCACGATCTCGCTGCGCCAGGCCTCGTCGACGTGGGTGTTCTGGTGCGCGGGCGCGCCCAGGGCCAGCGCCTGCGCGATCTTCTCGAGCAGTTCCTTGGCGTCGTAGGGCTTGGTGAGGTAGGTGAAGACGCCGCGCGCCGTGGCCTCGACCGCGTCGGGGATGGTGCCGTGCGCGGTGAGCAGGATCACCGGCAGCGAGGGGTGGCGCGCGCGGATCTCGTCGAACAGTGCCAGGCCGTCGCGCCCGGGCAGGCGCACGTCGGAGAGCACGAGCTGCGGCCGCTCGATGTCGAGTTGCGCCAGCGCGGCTTCGGCCGAACCGACCGAGGTGACCTGGTAGCCCGCGGAGCCCAGCCGCATCGCCAACAGGCGCAGCATGTCCGCGTCGTCGTCGACGACGAGCAGGCGGGCGCGCGGCGTGGCGGTGTGGTCGCTCATGGTGGGGTGGGGCGCGGGGTGACGGGCGGCCGGGTGGTGAGACTGCGCTCGATCGCGCGCATGGCTTCCAGGCGCTCGTTGAGCTGGTCGATGCGGCGCTGGCTCTCTCGCAGCTGCTGGGCCTGGCGCTCCGCGCTGTCTTCCAGCTTGCGCTGGTCCATCAGGCGGTTGGCCAGCAGGCGCGCCAGCGGCTTGAGCGGCAGGCTCTCGGCGCCGACGTGGTTGATCACGCGCTGCAAGAGGCCGAGGGCGCGCGCGGTTTCCGCGGGCTGGCGCAAATGGATGAGCGCCAGCGCCAGCTGCATCTGGCGCAGCGGCGCATTGCCCGGGTCGCCCTGCACCACGATCTCGGCCGCCAGGTCGGTCGGGCTGAGCGCTTGCAGGCGGTCGGCGTAGCTCAGCAGGGCCGCGACCACGTCGGGCGCGGGGGGTGTTTCGGCGCTGAGCACCACCGGGGGTTGGGCCGGTGCGGCCTGCAGGGGCGTGACGGTGGGCGCGGCAACCGGCGGGCGGGTGGTCGGGATGGAGGCGCCCTCGGACCCGGTGGTGCTGGGCGCGGCGGGCGCCGCGCTGCACGCGGCCAGCCAGAAGGCGAGCACGGAAACAAGGGTGCAGCAACCGGCGCGCGTCAGGCGGCTGGGTGGTGGTGACAGGTCAGTTGGCATGGGGCAGTTCGATGCGGAAGTGGGCGCCCTGGCGCTGGGGCAGCAGCGTGATGCGACCCCCGTGGGCAAGAATGTACTCGTGCACGATGGACAGGCCGATACCGGTGCCGCGCACGGTGCCGGTGGGTTGGCGTTCACCGCGGAAGAAGGGTTCGAAGATGCGCTCGCGGTCGGCCTCGGCCACGCCCGGTCCCTGGTCGACGATGTCGATGCAGACGCGCCCCGGCAGGTCCAGCAGCACGAGGTGGATCTGGCCGCCGTGCGGCGAGAAACGGATCGCGTTGGACAGGAGGTTGCCCACGGCGGACGCGATCTTCTCGCGGTCCAGCGGCATCGTCACGGGCGCGCCGTCCACCCGCACCGTCAGGGCCTGGGCCTGCCACTGCAGGCGCTGGATGTCGACCTGGTCTTCGAGCAAGGCGATCAGTTCGGTGCGCTCGCGCTTGAGCTGGCGCGCCTCGAACGCCGCTGCGTTGAAGCGCAGCAGCGCCTCGATCTGGTGCTGCAGCAACTGGGTGTTGTGCTGCAGGATGGTCACCACCTCGGCCTGGCTGGTGTTGAGCGGGCCGGCCACGCCGTCGCCCAGCACCGCCACGCCTTCGTGCAGCGAGGCCAGGGGTGTCTTGAGTTCGTGCGAGACGTGGCGCAGGAAACGCGCCTTGTCGGCGTCGAGTTCGGTCAGGCGCAGGCGCAGCCAATCGAGTTGCTGGCTCACGCGGCGCACGTCCGAGGGGCCGTGGATGTCGATCGGCACATCGAGCCGGTTCTCGCCCAGGCCCTGAATGGCCTTCTCCAGCCGCTTGAAGGGCCGCGCCAGCCAGACGCCAAAGGCCAGCGCCAGGATGGCGGCGATGCCGATCGAGCCCACCACCTGCTCGGTGAGTTCCTGCCGGCTGGTTTCGAAGCGCGCCTGCAGGGCTTCGTTGCGGCCGGTGATGATGGACTGCACCTTCTGCGCGATCGAGGCGCTGTGGCCGTCGATTTCGCGGAATGCCTGCGCCACTTCGCGTTCGCGGTCCAGCGCCGTTTCGGGTGGGCCGTCGAGCAACAGGGTGATGGCGTCGAGCCGCTCGCGCCAGTTGGTGGCGTACTCGGGCGGCAGTTCGTTGTCTTCGAGCCGGCGCAGGATGTCGCGCGCGTTGCCCGAGGCCTCGTCGAAACGCCGGCGCAGCTGGACGTCGCGCAGCACGAGCGATTGGCGCGCGGCGCGCTCCATGGTCAGGCTGCGTTCGGAGAGCGACTGCGCGGCGGTGGACAGCGCGATCGCCTGTGCCGCACTGTCGCGGCTTTGCGCCATCAGGGTTTCGAGCGAGAACAGCGTGCGCACGGCGGCCAGGCCCAGCAACGCCCCGATCAACAGGAAGGCGACCAGCAGCAACTGCTGGAAGGAGAAACGCAGGGGTTTCACGCGGCTTTACGCTTCCTGGGGCACCAGCACCGCGCCGCGCAGCGAGTGCGGCCGCGCTTCGGTGATGCGCACGTCGAGCATCTGGCCGATGAGGCGATCGGCCTGGGGCCCGCCGTCGAAGTTGACGATGCGGTTGCACTCGGTGCGGCCCATGAGTTCGACCGCGCCATCCTGCCCGGGACGGCGCGAACGGCCTTCCACCAGGATGCGCTGCACGGTGCCTTCGCGGCTCGCGCTGATGCGCTTCACGTTGTCTTCGATCACGGCCTGCAGGTGCTGCAGCCGCTGGAGCTTGACCGCGTGCGGCGTGTCGTCGGCGAGGTTGGCCGCCGGCGTGCCCGGGCGCGGGCTGAAGATGAAGCTGAAGCTGGCGTCGAAGCCGACGTCGTGGATGAGCTTCATCATCTTGTTGAAGTCGTCGTCGGTCTCGCCGGGGAAGCCGACGATGAAGTCGCTGCTCATGGCCAGCTCGGGGCGGATCGCGCGCAGTTTGCGCACGGTGCTCTTGTATTCCATGGCGGTGTAGCCGCGCTTCATCGCCATCAGGATGCGGTCGCTGCCGTGCTGCACCGGCAGGTGCAGGTGGTTCACCAGTTGCGGGATCTTGCCGTAGGCCTCGATCAGGCGCGGCGTGAATTCGTTGGGGTGGCTGGTCGTGAAGCGGATGCGCTCGATGCCGGGGATTTCGGCCACGTACTCGAGCAGCAGCGCGAAGTCGGCGATCTCGGCGGTGTCGCCCATCGCGCCACGGTAGGCGTTCACGTTCTGGCCGAGCAGCGTCACTTCCTTCACGCCCTGGTCGGCCAGGCCGGCGACCTCCACCAGCACGTCGTCAAACGGGCGGCTCACTTCTTCGCCGCGCGTGTAGGGCACCACGCAGTAGCTGCAGTACTTGGAGCAGCCTTCCATGATCGACACGAAGGCCGACGCGCCCTCCACCTTCGCCGGTGGCAGGTGGTCGAACTTCTCGATTTCGGGAAAGCTGATGTCGACCTGCGGCATCGCCTGGCGCTTGCGCTGGTTCAGCAGCTCGGGCAGGCGGTGCAGCGTCTGCGGGCCGAACACCACGTCCACATACGGCGCGCGCTTGATGATCTCGGCGCCTTCCTGGCTGGCGACGCAGCCGCCCACGCCAATGAGCACGCCCTTTTCCTTGAGGTGCTTGACGCGGCCGAGGTCGCTGAACACCTTCTCCTGCGCCTTCTCGCGCACCGAACAGGTGTTGAAGAGGATCAGGTCGGCTTCTTCCACGTCCTGCGTGGGCACGTAGCCTTGCGCGGCGCCCATCACGTCGGCCATCTTGTCCGAGTCGTACTCGTTCATCTGGCAGCCGAAGGTTTTGATGAAGACTTTTTTGGTGGTCATGGGGAATTCCAGTGGGGACAAGGACGCCGCGCGCGCGGGGGCGGGCATCAATGCGCGGCCACGACCCGTGGGCCGCGGCGGGCGCGAAATGGTTCAGTTGTTCGCGCTGGCCCGCGTGCGCGCGGGCGAGGTCTGCAGCGACTCGAACGTGTAGTTGCGCTCCGTGCCGAGGCCCGGACGTTTTTCCTTGGCCTCGGCCTCGGTCAGGATCCACACCTGGTGGACCTGGCCGCGCTGGTCGGTGGTGTAGTTCACCACGAGTTCCTGGTTGATCAGCGATGCCGAGCGAACCAGGTTGTTGTGGATGTCGAGAATGCGCGCGCCCGGCGAGAGGCGCGTGGGCTGGTCGTCCATGGCCACCAGCGGCGGCTGCGCCACCACCAGCGTGCCGCGCAGGGCCTTGGCGGGAAAGTTGCGCTGCACGGCTTGCGCGTGCGCGGCAGCGGCGGTGAGGAGGCCCAGGCAGAGGGCGGCGACGGGGATGCAGCGGTTCATGGTATGTGTCCAGAGGCTGTGGGAAGGGGCTCGGCGCGGTGGCGCGCGCGAGGGGTGGATTGTCTCACGCGGGCAGGGCCGGCTTGTGCATCAGCACCACGTTGGCGCACGGCGCTTCCGCGTGCCAGCCATGGTGGCGCGCCAGCCAGCGCAGCGTGGCCTCGCGGTAGAACACCACGTGGGTCGGGTCGCGCCGGTAGTGCCATTGGGCGAAGCGCGCGTCGTCGGTCTGAAAGCGCGTCATCAGCGCCAGCCAGCCGCCGGGGCGCAGCAGCGCGTGCAGGCGGCGGAACTCGGCGGCGGGGTCGTGGAAATGCTCGGCCACCTCGGTGCAGGTGATGAAGTCGTACGTGGCGGCAAGCGTGGCGGGGTCGGGGTGGAAGAAGGGGTCGTACAGCGCCACCGTGTGGCCGGCCTCGCGCAGCATCCCGGCCAGCACCGGGCCGGGGCCGCAGCCGAAGTCCAGCCCATGCTGGTGGGGCGGCAGGCGTTGCAGCAGCGGTGTCGCCACGCGTTGCAGAAATCCGCGGTAGCCCGCGTCGTCCGCGGTGTTCTGGTGCAAGGCGTATTCGGCGCGCTCGGCCTCGGGGGAGGGCCGGTGTTCGGGCAGGAGGAAGGTGGCTTCGCAGCGGTCGCAGCGGCCGTAGGCGAGGTCGCCGACGACCTGGAACGCCCGGCCGTCAAGGCCTTCGCAGACAGGGCAGCGCATGGCGCGAAGGTGCGTGCGGCTTACTTCCAGCGCAGCGGCTCGATGTGCACGCTGCCGCGTTCGCTGGAGAGCGTGAGCTCGCCTTCCTGCACCGTGGCCTGCAGTTGCATGCTGCGCTCGGCGAGCTGGGCCAGCGCGGGCGCGACTTCGGTGGGCAGGCGCCAGGCTTGCAGGCGGTCGAGCCGGGTGAGTTTGTTTTCGATGCCACGCCACCACACGTCGGCGGCGCTGCCGAAGGCATAGACCACCACCGCGTCGGCCTTGCTGCAGGCTTTGGACAGCGGCTTGTCTTCGGGCTGGCCGACCTCGATCCACAGGCGCTTGCGGCCGGTGAAATCGGTGAGCGACACGTCGGGATCGTCCGGGTCCGACAGGCCGGCACCAAAGGCCAGCGTGCCATCGCCATGGCAGGTGTCCTGCAGCTCGTGGGCGTTCAAGGCCAGCGCCACCAGGCGGACCATCATGCGCTCGTCGGTCTCGCTGGGGTGGCGGGCCAGGGTGAGTGCGTGGTCGGCGTAATAGCCGTGGTCGATGTCGGCGATCTGCAGATGCGCCTTGAAGATGGTGGACTTGATGGCCATGAAGGGACCGGAAATGAAAAAAGCGGGCTCCGTTGCCGGAACCCGCTTTTTGGAATTGTTGGTGGCGATAGGTGGACTTGAACCACCGACATCAGCATTATGAATGCTGCGCTCTAACCAACTGAGCTATATCGCCAACGAAGCCCAGAATTATAGCCAGCTTTTTTCAGGCCGTTCAGCTGTGCGTGAAAGCCGGTTTGCGCTTGTTCACAAACGCATCCATGCCTTCCTTCTGGTCGGCGGTGGCGAACAGCGCGTGGAACAGGCGGCGCTCGAACATCACGCCGTCGGACAGCGAGCCTTCGAACGAGCGGTTCACCGCTTCCTTGGCGGCCATCACGCTGGGCAGCGAGAGGCCGCAGATGATGAGGGCCGCGCCCAGGGCTTCGTCCATCAGCTTGTCCAGCGGCACCACGCGGCTCACGAGGCCCGAGCGCTCGGCTTCGGTGGCGTCCATCATGCGGCTGGTGAGCACCATGTCCATGGTCTTGGACTTGCCCACCGCGCGCGGCAGGCGCTGCGTGCCGCCCGCGCCGGGGATGATGCCGAGCTTGATCTCGGGCTGGCCGAACTTGGCGTTGTCGGCGGCGATGATGAAGTCGCACATCATGGCCAGTTCGCAGCCACCGCCCAGCGCGAAACCGCTCACCGCCGCGATCACCGGCTTGCGGATCGAGCGGATGGTTTCCCAGTTGCGCGTGATGTAGTCGCCCTTGTAGACGTCGGCGAAGGTGTAGGTGGCCATGGCGCCGATGTCCGCGCCCGCGGCAAAGGCCTTCTCACTGCCGGTGACGATCATGCAGCCGATCTCGTCGTCCGCGTCGAAGGCCTTGAGCGCGGCGCCCAGCTCGTCCATCAGCTGGTTGTTGAGCGCGTTGAGCTGCTTGGGGCGGCTGAGCGTGACGATGCCCACGCGGCCTTCGGTGCGCACGGTGATGCATTCGGGGGAGGTCGGGACGGACATGTTGTCTCCTGCGGCAATAAGGTTGGAATGAAAGCCCACCACTATATCGACCCGCAACCCCGGGTAACCATTGGCCGACCGCCTGGTTGGTGAATGGTAAATTGCGGCCCACACCCATCGAAAAACAGGAGACAAGACGACATGAGCGCAGCCACCGTTGTGTACGAAGAGCGAGGGGCCGTGGCCCTGGTCACGCTGAACCGCCCCGATGCCCTGAACAGTTTCACGCGCCAGATGCACCGCGAGCTCTGGGCCGCACTGGACGTGGCCGAGGCCAACCCTTCGGTGCGGGCCCTGGTCATCACCGGCGCGGGGCGCGGCTTCTGCGCGGGCGCCGACCTCGCCGAGTTCGATTTCAAACCCGGTCCGGATCTGGTCGCGCGCGCCAACCCGGGGCCGGTGATCGATGAGGCGTTCAACCCCACGGCACGTCGCCTGCAAAGCCTGCGCATGCCGACCATCGCGGCGGTCAATGGCGTGGCGGCCGGCGCGGGAGCGTCGCTGGCAATGACCTGCGACATCACCATCGCCGCCACCGGCGCGAGCTTCATCCAGGCGTTCAGCAAGATCGGGCTGATTCCCGATGCCGGCGGCAGCTGGTTTCTGGTCGAGCGCCTGGGCCTGGCGCGCGCCATGGCGCTGGCCATGACGGGCGACAAACTGCCCGCCGCGCAGGCCAAGGAGTGGGGCCTGATCTGGGACGTGTCCGACGATTGCCTGGGCGCTTCGCTGGCGCTGGCGCAGCGCCTGGCCACCATGCCCACGAAGGCGCTGGTGGCCACGCGCGCCCTGCTGCGCGACGCCGGCAAGCACACGCTCGACGAACAGCTGGACGTGGAACGCGACACCCAGATGGCGCTCGGCCACACGCACGACTACATCGAAGGCGTGATGGCGTTTCTGCAGAAGCGCCCGGCGCAATTCAAAGGCGAGTGATGACGCCGCAAGCGCGTGCCCGCAAGGTGGGCGAAACGATGTTCGCGGTGGACACCGCGAGCAAGGACACCATGGGTATGGAGCTGCTGGCCTGCGAACCCGGGCGCGCGGTGATGCGCATGGCGGTGCAGGCGCTGCACCTCAATGGCCACCAGATCTGCCACGGCGGTTTCATCTTCACCCTGGCCGATTCGACCTTCGCGTTCGCCTGCAACAGCCACAACCGCAACGCCGTGGCCGCGGGCTGCAGCATCGAATTCCTGCGGCCCGCGCACGCAGGTGACGTGCTCACCTGCGAGGGCATGGAGCAGACGCTGTCGGGCCGCCATGGCATCTACGACATGCGGGTGAGCAACCAGCGTGGCGAGGTGGTCGCGGTGTTCCGCGGCAAGAGCGCGGTGATCGCCGGCACGGTGTTTCCCGAGGAGGACAAGACATGAGCCACTTTGCCCTGGAGCCGATCGAGAAAGCCAGCATCGACGAACTGCGCGCGCTGCAACTCAAGCGCCTGCAGGGCACGCTGCGCCACGCGTACCAGAACTCGCCGGTGTACCGCGCGAAGTTCGACGCGGCGGGCGTGCACCCGGACGACTGCCGCAGCCTGGCCGATCTGGCGAAGTTTCCGTTCACCACCAAGAAGGATTTGCGCGACAGCTACCCGTTCGGCATGTTCGCCGTGTCGCGCGAACGCTGCGCGCGCATCCACGCCAGCAGCGGCACCACGGGCAAGCCGACGGTGGTGGGCTACACGCTCAAAGACATCGACACCTGGGCCACCGTGATGGCGCGCAGCATCCGCGCCAGCGGCGCGCGGCCGGGCGATCTGGTGCACGTGAGTTATGGCTATGGCCTGTTCACCGGTGGCCTGGGCGCGCACTACGGCGCCGAGAAACTGGGCCTGACGGTGGTGCCCTTCGGCGGTGGGCAGACCGAGCGCCAGGTGCAGTTGATCCACGACTTCCGGCCCGACATCATCATGGTCACGCCGAGCTACATGCTGGCCATCGCCGACGAATTCGATCGCGTGGGGCTGGATCCGCGCGAGAGCAGTCTGCGCCTGGGCATCTTCGGCGCGGAGCCCTGGACCAACGACATGCGCCTGGCGATCGAGCAGCGCATGGGGATCGACGCGGTGGACATCTACGGCCTGTCCGAGGTGATGGGCCCGGGCGTGGCCAACGAGTGCGTGGAAACCAAGGACGGCCCGACGGTCTGGGAAGACCACTTCTACCCCGAGATCATTCACCCCGAGACCGGCGAGCCGGTGCCCGATGGCGAACTGGGCGAGCTGGTGTTCACCAGCCTCACAAAGGAAGCGCTGCCGATCATCCGCTACCGCACGCGCGACCTCACGCGGCTCTTGCCGGGTACGGCGCGCACCATGCGCCGCATGGAAAAGATCACCGGCCGCAGCGACGACATGATGATCGTGCGCGGCGTCAACGTGTTCCCGACGCAGATCGAGGAACTGATCCTCAAACGCGCCGAATTGAGCGCGCACTACCAGTGCGTGTTGACGCGGCAGGGGCCGATGGACGATCTCACCGTGGTGGTGGAAACGCGCGCGGGCCTGGCGCCCGAGAGCGAAACCGCCCAGGCCGCCGCGCGCCTGCTGCAGCACGAGATCAAGGTGTTCGTGGGCAGCAGCGTGTTGGTGGAGCTCAAGCCCGAAGGGGGCGTGGAGCGCAGCCAGGGCAAGGCCAAGCGCGTGATCGACAAGCGGTGAGGTGACAGCACCCCCGCCACGCTTCGCGTGACCCCCTCAAGGGGGCGCAGCCAGCGGCCCGGCAAAGCCGGTTCCGCGGCTGCCCTGGAGGGTGTGGTCTCAGGCGTGCCGGGTGTCGCTTAACCAGGTGTCCAGTTTGGCCGCATCGCTCACCGCCAGCATCACGGCGTGCGACTCGGTCGGCCATTTCAAGGGCAGGCGCAGCAGGCGCTTGTCGCGGGCGACCACGGCGGTGAGTTCGGCGCGCCGTGCGCGCAGCGCGGGCAATTCGTCGAGCTTGTGGATGCGCCAGGCTTCGGGCGCGTCACCGCGTTTCGCGGGTGCGAATTCCACCCCCAGCCATTCGTCGTTCGCGGCCAGGCCCGCGGCCTCGGCCGCGCCGCCGCGCAACACGGTCTTGAGCACCAGGGCGCCGTCGGCTTCGCTCACGCGCACACCCAGTTGCTGCGCCAGCGGGGCCTTGTCGTGCGAGTACTTCGCGCCCTGGCCTTGCAGCACCGACGACAGCGGCAGTTCGTCCGTGCTGTGGACCCAAGCCCCTATCTCGCCTTCGTAGCTGCGCTGGCCCAGGCGCTTGAGCGCGCGCAGCAGGTCGGCTTCGCGCATCGGGCCGCCGTCGGTGCGCTGCCAGAGTTCGCGCATCACCGCGTCCAGCGTGCTGTGGCCTTCGGCGCGCAGCGTCAGGTCCAGGCACAGCGCCACCAGCGAGCCCTTGGTGTAGTAGCTCACCGTGGCGTTGGGCGTGTTCTCGTTCATGCGGTAGTACTTCACCCACGCATCGAAACTGGCCTGGGCGACGGTCTGCACCAGGCGGCCCGGCGTCTGCTGTACCTGGTTGATGGTCTTGGCCACGAGCTTCAGGTAGGTCGCGTCGTCGATCAGGCCGGCGCGGCGCAGCATCAGGTCGTCGTAGTAGCTGGTGAAGCCTTCGAAGAACCAGAGCAGCTCGGTGTAGTTCTCGTGGTTGTAGTCGTAGCGCGCGAACTCGGCGGGACGCAGGCGTTTGACGTTCCAGGTGTGGAAGTACTCGTGGCTGATGAGGCCCAGCAGCGTGGTGTAGCCGTCGGTGGCCTTCAGCGCGGCGTGCTTCTCGCCGGGGGCGGCGGGGCGCGGCAGGTCGGCGCGTTGGCAGATCAGCGCGGTGGAGTTGCGGTGTTCCAGGCCGCCATAACCGTCGGCGCTGGCGTAGAGCATGAACACGTAGCGCGAGAAGGGCGGCGGCTGCGTGCCATGCCAGAACGCGATCTGCGTCTCGCAGATCTTGCGTGTGTCTTCGATCAGGCGATCGCCGTCCATCCACGCGCCCGCGCCCGCGACGACGAAGCGGTGTTCCACGCCACCCGCCGTGAAGCTCGCGCTCCAGAAACGGCCCATCTCCACCGGGCAGTCGGCGAGTTCGTCGTAGTGCTGGGCGAGGTAGTGGCCGAAGCCTTGGGCATCGGTGTCGCTGGGCGTGAGACCGGTGGCGACTTCCCAGCCTTGCGTGGCCTTGCCCGCCACGATCTCCAGCCCATGCGGCTGGTCTTCCTGGCCGAGCACCTGCAGGCACAGGCTGGTGGCGTTGAAGAAGCCGCGTTCGGCGTCGAGGAAGGCGGTGCGCACGGAAGCGTCGAAGGCATACACCTCGTAGCGCAATTCCAGCGGTTGACCCGCCTCGGCCTGGGCTTGCCAGCGGTGTTTGTCGAGCTGCTTGATGGCGATGGGCTCGCCGTTTTGCCAGGCGCTGGGTTGCAACAGGTGCTGCGAGAACTCACGCACCAGGTAGCTGCCCGGTATCCACACCGGCAGGCTCAGACGCTGGTTTTTCGCCGGCTCGTCGATCTGCAGCGTGACCGCAAACAGGTGGGCGTGCGCGCTCGACACCGCCACGGTGTAGCGCACACCCGGGCGCGCAGGCCGGCTGCTTTTGCGCGAGGCCTTGGCGCTCAAGGCTTGGCTTCCGCGAGTTGCTTTTCGACCTGCTCGGCGCCGATCGCACCGGGCACGCGCGTGCCGTTGGCGAAGATAAGGGTCGGCGTGCCGGTGATGCGCGCCTTCTTGCCGAACTCGAAGTTGCGCGCGACGGCCGCCGCGTCGCAGGTGGCCGTGGGCGGTGTCACGTCGCGCACCATCCAGTCGGCGTAGGTCTTGGCCTTGTCTTTGGCGCACCAGATGTGGCGCGATTTTTCGGCCGAGTCGGCGCTCAGGATCGGGTACAGGAACATGTACACCGTCACGTTGTCGATCTTCATCAGGTCGCGCTCGAAGCGCTTGCAATAGCCGCAGTTGGGGTCGGTGAACATGGCCATCTTGCGTTTGCCGTTGCCGCGCACGACGGTGAAGGCGTCTTTGAGCGGCAGGTCCTTGAAGGCGATGGCGGTGAGTTTGTCCAGGCGCTTTTCGGTCAGGTCGACGCGGGCCTTGGTGTCGATCATCGAGCCCTGGATCAGGTAGTTGCCTTCGGCGTCGGTGTAGAAAATCTCGCTCTGGTTGACGCGCACTTCGAACACGCCGGGCATGGGCGTCTTGCTGACTTCGTCGATGGCCGGCAGGTTCGGCAGGCGCTCGGCGAGGTTCTTGCGGATGGTGGCTTCCTGGGCCAGGGCGGCCATGGACACGGCGGCCAGCGCGGCGATCAGAAAGGATTTGAAGAATTTCATCGTGGGGGTCTTGTGGTGTGTGACAGAGAGTGGTTCAGACGCTCGGATGGCCCATGGCCTGCTTCGCGATCCAGTGTTTGAGCGGGCCGATGCGGTCGAAGCCGGAGAGACCCCAGTTGCGCAAGGCTTGCACGCGTGTGTCGCCGTGCGAGAACAGGCCGAACAGGCCGTCGGTCACCCAGCCCATGGCGCCGACGTCGGCGGCGCGCGCGCGCTCGTAGCGGCGCAGCAGTTTCAGGTCGCCCAGGTCGCGCCAGTACTCGCGCGTTTGCAACACGCGCGCGAGTTCGGCCGCATCGGCCAGGCCGACGTTGAGGCCCTGTCCGGCGAGCGGGTGCATGGTGTGCGCCGCGTCGCCCGCCAGCGCCACCCCGCCTTGCGCCGTGCGCGTGATCCAGCGCTGCGCGCGGGAGAGTTCGAGAGGCCAGGCTTGAGGGGGGCTTTCCATGTGCATGTGGCCCAGGGCCTGCGCGCACCGTGTTTGCACGGCCTGGGTGAAGGTGGTCGGGTCGGCTTGCAGCCAGGCATCGGCCTGCTGTGCAGGGACAGACCACACCAGCGCCACGGAGTTCCCGAAGGCGCCGCCCAGCGGCAGCAGCGCCATCACCTCGCCGTTGGAGAACCACTGGCGGGCGATGCCGCCATGCGGTTGTTCGCAGTGCAGGCGGGCCGCCACGGCTTTGTGCGGGTAAGGCCGCACGTCGAAATCCAGCCCGAGCTCGTCGCGCGTGCGGCTGCGTTTGCCTTCGCACACCACGGTGAGCGCGGCGGCGGGGGCTTCGCTCATGCGCTCAATGCCGCTCTGAAAGCCGATCGCATCGTTCAGCCGCTGCTCCAGCGCGGGCACGTCGACGATCCAGGTGAGCGCGTCGGCGCCTTGTTCGTCGGCCGAGAACTGCAGCTCGCCGCCGTTGTCGCCCCAGACCTGCATGGCGCTGACCGCGGTGATCGGTGGTGTGCGGGGGTCTTGCGGGTCGACCTCGGGCCAGGCGCGCACCGTGCGCAACAGATCGCGGGAGGCGGCGTTGAGCGCGTAGGCACGCACGTCGGGCGTGTCTTGCGGGCCGCGCGGCGTGCCGACCAGGGCCACGCGCAGCCGGTCTTTGGCCAGCAGCAGGGCCAGGGTCTGGCCCACCACGCCAGCCCCGCGGATGGCGACGTCAAAACGCCGGCCGGAGCCGGAGCGGGGAGCGGGGAAGTTCATGCGGGGATTTTAGGAGCAGGGCACAATCCGGGCCTTCGCGGGGCGATACCCCGGCTCCCGTCACCGACTTAGCCCCTCCATGAGCACAGACAGCCGCCCCACCGCCCCCTCCGACGTGCAGGCCACCATCGCCGAGCTCTGGGTGTACCCGATCAAGTCCTGTGCCGGCATTCGCCTGCGCGAGGCCGAGCTCACCGACACCGGCCTGCTGTACGACCGCGCCTGGATGGTGGTCGATGCGAAGGGCGATTTCGTGTCGCAACGCGAACTCCCGCGCATGGCGCTGGTCCAGACCGCGTTCAGGATGGGCCAGCTGGTGGTGCGCGCCCCCGGCATGCTGGCGCTGCACCTGGCGCTGGACGCCGCCGAAGGGCCCCTGAAGGTGCGCGTGTGGGACGACGAGGTGATGGCCTGCGACATGGGCGACGTGGCCGCGCAATGGTTCAGCGATTTCCTCGGACCCGATGCGCCCGCCGGCTTGAAGCGGTTGCGCCTGGCGCGCTTCGACCCCGAGGTGCGGCGTGTGAGCAGCCTGAAATGGACGGGCGGTCGCGAAGCGGTCACGCAGTTCGCCGACGGCTTCAGCCTGCTGGTGACCAGCACCGCGTCGCTGGCCGATCTGAACGCGCGGTTGAGCGCGGGCGGTCATTCGCCGGTGGTGATGGAGCGCTTCCGGCCCAACCTCGTGCTCGATGGGGTGGAAGCGCACGACGAAGACCGCATCGGTGCGATGCACATCACCACGGACGACAGCGCGGTGGCCGTGATCGAACCGGTGAAGCCGTGCGCGCGCTGCCCCATTCCCAACATCGACCCCGCCACGGCGCTCTCCAGTCCCGAGGTGAACGACACCTTGCAGACCTACCGCCAGGACCCGCGCGTGAACGGTGGCATCACGTTCGGCATGAACGCCGTCGTGATCGAAGGCGATGGACAGATGCTGCGCGTGGGGCAGTCCGTCAGTGCCGACTGGTCGTTCTAGGTCGGCGACGCGAAGGTATTGCGGTACAGCACCGGCGTCATCGCGGTGTGCCGCTTGAACTGCCGCGTGAAGTGCGCCTGGTCGGCGAAGCCACACACATAGCCCACTTCGGCCGTGGGCATGGCGCCCGCGGTCAACAGCCGGGCCGCGCCGATGAGGCGCGCGGACGACAGCAACTGCGTGAAGCTCTGACCCTGTTGCGCCAGCCGGCGCTGCAGCGTGCGCGATGAGCACGCCGTTTCCCGCGCCAGGGTCTCCACCGTCCAACCACGCCCGGGGTCGGCGGCGAGTTGGGTTTGCAGTTGGGCGATCCAGCGGTCGGGGTCGGTGTGCGCGGTCTCGGTGGCCGCCCTGGTTGCCGGGGCTTGCCAACGCAGTTCCCAGGTCGACACATCGTCTGGCCACGCGCCATCGGTCCAGGTGCATCGGTCGCGGCGCCAACCGGGCACGCCAGCCGGCCGGGCCTGCAAACCCGGCGCCTTCTGCCGCTCACACAGCGCCACCAGAAACCCGAACACCAACAGGTCCTCGGCGGGTGTGGGCGCTTGTTCCGGGTCGAGCGACACGTGCTGGATGCGCAGCCACCCCGGTTCGGGTTGGGTCACGCGCACGCGGTGGCGCGAGTGCACGAAGCGCTCCAGGCGTTGCCAGCGTTGCAGCAGGTCGGCCGGGTCGCGCGCGAGCGAGAGGGCCAGCAGCAAGGGCTCGTCGTCCATGCCGTGTACCGCTTCGCCCAGGCGCACGATCACGTCCAGCCCATGGGCTTGCCACAAGCGCGCCAGCCAGGCGCGTTTGTCCGCCAGCGGCACGTGTGCCTGGCGCACCGGCGCGGGGCCGTCCACCGCCAGGCCCTGGCGCTGCAGGCCGGCGCGCACCAGGCGCAGCATGGCTTCGGAGGCGAAGTCGTTCATGTGATCGGCGGTTGGGCGAGCAGGGTGGGGTCGACGGGAAACCGCTGGATGCGCACACCGGTGGCGTCGCGCACGGCGTTGGCGATGGCCGCCGCCGTGGCCACGATGGCGGTCTCGCCGGCCCCGCCGGGCGCACCGCCTGCTTCCACCAGCACCACGTCCAGCGGCGGAATCTGGTGCAGCCATGGTATCGGCGCTTCGGCAAAACGGGTGGGGCCGATGCGCGCGTCGGCCGCGTCCAGCCGGTCGCTCAGCGCCATGCCCAGGCCCCACACCAGGTTGCCTTCGCACTGCGCGCGCACCTGGTCGGGGTTGATCACGGTGCCGCAGTCGTGCGCGCAGACCAGGCGTGTTACGCGCAACCCCCCCTTGGCGTTGACCTCCACCTCGGCCACGACGGCGGCGTAGCTCACCTGTTTGTAGATGCCGCAAGCCACGCCGCGCCCGCGCCGCAAGGACGGTGTGGCGACGGGCAGCGCACCGGCGTGGTCCACGGCCGCGCGCAGCACGCGGGCCAGGCGTGGGTCTTCGGCGTGTTGCAGGCGAAACGCCACCGGGTCCGCGCCCGCGCGGCGCGCGCATTCGTCGATGGCCGATTCCATCGCCAGGCCGTTGGGACCCGCGCCCAGCCCGCGCCAGGGGCCGGTGAACACGGGCAGGCGGTTCAGTGCGAATTCGGCGCGCTTGTGCGTGCAGCGGTAGGGCAACAACGCGCCGCGCGCCACGCCGGCGTCGGTCACGAAGTCGGTGAGGCGCTGCATCCAGACCGGCAGCCCCGCGTTGGTGAACAGGATGTGGCTGCTCGCGAACACATGCCACCACTGGTCGAGCCGGCCATCGCGCAGGCGCACGCGGATGCGGTGGCTCGAGGGCGGGCGGTGGAAGCCCTGGCGGAATTCCTGCGCGCGCGTCCACTGCAGCTTCACCGGTTGCTGCACGGCTTGCGCCAGCACGGCGGCTTCGAGTTCGACGGTGCAGATCGTCTTGCCGCCGAACGCACCGCCCACGCGGCTGCCGTGCACCCGCACGCGGTCTTCGTCGAGCCCGAGGCGTTTGCAGACCACGTCGCGCTGGTAGTACACGTCCTGCGACCCCACCCACAGGTCCAGCCGGCCTTCGGCATCGAACGCCGCCACCGCCGCGCGCGGCTGGATCGGCGCGTGCGCCGCCAGCGGGATGTCGATGCGCAGGTCCACATCCCAATCGCCGTTTCGGTCGATGGTGTCGTCGTGCACCGTGTAGCGGAACCCGTCACCGGCGAGGTGGCGGTCCACATCCACCGCGCGGTCGATGTCCGTCTGGTCGAACCCGCCTTGCCACACCCAGCGCGCATCCAGCGCCGCCTCGATCCGTTCCAGCGCGCCCGGCGTGCGCGCGACGATGCCGATGCCTTCGCTCTCGCCCTGCTGAAGACGCTCGTCGCGCACCACCGCCACCCAGCCCGGCACCTGCCGCGCGGCGGCTTCGTTCAACGAGGACAGGCGCGAATGCAACTCGGGCGACACCGGCGCGCGCAGCACGCGGCCGAACAGCATGCCGGGCTGGCGCACGTCGGCCACGTAGACCGGCGCACCGGTGACGATGGCATGCCCTTGCTCCAGCGGCGCCGGCCGCCCCACATGGCGGGCGCCGGACTGGAAGGCGCGCAGCTCGGCCAGTGGCCGGGGCGTGGCCACGCGCTCGCCGTCGGTGTGGCCTGCGGCGAGTGCATCGCGCAAGGTGGCGCAGGCCTGGGCCAGCGGCACGGCGAAGTCCTTCACCGATTCGCTGCCCACGGTGGCGCGCACCCGCGCCATCTCGCCGGTGTGTGGCAGGCGCAGCGTGAGTTGCCGCCATTCGATGCCCAGCTCGTCGCACGCCACCTGCTTGAGTGCGGTGCCGATGTTCTGGCCCATTTCCACGCGCGGCAGCAGCAGCTCGTAGTGGCCATTGCGGTGGCGGATCCAGCCCAGCGCGTCCTCGTATTGCGCGACAGGCCGCTTGGGAATCACCGGCAGCGAACAGCCGGCGAGGACGGCCACGCTGAGCACGCCACCGGCCTGGAGGAATCCGCGCCGCTTCACGACGGCCGCCCCTGCAACACCACCGCGCGTTGCACGCCGGCACGGATGCGCTGCTGCGTGCCGCAGCGGCAGAGGTTGCCCGACAGCGCTTCGTCGACGCGCGCCGGGCTGGGCGCGGGGTCCTGCCGCAGCAGGGCCACGGTGGCCATGATCTGGCCCGCCTGGCAGTAGCCGCACTGCGGCACGCGCTCGTCCAGCCAGGCCTGCTGCACGGGGTGCAGCCTGCCCTTGGCGTCGGCCAGGCCCTCGATGGTTTCCACCGATTGGTCCTGCACCGCGCCCACCGGCAACAGGCAACTGCGCTGCGCCTGGCCGTTCAGCAGCACGGTGCAGGCGCCGCACTGGCCGGCGCCGCAGCCGAACTTGGTTCCGACGAGGCCGAGGTGCTCGCGCAGCACGGCGAGCAGGGTTTCGTTGTGCCATTCGGGTGGAATGGGGACGCGCTGGCGGTTCACGAGGAGGTGCATGGCGGTGCTCCGATCGGTTGACGATGGCGCACTGTCGCCGTGGCTGGCGCGCAGGTCTTGAAGATTCGCGCCACGCGCGGGAGGGCCGCGAGACCCGGGCACAAACACGGATAGGATGCTGCGCGGCCGTGAGCGATCGGCGGACCGAGTCCGCCACTTTTGAGACACCTATGGATTTCACGCTGGTACTTCTGCTCGGGCTGGTGGCCGGCACCGTCGGTGGCGTGGTCGGCTTTGGCACGTCCATCATGCTGATGCCCGCGCTCGTGCTGGTGTTCGGCCCGCGCGAGGCCGTGCCCATCATGGCGGTGGCGTCCATGATGGCGAATGCCTCGCGTGTGCTCGCCTGGTGGCGCGAGGTGGACTGGCGCGCGGTGGGCGTCTACAGCGCCACCGGCATGCCGGCCGCGGCGCTCGGCGCGGCGACGCTGCTGGTCTTGCCGGGCCGCACCGTGGAAGCGGTGATCGGCGGTTTCTTCGTCGCCATGATTCCGCTGCGCCGGTGGATGGCCCGCCACGCCCTGAGGCTGCGGCTCTGGCACCTGGCGCTGGTGGGTGCGGCCATTGGCTTCCTGACCGGCATCGTTGTCAGCACCGGCCCCATCAACGCGCCGTTTTTTCTCGCCTATGGCCTGGTCAAAGGCGCTTACCTCGGGACCGAGGCGATGGGCTCACTGGCCGTCTATGCCGCCAAAACGTGGATGTTTGGCAGCCTGGGAGCGCTGCCCTGGGCGTCCGTGGTCAAGGGCTTGATCATCGGGACGTCGTTGATGGCCGGCGCGTTCATCGCGAAGCGCCACGTGCGCCGACTGGATCCCGAGCGGTTCAGGCTGCTCATGGATGGCCTGTTGCTGGTGGCGGGCGGCACCATGATCTGGGCCGCCGTGACCGGCCATTAGGCGACCACCGTCTGCTGCTCGGCGCGTGCGCCCGCCGCATGCAGCCACGCGAGAAATTCGCGCAGATGCTTGGGTTTGTCGGAGTCCCGCGGCACCAGCACAAAGTAGGCGCTGCCCTGCACCTGCCATTGAGGGAAGGGCGTGACCAGCCGACCAAGTTCCACGTCGGTCGCCAGCGTCGGGAAGGTGCCGATACCGAACCCCATGCCGTCGACCACGGCCTGCAGCGTCACGAAGAAGTGGTCGAAGCGCAGGATCTGCATCGGGCGCAAATCCGCGCAGCCGGCCGCGCTGAGCCAGTTTTCCCAGTCGCCCGGTCGCGATTCGGTGGAGAGCAGCACGGCCTTCTCCAACTGCCGCGGCGCCTTCAAGGCGCGGCCCTTGAGCAACTGCGCGCTGGCGATGACGGTGGTGCTCTCGGTGAACAGCGGCGCCACCTCGAACTGCGTCTGGTCGCCCGGCGCGCGGCGAATCGCCACATCGAAGCTGCCCTTGAGCACGGGATCGTTGCTGAACGCGGTG
Organism: Hydrogenophaga sp. 2FB; assembly: GCF_005503365.1. Classification (GTDB taxonomy): domain Bacteria; phylum Pseudomonadota; class Gammaproteobacteria; order Burkholderiales; family Burkholderiaceae_C; genus Hydrogenophaga. The sequence goes on from NZ_SCML01000026.1 coordinate 41,765, forward strand.
GAAATGCGCACCTCCGTCGCCGGGTGGCGCGCGCGAAATTCCGCCAGCTGCGGTATCAGCCAGCGCATCGCCAGCGTGGCGGGCGCGTTGATGCGGATGACTTTGCTGGCGGCGTTCTTGCCGTAGCGCCGTGAGGCGTCGCTGATGTGGTCGAACGCCGCGCTGATCTCGCGTGCGAAGGCTTTGGCGTGCCCGGTCGCCACCATGCGTTGCCCCTCCTTGCGGAACAGGGGTTGTCCCAGCGACTGCTCCAGCAGCTGGATCTGACGGCTCACGGCGCCATGGGTCAGGTTCAGTTCCTTCGCGGCCTCGGTGTAGCTGCCGGCGCGTGCCGTCACTTCGAAGATGCGCAAGGCGTTCAGGGGCGGGAGCTGGTGGGGCATGGTGATGAGTGAGTTTTTATCACGCGAGGTCGATTATTTGTCGATGGTGTCAGATTATTTATCTGAATAAGCTTTGATCCCATGAACACCGCACACATCACCGTCAACAAGCGCTCCTACAACACCTCCGGCAAGCCGACCGTCATCGTCTGTATCGACGGCTGCGAGCAGGAGTACATCAACCAGGCCATCCAGGCGGGACGAGCGCCCTTTTTTGCCAGGCTGGCCCAGGGCGGCTCCGTGCTGTCGGGCGACTGCGTGATGCCGTCCTTCACCAACCCGAACAACCTGTCCATCGTCACCGGCGCGCCCCCCAGCGTGCACGGCATCTGCGGCAACTATTTCTTCGACCCGGAGCAGAACGCCGAGGTGCTGATGAACGATGCGCGCTACCTCCGCGCGCCGACCATCCTGGCGCAGTTTGCGAAGGCGGGCGGGAAGGTGGCGGTGGTCACGGCCAAGGACAAACTGCGCAGCCTGCTGGGCCACGAGCTCAAGGGCATCTGCTTCTCCGCGGAAAAGGCCGACCAGACCACCCTGGCGGACAACGGCATCGAGGACGTGCTGGTGAAGGTCGGTCTGCCCTTGCCGTCGGTGTACAGCGCGGACCTCTCGGAGTTCGTGTTCGCGGCCGGCGTGATGCTGCTGCGCACCGAACGGCCAGACCTCATGTACCTGTCGACCACCGACTACGTGCAGCACAAGTTCGCACCCGGTACCGAAGGCGCGAACAGCTTCTACGCCATGATGGACCGCTACCTGCAGGAGCTGGACGATCTCGGTGCCGTGATCGGCATCACCGCGGACCACGGCATGAACGCCAAGAGCGATGCCTTGGGCAAGCCGAACATCGTGTTCCTGCAGGACGTTCTGGACAGCACCGCCGGCCTGGGCCAGGCGCGGGTGCTGCTGCCGATCACCGACCCGTATGTGGTGCACCACGGTGCCCTGGGTTCGTACGCCACGGTCTATGTGTCAACCCCGGCGGACATCCCCGCGGTCACGGCACGGCTGCTGCAGATTCCCGAGGTGGAACACGTGCTGGACCGTGCCACCGCCGCCGCCCAATTTGAACTGCCGCCCGATCGCATCGGGGACCTGGTGGTGCTGAGCCACAGGCTGTCCGTTCTGGGCACCTCCAGCACCCAACACGACTTGTCGGGACTGACCGTTCCTCTGCGCTCGCACGGCGGGCTGTCGGAGCAACGCGTACCCCTTCTCTTCAACCGCGTTCTGAGGGACGTGCCGCAACGGCGGCTGCGGAACTTTGACGTGATGGACCTGGCGCTGAACCACGCTGCCTAGGCACTGGCAACCGTTTCGATTCACATTTCAATAAAGGAGACAGTCCCCATGAAGAGCTGGAAGCTAAGAGGTGTTTTGGTGTGCGTTGGGCTCTTGGCAGCGGGATCCGCCGCCGCGCAGCCGTACCCGGCCAAACCGGTCCGGATCGTCGTAGGGTTCGCCGCCGGCGGGTCGACCGACAAGCTCGCCCGCGTGCTCGCCATGCGCATGACCGACATCCTGGGCCAGTCGGTGATCGTGGACAACCGGCCCGGCGCCGCCGGCAACCTGGCCGCGGAGCTTGTGGCGACTTCGCCTGCGGATGGATACACCGTCTTCATGGCGACACTCAGCAGCCAGGCGATCAATCCGCACTTGTACAAGCTCAAGTTCGACCCGATCAAGTCGTTCGAGCCGATCGCACTGGTGGCCAAATACCCGTTGCTGCTCGTCGTACCGCCGCAGTTGCGCATCAACTCGGTGCCCGAACTCATCGCCCATGCAAAGGCCAATCCGGGGACGTTTTACGCTTCGTCGGGCAATGGCTCGCCGGCGCATCTGGCTGGGGAAATCTTCAAGGGCACTGCCGGTGTGGACGTCCAGCACATCCCTTACAAAGGGGGTGGCCCGGCCATGCTGGCGTTGATGGCCAACGAGGCGCAGTTCGGCTTCGAAACCATTCCAAGCGCCATCGGTTACGCCCGCGGCGGCAAGCTCAAAGGCCTGGCCGTGACGTCCGACCGGCGTTCCACCGCGTCACCCGACCTGCCGACGATGCAGGAAGCCGGCCTGAAGGACTTTTCGGTGACGTCATGGGCGGGTCTTCTCGCGCCCGCCGGCACACCGAAATCGGTGATCGATCGTCTCACGCAGGCGACGCAAGCCGCCATCGGCAGCCCGGCCGTTGCCACCGCGCTGGCCAGCGATGGCGCGGAGCCCGGCAGCGGTGGCGGCGCCGATTTCAAGCGCTTCATGAACGACGAGCTCCAGACCTGGGGCAAGGTGGTGCGCGCGTCGGGAGCGAAGGTCGACTGAGTTTGCGATCGCTGCCACCATGCATCATCTGTTGAATCTCCTGGCAGCGATTGCACTGCTCGTCTGGTCCACCCATCTTGTTCGCACCGGCATCCTGCGGGTGTTCGGCGCGAACCTGCGGCACATCCTGGCGCGCAGCATCAGCAACCGCTACACCGCCGCCATCTCCGGTCTGGGCGTCACGGCGCTGGTGCAGTCGAGCACGGCCACCGCGCTCATCGCCTCGTCCTTCGTCGGACAGGGTCTGCTGACCCTGCCGTTGGCCCTCGCCGTGATGCTGGGCGCCGACATCGGCACCAGTCTGATGACGGTGGTGTTCTCGTTTGACCTGTCCTGGCTATCGCCGCTGCTCATTCTGGCGGGCGTGGTCATGTTCATTTCGCGCCAACAAAGCGCCGCCGGGCGCGTCGGCCGGGTGCTGATCGGACTGGGGCTGATGTTGCTGGCGCTGCGCCTGGTGTCGGCATCGACCGCGGTGCTGACCCAGTCGCCCGTGGTCAAGGCCTTGCTCTTTTCCATCAACAGCGACCTGCTGCTGGAGATCACGGTGGGTGCGGCACTGGCTCTGATGGCCTATTCCAGCCTGGCCATCGTCCTGCTGACGGCCACCCTCGCCGCGTCCGGCGTGGTGCCGCCGGAAATGGCCCTGGGCCTGGTGCTGGGTGCCAACCTGGGCAGCGGCTTGCTGGCCGTGGTGACCACGGCGCGCTCGGCCATCGACGTGCGCCAGGTGCCGCTGGGCAACCTTATCTTCAAGGTGCTGGGCGTGCTGCTGGCCGCGCCGCTGGCGGGGCTGTGGTTGCGCAGCGTGCGGCCCTATGTGGCCGACCCGGCAACGCTGGTGGTGCTGTTCCACCTGAGCTTCAACATCGCCGTGGCCATCCTGTTCATCGGCCTCACGCAGGTTGTGGCGCGCTGGGTCGAGCGGCTGCTGCCCAAGCCCGAGAAGAACCTGGTGGCCGGCCGTCCGCACCACCTGGACCCTTCCGCGCTGGCCACACCCTCGCTGGCGATCTCCTGCGCGGCGCGCGAGGCGTTGCACCAGGCCGATGTGGTCGAGACCATGATGGTCGGCATGCTGGCCGTGATCAAGAGCGACGACCTGCGCCTGGCCGAGGAACTGCGCAAGCTCGACGACTCGGTGGACGAGCTGTACTCGGCCATCAAGTACTACCTGACGAAGATCTCGCGCGAGGCGCTGGCCGAGGAGGAAAGCCGGCGCTGGACCGACATCATCAGCTTCACCATCAACATGGAGCAGATCGGCGACATCGTCGAGCGTGTGCTGCTGGACATCGAGGACAAGAAGATCAAGATGGGCCGCCATTTTTCGGACGCCGGCATGGCCGAGATCTGCGAGCTGCACGCCCGGCTCATCGACAACCTGCGCCTGGGCATGAGCGTGTTCCTCAACGGCAACGTGCGCGACGCGCAGAAGCTGCTGGAGGAAAAGGCGCGGTTCCGCGACCTGGAGCGTGCTTACGCCACCAGCCACCTCGTGCGGTTGACGGACAACACGGTGCAGAGCATCGAGACCAGCTCGCTGCACATCGACCTCATCAGCGACCTGAAGCGGATCAATTCGCACATCTGTTCGATCGCCTATCCGATCCTGGATTCCGCGGGTGCGTTGGCGCCGAACCGGCTGCGGATGAGCGAGGGGCTGTTAGCAGGACGGTCGCGCGCCGAGATTGCCGCCTGAGCGCGCCTTGGGCCTGCGCGCGGATGGCCTGGCGAGGCCGACATTCGCCGGTCAGTACAATTGGCTCCCGTTTCCCCCAGGCAAAAAAGAGGACCACGTCCTCGAAGAATCGCGGTGTCGCCATCCCGGTTCGCTCAATTGCTGGCCATCTGCCGCGAGCGCAATTCGGGCACCTCCACCACACCGGTGTGGGCCCAATGGTGCAGAGGGGGTTGATTTACAAGGAATTTCCATGAGCCTCCAATGCGGCATCGTGGGCCTGCCCAACGTCGGCAAGTCCACCCTTTTCAACGCGCTGACCAAGGCCGGCATCGCGGCCGAGAACTACCCGTTCTGCACCATCGAGCCCAACACCGGCGTGGTGGAGGTGCCCGATCCGCGCCTGCAGCAACTGGCCCAGATCGTGGAGCCCGAGCGCGTCGTGCCGGCCATCGTGGAGTTTGTGGACATCGCCGGCCTGGTGGCCGGTGCCAGCACCGGTGAAGGCCTGGGCAACAAGTTCCTCGCGCACATCCGCGAGACCGACGCCATCGTCAACGTGGTGCGCTGCTTCGAAGACGACAACGTCATCCACGTGGCCAACAAGATCGACCCGATTGCCGACATCGAAGTCATCCAGACCGAGCTCTGCCTGGCCGACCTGGCCGCGGTGGAGAAGGCGCTGCACCGCGTGAACAAGACCGCGCGTTCGGGCGACAAGGAATCGATCAAGCAGGTGGCCATTCTGGAGAAGTGCCAGGCCGCGCTCAACGACACCCAGCCCGTGCGCACCATCGATTTCAGCAAGGAAGAGCAGGCCCAGCTCAAGCAGTTCTTCCTGATCACCGCCAAGCCCGCGATGTTCGTGGCCAACGTGTCGGAAGACGGCTTCGAGAACAACCCGCTGCTGGACCGCCTGAAGGAATTCGCAGCGAAGCAGAACGCGCCCGTGGTCGCCATCTGCGCCAAGATCGAGGCCGAACTCTCCGAGATGGACGACGCCGACCGCCTCGAATTCCTCAAGGAACTGGGGCAGGACGAGCCGGGCCTGAACCGCCTGATCCGCGCAGCCTACCAACTGCTCGGCCTGCAGACCTACTTCACCGCTGGCGTGAAGGAAGTGCGCGCCTGGACCATCCATGTCGGCGACACCGGCCCGCAAGCTGCCGGTGTGATCCACACCGACTTCGAAAAAGGCTACATCCGCGCCCAGACCATCGGCTTCGACGACTACATCGCCTTTAAGGGCGAGCAGGGCGCGAAGGACGCGGGCAAGATGCGCGCCGAAGGCAAGGACTACGTCGTCAAGGACGGCGACGTGATGAACTTCCTGTTCAGCAGCTGACCCGATGAGCGAATCCGGCCGGCCCGAACCCCAACGCCTGGCCAAACGCCTGGCGGCGCAGCTGCCGTGTTCGCGCAGCGACGCCGAAAACTACATCGCCGGTGGCTGGGTGCGGGTGGACGGCGTGGTCGTGGAAGAGCCCATGGAACGGGTGCGCGACGACCAGACGGTGCTGCTGGACCCGAAGGCCAAGCTGGAGCCGCTGGCGTCGATAACGCTGATCTGGCACAAACCGGCCAACCGGGTGCTGCCCGACGAGCCGCTGCTGCCGGACGCCTTGGCCGCCAAGTGGTTCACCAACGCCAACCGCTTCAAAGGCGACCGCTCGGGCGTGCGCCCGCTCAAGGCGCACCTGCACAAGCTGTTGCCGGTGGCGCCGCTGGGCACCAAGGCCAGCGGCCTCATGGTGTTCACGCAAAACCCGAGCGTGGCCCGCAAGATGACCGACGACGCGGGGCAACTGGAGCACGAGTGGCTGGCCGACGTGGCGGCCGATCCCGAACTGGAAGACGATGCCCGGCGCGACGCCGTGCTCAAGTCCTTGGGCAAGGCCCTGTTCTTTGACGGCTGGGCCGTGCCTTCCGCGCGCGCCAGTTGGCAGAGCGAGCTGCGCTTGCGCCTGGCCATCAAGGGCAACCAACCCGGCCAGGTGGCGCACCTGTGCGAACGCGCCGGTCTGAACCTCACGGCCTTGCGCCGCCTGCGGCTGGGCCGCATTTCCTTGGCCGGGCTGCCGGTGGGCGAGTGGCGCTACTTGCTGCCCCACGAGCGCTTCTGAAGCCGCGCCGCCCACACGCTCACGGCCATCGCGGCCAGCAGGACCACAAATCCCACCTCGTGCAGCCGCAGCATGCCGCCCTGGGCGATCATCACGCCACCGAGTGCCGCACCCAGGGCCTGCCCGCCGTAGATGGCCGACGAGTTGAGCGCCACCGTGGCCGAGGCCAACTCGGGTGACATGTGCACCACCCGGGCCTGTTGGGCCGAGTTGCTGGAGAAACAGCCCAGCGCCCAGGGGATGACCACGAACGCCTGGGCCCAGAAGCCATGGCGCCCCAGCGGCCACAGGAGCAGGCTCAGGGCCATGCAGCCCAGCGTGATCAACACCGCGTTGGCGGCGCCGATGCGGTCGATGTAGCGCGTCACGGCGACGTTGCCCACCAGACCAAAAACGCCAAACCACAGCAGCATCAGCGACAGGGCGGTGCCACCCCCGCCAATGACCTGCGCGACATACGGCGCGAAATAGGCGAACAGCGTGAACTGCCCGAAGGCCGAGAGCAGCGTCACGGCGACCGCGACCATCAGCGACCCCGAACCCAAAGTGCGACCCCAGGATGCGCGCGACAGCGCCGCCGGCCGGATGCCGTCGGGCATCTCGCGCCACACCCAGGCGCCGCTGAGGAACGACATCAGGGCCACCAGCCCGAAGGCCCAGCGCCAGCCCAGTTCGCCGCTGATCCACGCCGCCAACGGCATGCCCATCACCGACGCCACCGACCAACCCAGGAAGACGAAGGTGATGGCGCGTCCCCGCTGCGCCGGGCCGACCAGCAGGCCCACGCTGGCCGCGGCCTGCGGCGTGAAGATCGCGGGTGAAACGACGGCCAGCACGCGCAGCGGCAGCAAGACCTCGTAGTGGGGCGCCCATGCGCAGGCGGCGGTGAGCACGCCGTACCAGACCAGCGAAAGCGCGAGCAGGCGCCGGCGGTCCCAACCCGCGACCAGGCCGGCGAACACTGGCGCGCCCACGCCCATCAGGATGGCCGCGGCGGTGATGAGCTGGCCGGCCTGGGGGATCGACACACCCAGGGACACACTGATGTCGTTGAGCGTGCCGGGCACCACCATCACGCCGGTGCCGATCACGAAGTTGCCGACCATCAGCGCCCAGAGCGAGCGCGGCAGTCCTTGATCGTGGGGCTTCATGGGTGCAGGGCGCCGGGGAAGAACCACAGTAGCGCCGCCGTCATGGTGAGGTAGCGGGCGAACTTGCCGATCGCCATGTACAGCAGGCAGGGCCAGAAGGGGAACTTCATCCAGCCCGCCACGGCGCACAGCGGGTCGCCCACCACCGGCAGCCAGGACATCAGGCAGGCTTTGGGGCCAAAGCGCTCCAGCCATTTCAGTGCCCGCAGGTCGACGTGGGTGCCACGCGCGCGGTCGACCGCCTTGTGTGTGCCCAGGCCCATGAGCCAGCTCACCGCACCGCCCAAGGTGTTGCCCGCCGTGGCCACCAGGATGGTCGGCCAGAACAGCTCGGGGCTGAGCTTGATGAGGCCGAACACCGCGGGCTCCGATCCCAGGGGCAGCAGCGTGGCCGACACAAACGCCACCACGAACACCGTGCTCAACCCGAATTCGGGCAAAGCGAGCAATTGCATCAGGTGGGTGAGCCAGGGGTGCATGTGGAATGAAAGGGGGTCGGCCCGCGCCGACGCGAGAGAAGATGGACAGACGGTTGAAAAAAGGGCCGGGCATATTGCCTGCTGAAAAAACAGGCAGATACAATCGCGTTCCTTCGCCCCCACCGCCATCGGTGGCGCGGCCATCAACCGCTCGACACCCATTCTCCCACCGCCATGCAACTCGGGGCCTTCACCTTGCCCAATGCCCTGTTTGTCGCGCCCATGGCGGGTGTGACGGACCGGCCATTTCGCAAACTGTGCAAGCGCCTCGGGGCGGGCTACGCGGTGAGCGAGATGGTGACCTCGCGGCCCGACCTGCGCGACAGCCTGAAGACCTCGCGCCGCGCCAACCACGAAGGCGAAGCCGCGCCCATCTCGGTGCAGATCGCGGGCACCGACGCGCAGATGATGGCCGACGCCGCGCGCTACAACATCGACCGCGGTGCGCAGATCATCGACATCAACATGGGCTGCCCGGCCAAGAAGGTGTGCAACAAATGGGCCGGCTCGGCGCTGATGCAGGACGAGGCCCTGGCCATCGAGATCGTGCAAGCCGTGGTGGCGGCGTGTGAACCGCACCGGGTGCCGGTCACGCTCAAGATGCGCACCGGCTGGTGCGCCCAGGTGCGCAACGCACCCGCGCTGGCGCTGGCCGCGGAAGCGGCTGGCGTGCAGATGCTCACCGTGCACGGCCGCACGCGCGAACAAGGCTACAAAGGCCAGGCCGAACACGACACCGTCGCCCACATCAAGAGCCGCGTGCGCATTCCCGTGGTGGCCAATGGCGACATCAACAGTCCCGAGCAGGCGCGCGACGTGCTGAAGGCCACGGGTGCAGACGCGATCATGATCGGCCGCGCGGCGCAGGGACGCCCCTGGATCTTCCGGGAAGTCGCCCATTTCCTGGCCACGGGTGAGCACCTGCCACCGCCCGCGCTGAGCGAAGTCCGGGCCTGGCTGCTCGACCACCTGCACGACCACTACGACCTGTACGGCGAAGACACCGGCGTGCGCAGCGCGCGCAAACACCTGGGCTGGTACGCGCAATCGCTGCCACTGCCGCCCGGCGCCGCCGCGCTGTTCCGCTCGCGCGTGAACGCCATCACCACGGTGGAAGCGCAATTGCGCTGCGTGAGCGACAGCCTGGACGAGTGGTCCACCGATATGACAAACGCAACAACAACAAGCGAACCCTGGGAACTGGCCGCATGAAACAACAGAACACCTTGCACGACTGTGTGCGTGCCAGCATGGAAGACTTTTTCCGCGACCTCGATGGCACCGATCCGGCCAACCTGCACGACATGCTCGTCAAGGCGGTGGAAAAGCCCTTGCTCGAAGTCGTGATGGAGCAGGCGCAGAACAACCAGTCGCGCGCCGCGCAGTGGTTGGGGTTGAACCGCAACACCTTGCGCAAGAAATTGCTCGAACACAAGCTCATCGATTGAATTCAAAACCTCCTCAAGACCTTCTCATGCGCGCACTCATTTCTGTCTCCGACAAGACCGGCATCGTCGAACTCGCTCAAGCCCTGCACGGCCTCGGCGTGGCACTCATCTCCACCGGCGGCACCGCCAAGCTGCTGGCCGACAAAGGCCTGCCCGTCACCGAAGTGGCCGAAGTCACGGGCTTTCCCGAGATGCTCGACGGCCGCGTGAAGACGCTGCATCCCAAGGTGCACGGCGGCCTGCTTGCGCGCCGCGATCTGCCCGAGCACGTGGCCGCTCTCAAGACCCACGGCATCGACACCATCGACCTGCTGATCGTCAACCTCTACCCCTTCGAAGCCACGGTGGCCAAGGCCGGCTGCACGCTGGAAGACGCGATCGAGAACATCGACATCGGCGGCCCTGCCATGGTGCGCAGCGCGGCGAAGAACTGGAAAGACGTGGCGGTGTTGACCGACGCAGCCCAGTACGCCGGTGTGATCGACGAACTCAAGACCAGCGGCAAACTCTCCGACAAGACGCGTTTTGCGCTGTCGGTGGCCGCGTTCAACCGCATCAGCAACTACGACGCCGCCATCAGCGACTACCTCTCGAGCATCACCTTCGAAGAGGGCGCGAGCGTGCCGCAGCGCACGATGTTTGCCGCGCAGAGCAACGGCCGCTTCGTCAAGCTGCAAGACCTGCGCTACGGTGAGAACCCCCACCAGAGCGCAGCCTTCTACCGCGACCTGTACCCAGCGCCCGGTTCGCTGGTGAGCGGGAAGCAGTTGCAAGGCAAGGAGCTGAGCTACAACAACATCGCCGACGCCGATGCGGCGTGGGAATGCGTCAAGAGCTTCGATGCGCCTGCGTGCGTGATCGTCAAGCACGCCAACCCTTGCGGCGTGGCCGTGGGCAAGGACCCGCTCGAGGCCTACAGCAAGGCCTTCCAGACCGATCCCACCAGCGCCTTCGGCGGCATCATCGCGCTCAACCGAACGCTCGATGGCGCGGGCGCGCTGGCGATCAGCAAACAGTTCGTTGAAGTGCTGATGGCGCCGGGCTACACGGCCGAAGCGCTGGAGGTGTTCAAGGCCAAGGCCAATGTGCGCGTGCTGCAGATCGACCTGCCGCCCGGGGGCCCCACGCCATGGGACCAAGGCCTCAACTTCATGGACGTCAAACGCGTGGGGTCCGGGCTGTTGATGCAGACCGCCGACAACCACGTGCTCCAGCGCGCCGATCTGAAAGTCGTGAGCAAGCTGCAGCCGACCGAACAGCAGATTGAAGACCTGCTGTTCGCCTGGAAAGTGGCGAAGTACGTGAAGTCCAACGCCATCGTGTTCTGCAAGGACGGCATGACCATGGGCGTGGGCGCCGGTCAGATGAGCCGCCTGGACTCGGCGCGCATCGCCAGCATCAAGGCCGGTCACGCCAAGCTGACGCTGCAAGGCACCGCCGTCGCCAGCGATGCCTTCTTCCCGTTCCGCGATGGGTTGGACGTGGTGGTCGACGCGGGTGCGACCTGCGTGATCCAGCCCGGTGGCTCGATGCGCGATCAGGAAGTCATCGACGCGGCCGACGAGCGTGGTGTGGTGATGGTGACTTCGGGCGTTCGCCACTTCCGGCACTGAACGGCGCTGCCCCATGAAAAATGGCCGGTGATTCACCGGCCATTTTTCTTTGCGGTCGAGATGCGCGTTCAGCGACCCAACTGCTTGAAGATTTCACGCGCCGCAGCAACCGTTTCTTCGATGTCGTTCGCCGTGTGCGCCGCGCTCACGAACCCGGCCTCGTACAAGGCCGGGGCGATATAGACGCCGCGATCGAGCAGACCATGGAACAGCGTGTTGAAGCGCGGACCATCGGTGGTCATCACCTTGGCGTAGTTCTGCGGCAACTCGTCAAACAGGAAGAAACCGAACATGCCGCCTTCGCTATCGCCGCTGAGGGGCACGCCCTCGGCCGCGGCGGCAGACTTCAGGCCGTCAACAAGCGAACGCGTGGTGGCCGAGAGCGCCTCGTAGAACCCCGGCTTCCTGATTTCGCGCAAGGTCGCCAGGCCGCAGGCCGTGGCCACGGGATTGCCCGACAGGGTGCCGGCCTGGTACACACCACCCAGCGGGGCCAGTTGCTCCATCACCGCGCGCTTGGCGCCGAACGCGGCCAGCGGCATGCCGCCGCCAATCACCTTGCCCATCACCGTCATGTCGGGCTCGAAGCCCGGGATGAGTTTCGCGTACACGCTCTGCGCGCTGCCGAGCGCCACGCGGAAACCCGTCATCACCTCGTCAAAGGCGAGCAGTGCGCCGTGCTGCGTGCACAGCTCGCGGCAGCGCTTCATGAAAGGCACGCCGGCGCGCACGAAGTTCATGTTGCCCGCGATCGGTTCGATGATCAGGCAGGCGACGTCGGCGCCATGCTCGGCGAACGCGGCTTCCAGCTGTTCGATGTTGTTGTACTCCAGCACCAGCGTGTGCTGCACCACCTCGGGTGGCACGCCGGCGCTGGTCGGGTTGCCGAACGTGGCCAGTCCCGAACCCGCCTTCACCAGCAGCGCGTCCGCATGGCCGTGGTAGCAGCCCTCGAACTTGATGATCTTCTTGCGCCCGGTGGCGCCGCGCGCCAGGCGGATCGTGCTCATGCCCGCCTCGGTGCCCGAGCTGACCAGCCGCACCATGTCGATGCTGGGCACGAGTTCGATGATGGCCTCGGCCAGCTCCACTTCACGCTCGGTCGGTGCGCCGTACGAGAAACCTTCGAGCACGGCTTTCTGCACCGCTTCCACCACGGCCGGATGGCCATGGCCCAGGATCATCGGACCCCAGGATCCGATGTAGTCGATGTAACGCTTGCCATTGGCATCCCAGAAGTAAGCCCCTTGCGCGCGCTGCACGAAACGGGGCGTGCCGCCCACGGCACGGAATGCGCGAACGGGCGAGTTCACGCCGCCGGGAATCAGCGCCTTGGCGCGGTCGAAGAGTTGCTGGTTGCGGTCGGTCGTGGTCATGGGGCGCTGAGCGTCAGTGTCGTGTGGTGTCCAGAGGGAAATCGTCTGCGTCGAGCGTGCTGTCGGTCGCCGTTTCGGTCAGCGGCGCATCTTCGCCATCGTCCTCGTCGTGCGCCCAGAAAAGCCGATCGGGCACGGCGTGGCCCATGCCAGGCTGGAAGCCGGCATCCAGGCACTGGTCCAGATAGGTCAGCGCCTCGGCGCAGGCCGACTGCAGGTCGCTGCCGCCTGCGATCAGGGCACACAGGGCGGCGGACAGCGTGTCGCCCGCACCAGAGAAAGTGGCTTCGAAGCGCTCGTAGCGGGCTGTGGCGAGCACCGTTTCGGGTGTGGTCAGGTGGCTTTCCAGGTACTGGTCGGCGGCATTGAAGCCGGTGACCAACGTGTAGGGCACGCCGTGCACGGCCGCGGCGCGCGCCACCTCGCGCGGGCTTGGGGGGCGGTCCCCTTCCCACTCGGGCAGCAGCCAGCGAGACAGGGTGCTGTGGTTGCCAACCAGCACGGTGGTCTGCGGCAGCAGCAACTCGACGCACGCGTCCAGGTAAGTCTCGATCGCCAGTTCGTCCCACCACGACAAGTCCGGCATGTAGGTGATCACCGGCACATCGGAATAGTCGGTGGTGATCTCCGCGATGGCGCTCAGGTTTTCAGGGCTGCCCACGAAGCCGACCTTGAAGGCCAACACCGGCATGTCTTCGAGCGCGCATCGGGCCTGATCGGCCACCGCCTCTTCGTCGAACGCGATGTGATCGTGAATGTCCGACGTATCGCGCACATAAGCCCCCGTCACGACCGCCAGCACATGGGCCGAGGCACTCGACATGGCCGTGATGTCCGCGCTCAACCCGCCCGCGCCACTGGGGTCGCTGGCGTTGAAGGTCATCACGCAGGGAAGAGAGTTTTCGCCAGGACTTTCGACCGGGGTGCGCACGGAGGATTCGGGTGTATCGGGCATGGAGGTCGATGGAGAAAGGGGTGGCGCAACGGTCGCTTGAACGAGGGTGGACGCGCGAGTGTGGCGGTGTCGACAGCCGGTGCCACTGGCTTGCGGAGCGGCGCAGCGTGGCACAGAGGGCTCGATACAATGGTTGCATTCTAAGACAATGCCCCCTATAACTATGAGCGAACCCAAGACTTGGATGTGCCTGATTTGCGGCTGGATTTACGACGAAGCCGAGGGTGCTCCTGATCATGGCGTCGCAGCAGGAACGCCCTGGGCCGAAGTGCCGATGAACTGGACCTGCCCCGAGTGCGGCGCCCGCAAGGAAGACTTCGAGATGGTGCAGATCTGATCTGAACAGGTGCATCTGGTCTCGTTGCGAATCCGCCCCCCGCTCTCGCAAATTTTGCATCCCTGGCCCGCCTACCTTCTGGAGCAAGTGAACCGTGAGCACAACGCCTGCACTCAAAGTCCTGGTGGTCGATGACAGCAATACCATTCGCCGCAGCGCCGAGATCTTCCTCAAGCAGGGCGGGCACGAAGTGCTTCTGGCAGATGACGGGTTCGATGCGCTTGCCAAGATCAACGACTATCAGCCTGATCTGGTGTTTTGCGACATCCTCATGCCACGACTCGATGGCTACCAGACCTGCGCGATCATCAAGCGCAACGCCCGATTTGCGAATATTCCTGTGGTCATGCTGTCATCCAAGGATGGCGTTTTCGACAAAGCCCGTGGCCGTATGGTGGGCTCACAGGACTACCTCACCAAACCCTTCACCAAAGACCAGCTTCTGCATGCCGTGCAGCAGTTTGGCGCCAACCTCACTGGAGCCGTGTGATGCCCATCCGCAAAATTCTCGTCGTTGACGATTCGAAAACCGAGCTGATGGTTTTGTCCGATCTTTTGAGCAAAAACGGCTACATCGTTGGCACCGCCGAGAATTCGGACGAGGCCTTTCGTCGGCTTGGTGAGGAAAAGCCCGACTTGATCCTCATGGACGTCGTGATGCCCGGTCAGAATGGATTCCAGTTGACGCGTGCCATCACGCGCGACCCTCAGTTTTCGAGCATCCCCATCATCATGTGCACAAGCAAGAACCTGGAGACCGACCGAGTTTGGGGTATGCGCCAAGGTGCTCGTGATTACGTCACCAAGCCGGTGGACGCGGAAGAACTCCTGTCAAAAATTCGCGCGCTGGGATAAACGCAGTACACGAACCCAACCCACCGAGCATGGCCAAGCGTCAATCACTCAAGGAGCTCCAGGAACGATTGGCGCAGCGTTTGACGGCCGCCAAGACGGAGGCCGTCACGGCGACCTGGCTTGCGGTAGAAGCCAATGGCCGGCGCTACCTTCTCCCCTTGGTGCAATCGGGTGAGATTTTCCCCTGGTCTCCGGTGCAGCGCGTGCCGTACACCAAGCCCTGGTATGCCGGCGTTGCCGGCTTGCGCGGTGGTCTGCACGGTGTGATCGATCTGGCGTGTCTGGTGGAATCCACCGCCGCATGGGCTGCGACGTCCTCCGTTGACCGAATTACTTCCGAATCGCGCCTGATCAGTTTGCATGCCGCGTTGAGCGTCAATGCGGTGATCTGGATCGATCGTTTGTTGGGCTTGCGCAACCTCTCGATGTTTGCCTCCGCCGGTGCCAATCCTGTGGACGCCCCCTCTTATTTCACCCGCACGCTGGTGGACCTGCAAGGCCAGGTGTGGCAAGAGTTGGATTTGCAATCGCTCGTGGCTGAGCCTGAATTTCTGGCGATTGCAGCCTGACGGTTGAGCCCGCGGACCCCACGAGGTCCTTTTGTCATTCTGTTTTCAGTTGGAAGGTTATTACATGGCCATGCTTGATCGATTCCAGGGATTCTTCAAAAAGAATGCCGGAGACGAACCCGACCTCTCCAACGCAACCGACCAAGAAGTGGCCGAACTCGCCGCCGCCAGGCTGAAGCTCAATCCCGCCGCGGATGGCGGCGCGGGCAATGCGATGGTGGACGACCGCGAAGACGGTGCCGAGCAGGCCGGAATTGTGTCGCTGCCCTTGCTGGGGCGGCGTCGTGCAGATCAGCACCAGCGCACGTTGGCCGTGTTGCTCGCCGCCGGTCTGGTGGTGCTGGGCGCAGTGACCTTCTTTGTCCTGAGTCAAACCGAAAAAGTCGGGCAACAGGTGGCGGCCAGTGGTCAGGCGCTGATGCAGTCTCAACGTTTGGCAAAGAGTGTTTCTCAGGCGCTGATTGGCAGTCCGGCCGCGTTTCCCGAAGTGAAAGACAGTTCGGACGTGATGGCTCGAACGTTGCGGGGTTTGAAGCAAGGCGACACGGAGTTGTCGCTCCGCGCACTGGGCGATGACTACGCCGGCCAGCTGGATGAGCTCTTGCCCAAGATCGATCTGGCTGAACGCAATGCTTCGGCAGTGCTGGCCCAGCAGAGCATCCTGACCCAGGTGGGCAATGCCTTGCGCACCATCAACCGCCAGTCGTCGGATTTGCTGGAAGTCGCCGAAACCATTTCCTCGTTGAAGCTCCAGCAGAATGCCCCTCCCGCTGAAATCTCCGCGGCAGGCCAACTCGTGATGTTGACGCAGCGCATCGGCAAATCGGCCAACGAATTCCTGACCATGGAGGGGGTGAGCCCCGAGGCGGTGTTCTTGTTGGGTAAGGACTTGAACACGTTCAAGGAAATCTCCGAAGGTTTGCTTAACGGCAGCGAGGAATTGCGCCTTGCGCCAGCGCGTGACCCGCAGATTCGTGATCGCCTGAGTGCTCTGCTGAAGCTGTACGAGGCCACCCGTGTCGAATCCAGCGCGATTCTGGGCAATTTGCAGGGGCTGGTGGCTGCTCGTGAAGCACAGACCGGCATCATCGCCGATAGCGAACCGCTGCGCCTTGGTCTGGAAAAACTGCAAAGCGACCTGTCGTCACGTTCCGGCCTGGGCGGTGGAGAGTTTCTGGCGCTGTTGTTCTCCGCCGTGTTCGCTCTGCTGTGCGCGGCAGGCTTGGCCTATGTGCAGTTGCAAGACAGTCGCCAACGTCAGTTGACGGCTGAATCTCAGCGGCTCAACGCGGAGGCCCAGGAACAGGATGCCAAACGTGTCAACGATGCGAACCAGGCCGCCATTCTCCGGTTGATGAACGAACTCCAGACAGTGGCCGAAGGCGATCTGACCCAGGAGGCCACGGTGACGGAGGACATCACCGGCGCCATCGCCGACTCGGTGAACTACACGGTTGAGGAACTGCGCTCGCTGGTGGGCAACGTGCAGGCCACGGCAACGCGTGTGGCGCAAACGACGTCCGCGGTGGAAAACACGTCTACCGAACTGTTGGCCGCTTCCACAGAGCAGTTGCGCGAAATTCGCGAAACCGGCCAGTCGGTGTTGGACATGGCGCAGCGCATCAACGAGGTGTCCGGTCAAGCGCAAGAATCAGCGACGGTGGCGCGTGCTTCTCTGCAGGCCGCCGAATCCGGTTTGCAGGCAGTGCAGGACACCATCGGGGGCATGAACGCGATCCGAGACCAGATCCAGGAAACGTCCAAACGCATCAAACGACTGGGTGAATCGTCGCAGGAGATTGGTGAAATCACGGAACTGATTTCGGACATTACCGAACAGACCAACGTGCTGGCGCTCAACGCCGCCATTCAAGCGGCATCCGCCGGTGAAGCTGGTCGTGGCTTTTCGGTGGTGGCGGAAGAAGTGCAACGGTTGGCCGAGCGTTCCGCCGACGCCACGCGCCAGATCGCGGCGCTGGTGAAGGCCATTCAAACCGACACACAGGATGCGGTGGCCGCCATGGAGCGTTCAACGCAGGGCGTGGTCGAAGGAGCCAAGCTGTCAGACAACGCAGGTACTGCGCTGTCGGAGATTGACCGCGTTTCGCGTCGACTTGCCGAGCTGATCGAACAGATCTCCAGCGCCACCTCCCGGGAAGCCGATTCGGCCAACGAGGTGGCCGGCAACATTCAACACATCTTCGCGGTGACGGAGCAGACCGGTGAAGGTACGCGCTCGACCGCGCAGCAGGTGCGTGAGCTTTCTGCCATGGCCGAGGAACTTCGTCAGTCGGTGGCCCGATTCAAGATCGCGTAACACCGGCCCGTGCCTGTCCGTCTGTGTAAACCCACTGGAAGAACATGTTCGACACCGTCACCGACACCGACAGCCTGAACGTGGATACGCCGGTTGCCGATCTTGGCCCGCTGGCGTGGGTCTTTGAGGAGTTGCGCAAGTCGCTGGATGGCGCCAACAAGGCCGTCAAACGTTTTGTGCGAGAGACCGAGCAATCGCGTAACAACGATCTCGAGGCGGTGGACCCAGGCTCTCTGCGGTTGGCGCGCCAACAATTGCACCAGGCCGTGGGCGCTCTTGAGATGGTGGGGCTGGGCGGGCCCGCGCAAGTGCTGCGCGCGATGGAAGCGGCGGTTCAGCGCTTCGTGCAACGGCCCAACACCTGCACGGAAGAGGCGGCCAGCAAGGTTGAGCGGGCCAGTTTTGCGCTGATCGAATACCTCGAAGCTGTGCTGAACAACAAGCCGATGCAACCGGTGGCGCTGTTCTCTCAATACCGTGACGTGCAGGAATTGGCTGCTGCGGAGCGCACTCATCCCGCCGATCTCTGGACTTTCGAACACCGTGGGGTGGAGCTGGCTGCTGCGCCTGGGGTTACTCCATTGCAATGCAATGCTGCGATCCGTTCGCTGTTCGATCGCCTGGTGTTGCTCGTGGTCAAAACCCAAAGTGTGGCGGCGGCCAGCCAGTTGGCGAAGCTCAGTGCGGGGTTGTCGGCGGGCACCGAAGATCCGCGCGCACGTACTTTCTGGCGCGTGTCCGCAGGCTACTTTGAGGCCGTTGCGCATCTTTTGGTGCCGGCGGACGTTTATGTCAAGCGCGCCACATCGCGCATCCTCCTGCAGTTCGCCAACCTGGCGCAGGGCAAGCCCCAGGTGTCAGAGACCTTGCTGCACGACCTGCTGTTCTTTTGTGCGCAGCCCGTCAGCGTATCGGCAGCCACAACCCCTCAACTGGCTGCGGTGCGTGCCGCGTTTGGTTTGGGCAAGCTGCCGTCGGTGGACTACCAGCAGGCCACGCTGGGGCGCTATGACCCGGCGATCCTCGCACAAGCCCGCAAGCGAATTCATGCTGCCAAGGAGGCGTGGTCCCTGTACTCCGGTGGGGATAACAGCCGTGCTCGACAGGTGGTAGACCAATTCAGCTTGATCGGGGACTCTCTGCTCAAGCTGCATCCAGCCAGTACGGTGCTGGCCCAGGCATTGATCAAGGCGGCCGATCAGGCCGTGCAAGAAGCGAGCGGTGCAGTGCGCCCTGAGCTCGCCATGGAAGTCGCCACCACCACGTTGTACCTTGAGGCCGCCTTCGAAGATTTCGACCCCAGTGCTCCCGAGTTCACCGAGCGCACGCTGGCCTTGGCCGAACGGCTTGAGGCCGTGTTGGCGGGGCAACCGGCGCGGCCACTGGACGCCTGGATGGAGCAACTCTATCGCCGGGTGAGCGACCGCCAGACCATGGGCAGTGTGGTCGGCGAGATCAAGGTGTCCTTGGGCGAGGTCGAAAAATCGCTCGACCAGTTCTTCCGCAACCCACAGGAAAAGGCGGGTTTGCATCTGGCGGTGTCCCAACTGGCACAGATGCGCGGCGTGCTCTCCGTGCTGGGGCTTGAACAGGCGGTGCAGACGGTTGTGCGCATGCGCACCACGGTCGAGCAAATCCTCGACACGGAAGTCGACGAAGCGATGGCCCGCGAAGCGGGCACGTTCCAGCAACTGGGCAACAACCTCAGTGCGATGAGTTTTCTGGTGGACATGCTCAACTACCAGCCCGCACTGGCGAAGAAGCTGTTCGTATTTGACGAAGCGAAGGGCGAATTGCTCCCGCTGATGGGACGTGTTGCGAGCGCGGAACCCTTGCACCAACCGTCGCGCGACGAGGCGCAAGCCATCAGCGAAGGCGTCCAGCGCGTGGTCGAGGGTGTTCAGGGTGGCCTCAGCTTGGTCGATCTGAGCGAGCAGTTGGACTCGTTGGCCGATCAGGCCTCGCTGGCCGAACAATCCGGGGTGGCTCGCGCAGCCCGCGAGGCGGCCGAGGCTGTCGTCAATGACCATGCGGCGGTGGGTGCGCAGGCGCTGGTCGGTTTGTCGGAAACGTCCAACAACGCTCGTGTTGTGGAGCCCGTCGCTCCGACCGAGGAAGACAACGACGAAGACGATCTGCTCGATATCTTTCTTGAGGAAGCCCGCGAGGTTGTTGGCAATGGCCTGGATGCGGTGTCGCATTTGCAGGCCCAACCCAGCGATCTCGAACACCTCACCACTTTGCGGCGTGCTTTTCACACGCTCAAGGGCAGTTCGCGCATGGTGGGTCTGGACGAGTTTGGTGAAGCCGCCTGGGCGATGGAGCAGTTGCTCAACACCGTGTTGGCCGAACAGCGTCCCGCGAGCCAGCCGCTGTTGACCTTGGCCGCTGAGGCGATGAACGAATTTGCGCGGTGGGTTGACGAGATCTCTGCACGTGGCCCCACATCGCGGCGCTCGCAGCCCTTCCGCGCCAGCGCCGAGGCGCTGCGTGACCATGGCCAATACCTTCCCTTGGCGCAGGTGGCGCCTGAGGTCGAGGCACCCGTGTCGAGTGAAGCGCATGCGCTTCAAGACGCGCCAACAGAGCTGACGGTCGTCGAAACGGCGTCGGATGAAGTGGCCGATGCTGCACCGGTTGTCGACAACAGCGGTATCGCGACGACCTCTGAGATGGACGCCGTGCCCTCGGACACGCCGCAGCCGTTGCTGGACGACACCGTGGCACCGGAACAGGCCGCCATGCTGGCCGACATCGATTTCGGTAGCCTTGAGGCGTTGTCGTCGAACGAACCCGTCGCCGCGAGTACCGCACCGATCGAAGCGACCGAGCTTGTCGAAGTTGTTGAGCTCGCACCAACGGGAGCCAAGACGGTTGTGGGCGACGACATCGACGCGCCTGAGCCGACGCCTGAACCTGAACCTGAACCTGAACCTGAACCTGAACCTGAACCTGAACCTGAACCTGAACCTGAACCTGAACCTGAACCTGAACCTGAACCTGAACCTGAACCTGAACCTGAACTGGTGGCGGAATCGGCATTCGACGCCATGCATGACGAGCAGACCCGTGTCATCGGGCCGCTGCGCATCGCCTTGAAGCTCTACAACGTCTACCTCAACGAGGCAGATGAATGGTCGCGCCGATTGAATACGGTATTGACCGAATGGTCGCTGGAACGCCACGAGCAGGTGCCCGATCAGGCTGAGGCCTTGGCGCACTCGCTGGCAGGCAGTTCTGCAACGGTGGGTTTCGAATCCCTGTCCGAGATTTCCCGCGGGCTTGAGCATGCTCTGGAGTCGGTTGGCTCGCGCCAGCGTTTGGGCCAGCCTGCCGCGGCCCAGCACGCGCAGCTTTTTGTCGATGCATCCGAGGACATTCGCCGTTTGCTGCATCAGTTCGCGGCTGGCTTTCTCAAGGAAGCCAATTCCGATCTGGTGGCTGCGCTGTACCGCGTGGTGCACGATCCACAACCAGAATCGGTCGCAGGCGAGGGCGGTGCAGAGCTTCAAGAAGACGTGGTTCAGGCGGAGGTGACGCCGGCGTTCGAGCCAACGCCCGAGCCCGATGCAACCCCCGATGAGGTTGTCTCGCCCGCTCTTTCTCTCACGGGCTTCGAAGCGCCTGCACCGGTCGAGCATGTGGTTACCTTCACCCCGCCACACGCGGACACCACACGCGTGCACGAACGGGTGCAGGACATTGACGACGACATCGACGTGTTCGACACGATCGACGTTGACCTGTTCCCTATTTTTGCCGAAGAAGCGCAGGAACTGATGCCGCAGCTGGGTAGCGCGCTGCGCCAATGGGTTGCGCGCCCGGAGAATTCCAGTGCCCGTGCGGAGGTGCTGCGCAACCTGCACACGCTCAAGGGCAGTGCTCGCCTTGCCGGTGCCTTGCGACTGGGTGAGTTGGCGCATCGCATGGAGACGACGGCCGAGCGCCTGGGTACTGACGTGCAACGCAGCACGGATATCGAACCGCTGCAAGTCGAGTTCGACGCGATCACCGCCCGTTTCGAACAACTGCGAAATGCCGATGGGCGGGTGGAAGACATCGTGCAAGTCGCACCCGAGCACGTGCCGCCGGGCGCTGGAGAACTGCCGTCGCAAGCAGCGGACGCGGTGCCATCTTCCTCCGCCGAAATCGCACCCACGGTTGCTGAGGGCAGTTTGGCGAGCGTGCGCATGCCGGCCGTGCCCTCGGCCGCTTTTGCGCGCGCCGGCGCTGCGGTGCGTGTGCGCCCCGAGCTGCTCGATCGCCTGGTCAACCAGACCGGTGAGGTGATGATCACGCGTGCGCGCATGGAGTCCGAACTCGTGACCTTGCGCGGTTCGCTCAAGGACCTCACAGGCAACCTGGACCGTCTGCGTGGCCAACTGCGCGATATCGAGCTGCAGGCCGAAACCCAGATGCAATCGCGCTTGGCGCAGGCCCGCGACGCCGATCAGTCGTTCGATCCGCTCGAATTCGACCGTTTCACGCGGGTGCAGGAGCTCACGCGCATGATGGCCGAGTCGGTCAACGACGTGGCCACTGTGCAGCGCAACCTGCAACGCGCGGTGGAATCCACCGAGGACAGCTTGGTCGCCCAAGCGCGCCAGACACGTGAGCTGCAGCGCGATTTGCTGCGCACGCGCATGGTGGAGTTCGAAGGTATTTCCGAGCGCCTGTACCGCGTGGTGCGGCAGGTGTCCAAGGAAACGGGCAAACAGGTGCGCCTGGACATCACCGGGACCATCGAAATGGACCGTGGCGTGCTGGACCGCATGACCGGTGCCTTCGAGCATTTGTTGCGCAACAGTGTGGTCCATGGCATTGAAGCGCCGGACAAGCGTCTGGCACTGGGCAAGCCCGCGGAAGGTCAGATCGAAATCGTGCTGGGTCATGAGCTGAACGACGTGTCTATCGTGTTCACCGACGATGGTGGTGGCCTGGACCTGGTGCGTTTGCGTGAGAAAGCGCTTGCGCAAGGATTGACGCAACCCGGCGTGCATCTGAGCGATGAAGAGGCCGCGCAGCTGGTCTTCGAGGCCGGGCTGAGCACGGCGCGAGAAGTGTCGGAACTCGCGGGTCGTGGCATTGGCATGGACGTGGTGCGCAACGACGTGGTGGCGCTGGGTGGTCGGATCGAAACCGCCACGCAGGCCGGCAAGGGCAGCAGCTTCAAGCTGGTGCTGCCGCTGACCACCGCCGTCACGCAAGTGGTGATGCTGCGCGCCGGTTCGTTCACGATGGGGGTGCCTTCCAACCTGGTGGAGGTGGTGCGGCGTCTGAGCACTGACGACCTGACCAAGGCGTATGCCAGTGGCCACCTCAACGTGGCCGGGGAAGACGTGCCGTTCTATTGGGCCGGTGCACTGCTGCAGTCTTCCGCGCACTCGAACGAAGGTCAGGGCAAGACGCATCCGGTTGTGATCTTCCGAAGCGCGGCCCAGCGTGTGGCCATGCATGTGGACGAAGTGCTGGGCAACCAGGAAGTCGTGGTGAAAAACCTTGGGCCACAGCTCTCGCGGCTGCCAGGTCTGGCCGGGATGTCGATGCTGGCTTCGGGCGCCGTCGCGCTGATCTACAACCCCGTGGCGCTGGCCGCGGTGTACGGCGCGCTGGTGCCCACCTGGTTGGCGGGCCAACAGCGTGTGGCACCCGTTCAAACTGTGGCTGGCGATGTGCAGTCCGCGCTGGAAGTGAATGCGGTGCCATTGGTGCTGGTGGTCGACGACTCGATCACCGTGCGCCGCGTGACGCAGCGCTTGCTGCAACGGGAAGGCTACCGCGTGACGCTCGCGGCCGACGGATTGCAGGCGCTGGAGAAGCTGCTGTCGGAACGGCCGACGGTGGTGTTGTCCGACATCGAGATGCCGCGCATGGACGGTTTCGATCTGGTGCGCAACATCCGCAACGATCCACGGTTGTCCGACTTGCCGGTGATCATGATCACCTCGCGCATTGCGGAGAAACACCGCGAGCACGCACGCGAGCTGGGTGTGGACCACTACCTGGGCAAGCCCTACTCGGAAGACGAGTTGCTGGCTCTGATCGGTCACTACGCCAAGGCCGCCGCAGCCGCCATCGAGGCCTGATGCACCGCCCAACGATGGCGACCCGCGTCGCTGTCGATGGGTTGTGATCCCGGATCGGGTCTGCCCCTACCGTTTCCTCGGATTCTTCACCACCGCGTACCGCAGCAGCGTGCGTTCACGCGCCACGGCGTGATCCACGACGGGATGCGGGTACGTGTCGCCCAGCACCACGCCGGCGGCCGCCAGTTCGATGTCGTTGGCCCGCCAGGGCGCGTGAATCGCGGCATCGGGCAGCGCGGCGATCCGAGGCAGGTAGCGGCGGATGAACTTGGCCTCCGGGTCGAACTTTTCGCTTTGCGTGACCGGGTTGAAGATGCGGAACCACGGTTGCGCGTCGCAGCCGCTGGAACTGGCCCACTGCCAGCCGCCATTGTTGGCCGCGAGGTCGTAGTCGATCAGGTGGTCCGCGAAGTAGCGCTCGCCCCATTGCCAGTGGATGCCGAGGTCTTTCACCAGAAAACTGGCCACCACCATGCGCAGGCGGTTGTGCATGTAGCCGGTCTGGTTGATCTGCGCCATCGCCGCGTCCACCAGCGGGTAGCCGGTGCGGCCCTCGCACCAGGCCGCAAACAGGTCCTTGGCGTGTTTGCCGTGCTCGAACTTGATGGCGTCGTACTCGGGCTTGAAGGCCTTCTCCACCACGTGCGGGAAGTTGGCCAGCACCTGATGGTAGAAGTCGCGCCACACCAGTTCCGACAGCCAGGTGCTGGCGCCGACCATGCCCTGCAGGTGCATCTGGTAGGCCACCGAGGCGACCTGCCGGATGGAGATGGTGCCAAAGCGCAGGTGCGTGCTCAGGTAGCTCGGCCCTTTCACGGCCGGAAAATTCCGCGCTTCGCCGTAGCGGTCGATGCGCTCGACGAAATCCTCGAACAACTGGTGCGCGCCACTCGCTCCCGTGGGCAGGGCGAGCTGCGCCAGGTTGGTGGGTTCGAAGCCGAGGTCTGACAGGCCGGGCACGGGCGCCGCGTGCGCGGCGGGCACGTTGGCCAGCGCACCCGCATGGGGGGCCACCGGATACGCCTTGAGGTGGAACGGCGTGAGCGCCTTGAGCCAGGCGTTCTTGTACGGCGTGAACACGCCGAACGCATGACCGGCTTGGGTGAGCACCTCGCGCCGCTCGAAGACCACGTGGTCCTTGTGGCTGTGCAGCAGGATGCCGGCGTGCGCCAGGTCTCCAAACACCTTGGCGTCGCGCGCCAGTGCGGCCGGCTCGTCGTCGTGGTTGGCAAACACCGCCTGCACACCCAGTTTCTGCGCCAGCGCCGGCACCGCCTTGAGCGCGGAGCCGTGCAGCACGATCAAACCCGCGCCGTCCACGCCGTGCTCGCGCCCCAGCGCGCGCAGGCGTTCGTGGAGCTCCATCAGGGACGCACGGATGAACTCCACGCGCCGGTCCGCCCGCAGGCCGCGCTCGCGCAGGTCGTCGAGGATGTCGGTGTCGAACACGAACACGCACCAGACCTGCCGGCACACCTTGAGGGCGTGGTACAGCGCCGCGTTGTCCTCGGCGCGCAGGTCGCGGCGGAACCACATCAGGCCTTTGGCATAGCTGTTCATGGTCGCGGTGGTGTTGCCCCCGCCGGGCGATGCCCGGTAGGGTAGGCGGCTTAAAATCGCGCCATGTCTGCTGATTTTGCCCCCATCAATCTGACCAATCACTTTCTGATTGCGATGCCCGGCCTCAGCGACGAGCTTTTTGGCCGCAGCGTGGTATTCATGTGCGAACACAGCGAGCGCGGTGCGCTCGGGTTGGTGATCAACAAGCCCAGCGACATCCTGTTGCCCCGTCTTTTCGAGAAGGTCGACCTGCGCATGGGCCGCGACGACCTCGCCAAACTGCCCGTCTTTCAGGGCGGGCCGGTGCAGACCGAGCGGGGCTTCGTGCTGCACGAAGCCGTGTCGGGCGAGGGCGAGTCGGTGTACGCCTCGACCTTGTCCATCCCCGGCGGGCTGGAAATGACCACTTCCAAGGATGTGCTCGAGGCCATGGCGTCGGGCGCGGGCCCACGCCGGGTTTTCGTATCGCTCGGTTATGCGTCCTGGGGACAGGGGCAGCTCGAATCGGAAATCACCGAAAACAGCTGGCTCACGGTGGAAGCCGACCCCAATCTCATCTTTGACGCACCGGTGGAGGAGCGCTACGAGCGGGCCATGAGCCTGTTGGGCGGCTTGCAGCCCTGGATGCTCTCGCCCGACGCGGGGCATGCATAAGGATGGAGCCCCCACGCTCCACCGCTTCGCGGGTCGCTGCCCCCCAAGGGGGTTGGGCCCGCCTTGGGGGCGGCCCGGCGGCGGTCCCGCCTTCTCCGTTGCCACGTGGTGTGGATCCTGAGGTGCCAGCGCATTGCCAGATGTTTCTGGCGTTCGACTACGGCCTGAAGCGCACCGGCGTGGCCGTTGGCAACCGCCTCACGCGCACCGCCACACCCCAAACCACCATCGCCGCCGAAGGCGACGCGCGCTTCGTGCAGATCGCGCAGCGCCTGCAGGAATGGCAACCCGACGCACTGGTGGTCGGCGTGCCCTGTCACCCGGACGGCACCCCGCATGAAAACACCGCGCGCGCGCTGAAGTTCGCGCGCCAGCTGCGCGGGCGCCATGGTCTGCCAGTGTTCGAGGTGGACGAACGCTACAGCACCACCGAGGCCCACAGCCTCGGTGCCAAAGACGCCGATGCCGCATCGGCGTGCATCATCCTGGAACAGTTTTTGAGGAGCTTGCCTTGACGTCGTTGTCGTCTTCCGATCTGCCCGATGCCGAGGCTCTGTATGGGGAGCTGGCGCGTGGGGTGAAACAACTTCTCGCGTCGTCGCCCGAACCGGTGATGTTGGCCGGCATCACCTCCGGTGGTGCCTGGCTGGCCGAGCGCCTGCAGCGCGACCTGGGCCTGCCCGGCGCGGCGGGCGTGATTTCGTCGAGCATGCACCGCGACGACTTCGCGCAGCGTGGCCTCGCGTCCAGCGCGCAAACCGTGCTGCCGTTCGACGTGAACGGCGCGCACGTGCTGCTGATCGACGACGTGCTCTACACCGGCCGTACGCTGCGCGCCGTGATCAACGAACTTTTCGACTACGGCCGCCCGGCCAGCGTGCGCCTGGCGGTGCTGGTGGACCGGGGCGGGCGCGAACTGCCGATCGAGCCCAACCTGTGTGCCGCGCGCCTGGACGTGCCGGCCAAACGCTCGCTCGAACTCGCGCGCGACGACAGCGGCCGACTGAGCTTCGTGCTGGAAACCAAGGAAGCCTGAACGTGCAACGCAAGAACCCCCAGCTCAACAAGAACGGTGAACTGATTCACCTGCTCTCCACCGAAGGCCTCTCGCGCGAGATCCTCACGCAGATCCTGGACACCGCCGCCAACTTCACGAGCGTGAGCAACCGCGAGGTGAAGAAAGTGCCGTTGCTGCGCGGCAAGAGCGTGTTCAACCTGTTCTTCGAGAACAGCACGCGCACGCGCACCACCTTCGAGATCGCGGCCACGCGCCTCTCGGCCGACGTGATCAACCTCGACATCGCGCGCAGCTCCACCGCCAAGGGCGAGTCGCTGCTCGACACCATCGCCAACCTGAGCGCCATGGCAGCCGACATCTTCGTGGTGCGGCACAGCGAGTCGGGCGCGCCGTACCTGATCTCGCAGCACGTCGCGCCGCACGTGCACGTGGTCAACGCCGGTGACGGTCGCCACGCGCACCCCACGCAGGGCTTGCTCGACATGTACACCATCCGCCACTACAAGAAGGATTTCACCAACCTCTCGGTGGCCATCGTGGGTGACGTGCTGCACTCGCGCGTGGCGCGCTCCGACATCCACGCGCTCACCACGCTCGGCTGCCCCGACGTGCGCGTGGTCGGCCCGCGCACGCTGGTGCCGAGCGACCTCTCGCACATGGGCGTGCGCGTGTGCCACACGCTGGAAGAGGGCATCAAGGACTGCGACGTGGTGATCACGCTGCGCCTGCAGAACGAACGCATGAGCGGCGCGCTGCTGCCCTCAAGCCAGGAGTATTTCAAGAGTTTCGGCCTCACGACCGAGCGCCTGCGCTGGGCCAAGCCCGACGCCATCGTGATGCACCCCGGCCCGATCAACCGCGGTGTGGAGATCGACTCCGCCGTGGTGGACGGGCCGCAGAGCGTGATCCTGCCGCAGGTCACCTACGGCATCGCCGTGCGCATGGCGGTGATGGGCATCGTGGCGGGCAACGAGGCATGAGCGCCGCGCCGGGCCGTTCCCAAGCAAGCTCGCACCGCAGCCTGCAGGGCGAAGCAACTCCAGTGAGCGAGGCCGATCGATTCTGGAGCCCGGCGCTTCGGGGCCTGCGCGCCTACACGCCCGGCGAACAACCGCAGGGCGGGGGCTGGATCAAGCTCAACACCAACGAGAACCCGTACCCGCCGTCGCCGCTGGCCCTGCGGCGCATGGCCGAGGCGGTGGACGAGCGCCTGCGCCTCTACCCCGACCCGCAAGCGCTCGCGCTGCGACAGACCATCGCGGCCCAACAGGGCTTGCAGGTCGACCAGGTCTTCGTCGGCAATGGTTCGGACGAGGTGCTGGCGCATGCCTTCATGGGGCTGCTGCGCCATGGCAAGCCGGTGCTCGTGCCCGACATCAGCTACTCGTTCTACCCGGTGTACTGCGGGCTGTACGGCATCACGTGCCAGCAGGTGCCGCTCGACGACAGCTTTCGCGTGCGCGTGGCCGACTACCTGCAGCCCAATGGCGGCATCGTGCTGCCCAACCCGAACGCGCCCACCGGCATTGCGCTGCCCCTGAGCGAGCTGCGCTGGCTGCTGGAGCGCAACACCGCATCCGTGGTGGTGGTGGACGAAGCCTACGTGGACTTCGGCGCCGAGAGCGCCGCCACGCTGATCGATGAATTCCCGCAACTGCTGGTGATCCAGACGCTGTCCAAATCGCGCGCGCTGGCCGGTCTTCGCGTGGGTTTTGCGCTGGGCCATGCGGACCTCATCCGCGCGCTGAACACCGTCAAGGACAGCTTCAACTCTTACCCGCTGGACCGCGTTGCACAGGTCGGTGCACAGGCCGCTCTGGAAGACCAGGCGCACTTCCACGAGATCACCCAGCGCATCGTCAACAGCCGCGAATGGCTGGCCGCTCGGCTGGCGGCGCTCGGTTTCGAATGCCTGCCGTCCAGCGCCAACTTTCTGCTGGCGCGGCATCCGCAGCGCAGCGCGTCTCAACTGCAGCAGGCCTTGCGCGAGCGCAAGATCCTGGTGCGCCATTTCAACCAGGCGCGCATCGCCGAGCACCTGCGCATCACCGTCGGCTCGCAGCCGGAGTGCGAAGCCCTGGTGGATGCGCTGAGCGATCTGCTCGCGCCCGTTCAGTCTGACAACAAGGTGGCATCCGCATGAAGATCCTGATCCAGAACGGCCGTGTGATGGACCCGGCCACCGGGCTTGACGAGATCGCCGACGTGGCGATCGCCGCCGGCCGCATCATCGCCATCGGCAACGTGGCCGCCGACTTCCACGCCAACCGCACCCTCGACGCCGCCGGCTGCGTGGTCGCACCCGGCCTGGTGGACCTGGCCGTGCGCCTGCGCGAACCGGGCCAGGAACACACCGGCATGTTGGAGAGCGAGATGGCCGCGGCCGTGGCCGGTGGCGTGACCTCGCTGGTCTGCCCGCCCGACACCGACCCGGTGCTCGACGAGCCCGGCCTGGTCGACATGCTCAAGTTCCGCGCCGAAAAA
The DNA here is from genome assembly GCF_005503365.1 of Hydrogenophaga sp. 2FB. Taxonomy (GTDB): domain Bacteria; phylum Pseudomonadota; class Gammaproteobacteria; order Burkholderiales; family Burkholderiaceae_C; genus Hydrogenophaga. Next base: position 71,173 of record NZ_SCML01000026.1, read on the forward strand.
CTGCACCTCGCGCGCGTGTTCCCGCTAGGCGCGCTCACGCGCAACCTGCAGGGCGAGGTGCTGACCGAAATGGCCGAACTCACCGAGTCCGGCTGCATCGGTTTCGGCCAGGCCGAGGTGCCCATCGTCAACGTGCAGGTGCTGCAACGCGCGCTGCAATACGCCGCCACCTTTGGCTACACCGTGTGGTTGCGCCCGCAAGATTTCTGGCTCGGCAAAGGTGTGGCCGCCAGCGGTCCGCTGGCGACGCGCCTGGGCCTCGCCGGCATTCCGGCGGCGGCCGAAACCATTGCGCTGCACACCTTGTTCGAGCTCATGCGCGGCGCGCAGGGCAAGGCGCGTGTGCACCTGTGCCGCATCAGCAGCGCGGCGGGTCTGGCGCTGGTGCGCCAGGCCAAGGCCGAAGGCCTGCCCGTGAGCTGCGACGTGAGCGTGCACAACCTGCACCTGACCGACGTGGACATTGGCTACTACGACAGCCGCCTGCGCCTGCAGCCCCCCGTGCGCCAGCAACGCGACCGCGACGCGCTGCGCGTGGGCCTGGCCGACGGCACCATCGACGCGCTGGTGTCGGACCACAACCCGGTCGACAGCGATGCCAAGACCTTGCCGTTCGCCGAAGCCGAGCCCGGTGCCACCGCCGTCGAGCTGCTGCTGGGGTTGGCCTGCACCTGGGCGCAGCAGGACGGCCTGGGCCTGATGCAGGCGTTGCAAGTGCTCACCTGCGGCCCGCAGGCGGTGCTGGGCGCGAGCCTGGGCACGCTGCAAGCGAGCGTGGGCCGCATCGCCGTGGGCGGCGTGGCCGACCTCTGCGTGTTCGACCCCAACGCCAGCTGGACGGTGCAGCCCGATGCGCTGCGCAGCCAGGGCAAGCACACGCCTTTCGGTGGCCACGAACTGCCGGCGCGCGTGCGCGCCACGCTGGTCGCCGGGCAGGTGGCTTACCACGCGGCAGACGCCACCCACGAACGGGTCGCCCACGCGTGAAACTGCTGCGCACGCTCTCGCGTGCCCTGCGGGCCACGTGGCACGTGGTGCGCGGCGTGTGGATCATCCGCACCGAGTTCGGGCGCCTCACGCCGCCACAAACCCAGCTGCTGGTGCGCGAATGGACACGCCGCATGCTGGTGATCCTGGGCGTGGAGCTGGAGGTGCGGGGCACGCCGCCCGAGCAGGGGCCGATGCTGCAGGTGGCCAACCACATGTCGTGGCTCGATATCCTGGTGATGAACGCCGCGCGTCCCAGCCGCTTCGTGTCCAAGGCCGACGCCGAGCACTGGCCACTGTTCGGCAGGCTCATCACCGGCGCGGGCACGCTCTACATCGAACGCACCAGTCGGCGCGACGCCATGCGCATGGTGCACCACATGGCCGAGCGGCTGGAGCTGGGTGACATCCTCTCGGTGTTTCCCGAAGGCACCACGGGCGACGGCCGCGAGCTGTTGCCTTTCCATGCCAACCTGCTGCAGGCCGCGATCTCGGCCAAGGCGCCGGCGCTGCCGGTGGGCTTGCGCTTCGTGAACAGCCAGACCGGCGAACCGCACCCCGGGCCGCTGTTCGTGGGCGAGACGACCTTGATGGGGTCGATCTGGTCCACCTTGAGCGCCGATCACCTGCGGGCGGTGGTGCGCTATGGTGAGCCGCAGTGGTCCGAGGGGCGCGATCGTCGCGCCTGGGCCCACGATTTGCGCAACGACGTGGATCGCCTGCGCAAGACGGCCGACTAAGGGCGCAACAACTCCCGCAGCACCTGCGGGCGCCATGAGAGCAGCATCGCCACCGCGAAGGCCGACAGGGCGAGCAGCATCACCCAGACCAGTGCGGCCATGCTGGCGTGGTCGGCCGTCAGGCTGAGTGCGAGCGAGGCCAGCAGGCCCAGCGCGCCGGCCAGGCGCAGGCCGTTGCGCCGCGCCCGCGGCAGTGCCCGCATCGTGCCCGCCACCTGCTGCCAGTGCGCCTCCATCGAGAGCGCCAGCCAGGCCATGCCGGCGAAGGCCGACAGCGCGGCCAGTGAGAGCAGAACAGCCTCAAACACGGGCGGCCTCCTCGGGTGCATTCGATGCCGGTGGCGCTGATGCCGTCGCGCGCTGGCGGCGCGTCAGGCGCCTGGCCGTGGTCAACGCCAGGCCGGCCGCGGCGATCAGCGCCAGGTCCACGCCGGCCACGGGCCAGTAGGTGAACAAGGTCTTGCCCAGGTGGTCACCGGTGCTCGCCCAGTTGAGCAACACCGCCAGCAGCGCGAGCGCCGCGAAGCCCCAGCACTGTTCGCGCCACGCGGGCGAGGCCGCACCTTGCGCCACCGGTGCGCTGCGCCAGAACGCATGCGCGGCGGCCAGTGCCCAGGCACCCCAGAAGACCAATCGCTCCCATTCGCCCTTGCTGGCGAGCTCCGCCGGCAGCACGCGGTTGGCGGCGAGGATGGCCGCAGAGGCGATCAGCATGCCGGTGACGGTGCTCACCGCCAGTGCGTCGACCACGCGGCTGCCCATGCGGCCCTGCTGCGCGTGTTGGCGCTTGCGCTTTTCGACGAAGAACAGGAAGCCGGTGGCGATGCAGGCGCAGCCCAGCAGGCCGCCGAACACATAAAGCCAGCGCAACAGCCAGTGCTCGAAGTGTTGCAGGTGCAGGCCCGTGAGGAACTCCTCGATGCCGTGCGGCACGGTGGGTGCCGGCTCTTCGCGCAGCACTTCGCCGGTGGAGCCCTTGAAGTGCACCGCCTGGCCCACCAGTGCGACGCGGTCGCTGCCGGCGCGGTAGATGCTCACGTAGCTGTTGGCATCGCCCACGTGGTGCACCTGCAGGAAGCCCACCTGGCCGGGCATGCCGCGCGCGTCCCAGCGGCGCTGGGCTTCGAGCACCATCGCGTCCACCGAGGCCAGGGCAGCGGCCACGCCCGCACGCTCGTGCGGCAGGCCGGTGGCGGCCGCCTCGGCCACCTCGTGCGCTTGCGCCAGCGGGCGCAGCAGGGTCTGCGACACCGGCAGGTAGTAGAACTGCGCGAAGATGACCAGCCCCGTGAAGGCGAAGAAGAAATGGAACGGCAGCGCCACCACCCCGGTGAGGTTGTGCAGGTCGAGCAGGCTGCGCCGCGTGTGCTTGTGCGGCCGGAAGGTGAACAGCTCGCGAAACACCTTGCGGTGCATCACCAGGCCGGTGACCAGCGCGGCGAGCATGGTCAGCGCGGCCAGCGCCACGATCCAGTAGCCGATCAGCTTCCACTCCAGGTGCAGGCTGTAGTGCAACGGGTAGAAGAACTCGCTGCCGATCTTCTGCTGCCCTTCGCGCAGTGCCTGGCCGTTGCGAGGGTCGATGGTGGTGTCGCCGTGGATGTGGTTGTGGTCCTGCGGGTCTTTCGGCTGCGGCACGCGAAAGCCCACGCCCATGGCCAGCACCGGGTCGCGGTGCGTGGTGTAGGCCCAGAACTCGTCGGCCGGCAGTTCCAGACGCGGCGTCATCGGGCCTGGCTTCGGGTCGTGCAGCAATGGCATGTTCGCCGCGTAGTCCACCTCGTCCGGCTGCACACGCTGCAGGATGGGCAGCAGCACGCGGTCGAACGAGGGCATGGGCTGCGGCTCGAAGCGCGTCTCGGGAATCGCCCAGCGGTCGAACTCGCGGTCGAACACCGAGAGCGAACCGAAGAAGAACACGACCATGAGCACGAAGCCCAGCACGAGGCCGAACCAGGTGTGCAACCAGGTCATGGAAAGGCGGAAGTTGGACAACATCGTGGGTTCCTCAGATCAAGCGGTTCTGCAAGGCCCATGCGGCCGCCGTCATGGCCAGGCCGCCGCCCGCCAGCACGAGCCACACGCGCGCCAGGCTGCGCGCCGCGAAGGCCCAGAGAAAGGCGCCCAGGAAGAACAGGAAGGCCAGCAGCATCAGCACGGTGTGCGCCTCGTGGTAGTCCACGCCGAGCGCCACCAGTCCGGTGATGCCCAGGGTGGTGATGCCCCAGGTGAAGGCGTACCCGCCCAGCAGGCTGGCCGCGATGCGGCCCAGCACGTGGGCGGTGGAGGGCGGGGGTGTTGTGGTGTTCACCAGCGGTAGTCGGCGGTCAGCACCACCTTGCGTCGGCCCCCGAACCAGCAATCGCCGCGCGCCAGGCAGACAGCGATGTAGTCCTTGTCGGCCAGGTTGTTGACGTTGAGCGCGAAGCGCCAGGGCCCGGTTTCGTACGCGGCCATCGCGTCCATCAGGGTCACCGACGGCACGAACACCGAGCCCGTGCCGTCGCCGATGCGGCCGATGTAGCGCGCGCCCGCGCCGATGGACAGGCCCGGCAGGCCGAAGTGGCGGAAGTCGTGCACCGCCCAGACCGAGCTCATGTGCTTGGGAATGCCTTCGAGCTGCTGGGTGGGATCGAGCGCGCCGCCATAGGCCGTGGCGCTGGCGCGCGCGTCGGTGTAGGTGGTGCTGGCGAGAAACTGCCAGGCGCCCATGCGGGCCTGGCCTTCCAACTCCACGCCCTTCACGCGCGAATCGCCGATCTGCTTGTTGAAGCCGATGTGCTCGGGGTCCGCGCCCAAACGGTTCTTCTCCTTGAGCGAGAACACCGAAGCGGTGGCCTGCACCGGCAGGCGTTTGGACGCCCACTTCACGCCCACCTCGACCTGCTCGCCGCGCTTGGGCTTGAAGGCGCGGTTGGCGAAGTCGGTGCCTCCGATCGGGGTGAACGACTCCGAGTAGCTCACGTAGGGCGAGAGGCCCGGCAGCACCTCGTAGACCACGCCGACATTGAGGCTGGTGGCCGCGTCGCGTGTGGTCTCGCCACCCACCACGGTGTTGCGCACCTGGTCGCGCCGCGCGCCCAGGCGCACGCTCAGGCCGTTCTGGAACTTGATCTGGTCCTGCAGCAACAAGCCCTGGCGCTTGATGTGCGTCTCGGTCGGCGTGGCGTTGCCCAGCGAGGGGCGCGGGAAGCTGCCGTAGACCGGGTTGTAGACGTTGAGCGGCGTGCCCGCGTCTTCGGCCGCGGTCCGGCTGGACTTCATGTCGGTGGCGTCGAAGCCGGCCACCACGCGGTGCTTCACGCCGCCCAGGTCCCAGTCGCGCTTGAGCAGCACCTCGCCGGTGGTCAGGCGCATGCGGTCTTTGGAGATGTACCAGGGCCGCCCGAGGTACTGGCCGTTCGGGTCGGGGTTGCCGGCCGCGTCGAGGAAGCCGGACCACCAGTCCATGTACATCGACTCCATGAGCCCGTCCACGCGGTCGTGGCGCAGCTGGTGGCTCAGGCGCCACTGGTCACCCAGGGCGATGTCCATCGAGTAGCCCACGCGGTTGCGCGTGCCGCCATAGGTGTCCCAGTCGGGCTCGCCGGCGAACAGGTTGCGCGGGATCGGGCCATTGGGCGCGGGCAGCAGCGTGCCGGCCAGCGGCAGGAACGCGTTGGTGTTCTGGCTGTTGTCCTTCTGGTGCTCGGCGTAGACGGTGAAGCTGTCCTGCGCGTTCGGCTTCCAGGTGAGCGAGGGGGCGAACAAGGTGCGCTTCTCCTTGGCGAAACGGATCTGCGTGTCGCTGTCCTTCTCCACCGCGACCAGCCGGTACAGCAGCGAGCCGTCGGCGTTGAGCGGGCCGGTGAGGTCGGCGTGCACCTCGCGCAGCGCGTCGTTGCCCACGCGAATGCCCACCTCCCGCTGGGCCTCGGCCAGCGGTCGCTTGGGCACGAGGTTGACCACGCCGCCCGGGTCGTTCTGCCCCGCGATGATCGACGAGGGACCGCGCAACACCTCGATGCGCTCGTAGTTGTAGGGCTCCACGCGCATCACGCCGTAGTAGCCCGTGAGCGGTTCGCGCAGGCCGTTGTAGAGCACGGTCGATTCCTCGCTGCCGCGCAGCGAGAACCAGTCGGCGCGGTTGTCGATGCCGTAGAGCTCGTTGCGCACGCCCGCCGCGTAACGCAGCGCTTCCTGCAGGTTGGGCGAGCCCTGGTCGCGGATCTGTTCGGCCGTGATCACGGTGATCGACTGCGGCGTCTCGTTCAGTGCCGTGTCCGTCTTGGTGGCGGTGGCGCTGCGCTTGGCGACGTAGCCACGCACGGGACCCAACGCGCGCTCTTCCTCGCGCGGCGCGGTCACGCGCACCGTGTCGAGCGTGGGGGTGGCGTCAGCGGGAGGCGTGGATTGAGCCAGCGCCAGCGGGGCGATGGAGAGCATCAGACCGGCCACGGCGATGGCCGCGGGCGAGCGCAGATGGCGGGCTGAAGGGAGGAAATGTCGGGATCGGTCGAACGGGAGTTGGTGCTGGTACATGGTTACGAGAGCGCTTGATGCGCCCCTGACCACGTCAGCGCGACCCCCTCCCTGCGGAATGGATCGCTACCATCGTGCACGAATCCGACCGCACACCTTCGTCATTGAAGGCGAGCCGCCGATCGAAAGGGGGCAAACAGCCACGCCACATGGGTTGTCGAATGGGGTGGCTGGCTAGGAACGCGCGCGCTCGATCAGCTGGCTGACGGTCTGCCGGCAAGCGGACAGTCCGTTGCATTGTATAAGAATAATTCTCATTTGCGCCGAGCGGGCCGGCGCCCGATTTTTCAATCGCCGCTGGCGCAAGGCACTGGCTCCCGGGTCTTCTGCAACCGCCGGTACAGCATGCCGCGCGACACCCCCAAGGCCCGGGCGGCCTTGGCGATGTTGCCGCCGCACGCCGCCAGCGTGGTTTCGATCAGGCGCTGCTTGTGGTCGAGCAGCGTGGCGTGCGCGCTGACCTGTTCCACGTCGGGTTCGGGCGTGGGCGCTGCCGGCTCCACCACCGGCACCGTCGGTGGTGGAACGGACAGGGCCACCGCGTGCCTGAAGTCCGCGCCATCGCTGGCGGTGAGGGTGCCCTTCATCCACACGCCCAGGCCATTGGGCAAGTGCAGCGTGTGCGCATGCGCCTGGCGCGGCAAGGCCAGAAGGTGTTCCAGCGGTGCGCCGAACACCTCGCCCACGGTGGGCCGGCCTTCCATCTGGCAGCCGGTGAGGCGGCGGCCCACGCCATTGAGCCAGAGCACGCGGCCATGGCTGTCGATGCCGGCAAGCGCCTCCATCGGCGTGCCGAGCAGGGTGGGGCTGGCCTGGAAGTGCAGCACGAGGTGCTCGACCGATTGCAGCTGCAGCAGGTGGTTTTCGATCGTGGTGGCGTACATGCCGACCACCGATGCGGCGTCGAACTGGAAGCGCCCAGCCTCGATCGACACGTCCAGCACGCCCGCCAGCTGGCCGTGGATGTCGCGGATCGGCGCGGCCGCGCAGTGGATGGTCTGCAGGCACTGAAAGAAGTGTTCGGCGCCGGTGACAGTGCAGGCCTCGCCCGTGCGCACCACGACGCCGGGCGCGTTCGTGCCGATGTGGCTTTCGGCGATGTTCACGCCCACGCGCGACGCGGTCTTGAGCAGGGGCTGGTGGCTCACCTGGGGCAGTTCGGTGGCGTGGATCACCACGCCCTGCGCGTCGGTCAGCAGCACGCGGCAGTCGGTGCCCGCGAGCGCGGCTTCCATGTTGTGCAGTTCGAGGTGGCCCGCCTCCAGCAACTGCCGGTTGCGGTTCAGGCTGGCGTGGGCGCGGCTGCGCGTGACCTGTTCGAAAGCCACCACCTCGCTGGGCCGGTGGTGCGCCGAGGCGCAGCGCAGCCAGGACTGGATCACCGCCTCGCCGATCAGGCCCGAGGGGCGCGTACCTTCGTCAAAGAACAACTGCCGCGCCAGCGCGGTGCGCTGTTCGGCGGTCTGGAAAAACAGCTGGCGCGGCGTGTTCGCCTGCCCATGTTGTTGTGCGTGGGGCATGTGCGGGTCTCCTCCAACAGTATCGGACCCGGCGGCGCGGGTGGCATGCGGGTAAGCCCTCTCCCGAACCGGCGGCCAGGTGTTCCACGCCGGAACACATCGGGCACAGGGAAATCCCGAGGATGAATCGGAAAAGGGGGAGGCGGAAGATGGCGACGCTGGGCCGCACATGCCCGCCCGGCAGCCCCACCACAGCCCTGCGCCTCGCAGGCCGCACAAGGAGACAACATGACACCGTCACCCCACGCTTCAGCCAGGCGCCGCGCGGCCGCCGGCCTGTTCACAGCGCTGATGCTCTGCGGCGCCGCGCTCGCGCAGGCGCCGGCCAAGGGCTCGCCGGAACACATCAAGGCCGCTGTCGGCAAGGTCAACGCCGCGTACATGAAGGGCAACCAGAAGCAGACGGCGGACTGGCCGAGCTATGGCCTGGACTACGCCGAGACGCGCCATTCGAAGCTGAACCAGATCACCACCGCCAACGTGAAAGACCTCGGCCTGGTCTGGTCGTACAACCTCGAATCCTCGCGCGGTGTCGAGTCCACGCCGCTGGTGGTCGACGGCATCATGTACGTCACCGCCTCCTGGAGCGTGGTGCACGCGGTGGACGTGCGCACCGGCAAACGCATCTGGACCTTCGACCCCAAGGTGGCGCGCGAAGCCGGCTACAAAGGCTGCTGCGACGTGGTCAACCGCGGCGTCGCGCTGCACGAGGGCAAGGTGTTCGTGGCGGCCTACGACGGCCGGCTGATCGCGCTCGACGCGGCCACCGGCAACAAGGTGTGGGAGAAGGACACCATCGTCGATCGCAAGTTCAGCTACACCATCACCGGCGCGCCGCGCGTGTTCAAGGGCAAGGTGATCATCGGCAACGGCGGCGCCGAATATGGGGTGCGCGGCTATATCACCGCGTATGACGCGAACACCGGCGACCAGAAGTGGCGCTGGTTCACCGTGCCGGGCGACCCGAGCAAGCCGTTCGAGGACGCCTCCATGGCCAAGGCCGCCAAGACCTGGGACCCCGCGGGCAAGTGGTGGGAAGCCGGTGGCGGCGGCACGGCGTGGGACGCCATGGCCTTCGACCCCGAACTCAACCTCATGTACATCGGCACCGGCAACGGCTCGCCCTGGGCGCGCAGCAAGCGCAGCCCGGCTGGTGGTGACAACCTCTACCTCGCGTCCATCGTCGCGCTCAACCCCGACACCGGCAAGTACGTGTGGCACTACCAGGAAACGCCCGGCGACAACTGGGACTTCACTTCCACGCAGCCGATGATCCTGGCCGACATCAAGGTCAACAACCAGCCGCGCAAGGTGATCCTGCACGCGCCGAAGAACGGCTTCTTCTTCGTCATCGACCGCAAGAACGGCAAGTTCATCTCGGCGAAGAATTTTGTGGATGTGAACTGGGCCACCGGCTATGACAAGAACGGCCGCCCCATTGAAACACCGGCCGCGCGCACGGCGGACCGCCCGCGCGAAATCATCCCCAGCGCGTTCGGCGCGCGCAACTGGCACTCCATGTCGTACAACCCCGCCACCGGCCTGGTCTACATGCCGGTGCAGGGCGTGCCGCTCACGCTCATGGACAACAAGGACTGGAAGTTCAACGCCGAACGCCCGGGCGAACCGCACTCGAACATGGGCTGGAACCTCGCCACCTTTGCCAACGTGGAGCCGCCCAGCAGCAAGCCGTACGGCCGCCTCGTGGCCTGGGACCCGGTGCAGCAGAAAGCCGCGTGGACGCAGGAGCAGATCTCGCCCTGGAACGGCGGCACGCTCACCACCGCCGGCAACCTGGTGTTCCAGGGCACGGCCGATGGGCGCTTCATCGCCTACAACGCCACCAGCGGCGAGAAGTTGTGGGAGACGCCCACCGGCACCGGCGTGATCGCAGCGCCGTCCACCTACCTGGTCGACGGCAAGCAGTACGTGTCGATCGCGGTGGGCTGGGGCGGCGTGTACGGCCTGGCCCAGCGCGCCACCGACCGTCAGGGCCCAGGCACGGTCTACACCTTCGCCGTGGGTGGCAAGGCGCAGCCGCCGGCCTTCGTGAACTACCAGCTCGGCAAGCTCGTGGCCGGTGTGAAGTACGACCCGGCGCACGTGCCCGCTGGCACCGCGCTGTACGTGAGCAACTGCGTGTTCTGCCACGGCGTGCCGGGCGTGGACCGCGGCGGCAACATTCCCAATCTGGGCTACATGGATTCGGCCTTCATCGAGAACCTCGACAAGTTCGTCTTCAATGGCCCGGCCTCGGCGCGTGGCATGCCCGATTTCACTGGCAAACTCAGCCCCGATGATGTCCAGAAAATCAAAGCGTTCATCCAGGGCACGGCCGATGCCATTCGGCCGAAGAACTAGCCACGCCCGCGTTGCCCTTGGTGCACTCGCCAGCCTTGCGCTGGCGGTGCCCGGGTTTGCCCAGACGGGGGGCGCGGCGCGTGACCGCGATGTGGCGGGCGCGCTCGCGCCGGTCGTGATCACCGGCAGCTCGGCCTGGCAGGACCGCTGGCTCGCGCCGGGTTCGGTCGAAGTGGTCGATGGCGAGGAATTGCGCGCCGGCCAGTTGCAGATCAACCTCTCCGAAGGCCTGGGCCGCGTGCCCGGGCTGGTGGTGCGCAACCGGCAGAACTACGCGCAAGACCTGCAGATCTCCATGCGCGGCTACGGCGCGCGCGCGCCGTTCGGCGTGCGTGGCGTGCGCCTGTATGTCGACGGCATTCCCGCCAGCGCGCCCGACGGGCAGGGCCAGGCGGCGAACTTCCCGATCGGCAGCGCGGACCGCATCGAGGTCATCCGCGGGCCGTTCTCCGCGCTCTACGGCGCTTCGGCCGGCGGGGTGATCGCGCTCTACACACAAGACGGCCAGCGCCCCACCGAGTGGCGCACCGGTGTGGTGGCCGGTGAGAACGGCCTGTGGCGTTTTTCCACGCAGCTCAGCGGGCAGACCGGCACGGCCGAGCAACCCGGCTGGTCGTACACGCTCGACGCGGGCAAGTTCGCCACCGACGGTGAACGCACGCAGTCGGCCGCCTCGCGCAGCACCGGCAACCTGAAGCTCAGCCGCGCGCACGACGGCGGGCGCACGGTGCTCGTGCTCAACCGCCAAAGCAGCCAGGCACAGGACCCGCTGGGCCTCACGCGCGCCGAGTTCGATGCCGACCCGCGCCAGACCACGGCGGCGGCCACGCAGTTCAACACGCGCAAGAGCGTCTCGCAAACGCAGATCGGCCTCGCCTGGGAACAGGCGCTGGGCAACGGCCACCGCATCGAACTGATGGGCTATGGCGGGCAGCGCGCGGTGCGCCAGTTCCAGGCCATTCCCACCGGGGCACAGATCCCCGCCGGCAGTGCAGGGGGCGTGATCGATCTGGACCGCGACTACTGGGGCTGGAACGCGCGCTGGAGGCTGGACCGCAGTTACGACAGTGGTCGGCTCACGGTGGCCGCGGGCCTCGCATCCGACCGGCAGACCGAAGACCGCCTGGGTTACGAGAACTTCGTGGGCGCCATGCTGGGCGTGCAAGGCCGCCTGCGGCGCGACGAAACCAACCGCGCCAGCACCCTGGACCCGTACCTGCAAGCCGAGTGGCGCACGAGCACCACCACGCTGCTGGCGGGCCTGCGGCACTCCAGCGTGCGCTTCAAGTCGAGCGACCGATTCATCGCGGCGGGCAATCCGGACGACAGCGGCGCGGTGAAGTTCGACGGCTGGAGCCCCGTGCTCGGCATCCGGCGCGAGATAACCCCGCAACTGCAGGCCTTCGCCAGCGTGGGCCGCGGGTTTGAGACGCCCACGCTCAACGAGGTGGCCTACCGTCCCTCGGGCCTGACCGGCCTCAACACCGCGGTGAACGCGTCGCGCAGCCTCAGCGCCGAAACCGGTCTGCGCGGCAAGCAGGCGTGGGGTACCTGGAGCGCCACGCTGTTCGAGACCCGCACGCAAGACGAAATCGTGGTGCTCTCCAACACCGGTGGGCGTTCGACGTTTCAGAACGCCGGGCGCACGCGCCGCCAGGGCTTCGAGCTGGCCGGCTTGATGCAGTGGGGCAAGTTCACCCTCACGCCCGCCTTCACCTGGATGGACGCGCGCTACCGCGATGGTTTCGTCACCTGCACCGTCACACCCTGCGCCGTGCCCAATGTGCCGGTGGCGGCGGGCAGCCGACTGCCCGGGCTGGCGCGGCAGCAGGCCTACGTGCAACTGGCGTGGGAGCCGGGCTGGGCCAACAGCGTGTTCACGCTCGAAGCGCTGCACACCGGCCGCATGGCGGTGAACGACCGCAACACCGACTTCACGCCCGCCAGCACCGTGTTCAACCTCGGCGTGCGCTTCGAGCAGAACCGGGGCGACTGGACATGGCGCGAGTTCGTGCGCGTGGACAACTTCACCGACCGCGTCTATGCCGGCTCGGTGATCGTCAACGAAGGCAACAACCGCTTCTTCGAACCGGGCGCCGGGCGCTCGGTGGCGGTGGGCGTGGAGCTGGTGCGCAAGTTCCGCTGATCAGGCCTTGGTTCGCTTCAGCATTTCTTCGGTGTTCGACTTACGGTCGGCATTGACCTTCTGCACCGCGGGGCGCTCGCCCATCTTCTTGAGGTAGTCGCGCACCGGCAGGTCCGCCAGAAAATCGCGGCCGTAGATGATCTTGGTCGCGCCGCTCACGATGGGCAGGTGCACGATGCCGGCGCAGTCGGCCAGGGTGAAGGTGTCGCCCGCGAGGTAGGGCGAGAACACCGCCAGCTTCGCGAACGCGGCCACGTTCTTCTCCAGTTGTGGGCCGATCTTTTCCTTGGCCGCGTCGCTCACCTTGCCGCCGAAGAACGCCTCGGGGTAGAGGTTGCGCGCCACGAGTTCCAGGTGCAGCTCGATGTAGCGCACCAGCTCGCGCACCTTGGCCGCGGCGAACGGGTCGGCCGGAATCAGCGGGTGCTGCGGGTAGGCCGATTCCAGGTAGTCCAGGATCACGGTCGATTCCGACATCGCGCCGGTGTCCGTCTTCAGGTAAGGCACCTTGCCCAGGGGGCTGCAGGCCTTGTCGGTCTCGCCGATCCAGGCCAGTTCTTCCTCGAACGGCACGCCTTTTTCCAGCAGCGCGAGCTTGACCTTGTTGTACCCACCTCTTGCCCCCTATCCGGGAATACTTTGCAAAATAGAGGTTCTTTCATCTGGTATTCGGAAGAAAATTGTAAGTATGCCCAGATGAATACTTCGTATACTTTTGGCTGAGCCAACGCAGCGAAGACGGCGCCCGGCTCACCCCCCCCCCATACGAGAGAGCTTCGGGCTCGCGACCGCACCTACGGCAGTCCACGCGTCTGACACGATCTTCGAGCGCTGGGCGGGAGATGCGGGTGAACCGGATCATCCGGCTGATGGATCTGGCTAAGCTACAAGCTCGCCACAAGCGGCGCAGGCTATCTGGCGATGCAGGCAGCAGGTTTGAAAACCACGTCGCGCCCAACCATCTGCAACTCGAATTCAAGGCCAGCAAACCCAGCTCGCTGAAGCATCACTCAGACCAGGGAAGTCAGTACATCCGCGACGACTTCCAGCAGTTGCTCAAGGCACATGGCATCACCTGCAGCATGAGCCGTCGGGGTGTATGCTGAGACCTAGCCGCAAGGAGAGTTTCTTCTCATTTTTGAAGACGGGTAGGCTCAGCCGCAAGGTCTACCGGACGAGGGAAGAGGCCAAGTGCTACGTGAGTAGTTTGCATGCAGGCTGACTGTTCCATGAGTGTTAGCGGGTCAAAGTGGGCTTCCCCCAGTTTCCCGGACGGTTTGCTTAGCCCATTAAGCCTTGCTCAAAGTCAACTGGGCTGAGGAAGTCTAGCTTTGAGTGTTTGCGCACCGGGTTGTAGAAGCGCTCGATGTAATCGAACACATCGGACCTGGCTTCTTCCCTCGTCCGGTAGACCTTGCGGCTGAGCCTCTCGGTCTTCATGGATGAGAAGAAGCTCTCCATCGCGGCGTTGTCCCAGCATTCACCACGACGGCTCATGCTGCAGGTGATGCCTTGTGCCTTGAGCAACTGTTGGAAGTCGTCGCTGGTGTAGATTGCCAATGGACCTCAGTCGTCCTTCTGGCTGCTCCACCAAGGTACAGATCTTGGACGTGTAGGGGTCTCTTGGCCACCATCAGTTGGATGACCAGTGTCGACAGAAGCGGTCATACAACAATCAGAGCTGTATGTAGGTAACCAGTCTTAAGCAGCCCGCGTAGCCTCTTCTTCGGCTTGGCAGCGACAGCCGACGATGGGATACAGCGATGCTCGCGGGCTCCTTGCCACGCTGCGGTCATTCAGGACCTCGCAAGGCGAGGACCTGAGAGGCAGCTCTCGAGTGTGCTGCAGACATTGCATGCCAGTGTGTGGCGAGGACACGGCGCTTCGATGCGTTTACTCCAGTAAATAGTAGAAGGACGCCCACCCGCGCAGGAGTACCGACGACACACGCTAACGATTGAGGGTGAGCGTCTTACAACCCTTGACTTGCGCTGAAGTTTGAATCACTAGATCCGTTCCGCCTCGGCAGAGGTGCTTCAATGCAGCATGGTGACGTCATTGGACCGTGGCCGATCGCCGCTGGCGTCGCCGCCTCTCTTGCCTGATGAGTATGGCCCAAGCCCAATAGACGTAAGCGTCCAGCGATCCCATCTTGACGGTGGAGGCAAGACAACGCAGTGGTCAGAAAGGCTGTACCCAGCGATGCGGCAGCAGCTCATCAATCCGGTGGTGGGGATGTGTTTGCAAGCGCTCCAGCACGTCTTTGAGGTAGACCCACGGATCGTGTCCTTGCAACTTGGCCGACTGCACCAGACTCATCACGACGGCGGCCCGCTGGCCGGCCAGTTCGCTGCCACAGAATAGCCAAGCCTTGCGGTCATGCGAAGCTTCGCATGACCGAAATAAGGCGAACTCCACTTTTATGCGAAGTCGGCACGACGCTGTGGAATCGGCACCCTGGGCAGGATCGCCGCAGGGCACCGACACTGCTTCGCATAATCACAGCGCTTGC
>NZ_SCML01000027.1 GCF_005503365.1 Hydrogenophaga sp. 2FB
GTGGTGGCCGTCCGGGCGGGCAGGGTGGTGGGTATACCTCGCCACCGGCGCCTGTGGCCTCGGCCATGGCGTCGGCGTTTGCCAAGCTGAAGCGGTAGCCGAGCGCGAACGGGGTAGGGCGGGCTCAAGTTGGCGGGCCCGCTGCCGATAAGGAGGACATTCAAAAACCCTCTTCACCGGACTTCAACGCCTCATGGAACTCGAAGCCCTCCTGAACTACCCGCGCGCCCTGCCTGCCATGTCGCGCACCGTCTCGGACCTGCTGGCCGAGATGAACAAGGATGACCCCAGCCCCAAGCGCGTGGCCGACCTGGTGTCGCAAGACCCGGCGCTCACCACCCGTGTGCTGCGCCTGTCCAACTCGGCCTTCTTTCGCGTCAGCCGCCAGATCGGCAGCGCCGAGGAAGCGGTGTCCTTGCTGGGCATGACGCACGTGCGCTCGCTGGTCATGGCAGCCGCGCTAGGCTCGAGCTTCAAGAACGTGCCCGGCGTGGACATGATGCAGTTCTGGCGCTACAGCCTGCGCGTGGCCGACATCTCCCGCTCGCTGGCCGCCCTGCTGCGCCAGAACGACGGCAACGCCTTCACCGCCGGACTGGTGCATGCGATTGGCGATCTGCTCATGCACATCGCCATGCCCGACGTGATCGGTCCCATCGACATGGGCACACCACCGCTGGATCTGCGCCGAGCCGAGGTCGAGCGCTCGGTGCTGGGCTACTCCTACGCCGATGTCGGTGCCGCGATGGCCGAAAAATGGCAGTTCCCGTCCAGCATCGTCTCCGCGCTCAAGCACCAGATTTCGCCATTTGAGGCGGAGGCCTACGACTCGCTGGGCGGCGTGCTCCACCTGGCGTCCTGGCGCTCGCGGGCCGAAGAAATCCAGCTCGACGATGGCGGCCTGGCCGCGACATTCCCCGACATGGTCGGTCTGAGCCTCGGCCTGGATCTGGACAGCGTGCTGGGCAAGGACCCCACCGAATGGTCGTTCAGCCAGGCCTTGGCCGCTTTCATCGACTGATGCAACTTCCGCCTGCGTCACGTCGGAAAAAAGTCTCAAGTGCGACGGGCCGCCGCCGAAGACATAAGAAACCACCCGTTGATCGCTGCGCAACCCAGAAGGGCAAAACTCCATGCAACTCGAAAGGCTCCTCAAGCAACCGAATGCACTGCCCTCGGTGCCCAAGGTGGTTCGCAAACTCATCGAGACGTTTGACCAGGAGGACGTGGACGCGATGCTCGCGGCAGCCCTGATCGAAAACGACCCGGTGCTCACCGCCAAGCTGCTCAAGACCGCCAACTCCGCCTTCTTCGGGCTGAACCGTTCGGTGTACACCGCGCGCGATGCGATCAACGTGCTGGGCCTCATCAAGGTGCGCGCCCTCGTGATCGCCGCGTCGCTCGGTGAAGGCTTTCACACCGTCGGTGGCGTCAACCTCAACCAGTTCTGGCGCTACAGCCTCAACACCGCCAGTCTGTCGCGCTATATCGCGCTGCCGATCAAGATGGACGAGAACACCGCCTTCACCGCCGGCCTCGTCCACGGCATTGGCGAGCTCGTGATGCACGTGGGCATGCCTGAAGCGATGATCGACCTCGACCGCAGCGTGCCCATGCTCGATCTCAAGCGCGCCAAGGCCGAGCGTGGCCTGTTCGGCTACAGCTACGCCGAGGTCGGCGCGGCGCTGGCGCGCGAATGGCACTTCCCCAAACGCATGATCAACGCCATCCTCCACCAGACCGCGCCGTTCGACAACGACGTGTACGAACCGATGGCAGGGGTGATCCATATCGGCTCCTGGCGTGCCCGCGCCGAAGAACAGCAGATGCGCTCGGAAGTGCTGATCAACACCTACCCCGACCCGGTCGGGCTGGTGCTCGGCATCGACCCCGACACCGTGGTGGCCGAGCAGATACCGTCGATCTCGCGCCAGTCCGAGGCCAGCGAGACCTCATAAGGATGTCAACGCATCGGGTTGCGCGAAAATCGCAACCTTATGCCAGCGCTTCGCCTCTACGCCGGCCCTCGGGCTCGGCGTCATCTTGAACAACACGGCCTGCTTCCACAACACGTCGGCGTCATCCCTGCGGCAGCCGGGGGCCCCAAAGGCCTGATCCTCGGCCCGCTCGACCGGTTTCTCTTTGGCGACTGGCTGCTCCGGAGCTCGCAGCCCGTGCACCTCGTGGGCGCCTCCATTGGCGCGTGGCGCATGGCCACCGCTTGCCTGAACGATCCACGGGCCGCATTCGAGCGTCTTGAGCGCGACTACATTGCGCAGCACTACGAGCTGCCGCCCGGCCAGAAACGCGCCACCGCCAACCAGGTGAGCGAGCGGTTTGGCGACAACCTGCGCCTGTTCTACGGCGGACGGGAAAACGAAGTCCTGGGACATCACCGCTACCGCCTGCACATCGTCACCTCTCGCGGGCGCCTGCTGCTGCACCGGGATGGCAGCTTGCGCACGCCCCTGGGCTACCTGAGCGCGTACGCCGTCAATGCGGTGCACCGCAAGGCCTTGGGCGCCTGGCTCGAACGCGTGGTGTTTTCGTCCGTGCCACCGGGCAGTGGCGCCATGAGCGAGCTGCCCTTCGCCACGCTGGACTACCGCACGCGCCAGGTGGCGATGCTGTCGGACAATTTCCTGGACGCGTTGCAGGCGAGCTGCTCGATCCCCTTCATGCTGCGCCCGGTGCGCAGCATCGCGGGCGCGCCGCCCGGCACCTACTGGGACGGCGGCCTGACCGACTACCACATGCACCTGCAATACCAACCCCCGGCCACATCGCCCCTCGTGCTCTACCCGCACTTCCAGCGTGCGGTGGTACCGGGCTGGCTGGACAAGGCCTGGACGGGCCGGCACCGCAGCAGCCCGGCACTGGATGCCATGCTGGTGCTCGCGCCCGATCCCGACTGGGTGCGCGCGCTGCCCAACGGCAAGCTGCCCGACCGCAACGACTTCACGCGCTACGGCCAGAACCTCGCCGCGCGCATGCAGGTGTGGAACGCGGCCACCAGCGCTGCGCAGCAACTGGCTGATGAGTTCGCGCTGTGGCTGGAGAAACCCGATCTCTCGCGCGTTGATCCGCTCTAGTTCCGCTGACTCACCCGACGCCGCGTCGGCCTCGGCTTCAGGCCACAGCCCGGGGAACATGAAGCGCAGCGCGTGCAGGGGAATGCCCAGGCGCACGGGGCCACGCGGCGTGTCCGTCACGAGCAAGCCGGCCTCGAGCAACTTGCCGATCTGCGTCGTGGCCGTGCGCTCGCCCAAGCCCGTCATGCTGGAAAAGTCCCTTCGCGGCAATTCGCCCTCGGTGGCGAAGAGGTCGTGCAGGTCGCCCATGCGCGGCATATCCGCATTGGCCAGCTTTTCGCTGTAGGCGTCGGCGCCGCGCGCGAGGCCTCGCAGCGGAGACCACAGGCCGTGCGTCAGGCCCAGCGACTGCAGCACCGCCACGGTTTGCAAGCGTGCGGCACGGCCATTGCCATCGCAGAAGGGGTGAATCCACACCAGCCGGTGGTGCGCGGCGGCGGCGGCCACATAGCTTTTCGCCAGGATCGCCTCTACCGGGCGCGGGATAATTGCAGCCATGAAAGCCTTTCTCACCGCCGCCCTGTACCAGTTCGTCGATCTGCCCGATCACGTCGACATGCGCGATCCGCTGCAGGCTTGCTGCGAGGCGAACGGCGTCAAGGGCACGCTGCTGCTGGCGCGCGAGGGCATCAACGGCACCATCGCTGGCCCAGCGGCGGGGGTGAACGCGGTCCTGGCCCACCTGCGCGCGGACCCGCGCCTTGCGCGTTTGCCGCACAAGGAATCCTGGAGCGACCACGCGCCGTTCCACCGCATGAAGGTGCGGCTGAAGAAGGAAATCGTCACGCTGCGCGTGCCTGGGCTCGATCCGAGCAAGACCGTGGGCCAGTACGTCAAGCCGCAGGACTGGAACGCCTTGCTGGCCGACCCCGACGTGCTGCTGATCGACACCCGCAACGACTACGAAGTGGCCATCGGTACCTTCGAAGGCGCGGTGAACCCGAACATCAGGACCTTCACCGAACTGCCGGCCTGGCTCGATGCCCAGCCCGCGCTGCAAGGGGAGGGGCGCAAACCCAAGGTGGCGATGTTCTGCACCGGCGGCATCCGCTGCGAAAAGTCCACCGCGCTCATGAAGATGCGCGGCTTTGACGAGGTCTACCACCTCGAAGGCGGCATCCTCAAGTACCTGGAAGAAGTGCCGCCCGAACAGAGCGCCTGGCGGGGCGACTGCTTCGTGTTCGACGAACGTGTGAGCGTGGGCCACGGCCTGGTGACCGGGCCGCACGAGCTGTGCCGCTCATGCCGCTGGCCGCTCGGGCCGGAGGACAAAGCCTCGCCGCATTACGTCAAGGGCGTGAGCTGCGCCCACTGCCACGACCAGCGCAGCCCGGAAGAGAAAGAACGCCTGGCGGAGCGCCAGCGCCAGGTGGAACTGGCCGAGGCGCGTGGCGAGGTGCACGTGGGCGCGCGCATGCCCGAGCACCGCGAATGAATCACATCGACGCGAGCAACATCGCCTTGTAGTCGTCCGCGCTGGCCAGTCGCGGATTGGTCTTGTGGCAGTGGTCGGCCAACGCGCCTTCAATCACCCGGTCAAAAAGGTCCGGTGTCACGCCCATGGCCACCAGGCCCGAGGGCAGCCCCAGCCGTTGGTTCATGTCCTTGATCGCGTCGGGCACGTCGTTGCCGCTCGACAAACCCATGGCGTGCGCCATGCGTTGCAGGCGGTTGTCCTTCTTCATCGACTCGGCCTCGGCGTTGAAGCGGATCACGGCCGGCAGGAACATGGCGTTGAGCGTGCCGTGGTGCAGGCGCGGGTTCACGCCGCCCAGACTGTGGCTGAGGGAATGCACGCATCCCAAGCCCTTTTGAAACGCCATCGCGCCCTGCATGGACGCGCTCATCATGTTCAAACGCGCCTCGCGGTCCTGCCCGTCTTTCGTGGCGCGTTCGATATGTGCCCAGCCGCGCTGCAAGCCGTCGAGGCCGATGCCATCGGCCGGCGGGTTGAAAGGCGGCGCCATGAAGGTTTCCATGCAATGCGCGATCGCGTCCATGCCGGTAGCGGCCGTCAACATCGGCGGCAGGCCCAGGGTGAGTTCGGGGTCGAGCAGGGCGGTCTTGGGCACCAGGTGCCAGCTGTGAAAGCCGAGCTTGCGGCCGTCGTCGACGATCACGATCGCACCGCGCGCCACTTCGCTGCCCGTGCCGGCGGTGGTGGGTACCGCAATCAACGGCGGCACGCGATCGGTGATCTTCGGTGAACCGCCCTCGATGGTGGCGTAGGTCCTGAGCGGGCCTTCGTGCGTGGATACTATCGCCACGCCCTTGGCGCAGTCGATGGCGCTGCCACCGCCGAGCGCGATCAGGCCATCGCAATCCGCCTGCCGGTACACCTCGACGGCCGCGCGCACGGCGGCCTCCGTGGGGTTGGACGGCGTCTGGTCGAACACCGCGGGGTTCAGGCCGGGCAGGGCGGCGATGGCCTTGTCGAGCAGGCCCGCGGCCTTCACCCCCGCGTCGGTGACGATGAGCGGGCGGGTGATGCCCACGCGCTCGCATTCGGCCTGCAACTGCGCCAGCGCGCCGAAGTCGATCAGGATGTTGGTGACGTAAAGAATCTGGGCCATGGGGTTGTCTCCGTGAAGCGAAAACTATACGGGCGGCATAGGGCCTTGCCTATGGCGCACGGGTCACACAAAAGACAGCCACAATCGGAGCCCATGTCACGCCGAGCCGATCCCCGTACCCTGCTCACGCCCGTCACGCGCCGCCTCCTAGAGAACATCGAGCGCGCCGGGCATCCACCGCTGCAGACCTTGTCGCCCGACGAGGCCAAGGCCGCGTACGAAGCCGGCGCGGGCGTGCTGGAAATTGCAGCGCATCCCTTGGCCCGTGTGGAAGACCTGCGCGTGCCCACGCGCGATGGGCAGACGCTGCATGCGCGCCTGTTCGCGCCCGCGTCCGAGCATCCCTTGCCCGTTCTGCTGTTCTTCCATGGTGGCGGCTTCACCGTGGGCAGCGTGGCCACGCACGAACCGCTCTGCCGCCAGCTCGCGCACCTGGCGCCGTGCGCGGTGGTGTCGGTGGACTACCGGCTCGCGCCCGCGGCGAAATTCCCGACCGCGGCGAACGACGCCTGGGACAGCCTGGTATGGCTGCGCGAGCAGGCTGGCGCGCTCGGGCTCGATGGCACGCGCATCGCCGTGGGTGGCGACAGCGCGGGTGGCACGCTCGCCACCGTCACGGCCATCGCCGCGCGCGACGCCGGTTGGCCGCTGGCCTTGCAATGCCTGTTCTACCCCGGTTGCGCCGGACATCAGGACACCGCGTCGCACAAGACCTTTGCGCAGGGCTTTCTGCTCGACGAAGCGCTCATCACCTACTTCTTCGGCCAATACGTGCGCAGCCCCGCCGACCGCGACGACTGGCGCTTTGCCCCGCTCGACGGGGTGGACGAAAGCGGCCACGTGCGCGAACTGGACGACGTCGCGCCCGCCTGGATCGGCCTGGCCGAATGCGACCCGCTGGTGGACGAAGGCGTGATGTACGCCGACCGCTTGCGCCATGCCGGCGTGGCGGTGGATCTGGAGATCTACGCCGGCGTGGTGCACAGCTTCATCAATTTCGGTCGCGCCCTTCCCGAAGCCAGGACCGCCCACCAACACGCCGCCGCCGCGCTGCGCCAAGCCTTTTCTGGAGTTGTTTGAGATGCCTTCCTTGTCCCGTTCCGATTTCCGTTTCTTCCACCGCATGCGCGTGCGCTGGGCCGAGGTGGACATGCAGAAGATCGTGTTCAACGCGCACTACCTGATGTACTTCGATACCGCCATCAGCGACTACTGGCGCGCACTCGCACTGCCGTACCACGAGAGCATGGAGCAGCTCGAAGGCGACCTCTACGTCGTCAAGGCCACGGTGGAGTTCCACGCCTCGGCGCGGGTCGACGACCAGATCGACGTGGGCATGAAACTCAGCCGCGTGGGCAACACGTCGCTGACCTTCACCGGCGCGATCTTTCGCGGCAACGAACACCTCATCACCGGTGAGCTGATCTACGTGTTCGCCGACCCGGCCACGCAGACCTCGCGCCCGGTGCCTGCGGCCTTGCGCGACACGCTCCTGGGCTACGAGGCCGGCGAAGCCATGGCGCAAGTGCGCGTGGGGTCATGGGACGAACTCGGTGCCGACGCGCAGCGCCTGCGCACCGATGTTTTTGTGGAAGAGCAACGCATTTCCAAGGAGCTGGAGTGGGACGAGGCCGACAAGGTGGCGGTGCACGCCGTGGCCTACAACCGCCTCGGCCGACCGGTGGCCACAGGCCGCCTGCTGCCCCACGAACCCGGCGTGGCGCGCATCGGCCGCATGGCGGTGGAGCGCTCGCTGCGCGGCGGGCGTCTGGGGCGCGATGTGTTGCACGCGCTCATGGGCGCGGCGCGAGAGCGTGGGGACAAGGAAGTAATGCTGCACGCGCAGAACACCGCCGAGGGTTTTTACGCGCGGCTGGGTTACGAGCGGCGGGGGGAGCCGTTTGAGGAGGCGGGGATTGCGCACCAGGAGATGGTGGCGAAGCTCTGACCCGCCTTCTTCGATCGGGCCTGCCGTCCTCAGCTGCTGCCGCGGATCAGCGGCTCGAAGCCCAGGTTCACCGAGTTCCGCGGCGGTGCCTCGCCGCGCATCAGGCTCAGCAGCATTTGCGCGCTGGCCTCGCCGATGGCGCGGCGTGGCGTGCGCACCGTGGTCAGCGGCGGCACCATCTGGTCGCTGCCCGACAGATCGTTGAAGCCCGCCACGGCGATGCGCGCCGGCACGTCGATCTTCAGCCGCAACGCGGTCAGCAGACCCCCTTGCGCGAGGTCGTCGTTGCAGAAGAACACGGCGTCGACCTCGGGCCGCGTGCGCAGCAGGTCTTCCAGCAACTCACCGCCCAACCGCATCGATGATGGCTGGGGACTCAGCAGCTCCAGCCTTGCGTCGTACAGGCCATGCGCGCGCAGGCAGCGGCGGTAGCCTTCGGCGCGCTGCATGGTGCGCGGGTCGAGCTGGGCCGCCACGAAGGCGATGCGCTTGTGACCCCGCTGCACCAGATGCTCGGTGATGGCGTGCCCCGCCTCGATCTGGGAGAAACCCACGCAGTACACGCCGGGCGCCTGGGTCAGCTCCATCAGGTGCACGCAGGGAACGCCACTGGCCGCGATCATCTGGCGCGCGGCCTCGGTGCGGTCGAAGCCGGTCACCAGCAGGCCCGCCGGGCGGTGCGCGAGGTAACTGCGCAGCAACTGCTCTTCTTCGCGCGGCTCATAGTGCGTCACGCCGATCAGCGTCTGGTAGCCGTGCGGCAGCAACGTGCGGTGCACGGCTTCGAGCACGTCGACGAAAAGGGCGTTCGACAGCAGCGGCACCAGCACCGGCACTTGTGTGCTGCGTTGGGAGGCGAGGGCGCGCGCGGCCGGGTCGGGCACATAGCCGAGTTGCTCGGCCGCGCGCTTCACACGCTCCACCAGTTCGGGCGCCACGCTGCGCTCGCCGCGCAACGCGCGCGAGGCGGTGATGGGGCTGACTTCGGCGGCCCGCGCCACGTCGCTGAGGGTGGTGCGGCCGCTGTGGCGTCGCTTGCGTTCGGTCGGTTCCAAGGGTTTTCCCCGTGTTTGATGGCGCTGGACTGGCGATAGGATAGCGCTGTCCGAAGTGCATCGGCACCCGAACTTACCCTGAATTTCCCCGTATGTTGCCATGAGAGCGCCCAACAAACGGGCGACGATGGCTGGCATATGGACCGGTCTTTTTTTTCGAACCTTTTGGATAGCGCTACCAAATGAATATCCGGCCCGAAAACACCTCCCTCGTCGTCATGGGCGTGGCGGGTTGCGGCAAGTCCAGCCTGGGGCAGCTCTGCGCCCAGGCACTGGGTCTGCCGCTGCTGGAAGGCGACGACTTCCACGCCCCGAGCAACGTGGCCAAGATGCGCAGCGGCATCGCGCTGAGCGACGACGACCGCGCGGCCTGGCTCGACACCCTGGCCGAGCAGTTGCGGTCGCACCCGCAGGGCGTGGTGCTGACCTGCTCGGCGCTCAAGCGGCGCTACCGCGACCGCCTGCGCGAGGCCGCACCCGGCCTGCGCTTCGTGTTTCTCGAACTGACGCAGGCGCAGGCGCGCGAACGCGTGGCGGCGCGGCCGGCGCACCTGTTCCCGGTGAGCCTGGTGGCCAGCCAGTTCGCCACGCTGGAAGACCCGCGCGACGAGCCCGGCGTGTTGCCGCTGGACGCCGCGCAGCCACTGAACGATCTCGCCTCTGCGGTGGTGCGCTGGGTGCGCGGCACCCAAGCCCTTTCCTCCCTGGAGAACCTCTCATGAAACCGGGCCCAATTTTGAAACACGGGGCCGAAGCCCTGTTGGCGCTGTGTCTGCTGGGCATGGTGGTCTGTGTGTTCGGCAACGTGGTGCTGCGTTACGGCTTCAACAGCGGCATCAACGCCACCGAAGAACTCTCGCGCCTGCTGTTCGTCTGGATGGTGTTCCTCGGTGCGACCGCCGCCTACCCGCTGGGCCAGCACATGGCGTTCACCAGCCTGGTCGGCGCGTTGCGTGACAAGCCCAGGGCGTTTGCATCCGCCACGTTGGCCATCCGTCTCCTGGTGCTGCTGGCCTGCGTGCTGCTGGGCCGTGGCGCGTGGCAGCAGGTGGTGGTGGGCATGGACAGCCACTCGGTGGTGCTGGGCTACCCGGTCGCATTGCTGCCGTTGCCCGCGCTGCTGTGCTCGCTGGCCATCGGCCTCATGGTGCTGATCGAGATCGCGCGGCGCACGCCGCTCGACCTGGGCCACGCGGTGGACATGGAGTGACACGATGAGCGTTGAAGCATTGGCCTTCGTGGTCTTCATCTCCGGCATGCTGGTGCTCATGGGCATCGGCATGAACATGGCGTTCGCGCTGCTGCTCACCGGGGCCGCCATGGCCTGGGTGATGGATTTCTGGGACACGCAGTTGCTGGCGCAGAACATGGTGGCCGGCATCGACAGTTTTCCGCTGCTGGCGGTGCCGTTCTTCATCCTGGCCGGCGAGCTCATGAACTCGGGCGGCATCAGCCGGCGCATCATCGACATGGCGCAAGCCTGGGTCGGCCACGTGCGCGGTGGTCTGGGTTACGTGGCCATCGGCGCGGCGGTGCTGCTCTCGGCCATGTCGGGCTCGGCGCTGGCCGACGCCGCGGCCATGTCCGCCATCCTGCTGCCGATGATGCGCAAGCACGGCTACCCGGTGGCCTCGTCCGCCGGGCTGATCGCCGCGGGCAGCGTCATCGGTCCGATCATCCCGCCGTCGATGGCGTTCGTGATCTACGGCGTCACCACCAACACCTCGATCTCCGCGCTGTTCATCTCGGGCATCGTGCCCGGCCTGGTCATGGGTGTGGCACTGGTGGTGGCCTGGCGCGTGGTGCTGCGCAAGATGACGTTGACCAGTTCGCCACCGGTGCCGATGGCCGAGCGCCTGCGCCTCACGGGCCGCGCGGTCTGGGCGCTGGTCATGCCGGTGATCATCATCGGCGGCATGAAGACCGGCGTGTTCACGCCGACCGAGGCCGCCGTCGTGGCCGCGTTCTACGCACTGGTGATCGCCTTCTTCGTGCACCGCGAGATGCGCCTGCCCGACCTGTACGCCGCGCTGGTGCGTGCCGCCAGCACGACCTCGGTGGTGATGTTCCTGTGCGCTGGCGCCGCCGTGGCGAGCTACATGATCACGCTGGCCGACCTGCCATCCACGCTCACCGGCTGGCTCGGTCCGCTGGTGGAGCACCCGCGCGTGCTGATGGTGGTGATGATGCTGGTGCTGGTGGCGATCGGCACCGCGCTTGATCTCACGCCCACCATCCTGATCTTCGCGCCGGTGATGCTGCCCATCGCCGTGAAGGCGGGCATCGACCCGGTGTACTTCGGCCTGATGTTCGTGCTCAACGGCGCCATCGGCCTGGTCACGCCGCCCGTGGGCACCGTGCTCAACGTGGTGGCCGGTGTGGGGCGCCTGCCCATGCACCAGGTCATCAAGGGCGTGAACCCGTTCCTGCTGACCTACCTCATCGTTCTCGGCCTTTTCATCGTGTTCCCGCAGATCGTCACCGCGCCCGTGGCCTGGATGCGTTGACGTTTTCATATTTCACATACCACTCGAAGGAGACTGTCATGACCGTATTTCGCCGCACCCTCATCGCCGCCACCGCGGCGGCCGCGCTCGCCGCACCCTTCGCCAGCTGGGCGCAGGACATCAAGCCGCGCATCATCCGCTTCGGCTACGGCCTGAACGAAATCTCCAACCAGGGCCGCGCCACCAAGTTGTTTGCCGAAGAAGTCGAGAAGGCCTCGGGCGGCAAGATGAAGGTGCGCGCCATCGGTGCTGCCGCGCTCGGCTCGGACGTGCAGATGCAGCAGGCGCTGATTGGTGGCGCGCAGGAAATGATGGTGGGATCCACCGCCACGCTGGTGGGCATCACCAAGGAAATGGCGATCTGGGACACGCCGTTCCTGTTCGACAACGCCAAGGAAGCCGACGTCGTGCTCGACGGCCCGGTGGGCCAGAAGGTGATGGACAAGCTGCAGGAAAAGGGGCTGGTGGGCCTCGTCTACTGGGAGAACGGGTTCCGCAACCTCACCAACAACAAGCGCGCCGTCACCAAGCTGGAAGACATGGACGGCATCAAGCTGCGCGTGATGCAGAACAACGTGTTCATCGACAGCTTCAAGACCCTGGGCGCCAACGCCGTGCCGCTGCCGTTCTCCGAACTCTTCACCGCGCTCGAAACCAAGACCGTGGACGGCCAGGAGAACCCGTACAACACCATCCTCTCGAGCAAGTTCTACGAGGTGCAGAAGTACCTGACCGTGACGAACCACGTCTACAGCCCGTGGATCGTGCTGGTGAGCAAGAAGTACTGGGATGGTTTGAGCAAGGCCGAGCAGAAGGTGCTGCTGGATGCCGCGAAGAAGAGCCGCGACTTCGAGCGCCAGGACACGCGCGCCGAAGCCGACAAGGCGCTGGCCGACCTCAAGGGCAAGGGCATGCAGGTCAACCAGTTGTCACCGGCCGAAGCCAACCGCATGCGCGACAAGCTCGCCGCGGTGAACACCGGCATCGCCACCAACGTGGGCGAAGACCTGTGGAAGGAAACGCAGGCCGCCGTGGCGAAGGCGCGCGCCGCGAAGTAAAGGACGGCCTTCGGGCCTGTCACCAGCTCAGCGTTTCGCGCCGGTGCGAGGCCGGATCGAACGGCAGGGGGTCGTGCGTCCATTCGTCCATGCGCACCTCCCAGCCCGCGGCGCGCGGCTGGGTGCTCACCACCAGGCTGCTGCGCGTGCCGTAGGCGCGATCGGGCATGCGCACGAACGGGCTGGAGAGGGCGCGCTCCATGTCGTCGGGCACGCCTGTGTGCGGCAAGGTGGGCGGATCGGCCGGCCCGGTGTCGATCAGCGTGCGCGTGAGCGGCTTCATCCAGTCGTCCGGCGCGGCGGCGTGTTCGCGCAGCCCGGCCAGCGATTCGTTCACCGCCTGTTTGAGCCGCAGTGTCTTGGGCCAGGGGGTGTCCAGGCTGGCGTTGGACAGACCGTACACGCCCGCACCCAGCGGTTTGCGGTGCAGTGCCGGCGCGCGGGGTTCGTGCGGCGTCTCGGGATCGCGGTTGCTTAACCAGCTCCAGCGGTCGCGGTGGAAATCGCCCATCACGAGATTGAAACCGGCGTAGGCGGCCGGATCGATCGTGCCCGCGAAACGGTCTTCATCGCCATCGCTCTGCAGCCAGCGGGTGACGAGCTCGCCGCGGCTGCGCGGCCCCGGACCGGCGAGCGACTGCCGCACGTTGGTCAGCATGGCCACGCGCCCCTGCGGGCTCAAGGCCAGCCAGGTGCCGCCGTCGCGCAGGTCGCGCCCGGACACGATCTCGGTGCCGTCGGCCAGTGACCAGCGTTGCAGGGCGGCCGTGGGGCGGTTCAGGAATTCGTCGCGGTTGGCCGCGATGAGCAGCGGACAACTCGGGTCGGCGTGAAGGGCAAAGGCAATGAGGCACATGGTCGCACCGATTGACGCGGTCAGATGTCGTCGAGCAAGGGGTAGGGCAGGGGCAACAACCGCAGCGCGGGGCCGCTGGCGCTGCCGGTGTGCAGGCTGCCTTCCTCGGCGGCGTTGGTCTGCATCGAGACAATGGCGTCGAACCCGCCAGCGGGGTTTGGCGCGGCCTGCACCACGGTGCCGCAGGGTTGTTCGGCATCGCGGCTGTGGAAGACTTCGTCGCCCGCCACCATGGGTGCGTCGCCGTGCACCACATAGCCGCGGCGCTTGAGGGTGCCGCGGAACTGGCTGCGTGCCACCACTTCCTGGCCGGGGTAGCAGCCCTTCTTGAAGTTCACGCCGCCCACCGATTCGTAGTTCAGCATCTGCGGCACGAAGGCATCGAACACCGGCTGACTCAGCGTGGCCACGCCGCTGCGCACCTCAAGCCACTGCCACAGCGGCTCGGCCAGGGGCTCACCCGCCGGGTTTTCGGTTTGCGCCGGTGCCACCCACAATGCGCGCGACAGGCCTTCGGCGGGGTACAGGCGCACGACGCTCGCTTCGCCATCGCGCCACTGGCTCCAGGGTGCGTCGGGCAGCGCGGGCGGCACGGCGTTACCCACGAGGCCGAAGAGCGAAAAGGCCTCGCTGGCATCGCTGAGTCTGGCCTTGGCGCGCAACACGAACATGGTCATGCGCTTGAGCGTGGTCGCCAGCAGGTCGCGGCTGCACACCAGCAGCACTTCGTTCTGGCTGCGCTTGAAACCCACGAAGCTCGCCTGCATGCGGCCCTTGGCCGAACAGAACGCGGCCAGGCGCGCTTCGGACAGCGCGAGCAGGGAAAAGTCCTGCGTGAGCTGGCCTTGCAGGAAGGTCGCGGCGTCTTCGCCTTCGACGCGGATCACGCCCAGGTTCGAGAGGGGCGTGACCCCGCTCGTGGCGAGGCCGGTAGGGGTGCTATGGGGGATCGTCGAGGTGCTCATCGCGTGGATTATCATGGTCGGCTCGATTCCCCGTTGCCCCTCCACGCCTTGTCCCTGACGAGCCCAAGCCTGTGATCCGCCTGCTCAAATTGTTGCTGCTTGTGCCCTTGCTGGCGGGCATGCTGGCGGCCGTCGGCGGCTTGTGGTGGCTGCAACAACCGCTGCCGTTGGCCGCGTCCGAACAAAAGCCGCTGCTCGTGACCATTGCGCCAGGGTCGTCGGCGCAAACCGTGGCCGACACCTTGACCTCGGCCGGGGTGAACGCGCCATCGGCGCTGCTCTACGCGTGGTTCCGCTTTTCGGGCCAGGCGCGCGACATCAAGGCCGGCACCTACGAAATTGCGCCCGACACCACGCCGCGCACGCTGCTGTCCAAGCTGGTGCGCGGAGAGCAAGCGTTGCGCAGCGTGACGCTGCTGGAAGGCTGGAACATCCGCCAGGTGCTGCAGGCCGTGCGCAGCTCGCCCGACCTCACGCAAGACATCGAGGGCATGAGCCACAACGACATCATGGCGCTCATCGGTTACCCGGGCCGGCACCCGGAGGGCCGTTTCTTCCCCGACACCTACCGCGTGGTCACGCGCGCGCCCGCCTCCAGCGTGCTGAAGCAGGCCGCACAGGCCATGGAACAGCGCCTGACCCAGGTCTGGGAACAGCGCGACGGCGCGTCGCCGCTGCGCACGCCGGACGAGGCGCTGATTCTGGCCAGCATCGTCGAGAAGGAAACCGGCCTGGAGAGCGACCGCCGGCGCGTGGCGTCCGTGTTCTCCAACCGCCTGCGCATCGGCATGCGCCTGCAGACCGACCCGGCGGTGATCTACGGCCTGGGCGAGCGGTTCGACGGCAACCTGCGTCGGGTCGACCTGGAGTCCGACACGCGCTACAACACCTACACCCGGGCGGGCCTGCCGCCCACGCCGATCGCGATGCCGGGCATGGCCTCGCTGCTGGCGGCGGTGCGTCCCGTCGAGTCCAACGCCATCTATTTCGTCTCGCGCGGTGACGGCTCCAGCCAGTTCAGCGCCACGCTCGAAGAACACAACGCGGCGGTGCAGCGCTACATCCTGCGCCGCTGATCCCGCACACCCGATCTCTCCTTAGTACATGCCCTCGGCCGGACTCTTCATCACTTTCGAAGGCATCGATGGCGCGGGCAAATCCACGCACATCGCCTCCCTGGCCGACGCTTTCCGCGCGGCCGGGCGCCACGTGACGCTCACGCGCGAACCCGGTGGCACGCCGCTGGCTGAAAAGCTGCGCGACCTCGTGCTGAACGACGCGATGGACCCGTTGAGCGAAGCCTTGCTGATGTTCGCCGCGCGCCGCGACCACCTGCAGCAGGTGATCGAACCCGCATTGCAACGCGGCGAGGTGGTGCTGTGCGACCGCTTCACCGACGCCACCTTCGCCTACCAGGGCGGCGGACGGGGTTTTGATCTCGGCGTGCTGCGCCAGCTTGAACACTGGGTGCAGTCCCGGCCAGGCAGCGAGCAACTGCGCCAGCCCGACCTGACCGTGTGGTTCGACCTGCCGCCCTCGGTGGCCGCGCAACGCCTGGCCGCGGCCCGCGCGCCTGACCGCTTCGAATCGCAGCCGCAAGCCTTCTTCGAGCGCGTGGCAGCGGGCTATGCCGCGCGCCTGGGCGAAGCGCCCGGTCGTTTCGCGCGCATTGCGTCCGATCGGCCCAAGGAACTGGTCTGGCAGCAGGTGCGCCAGGCGGTGGAGCAGCGCGGCTGGCTGCAGGTTTCCGGGGCCGCCGCGTGAGCGCGACGAACCTCGCACCGTGGTTGCATGGCCAACTGCGCAACCTGCTCGGCCATCGGGGGCACGCCCTGTTGCTCGCGGGTCCTTCGGGTCTGGGGCAGTACGACCTGGCGCTCGCGCTCGCCCGCGCCTGGCTCTGCGAGCAGCCCACCGCCGACGGCGCCTGCGGCGTTTGCGGCAGCTGCCACGCCATCGACGTGCGCACGCATGCCGATCTGTGCGTGCTGATGCCCGAGACGCTGTGCCAGGAACTCGGGTGGCCGCTGGACGAAGTCGCGCAGAAGGAAATCGACGACAAGAAGCGCAAGGCCAGCAAGTTCATCCGTGTGGAGGCGGCCCGCGAGGCCGTGTCGTTCACGCAGTTCACGCGTTCGCGCGGCCGCACCAAGGTGATCCTGGTGCACCCGGCCGAGCGCATGAACATGGAGTCGGCCAACACCTTGCTCAAGACGCTGGAAGAGCCCTTGGGCGAAGTGCGCTTCGTGCTCGCCAGCGAAGCTGCCCACCAGTTGCTCCCCACCATTCGCAGCCGCTGCCAGACGCACGCCATGGCGTGGCCGACCGAGTCCGAGGCCCTGGACTGGCTGGTGCAGCAGGCGAGTGCGGCCGGCAAACCCGCGGACCGCGCCCAGGCTGGCGTGTGGTTGCAGGCTGCGGGGGGCCGCCCCGACGACGCGCTGGCCTGGGCTGCCACAGGATTGCAAGGCGCCACATGGGCGCAACTGCCGCAAGCGCTGACCCGAGGCGACTGGGGCACGCTGGCGGGCTGGCCACCCGCGCAGCAACTGGCGGTCTTGCAGAAGCTGTGTCATGACCTGATGGCCCGCGCGGCCGGTGCGCCCGCGCGCTTCTTTCCCACCGAACAACTCCCGCCCGCGCCGCGCTGGGCTGCATTGGCCCAATGGTCGCGCGAGCTGATCGCCGCCGCGCGCACGGTGGAGCACCCCTACAACGCGAACCTGACCCAGGAAGCCTGGGCCGCGCGAACGCGGCAGGTGCTGGCCAGCGGGGTAGGGCGCAAAACACCTTGATCCCAGGCAGACCATTGCCGCTAAACTCGCCCCTCATGAGCACCACCCCCTCTCCATCGGCAGCGACCGCCCGACCGAGCGTGATCCAGCTCTCCATCAAGGAGAAGGCGGCTTTGTACGCTGCCTACATTCCCTTGTTTGCAGACGGTGGCATCTTCATCCCCTCGGCGCGTGAATACCGCCTGGGCGATGACGTGTATGTGTTGCTCAGCCTGCCCGACGATGCGCAGCGCTACCCGGTGGCCGGCAAGGTCGCCTGGGTCACGCCCGCCAAGGCGCAGGGCGCACGCACACAAGGCGTGGGCATCCGTTTCCCGTCCGACGAAAAGTCGCGCCAACTCAAACTCAAAATCGAAGAAGTCCTGGGCTCCAGCCTGGGCTCGGACCGCGCCACACAGACACTCTGAGCCAGACCCGGCCCGCCGATGCGGCGCACAATGTGTGCCCTTCGGCTTTTTCGTGCCGGCGCCTTCTCTCCCCCATGTTCACCGACTCCCACTGCCACCTCAGCTTTCCCGAGCTGCGCGCCCGATTGCCCGAGATCCTTGCGGACATGGCGCAAGCGCAGGTCGACCGCGCGCTGTGCATCTGCACCACGCTCGAAGAGTTCGAAGACGTGTACGGCCTGGCGCAGGCGCACAACCATCTCTGGGCCACCATCGGCGTGCACCCGGACAACGAAGACATCCAGGAACCCACGCTCGACGATCTCTTGCGCGGCGCGGCGCGACCCAAGGTCATCGGCATTGGCGAGACCGGCCTGGACTACTACCGCCTGGGCGAACGCACTGTGGCCGACATGGAGTGGCAGCGCGAACGTTTTCGCACCCACATCCGCGCCGGGCGCCAGACCGACTTGCCGCTGGTGATCCACACCCGCAGCGCGTCGGACGACACGCTGGCGATCCTGGCGGAAGAGGGCGGGCTTCGTTCCGGCTCTGGCCAGAGCCAACCCGTGTCCAAAGGCGTGTTCCACTGCTTCACGGAAACCATGGCGGTTGCGCGCGCCGCGCTGGACCTCGGTTTCTTCGTGTCCTTCTCGGGCATCCTGACATTTCGCAACGCGGCCGAGCTGCGCGAAGTGGCTGCCTTCGTGCCCCTGGACCGCACCCTGATCGAAACCGACAGCCCGTATCTGGCGCCGATGCCCCACCGGGGGAAAACAAACTCGCCGGCCTGGGTGCCCTGGGTCGCCAAACAGGTGGCCGAGATCAAAGGCATTCCGGTGGAAGCCGTGGCCGAAGCCACGAGCCGCAATTTCGAGCAGCTATTTGATCGCGTGGGCGCGTGCCAGCCCGCTGACAATATTTAAATATTCACATTAAAAACATGAAAAACCACATTGTTTTTAAATGGGTATTTTTACTGCTGCTGAGCTTCACATCTACCTTGCAGGCCAGCTCGTTCGACGACTTCTTCACCGCCATCAAGCGCAACGATGTGCCCGGGCTGCGTCAGCTGGCCCAGCGCGGTTTTGACCTGAACACCCGCAACGAGGCCGGCGATCCCGCGCTCGTGCTGGCCATTCGCGATGGCTCAAGCGCCGTGGCCAACTACCTCGCGGACGAAAAGTCGGTGAACATCGAAGCCCGCACGGCCAAGGACGAAAGCGCCTTGATGATGGCGGCGCTCAAAGGCGATCTGAACCTGGCGCGCCGCCTGATCGCACGCCAGGCCGAGGTCAACAAAACCGGCTGGACGCCGTTGCACTACGCCGCCACCCATCCCGGCAACGCCAGCGCCGACATGGTGCGCCTGATGCTGGAACACCACGCCTACATAGACGCCGAGTCCCCCAACGGCACCACGCCCCTGATGATGGCCGCTCAATACGGCCAACCCGGGGTGGTCCAACTCTTGCTGGACGAAGGGGCCGACCCCCTGATCAAAAACCAGAAGGGGTTGACCGCCATCGATTTCGCACAACGCGCTGGGCGCGCCGCTTCGGCCGAGAAGATTTCGGCTGTTGTGCGCGCACGTCAGCCCAAAGGAAAGTGGTAAGGAGACGCTGACTGGAACGACTTTTCCCCTGTTTGATTCGGCCAAAAGTAGGTGTAACCCACATGGGCCATTTGACCGAGTCGCCTCACAATCGCCCGCTGATCCACAAAATAAGGAGACACCGTCGTGAAGATGGCTAGTCAAAAAGACTTTTTCGCAGGACTGATGTTCACCGCCGTCGGCGTCGCATTCGGCATCGGCGCCACCAACTTCACCGTTGGCAACGCAGCACGCATGGGCCCAGGCTACTTTCCCCTGTTGCTCGGTGTCGTGCTCACCATCCTGGGCCTCTTGATCACAGCGCAGTCGTTCAAGAGCAAGGCAAGGGACGGTGACCCCGTCGGACGTTTCGCCTGGCGACCGTTGGGCTTCATCATCGGTGCCAACCTGGCATTCGGCGTCCTGCTGGTCGGCGTCCCCGCGCTCGGCATCCCCGCCTTCGGCCTGATCATCGCGATCTATGCGCTGGTGGTGATTGCGGGCTTCGCCCGGCCCAACTGCAGTGTCAAGGAGTCGGTCATCCTGGCCACCATTCTCGCTGTGGGCAGCTATTTCGCCTTCGTGTACGCATTGAATCTGCAGTTCCCGGTGTGGCCTGCGTTCCTGACCGCCTGATCCGGAGAATTTTCGAATGGAACTCTTTGACAACTTGGCGCTGGGCTTCGGCGTCGCCTTTACCTTTCAGAACATCCTGTATGCGCTGATCGGCTGTCTGCTCGGTACGCTGATCGGTGTGCTTCCCGGCATTGGTCCGGTCGCCACCATCGCCATGCTGCTGCCCGCCACCTACGGCCTGCCACCTGTGGCTGCGCTGATCATGTTGGCCGGTATTTATTACGGCGCCCAGTACGGGGGCTCCACGACGGCTATTCTGGTCAACCTGCCGGGTGAATCCTCGTCGGTGGTCACCGTGATCGACGGGCACCAGATGGCGAAGAAGGGAAGGGCAGGACCAGCGCTGGCGGCTGCCGGTCTGGGTTCGTTCTTCGCGGGTTGCGTCGGCACCTTGTGGCTGGCCGCGTTCGCGCCTCCACTGACAGAGGTCGCCCTGAGCTTTGGTCCCGCCGAGTATTTCTCGCTCATGATCGTCGGCCTTATCGGCTCGGTGGTGCTGGCTTCCGGCTCGCTCGTCAAGGCGCTGGCCATGATCGTGCTGGGTCTGCTGCTGGGTCTGGTCGGTACCGACGTGAACTCGGGCGTGGCCCGCTTCAGCTTCGACATCCCGGAACTGACCGATGGCATCAGCTTCACCGTGATTGCCATGGGTGTGTTCGGCTACGGCGAAATCATCCACAACCTGTCCCACCCCGAAGGCGAGCGCTCCGTGTTCACCGACAAGGTGCACGGCCTGATGCCGACCAAGGAGGACTTCAAGAACATGGTGCCGGCCGTTCTGCGGGGCACGGCACTGGGTTCGTGCCTGGGCATCCTGCCCGGTGGTGGTGCGCTGCTGTCCGCTTTTGCGGCCTACACGATCGAGAAGAAGGTCAAGATGAAGCCGGGCGAAGTCCCGTTCGGTCAAGGCAACATCCGCGGCGTGGCGGGTCCCGAGTCGGCCAACAACGCCGGTGCGCAGGCTTCGTTCATCCCGCTGCTGACGCTGGGCATTCCGCCCAACGCCGTGATGGCGCTGATGGTGGGTGCGATGACGATCCACAACATCCAGCCTGGCCCACAGGTCATGACCAGCAACCCGGAACTGTTCTGGGGTCTGATCGCGTCCATGTGGATCGGCAACGCGATGCTGATCATCCTGAACCTGCCGCTGATCGGCATGTGGATCAAGCTGCTCGCCGTGCCTTACCGCTGGCTGTTCCCGGCCATCGTGCTGTTCTGTGCGATCGGTGTGTACTCGACCAACAACAACAACTTCGACATCTGGATGGTGGCGCTGTTCGGTGTGATCGGTTACCTGTTCATCAAACTCGGTTGTGAGCCAGCGCCTTTGCTGCTGGGCTTCATCCTGGGGCCGATGATGGAAGAGTACTTGCGCCGTGCGCTGCTGATCTCGCGCGGTGACTGGTCGGTGTTCGTGACCCGTCCGATCTCTGCCACGCTGCTCGCGGTCGCTGCCTTGCTGCTGCTCATCGTGCTGCTGCCCTCGATCAAGAAGAAACGCGAAGAAGCTTTCGTGGAAGAGTGATCGATTGCCCGGGTGCGCAAGCGCCCGGGTCATCAAAAGGCCCAAACCGTTGCAGAACGGTTTGGGCTTTTTTGTTTGGGCGCTTGCGTGAAGCAGCACCCTGAAATTCACAAACTTAACCGTCGTTAATTCAAAAAGGACCGCAAACCACTTGAACCGCGTGAGAACTGCTACAGGGCGTTAGGGAAAAGGCCTTGGCACATCCCCCAAATGGGGGATCAATTCGGAGAATGGAGCACTGCTTGTCTGAAACAGCTGCTATGGATTTGAGTAACGCTTGGTGACAAGGGCAGTCGGACGACTCGTTGCATCTGCGAACAGGTGAACTGTCGAGAAATGGAGACATTAACGCCTCGGCTTTGATGCGTCTTCCATCGAGCCTCCGAGCCCGCTTCAGTCGGGGCTGCCTTTGACTCTTCACCGGACACATCCCACATGGAATTTGAACTTACGCGAATGGCCATCGTTTACGCCCACCTGATCGCTTGCTGCGCGGCACTCGGGCTGATCCTCATGAGCGACATCGCCATGGTCAAGCAGCTCATCTCGGGCGATCCCCGCGAGCGCATGGACCCGAAACACCTGCAGGACCTGCAGAACACCGTGGCCATGGCCCTGGTCGCACTCTGGGCCACCGGCGTGGCCATGATCGCGCTGGACGCCTCGTTCAAAGGCTGGGAGTACTTCGCCAACCCCAAGCTGCAGGCCAAGATCACCGTGGTCTGCTTGCTGACGCTCAACGGCGTCCTGCTGCACCACCGTGTGCTGCCACTGATGAAGAAGGCTGGCACCTTGTTGAACATGTCGTTCTCCCAGCGCAGCTTCGCCGTGTTCGCCGGTTCGGCGTCGGCGGTGTCGTGGTTCTATGCCGCGCTGCTGGGCGTGGGCCGTCCGCTGAACTGGAAATACTCGCTGCCCCAGATCCTTGCGGCCTACCCGGTGCTGATTGCCGGTGGTTTCATCGGGCTGATGCTGTTGCTGGCCTGGGCACAGTACCGCACCAGCGAGTCCCGCGCGTTTGAAGGCACCCGCTTCGTCGGCGCCCAGTGAACCTTGCGTCGCGTCTGACGACGGCAAAAGGGCGATCCATCCGGGTCGCCCTTTTTGCTGGCCAGTCGATCTATCGCAAAAGCTAGCGGGTCGGCGCCAGTGGTGGAAGCGGCGGAAGTGGCATCGGCACGGCGATCCGCGCCGTGCTGTCGACCGCGCTGCGGCCGTTGGTCGCGAGCATGGCGTTGATGGCGCGCAAGTCCTCCGGCCGCAGCGTGCCGTTGGCCTGCCGTAGCCTGAGGTCGCCGAGCAGCACGGTGTAGCGCGCCACCGCCAGGTCGCGTTTGGTCTGGAACAACTGGGTCTGCGCGTTGAGCACGTCGATGTTGATGCGCACGCCCACCTGGTAACTCATGCGGTTGGCGTCCAGTGCGACCTGGCTGGACGCTTCGGCCGCTTCGAGCGCCTTCACCTGGCCGGTCCCCGACACCAGCCCCAGAAAGGCGGCCCGGGTGGCCTGTGACACGCTGCGGCGCGTCGATTCGAGCACCGCGCGCGACTGCTCTTCGAGTGCCAGCGTTTCCTTGATGCGGTTCTCGGTCGCGTAGCCGGCGAACAAGGGCAGGTTGAACACGACACCCACGGACGCGGCCTTGATGCGCGAGCGCTCCGGGGTGGTGGTGGTGCCTTGCGGGTTGCGGGTGACGTTGTAACCCAGGGTGGCATCGAGCGTGGGCAGGTGGCCGGCTTCGGCCTTGCGCACTTCCAGCCCGGCGACGTCCAGCCCCAACTGGGCCTGCAGGATCGACGGGTGCCCCACGTCGGCCTGCGCGACCCACTCTTCGATGTTGTTCGGCACCAGCGTGGGAAGCGTCACCGGCACAGCCAGCGGTGTCGGCACACTGCCAGGGCGACCCACCAGCTGGTCGAGCACGATCTTCTTGACCTGCAGATCGTTTTCCGCCGCGATCTCCTGGGCAATGACCAGGTCGTAGCGGGCCTGCGCCTCGCGCGAGTCGGTGATGGTCGCGGTGCCGACCTGGAAGTTGCGCCGGGCGAAGGCGAGCTGCTCGCCCACGGCGACCTTCTGTGCGCGCACCAGCGCCACACTGTCCTGGCTGGCCAGCACGTCGAAGTAGGCCTGGGCGACTCGCACCACCAGGTCCTGCTCGGCCTGGCTGAGCTGAACGTGCGCGATGTCGCTCTGGCGCTTGCCCTGTTCATGGATCGCCCAGTTGGCGGGGCGGTATATGGGCTGGGTTGCGTTGATGCCGATGTTCCTCGTGTTGAACCCGCGCGAAGTCAGGGCATTCTCGGGCGTGACTTCTTGCCGGGTGTGCGCGACACCGGCCGACAGCCCCACCGTCGGCAGAAGGCCGGCCTTGGCCTGCGCCGCCCGCGCCAACGTGGCGTCGTGCTGCGCACGCGCAGCCTGGTAGACGGCGTCATAACCGCGCGCCAACTCGTACAGCTCGACCAGGCTCTGGCCGTGGGCCGGCAACGCAAGGACCGCGGCGAACAAGACGGCCAACGGCGGGACGAAAGCCTTCGCGGTGGGCGGCAGGCACTGGGCCAGCCCACCGGGTCGGGTTCGGCGTCGGGGCGTGTGCAGACGGTCCTCCGCTGTGCGGCTGGCGTTGTGGGATCAGGCGAGCCGGCGCACACCGCTTGGCGGCAGCTTGCGATCCACGTGCAGGATGGCCCCCACGATCTGTTCCGGCCTGGCCAGCGCGGGCGTCATGGCCCAGCGGTCATAGGCGTCGTTGCCGATGCGCACCATGCCGGTGTGGCGGTTGATCTGTTTGTCGACACTGGGGTCCGGGTCGTAGAACCCGAGTGCGTAGCGCACAAGATCGATGTTCTTGCGGCTCCCGGTCAGGAACAGCCACCCGGGATTGACGCCATGCATGTCGGCGTACTCGGCCAGGTGTTGCACGGTGTCGATCTCGGGCCGGATGGTGATCGAGTACATGAAGATGTCCTTGCCCACGCGCTGGCCCAGGCGTTCCTGGACGCGCGCGAGGTTGTAGGTCATGGTCGGGCAGATGCCGTCGCAGTCCGCGTACATCATGTTGATGGCGACGATCTTTCCCCTTACCAGGTCGTCGTAGAAGTTCACGGTGGCGCCGGTGTGCGTCTTCAACTCGACGTTCGGGATGCGGCGCGCCCCCCGTGTCTTCGCCGTGGAATTGGCGGCGGCGGTGGGCAGGCCGACCGCGCACAGCGAAGCGGCGCCCAGTCCGGCCAGTACATGTCTGCGGTAGTTCATGAAAGTCTCCTGAAATGGATCGACGACGCTCATCGCGCATGGGCCGCTGGCCTCACACGATGTCGTAACGGATCATCATGGCGTGGTCCTCGTGCGTGAGGTTGTGGCAGTGCATTGCGTACTTGCCCTTGAAATCGCGGAAGCGCAAAAGCACTCTCATGGTCATGAGTTCGCCGACGATGAAGACATCCTTGCGGCCGCGCTCGTTCACCGGTATGGGTTGGTTCACGCCGTTGACACTCTTGCTGAGAATGCGCCCCTCTTCGAAGTGCACGTGAATGGGGTGCTGCCAGCCGTTGTCCGGGTTGACGAACTCCCAGATCTCCGTGGCGCCCATGGGAACCGTGGCCCGGGGCGTGAGTGGATCGAAGAACTCGCCGTTGACGTTCCACATGCCGCTGTTGCGCTGGAAGACAAAGGTGCGCACGGGTAGTGCGGCGAGTTGGGCGGCACTGGGGAGATCGCGCAGCGGGCGCAGTGCGCTGGGTACCACACTCAGGTCGGGTGTGGGGGCAGGGCGGTCGATGATGAACTTGAGCACGCGCGTGCCCGGCGCCTGCAACACAGCGGGCCTGCGCGTGTCGACCTGCGTCAGCTGGTTCACCAGGTACAGCGTGGTGTTCAGCGGGAAGCGCGAAAAGTCCACCACGATGTCCACGCGCTCGGCCGGCGCGAGCCGGACCCGCAGCACGTTCTGGATCGGTGCCGGCAACAGGTTGCCGTCGCTGGCGATCTGGGTGTAGGGGTACACGATATTCGCACCCGTGTTCTGCAGCGCGAATTCGTAGAAGCGCGTCGGCCCGACGTTGAGCAACCGCAGCCGGTACTTGCGGCGTGCCACGCGCAGCACCGGCTCGATCTTGCCGTTGACGACGATCTTGTCACCCAGCACGCCCTCGGGGTTGAGTTCGTCAAACGTCAATCGGCCACCCGAGTCGAACCGCTTGTCCGAGAAGCTGAGCGGGTAGTCGTAGGCGCCGCTCGGCAGCTTCAGCCCGGTGGTCTCGTCGCCGGTATCGAGGTGGTCGAAGATCATGTAGCGCCCGAACAGGCCTTTGAGAACGTTCGGGGCGGTCACGCCGTCCGTGTGGTCGTGGTAGAAGAGCGACCCCAAGGCTTCGCGCGAATCGCCGATGCCGCCGGACTCGTCGAAACCGGCATAGAGGTTGGGATAGAAGTGGTCGTTGAATGTCCCCGGCGCGGACAGCGTCAATCCCCTTTGCGTCGCGCTGTAGAAGTCGGCCGCGAAGCCGTCGCTCTCCGAGGGGGTGTGCATGTTGTGCAGGTGGGTGGTGATTTCGGGCGAGCCGAATCCGATGTGGTTCTGCGGCAGTTCGTTGCGGATGCGGCAGATGATCGACTGGCCATAGCGCGCATAAATCGTGGGGCCTGGTGTGGTCACGCCCGGCGTGTGGCCTTCATACCCCCAGATCGGCTGGGGTGGGTAGTAGGGGTTGTTGCCGTTGAACTGCCAGAGCGGGTTTTCCTTTGCCGTCAGTTGGTAGAGCAGGGGTGTGCCGACGACACCGGGCAGGGTGAGGTCGGCGTAGCGCTGGTGTTCGCCACGCCCGCACTCGCCGTCCACCAGATTCGCGGTGAGGGATGGGGACGGGCTCAACGAAGCAAGCGGCGACAGCGGCGTGATCTGCGTCGGCAGTTCCTCGATCCATGGGGTCGTCGGCGGACTGGGCGGTAGAGGCGTGGGCTGCGCACTGGTCTTGCTCGGTGTCAGCACCATGGGTGCCGCCGTGGCCGCGATCGAGGCCTTCAGCCAGGTTCGTCGGGTCCCAGACACGGTGGAATCGCCTGGCTCGCGTTGAATGGAATCTTTGCGCATGATCTATTCCCCTCGTTGACAACGAACAGACTTCTCACATTTGCCTGGCTGATCTGCGGATCGTGGTGGTGATGGGCTCGGCAATGTACTGAAGGGCCGTCTGCGTGACGCCTTCGATGTAGACCTCGGCGGGCATACCTGCCTGGAGTTTGAAATCGCCGATGGACCTGAGCGACTCGGCGTCGGCCAGGATCATCACGCTGTAGTAGGGCAGATTGGTTTGGCGCTCGATCAGCCTGTCACCCGACACGTAGCTGACCTGTCCGGTCACCATCGACGTGTTGCGGTACTTGAACGCGGTGAACTTGATCCGCGCGTGTTGGTTGAGCCGGACGTTGCTGATGTCTTCCGGGCGGATGTGGGCTTCGATCAACAGTTGCGTGTTGCTCGGCACGATGTCCGCAATCGCCTCTCCGGGGCCCACCACCGCGCCGGGAGACGTGAACTTGAGGTCGATGACTTCGCCGCTGGCCGGGGCGGCCACGACCTGGCGCAGCGCGGCGTCTTCCGACTTGCGCAGCTCCTGCTCGATCTCGCTCAGGCGCTGTGTCGTGGCCTTGAGCTGGTCGCTGGCGGCCTTCACGTAGTCGTTGCGGATCGACTGGATCTTCATGTCGATCTCCACCAGGCGCTGGGCCGCGCGCGCGAGTTCCGTGCGCCGCTCCTCGACCTTCGCCGCGTACTCCATCACCGTGGCGTCGATCTGCGAGATGCGGCTGGTGGAGATGAACCCCTCGGCGATCAAGCCGCGGTTGGTCTCCAGGTCCTGACGCTGCAGGGCCAGCGAGTTCTTCGCCTGATCGATCTGCGCGTTGACGGAGATGATCTCCTGCTCGACGCGATCGCGCTGCGTGCGCATCAGCGCTGTCGCACTTTCCAGCGAGTGGCGCTGTGCCTGGAACAGGCCCGTTTCCTTCTGCAGGGCATGTCGGATGCGCTCATCCGTCTGCGCCGCCTTCACCACCTCAGCGGGAAACTCCAGGGATCTGGCGACGGCATGCTCGGCCTCGAGACGGGCCAGCGCGGCCCGTTCCACGAGCACGCGGTAGAAGAGTCGGTTGCGGTCGGCATCGATCCTCACGTCACCCAGGATCAGGATGGGGTCGCCGGCCTTCACATGGTGGCCGTCGCGCACCAGCACCGCGCGCACGGTGCCGCCTTCGAGGTGCTGCACCGGTCGCCGGTTCAGATCCACCTTGACGAAGGCCGGCGCGACGACGGCCATCGACAGCGGCGCCATGCTCATCCAGAGGCCGATCGGAAAGATCGACAAGGCGATGGTCCAGCAGCCGGCGCGGGCCAGCCTGCGGGCTTCTTCCTGGGTGGAGTGCGCCGGTTTTGTGGGGGGGACGGGGCGTGTCGAGGTGTTCATGGTTCATCCCTAGGGTCTTTCAGGCCACCTTCTGATCGACAGCGGCCTGCGCCTGGCGCTGCATGTCCTTCATGACTTCGCTGGCGGGACCGAACTGCTTGATGCGCCCGGCCGCGAGCACCAGGATCTTGTCGACGTGGGCGATCAGCGAGGGGCGGTGCGTGACCACGACCGAGGTCACGCCAGCTTCGCGCAAGCCGCTCATGGACTGGGCCAGCGCCACTTCGCCAGCGCCGTCCAGGTTCGAGTTCGGCTCGTCCAGGATCACCAGCTGCGGGTTGCCGTAGAGCGCGCGGGCCAGCGCAACGCGCTGGCGTTGGCCGGGGGACAGGCGCGAGCCGTGCTCGCCGACCGGCGTGTCATAACCCTGGGGCAGCCCCAGGATCAACTCGTGCGCGTTGGCGCGCGTGGCGGCTTCGACGACCTTTTCCGAATCGACCGTGTCCAGCCGCGCGATGTTGTCGGCGACCGTGCCGTCGAAGAGTTCGATGTCCTGTGGCACGTAGCCAATGAACGGGCCCAGCTGGTCACGCGACCAGTACGACACGTCGGCGCCATCGAGCCGCACCCGGCCGGCACTCGGCGTCCACACACCCGTGAGCAAGCGCGCCAGGGTGGACTTCCCGGCCGCGCTCGGGCCGACGATGGCCAGGGCTTCGCCAGGCGTGAGGGTGAAGACGATGTTCGACAACACCATGGTCTCCGTGCCGGGCGCCCGATAGGAAATGTTCTCGGCGGTGAGCCGCCCCTCGGGCCGTGGCATGACCACGCGCGGTTCGACGCGCTCAAAATC
This sequence comes from Hydrogenophaga sp. 2FB, assembly GCF_005503365.1. Taxonomy (GTDB): domain Bacteria; phylum Pseudomonadota; class Gammaproteobacteria; order Burkholderiales; family Burkholderiaceae_C; genus Hydrogenophaga. The sequence continues at coordinate 28,255 of NZ_SCML01000027.1, forward strand.
CTTCGACAGTTCCAGCAGGCGCCGGTAGGCCGCGCGCGCTTCGATCAGCGTGCGCCAGCTGCCCACCACTTGCTCGACCGGCTGCACGGCGCGCCCGAGCAGGATGCTGGTCGCGATCATGACCCCGGCGGAGGCCTGCTGGCTGAGCACGAGGTAGGCACCCAGGGCCAGCATGAGGATCTGGATGGCCTGGCGGACCGCCTTGGTGCCGGCCGTGAACGCGACCGTGCTGCGGCTGGCGCTGGTCTGCATCGCGGCGATCTGGCCTTGCAGCGCGCGCCAGCGCACCAGCAGCCGCTGGGTCATGCCCAGGGCTTGCAGCACCTCCGCGTTGCGCAGCGAACTCTCGACATACTGGGCCGCCCGGCGCCCTTCGTTCTGCAGGGTCTCGAGCGACTGGCGGCTGATGCGGTCGTTGAGCCATGCCAGGCCCAGCATGAGCAGGGCCGAGAGTGCGGCGCCAATGCCCAGCGCCGGATGGAACATCCAGATCACGGCCACGTAGACAAACACCCAGGGCGCGTCGAAGACGGCGATGAGCCCGTTGGCGGAGAACACGGAACGCAGCGCCGCCACGTCTCGGATGCCTTCGGTCCGGGTGCCGGTGGGTATGCGTGCGGCGCGCTCCACGATGGCGTTGACCACCGGCGGCGAGAGCCGCTCGTCGACCAGGACGCCCACCACGTTCTGCAAACGCGTGCGAAGGTAGTCCAGGATCAGCAGGAGCAGCAGCGCCACGCCGGTGCCGGCCAGCAGCACCAGCAGCGTCTCGTGGCTGTTGGTCGAGATGACCCGGTCAAACACCTGCAAGGTGAAGAACGCGGGCACCAGGAACAGCAGGTTGATGAAGAACGAGAACGCTGCGATGTAGCCCAGCAACGGACGGAGTTCGGTCCACAGTGATTTCATGCGCGGGTCCTCCGTGTTGCAACGCCGCTGCGCTCAGCTGGGCTTGCTGCCGTTGAGGCCCCGGGCGGCGTCCGCCGCCTCGAGTGCCTTGACCCGTTTGACCAGCTTCTCGATCACTTTCATCTGCTCGGCATAGGCGTGCGCGAGTTGCTGGGTGACATCGCTCAGCCCCTTGATGGCGATCGTGAGCTCGTCCTTCTTCGCGTTGACCACGCTCATCCGCGACATGACCAGGGTGGCGACGTCGCGCGGATCGGACACCGTGCGACGCTCGGCCTGTGGGGCAGGGCGCTCGGCCGTCACCGTGTCGGGAGTGGTCTTGGCTGTGTCGTTCATGTGGGGCTCCTCGTGTTCGTTTCGATATCGAAGGCATTCGCGGTGCGGGGCCTTGGTAGGCCTCGCACCCCTCGCACGCTGTTGCTCAGGCCGACAGCAGGAAGTCCGCCTGCGTGACGGCGTTGGTGCCGACACCGTTGACACCCAGCAGCACGATGCTGTCCAGCCCGTCGATCGCGACGCTGCTGTCGTTGCCCAGATCGGCGATCACCACGCGCAGGTTGAAGGTGCCCGCGTTGATGCCGAACGACGAGATGTCGATCTGATCCTGCCCACCGGCCGGGGTGGCGTCGAAGTCGAGGATCGTGTCGTTGCCGAAGCCGGCGGCGAAGACAAAGACGTCGTTGCCCGCGCCGCCCGCCATCGTGTCGTTGCCGGCACCGCCGGTCAGCCGGTCGGCCCCGGCACCGGTGCTGAGGAAGTCGGCACCGGCCTGGCCGTCGACCACGTTGGCGCCCGTGTCGAAGACGATGCTGTCGTCGCCCTGGCTGCCGATCACGTTCTCGATCGTGGCAAGCAGGTCGTTGCCGATCTCAGCACTGCTGGCGCTGACATCCGTCACGGTCGCGCCGGCGGCCGTTCCCGCCAGGTTGTAGGTGTCGGCGCCGGCGCCACCGGTGTAGCTGTCGTCGCCATCGCCCACCATGGCGAAGAAGGTGTCGTTGCCGGCACCGCCGGTCGCCGTGTCGTTGCCGATACCGCCGATCACGGTGTCGCTGCCGCCCTCGCCGTTGATCGTGTCGTTGCCGGCACCACCCAGCACGACGTCGTCGCCGGCACCGGCATTGATGACGTCGTTGCCGCCCTGACCGTCGATGATGTTGGCGCCAGCGTTGCCGGTAATGTTGTCATCGCCCTGGCTGCCGAGGATGACCTCGATCGAGTTGAGCGTGTCGGACCCGATGTCCGCGCTGCTCGCAGCGGTGGCCGTGACCGTGGCTCCCGCCGTGGTGGCCGAGAGGTCGAGGGTGTCGATGCCCGCGCCGCCCAGGTAGCTGTCGTTGCCGTCGCCCGCGACGGCGAAGAAGGTGTCGTTGCCGCCACCGCCATTGAGCGTGTTGGCTGCGGCGCTGCCGGTCATCAGGTCGTTGCCCGCGCCGCCGGTCACGTTCTCCACGTTGGCGACCGATTCAAAGCCCGTGGCCAATCCGGTCCCGAGGTTGATGGTCAGCGCCGTGGTGGTCGCGCCGTAGTTCAAGGTGTCGGCGCCAGCGTCCATGTCGAGCGTGATGGCCTCGACGTTGGTGGCTTGGGAGCCGGCAAAGGCGGCAATCGCGGTTCCGGCCAGCAACACGGCCAGCGAATTGGCCGCTGCGGTGCCACGGATGTTGACGCGGTCGTTGCCCACGCCGCCATCCATGGTGTCGGTTCCATCGCCGATCAGGTAGTTGAAGATGTCATCGCCTTCGCTGCCAGCCAGCGTGTCGTTCCCGGCGCCGCCGTTGAGCGTGTCGTTGCCCAGCCCGCCGACCACGATGTCGTTGCCGGCGCCGGCGTCGATGACGTCGTTGCCCCCCTGGCCATCGATCACATTGACACCGCCGTTGACGGTGATCGTGTCATCGCCCTGGCTGCCAATGAAGTTCTCGATCGCGGAGAGCACATCGGTCCCGGTCTGCGCCCCGATGGCGGAGGTGGGGGTGATGGTCACGCCAGCGGTGACCGCCGACAGGTCGTAGGTGTCGTTGCCGGCACCACCCGTGTAGGTGTCGTTGCCGTCGTTCAGTGTCGCGACGAAGCGGTCGTCGCCACCGCCGCCGTTCAGCGAGTTGGCCTGCGCGTCGCCGGTCAGCACGTCGGCGCCGGCGCCGGTCGCCACGTTCTCGATGCCCGCGATGCTGCTGAAGCCGGAGGCGGTGCCGGTCGACAGGTTCACCGTGACCGCCACCGCCCCCGCGTAGGTCAGCGTGTCGACGCCGCCCAGCAGGTTGGCCGTGACGGATTCGACGTTGACCACCGTGCCACCCGCCACCGCGGTGAGTGCCGCGCCGTCGAACGTGACGGCCAGGTTGTTCGCGGCTGCGGTGCCGGTGACGTTGAGGCTGTCCAGGCCGACGCCGCCATCGACGGTGTCGGTACCTTCGCCGAAGAGGTAGTTGATGGTGTCGTTGCCGGCACCCGCGTTGATGCTGTCCGCGCCGGCGCCGCCGTCGATGATGTCGTTCTCACCGAGCCCGTTGATCGAGTCCGCGCCGCCACCACCGAAGATGATGTCCTGGCCTTCCGTGCCGTTGAGCACCTGGGCCGCGGCGGCTGCGGGGATCGAGTCGCCGGTCACGACGGTCACGGCCGAGGTCACGGTCTCCACGGTACCGCCGTTGTCGGTGAAGCTCACCTGCAGCCGCAGTTCCCGGTTGACCTGAGCGGCACCCGGCGTGAAGGTCTGCAGCGTGGCACCCGCGATGTTCGTGAAGCCGGCGCCGCCGCCGCCCACGCCGGTGTTGACGGCCTGTTGCCACTGGTAGCTGAAAACGACGCCGACCATGCCATCGGCATCGCTGATGCCCAGGGTCGCGGCGGTGAGCGTCTGGCCTTCGGTGGGTGTGGTGTCGCTGATCGTGGGTTGTCCGACCGCCGCGTCATTGGTCGCACCGACCACCGAGGTGGCGGCGGAGTAGACGTTCTCAAGCACGTCGTTGGCGTCCTTGTAGACCGCCCGCACCCGCAGCGCGAGCCCGTCTTCGAAGACCCGCGGCGTGAAAGTGGGGCCGGTGGCCCGCGAGACTTCTCCGCCATCGTTCTCGATCAGGATGTCCTCGAAGATACCGGGGCGGACCTCGGCCTGCCAGAAGTACGCGATCGGGCCGGTGATGGCGCCCGTCGGGTTGGTGCCGCTGACGTTGTCCAGGTCGGTCACGCCGAGCGCCGAGACGGTGAGCGGTTCGCCGATGGCGGGCGAGGTGTCGCTGATCGTCAGCAGGCCTTCCGGATCGAAGTTGAAGCCTTCTTCAGCGATGAAGGCCGCCCCATCCGAGAACTGCAGGCGTTCAATGTTGCGCACCACGTCGATGCCATCCGAACCCGCCACGCCATCCACCACGTGGGCCACCTGCCAGACGTCGTTCTCGATGAAGGTGACTTCGTAGTTCCCGAACACATCCGAGAACACCGCGGTGTCCCAGTCGGGGGTGTCGGCCATCAGGATCTCGCGCGCGATCGTGAGCTGGCCGGGGTTGTAGATGCCGTCGAAAACGCGCCCCTGCAGCTCCAGATCGGTCATGGTGTCGTAGCTCGCGATCTCCGCACCCGTGCCATCGGCGTTCGCCCGCACGCTGATGCGCACGTTGAGCCAGGCGTCACCGTCGATGATGTCGTTGCCGCCGCGGCCTTCGAGCAGGTCGCTACCGGCACCGCCGAGCAGGATGTTGCCGGCGAACGATGTCACCGGGTCCTCCAGCCCCATGCCGACGCCGAGCACTTCGTCCAGAAGCTCCTGCAGACCCTCGATGAGGCTGATGTTGGTGAGCACGCTGCCGGTGGCCCCGGAGAGTGCCATGGCGGTGGCGTCGTTGTCGTCGCCGGACAGAATGTCGGCATGGGCCGAGCCCGACACCCCTTCGATCGAGGTGAAGCGTGCCAGCACCGTGGCGTTGGACACGGGCACCGGCGTTTCGTCGAAGGCGCGCAGCAGCAGGTCCGCCGTGACACCGAACGGATCGTCCTTGAAGCCGGCCCAGTCGAAGCCCGAGCCGCCTTCGTAACGGTCCACCTGGCCACCGTTGCCGAACATGATGTCGTCGCCACCTTCGCCGTCCATGCGGTCGGAGATGGTGTTGCCGATGAAGACGTCGTGGCCGACTGCCTGGTCGCGCCCGAGGGCGTCGAAGTTCTCGCCGGCGCTGCCATCGGCCATGCCCAGTTCGATCCAGTCGTCGCCTTCGTTGCCGAACACGAATTCGTTGGCGCGCGCGCCCAGGATGAAATCGTTGCCGGTTCCACCGAAGGCTTCGGACGGGTCTTCGCCCGTCACGATGAAGTCGTTGCCATGGCCACCGAGGATGAGGTTGGCGCCATTGCCGCCATGGATCGCATCGTTGCCGTCACCGCCTTGCATGTTGTCGTCGCCGCCGAGGTCCGTCATGATGTCGTCGCCGCTGCCGCCGAAGACGAAGTCGTTGCCGTCGCCGCCTTCGAGCCGGTCATTGCCCGCATCGCCCCACAGCGTGTCGTCGCCAAGGCTGGAGATGATGGTGTCGTCGCCGGCGGTGCCCCCGAGTACGACGTGGTCTTCACCGCTGTACTTCAGGTAGTTCGCATCGGGCGTCGAGGTGCCGGGGTCGTTGCGCAGCACCAGCGGTGTCAGGCTGCCTTCACCGGTCGGGTCATCGCGTCCCTCCAGCCCGAGGCCGGTGAACTGCCGCGACGCATCGACTTCCAGTGTGAAACCAGGGGCCGTGAAGACGTCGCCCGGCATGTGCGAGGCGTCGGTGTTGGCCATCACCATCCGGGCGAAGGAGTTGTTCTCGAGTTCGGTGAGGAAGTTGAGCCCCTGCGTGCGCTCGAGGTAATAGAAGCGGTCGCCGTCCTGCAGCTTTTCCATCTGCTCTTCGAACACGAAGTTGAAGGTCGAGCCGAGCAGACCGCCAAAGGGCATCTGCTTTTCGGCCAGGCCACCGATCCACAGGTCGATGGCGTCGACACCGGTGGTGGTGGTGCCGGCCGCGTTGGCATAGGCATTGCGGCCGTACAGGAAGTCGAGCCGGTCCTCCGGCGCATCAATGCCGCCGTAGACCAGCGCAATGGCCGCCGCGCGTTTCTCGTCCACCGTGTCGGCGGCGAGCAGGGTTGCATGCGTGCCATAAGCGGCGATGAAGTTGACCACCGAGGCTTCGTGCTTGATGTGCTGCATGAAGTCGACCCAGTTCTCGTAGGGCTTGAGCTGGGCGTCGCCAGTCACGCCGTAGAAGTCGCGCCGAGCGGCGTTGAGCGTCGGCACGCCGGTGTCGCGTCCGCGCATGATGTTGATGGCCGCGAGGTCCAGCGGCAGGCCGAGCAGGTTGTTGCGCAAGGCATCGGTCACGAACTCGTCGATCTCGTTGCCCTGCTGCCGCGTGAGGCCCCGGGCCAGCGCGCCAGCCGCCGCGTCGGCGCTGATGCCGCCGGGCGCGAACTGGAGCGGGTTCAGGAAGGCCTCGATCAGCCCCATCTGCTGGGTGGGATCTTCGGCGCTCGGGATCATGTTGAAGTCAGCGTCGAAGCGGTCCACGGTTTCGGTCAGCATCGAGTGACCGAAGCGGTACACCGTGTGCGCGAACTCGGCCACGATCGCCGGATTGATCTCCGTGTCGTAGACCTGGGTGGCGGCGAAGAAGATGTCGATCTGCGGCTGCACCTTGCGGGCGAACTCTTCGAACACCAGGTGCTGGTACTGCATCTCGGTGCCGAAGCGCGCCGCCTGGAACAGGCGTTCGCCGTCCCACGAGCCGTCGGGCAGGTGCCATTCGTCGATGAAGGCCTGGTCGCCCGTGGCCATGATCACGGCCTTGGTGTGCTCCACGAGCCGGTTGTGTTCGGCGTGGAAGATGTGGTGGATGCCGGTCAGCGCGATGTTCTCGTTGACGCGTCCGTCGCCGGCCATGAAGTGGGCGTCGAGAAACTCGTCGTCGTAGAAGCCCGCGGCCGGTGTGCCGCCAACGATGTCGTCAGCGTCGGCCTGCAGCGGTGCTCCTTGGCTGCTCACCGGGTTGGCGGTGTGCGCGATGTCGGCCAGGAAGGGGTGGCCGGTGCGCACGGCCAGACTGGCGTTGATGGGTGCGTCCGGCGTGCCGGAGGCCAGCGTGCCGCCAACCTGCTGCACGATCTGCACGAAACCGGTGACCGGGTCGGGAATGAAGTTGCCGTATTCGTCGGCTGCGACGAGGGGCAGGTTGAGCGCGTCCATGTCGTCGAGTTCGACGCCCAGAAGGTCGCGTGCCTGCGCCTTGACCACCGCCCAGGTCGCCATGCCGCCGAGCTCGACGTCGTCATCGGTGCCGAAGATGCCGTCTGCGCCGAGGTCGCGGTTGGTAATCAGTGCCCCTGTCGCCACGGGCTTGCCCTCGGCATTAAGCTCGTAGGAGCGCAGGAACACCTGGTGCGAAGAATGCGAGGTGTAGGTCTGGTTCTGGTCGATGAAGGGCGTCGTGAGGTTGCGTGCTTCATGCGTGGTGTCGTCGGCGGTGCCCAGCACGCCGTCCGCGCCCGGACCCGCGACCTGCGTGGCGCGCGTGAGCACCAGGAAGTTGCTGTTGCCGCCGGGCACGAAGAGCGGGTCGTCCTCCTGAAGCGGCACGAAGATCGCGCCATTGCCGCCCTTTTGCACCAGGTCGAGACCGTGGTCGAAGAACTGGCCGAAGAAGGTCATGAAGGCGTTGAACGGCGCCGACAGGCCCTCGTCAGGCGCTGTGTTCGGAATCACCAGCAGGGTGCCGGCCGGAATCGGCACGCCATCGAGGTCGAGCAGCACGCCGTTTTCGTCCAGCGTGCCCAGGCCGGCGTCCACGAACGCGCTGATCGCCGCCGGGTTGTTGCTCGTCATGTCGACGATCAGGTTGCTGATGATGCGCGGGTCGGCATCGACCACGTTCGAATTGGTGCCGTAGTTGGTGTTGGTCAGAGGCGCGCCCGGGCCAAGGACGATCGAGTCACCGTCTTGGTCGTCGCGAAACACCGGATCGACCAGACGAGGGAAGGACCCGTCGGCCGCGCCGAAGCCGGACTGGCCTTGCACCAGGTTGTTGTACGTGCCATCCACCGTGCGCACGCCGAGCGGCGCACGCGGGTTCCCGAAGATGTCCATCAGCTCCTCGCCGGCCGCGTGCCGTTCCGAGATCTTGATCTGCTCGAGGATGAACTGCAGGTCGGACTGGATGAAGCGCACGCCCGCGCTGTCGACCAGCGCCTCGGAGGGCAGGGGGGCCGGAGGCACCACCACCGCAACGCCGGCAACCGGGTCGGTGGCGTCCGAATACACGGTCTCGATCACGCCGTTGGCGTCCTTGTAGACCGCGCGCACCCGAATGGCCAGACCATCAAGGTCCCCGGTGACCCGGAAGGTCGGGCCGTTGACCGAGGCCGGCACACCACCGCCGAGATCGACGATGTCTCGGAAGACACCGGGCAAGCGCACCGGGTCGGGTTCGTACTGCCATGTGTAGCTGATCGGACCGTTCACCACGCCGCCGGGGTTGTCCGCGTCGGTGAGCAGAGGCGACACGGTCAGCAACTGGTTGATCTGCGGCGTGTCGTCGCTGATCGTGACCGCGCCGGCAGGGCCATTGTTGGTGCCGGACAGCAGCACGGCCTGATCGGAGAACTGCAGGCGTTCGACGTTGCGCACGATGTCGGTACCGTCGGTGCCCACGTTGTCGGTCACGGTGGTGCGTCCGTCCGCGCCGGTGGTGACGGTGTAGCTGGCGCGCAGGCCGGAGAACATCGCGGTGTCATAGTCGGGCCCGTCGGACATCAGGACCTCGCGCACGATGCTGAGCTGGCTCGGGTTGATCTCGCCCGAGAGCATGCGCGGCACCAGTTCCTTCATGCTGTCGACGCTGGTGAGACCGGGCACGCCCGACACGGCGATCCGCACGTTGAGCCAGGCGTCGCCGTCGATAATGTCGTTGCCGCCGCGTCCCTCGATGAGGTCGCTGCCGTCGCCGCCGAGAATGATGTTGCCCGCGCCAAACGATGTGGTGCCGGCCGGCAGAACGTCCTGCAGGCCATCGATCAGCGCAATGTTGGTCAACACGCTGCCCGTGAAGCCGGCTTGAAGGATCTCCGTGGTGTCGGCGTTGTCGCCGCGCAGGAAGTCGGCGTGGGCCGAGCCCGACAGGCCTTCGGTGAACGCGAAGCGGTCCATCATCCCGGCACTCGAGTTGACCACCGGCGGCACCACAAAGTCGTTGACCATCATGTCGGCGGTCACGCCGTACTTGTCGAACTTGTAGATGGCCCAGTCAAAGCCCGAGCCACCGTCGAAGTGGTCTTCACCGTCCGAGCCGCTGAAGATGTCGTCGCCGCCTTCGCCGATCAGCTCGTCGAAGCCACCGCCGGAGATCAGCACGTCGTTGCCGATGACGCCGTCGCGGAACAGCGGGTCGGAACTGTCGCCCGTGGTGCCGTCCTGTGTGCCGAGTTCAATCCAGTCGTGGCCTTCGTTGCCGAGCGTGGGCAGGTTGCCCTTGCTGCCGAGGATGAAGTCGTCGCCCTGGCCGGCGAACACCTCCGACACGTCTTCGCCGGTGATGATGAAGTCGCTGCCGTCGCCGCCGATGATCAGGTTGGCGCCGTTGCCGCCCTGGATGACGTCGTGGCCGGCGTTGCCTTTGAGCACGTCGTCGCCGCCGCGGTCGGTGATGATGTCGTCGCCGTCGCCGCCGTCGACCTGGTCGTTGCCGTCACCACCTTCGATGCGGTCGTTGCCGCCATCGCCGTAGATGGTGTCGTCCCCGATGCTGGCGATCAAGGTGTCGTTGCTGTCGGTGCCGCCGAGCACGACGTGCTCGTCGCCGGTGTAGCGCAGGTAGTTGGTTTCAACGGCGGCGGTGGTCGGGTCGTCGCGGATCACCAGCGGTGTCAGCTCGGTTCCGCCCTCGGTCGGGTCATCGTGGCCATCGACACCCAGGCCCGTGAACTGCTGGGCCTGGTTGACCTCGAGGATCAGGCCGGGGGTCGAGAAGATGTCGGCAGGCAGGTGCGTCGCATCGGTGTTGAGCATCACCAGCTTGGCGAAGGTGTTGTTCTCCATCTCGGTGAGGAAGTTCAACCCGGCCAGGCGCGACAGGTAGTAGAAGCGGTCGCCGTTCTGCAGCGCTTCCATCTGGCTTTCGAAGACGAAGTTGAAGGTCGAACCGAGCAGGCCGCCAAAGGGCATCTGCTTCTCGGCCAGGCCGCCGATCCAGAGGTCGATATCGTCGACGCCGGTGGTTGTCACGCCGTTCGGGCCACTCACATAGGCACCGGTGCTGTTGAGGAAGTCGAGCCGGTCGCCATCCTCTGCGGTGAAGGTGCGCTCCTCGGCGGTACCGGCGTTGAGAACCGCGCTGCCGCCGAAGACCAGTGCGGCGGCCACCGCGCGCTTCTCGGCAAGCGTGTCGACATCGGCGGCCACGAGCTCGTCGTGGGTGCCATAGGCAGCGATGAAGTTGATCACCGACGCTTCGTGCTTGAGGTTCTGCGTCAGGTCGACCCAGCTGGTGTAGGGCTTGAGCTGCGGGTCGGAGGTCGACCCGTAGAACGAGCGGCGCGCCTCGTTGAGGGTGGGCACGCCGGTGTCGCGGCCGCGTGCGATGTTGATGGCCGCGAGGTCCAGCGGCAGGCCGAGCAACTGGTCGCGGACCGCGTCGGTGACGAACTCGTCGATCTCGTTGCCGACCTGCCGCGTCATGCCGCGGATGATGGCACCCGCTGCCGCCTCGGGCGACAGCGCGCCGTCGTTGTTGAAGGCCACGGGGTTGAGGAAGGCCTCGACCAGCCCGAGGTCGCTCGATGCGAAGTTGGGGTCGAGCCGATCGACGGTTTCGGTGAGCATCGTGTGGCCGACGCGAAACACCGCGTGCGCAAACTCGGCGACGATGGCCGGGTTGATGGTCGTGTCGTAGTTGGTCTCGGGCAGGAAGGCATCGATCTGCGGCTGCATCTTGCGCGCGAACTCTTCGAACACCAGGTGCTGGTATTGCATTTCCGTCGCGAAGCGAGCGGCCTGGAAGAGGCGCTCGCCGTTCCAGGATCCGTCGGGCAACTGCCACGAAGCAATGAACGCGGCGTCGCCGCTTGCCAGCACAGTGGCCTTGATTTCGTCGACCTGCCGGTTGTGTTCGGAGTGGAAGACGTGGTGGACGGCGGTCAGCGCGATGTTCTCGTTGCCGCGGCCGTCGCCGGTGATGAAGTGGCGGTCGAGCAGTTCGTTGTCATACGTGCCGGGTTCCGAGAGGCCAATGGCGGCGTCGCTGTCCGGTGCCAGTACGCCACCCACGAACACAGGAGCCGCGGCGTGCGAGATATCGTTGAGGAAGGCGTGGCCGGTGCGAACGCCCAGACTCGCATCAATGGGCGTGCCGGGCGTGCCTGAGGCGAGCCCGTTGCCGTCCGGGTCCAGCGGCCCGCCGACGTCAGCGGGTTGCAGAACGATCTGTGCGAAGCCGGTGACGGGGTCGGGGATGAACTTGCCGAACTGGTCCGTCGCGAGGAGGGGAAGGTCCAGAACGTCGGCGTCGTCGAGCTGGATGCCCAGCATGAGTGCCTGCGCCTTGACCTGGGCCCAGTTGGCAAGACCGCCATCGGCGCCATCGAGAAGGGCGCCTGTGGCCACCGGACGGCCACTGGCGTCGAGGGCGTACTCGCGCAGGAACACCTGGTGCGAGGGGTGCGAAGTGTAGGTCTGGTTCTGGTCGACGAAGGGCGTCGTCTGATTGGTCTGGTCGCCGTTGGCGTCGCGTGTGGCGCGCGACAGGACCATGAAGTTCGGGGCGCCGGGGGCGTCGTCGAACAACGGGTCGTCCGGCTGCAGCGGCATGAAAATGGTCTCGCTGCTGTTCTTGTTGACCAGGTCAAGGCCGTGGTCGAAGAACTGGCCGAAGAAGGTGAACCACGAGTTGTACGGGGCCGAGAGGCCTTCGTCGGGCGAGACGTTCGGGATGTCGAGCAAAGTGCCGGCGGGAATGACATTGCCGTCGAGGTCACGCAAGACACCGGCTTCGTCGAGTGTGCCCAGGCCGGCGTTGACAAACGCGCTCACGGCCGCCGGGTTGTTGCTGGTCATGTCGGCCACCAGGTTGCTGATCAGCCGCGGATCCGCGTCCACCACATGCCCGGCACTGCCGTAGTCGGTGTTGGTGATCGGCCCGAAAGTGTCGTCCTGCTCGTTGCTGTAGGTCTGCGGCACCAGCTGCGGGAACGGGTTGTCCGCGGTGCCGTACTGGCTCTGGCCAGGCATCAGGTTGTTGTACGAACCGTCGACCGTTCTCAGACCAAATGGCACAAAAGTGTTCGGCACCAGGCTCGCGGGGTCCGCTCCCGCCGCTTGTGCTTCCGCAATAAGAATCTGCTGAAGGATGAACTCTAGATCGGACTTGATTAGCGTGGCCATTTTGATGCTCCTGAAGACAATCGACGATCAACGCAGTCCCGACCCCGCGTACATGGCACATGGCCCTTGTAGCGTTGCTCAGGGGTAGTCGTGCTGGTCGGTCCAGCGACGGGTGCAGAGGGAGTGGAGGCGTTCGTGACCCGAGGGCGGTCACGCCCCTAGCTGATTGCTAGGGTCGTCGTCGGCCGGTCATGTATCGCAGCTGGGCGATATGGCCAACGTCAATGGAGCGACGGGGGTCGTTGTGTTGAGGGCAGAGAAGGGGATGCAGTCCGCATCCCTTTCGGGCTTCGCCTGATGACCTATTCATGTGACTCCTCCATCGCAAAATTACTTGGAGTGATCTAGGTCGGCACGCCGGGAGCTGTTGCTTCTGCAAGCAAGTGGCAGGCGGTGGGTCGATTCGTAAATACGTGTCGAATTGTGTGCGGGTCTTCTAAAGAATGCAATTCATTTTTTTTAACCACCATTTTGACTACCAATACATGACTACGGATGGTCGCGACGAATGAAGAAGGAGAACACGGCAACGCCGGCCAGTGTCACGAGCAATGCGATGAGCAGCGCGATGGCCAGTGCCGTTGCTCTGGTGTTGTTCGCGAAAAGCATTGCGAGGGGCGGGCGCTTCGCTCGGTCTTGCACGCTCGCGAACGGGCTGAAGATGGCCGAGCCGGGACCGTCATCGTCCTTGATCTTTGGCGCAGCCGGAACAGGGGGCGTTGCCGCCACTGCCGCCACCGCATCGGTGGCGAAGTTTCCATCCGGAACACCTCCGGCCGCGCTGTCGTCTGCAGCACAGGCTGGGGGCAGGCATTCGGCGGCGATCGCGGTGTTGGCGGGCAGGAGCGCCATCGCACAAGCGGCGACGAACACGGTCTGGATGAACTGTCTCAGAGGCATGCAATTTCTCGCGTGTGCACTCGGTCAAGCCCGACGCACACATTCTCTGCGGATGTACCAGCGTTCGCAAGAATCGTTGAAGGACAGGCAGTATGGGCAATACGCCAGTCTGGATCGCGCGAGAACTGGAGCCATCGCTGATCCTTCAGGTCAGGTTGATATCTTCTTGAAGTTCTACGATGTATATTATGTTAAGTTAAAGCAGCGGATGCCATCGTTGATAATGAGAATGGTTCGCATGTCCAAAAGCCAATGCGACCCCTCCCCATTCCTGAGCCACTCGGCTAAGGGACTTTCATCGCCGGTTTCAACGCCTTGGTTACCCGTTACTACCGAGAACTGCTGAGCTTTCTGTCCCGCAAGGTTTCCGACCGCGCCACGGCGGCCGACCTGGCTCAGGAAAGCTACGCCCGCGTGCTGGCCTCCCAGCAGGCTGGGTCCATGGTTCGTGATCCCCGGGCGCTGTTGTACAAGACCGCACGAAACCTCCTGATCGACCAGGGCCGTCGCGGCGATGTCCGCGCTCGGTTCGCCGAGCCCGACGATGACGTGGACTCCGATGAGCCCGAGAACACGGTCGGGCCAACCGCCCTTGAGCCCGATGCGGCGCTGGAATCTCAACAGATGGTCAACGCCATCCTGGCCATCATCGACAGCCTGCCGCCGCGCTGCCGCCAAGCATTCATCCTGCACAAGTTCGATGGACTCACACACGTCGAAGTAGCGGCGCACATGGGCGTCAGCGTCAAGATGGTCGAGCAGCACGTCCGCAGTGCGGTGGAAGCATGCAAACGTTGCCGCGACGGTGTCGATGACAATGCCCCGTCCGCGCCCCCACTGCGCAGAAGAAGACGCAGCCAGGAATGAAGAAGCAGGCACCACGACCTTTTTTGCAGAGTGAACATAGGGTTTGGGCCGGCTCGTGCGTCTACCTCTGTGAGAGCGCCATGAGCTTGTCACCACACCCCCACACCGACTCCCAAGGCATCGATGGCGAAGCCCTGGACTGGTTCGTCCGCCGCACGGGCGGCGGGTTCGACACGCGTGAAGAAGCCCTCTTCCAGGCCTGGCTCGACGCCGATAGCGCTCACCGAGCTGCCTATGACCGCCAGCAGTCGGAATGGACCGCGCTCGATCAACTGCCCAGCAACGGGCTGGCGATCCTGCGTGCCAATCTGGCAGACGATCTGGCCACCGAGGCCGCGACGGTCGCATCCACGAAGGTGGCCCAGGCGCCACGCGACCGATCATGGATACGCACTGCATCAACCGCAGTGCCAACGCGGCGCCGTTTTCTCGTCCCTGCCTTTTCGGCGGCGGCCATCGCTCTCATGGCGGGCGGCGCAGGCATGTTGATCTGGTCGCACGACCAGGCTCAGCCCGTGTTCGCGCAGACGTTCAGTACACAACGCGGGCAACAACTCGAGGTGCCGCTGCCCGACGGCAGTCGGCTGCGGCTGGACACCGCCACGCGCGTGGAGGTCGGCTACTACCGCGACCGCCGGGAAGTAAAACTGCCCGAAGGCCAAGCGGTCTTCAGCGTGCAAGGCGATGCCGCGCGACCGTTCGAGGTATTGGCCGGGCCCCTGCGCATCACCGTCGTCGGCACGCGCTTTTCGGTGCGCCACACGCCCGGCACAGCGGGAGACGATGGTGTTCGCGTGGCGGTGGAAGAAGGTCGCGTCAAGGTCGAGCGCATCGCGCCGGATGGAACGGTGGAGGCGGCTAGCGCACCAGTGCTCCTGTCCGCCGGCCAGCAAGTCGCCAGCGATGCACACGGCACGCTAGCGCCAGTGACGCCTCTGTCGGCCGGCGGCATCGCGCCCTGGCGCGACAACCGCGTGAGTTTTGACAATACCCGGCTCGACCAGGTGCTGGCCGAGCTGGAACGCTACGGCAACACGCGGCTCGTGCTGCGCGACCCCGCCGTGGCCGGCCTGCGCCTGACCGGTACCTTCAACCCTTCACGGCTCGACAACTTCGTGAAGGTGTTGCCGCAGGCTGCTCCTGTGCGCCTGCAGGAATCGGGCGACCAGCTGGAAATTGTGCGCGCGCCGTGACGTGTCTCCAAACAAAAATGATTTCCATTTGACATAGGGTTTGCTTCGTCTCGTGCGTCTACCCGGGTGAAAGCATCAACGCAATCATCCGCAGGAGAACGTACTCAATGAACCGCCCCGTGTTTCGGCCCGCCCCGCTGGCCCTCGCCATCGCACTTGCCATCGGCAGTCCCCTCGTCCACGCACAAAGCGCCCAGGCGCTGCTCAACGCGCCCGTGCAACTCAACATGGCGGCTCAGCCGCTGGGGCAGGCGCTCAATGATTGGGCGCGACAGACACGCATCGAGCTCATCGCGCCACCGGCCCTGGTGGCCGGCAAGTCCGCGCCAGCGATCTCCGGTCAACTCACGCCGCGTCAGGCGCTGGACCGTCTGCTCGCGGGCAGCGGCCTGGTGGCCACGCTGGATGGCGCGGCCATGGTGATCAGGCCCATTTCGACCGTCTCCGAAGCCACACTGGCTCCTGTGGTGGTGGCCGCGAGCGCCGATCGCAGCGGCACCACCGAAGGCACGGGCTCCTACACCACCAGCGCCACGGGCGCGGGCACGCGCATGGATCTGTCGCTGCGCGAGACGCCGCAGTCCGTCAGCGTGATCGGGCGCCAGCAGATGGAAGACCAGAACCTCATCAACCTCGACGATGTGCTGCGCCAGACACCAGGCATCGTGGCCGACCGCAACGACGAGCGCGTGACGTTCTCGTCGCGCGGCTTTCCGCTGAACACGATGATCGATGGCGTGCCGACGCTGGGCTTCAACAGCGTGGCGGGTGAGGCGAGCATGATCAGCACGACCTTGTACGACCGCTTGGAAGTGATTCGAGGCGCGGCAGGCCTGCTCAACGGTGTGGGGTCGCCCGGTGGCGCGATCAACCTCGTGCGCAAGCGCCCGACCTCTGAATTCGCGGGCCACGTTTCCGGTGGCATCGGCTCCTGGAGCCGCTACAGCGCGGAGGTCGACGTGGGCGGCCCGATCAACACCGCCGGCACGCTGCGTGGGCGGTTCGTGGCGGCGCGCAGCGATGGCCGCAGTTTCATCCAGAACAAGAAGCGCGCGGAAGACGCGCTCTACGGCATTCTGGAGGCCGACCTCACGCCAGACACCGTGCTTTCCGTGGGCTACGAACACCAGAAGACCGCCATCGACGGCGCCAACTACGGCCAAAGCCCCCTCTTCTTCTCCAACGGCACGCGCTCCACCCTGCCCCGCTCGTTCAACTCCAGCGCACCCTGGAGCTACTGGGACATGTTCAGCGACAAGCTGTTCGCGAACCTGAACCAGCGCCTGGGCAACGGCTGGGAGCTCAAGGTGGACGTGAGCTACCTCGAGAGCGAACGCAAGCGCGCCTCGGGCGACCTGAGCATCTACCGCGCCATCGACGGCCAGACCGGCGCCTCCACCATCGACATCCGCGAGAACCCGGCCAAGGGCACCAACAAGGCGGTGGACGTTCACCTGAAGGGGCCCTTCTCCGCCTTCGGCCGCACCCACGAAGCGGTGCTGGGCGCGAACTACAACCACTACCGCTACAGCGTCGACACCAACTCCGCCGTCGCGGGCGGTGTCGATCGCCGGCCGCTGAACTTTTACGAGCTGCAGAACTTCCCGGCGCCCGCGGCGTTCCCGTTTCCGCTCTACACCCAGCCCGGCACCACCATCGAGAAAGCGGTCTATGCATCGACCCGCCTGAGACTGACCGATCCGCTGTCGGTGATCCTCGGCGCGCGGGCCACCTGGTACACGTCCGAGTCTTCGTTGGTCGACTGGACCGCTGGCAGACGAACGATCTACCCGAGCTCACGCGAGACGGGCGTGATCACGCCCTATGTCGGCGCGGTGTTCGACGTGAGCAAGACCTTCTCGGTCTATGGCAGCTACACGGACATCTTCCAACCGAACACGGCACGCGATCGCAACAACGCGTTGCTCTCACCGCAGCGCGGCCAGAACATCGAGCTGGGCGTCAAGGGCGAGCATTTCGGTGGCCGGCTCAACACCAGCGCCGCCATCTTCACGACCCGCGAAACCAACCTGGCGGTGCAGGAAGCCGGTGGACCGCTGTTGCCCGACGGCAGCATTCCCTACCGCGCGGTGCAGGGCGCGAAGAGCAAGGGCTTCGAACTCACCGCCTCGGGTGAACTGCTGCCTGGCCTGCAGGTGTTGGCAGGCTACACCTACCATGCCAAGCGCGAAATGGATGGCATGCTGCTCAACCCGCAATACCCGCGCCGGCTGCTGCGCATGACCGCCAGTTACCGCCTGCCGGGCGACTGGAGCAAGCTCACTCTCGGGGGCAGCGTGAGCCACCAGAGCAGCATCCACTACGACGAGTTCAACGAGCTTGGCCGCGCCACGCAGGGTGACGTGACGGTCTTCGGGTTGATGGCGCGTTACGACATCAACCGCCACCTGAGCACATCGCTGCACATCGAAAACGTGGGCGACAAGCACTACTACAACGGGCTCGGTGGCTACAACGGCTACACCTACGGCAACCCGCGCAACGTCTGGCTCAAAGCCACCTACAAGTTCTGAGCGGGCCGTTCACCATGCGTTCCGTTCTGGCCTTGTTGCACCGGTGGGCCGGTTTGCTCATCGCGCTCTTTCTGTTCGTCGCGGGCCTGACCGGTTCGGTCATCTCGTGGGACCACGAGCTCGACGAGTGGCTGAACCCGCAGCTGTTCGAAGCGCGCAGCGGTGTCTCCCCGGCACCGCTGGAACCACTGGAAATGGCCCGGCGACTGGAGGCGGCCGACCCGCGCCTGCGCGTCGGCTACATGCCACTGGCCATCGAGCCCGGCCACACGCTGGGCGTGTCGGTGGAGGCGCGCGTGGATCCCGCCACGGGCAAGCCCTTCGAACTCGGCTTCAACCAGGTGGCGCTGGACCCGGCCACCGGTGAGGTACAGGGCACGCGCGAGTGGGGTGCCATCTCCCTCTCGCGCGAGAACCTGCTGCCGTTTCTCTACAAGCTGCACTACAGCCTGCACATTCCCGATGTGGGCGCGGTTGAACTCGGCATGTGGGTGATGGGTGTGATCTCGGTGGTGTGGATCCTCGACTGCTTCATCGCGCTCTGGATCTCGTTCCCGAGCCTGAAGGGATGGCGCAAGTCGTTTGCCTTCCGCACCCGCCACGGATGGCCCAAGCTGAACTTCGATCTGCACCGCTCCGGTGGCGTGTGGGTGTGGGCGCTGCTGTTGATGCTGGCCATCACCTCGGTCTCGATGAACCTCGGCCGCGAGGTCATGATGCCCGTGGTGTCCCTGTTCTCATCCGTGACACCCACGCCGTTCGAGTTGCGCCAACCCACACCCCTTCATGCGCCGATCGAGCCGGTGCTGTCGCGGGAACAAGCCATTGAACAAGCACAGGCCGAAGCCACGCGCCGGGGCTGGACGCGGCCAGCCGGTGGGGTTTTCCATGCCGGACGCTATGGGCTGTATGGCGTGGGCTTTTTCTGGCCGGGGCAGGACCATGCCGACGGTGGACTGGGCAACGCCTGGCTCTACGTCGATGGTCGAAGCGGCGAACTGGTGGGTGGGCGTTTCCCCGGCGAAGGCACCGCGGGCGACATCTTCATGCAGGCACAGTTCCCCTTGCATTCGGGCCGCATCCTGGGCTTGCCGGGGCGCATCCTGATCTCGCTCATGGGTCTGGTGGTGGCCATGCTCAGCGTCACGGGCGTGGTGATCTGGGCGCGCAAGCGCCGCTCGCGTGGGTTCGCGGTCCGCGCCCTCCTCTCATACGGCAGTTCGGGAGGCGCCCGCTAACTGTCGCCGGAATCATCCACCCGGGTCTGGCGCGCACGCTGCAGCAGCAAAGCCACGAGCAGCATCGCCGCGGCCGACCCAGACAGCGCGGGTGACCCGAGCACCAGCCGGGCCAGACCATCCACGGCCTCGATGCTGACCTGTTGCGCATGGTCGACCAGCGCGATGATGTCGGTGGACTGCACCCCGGGCAGGTCCTCCATGCGGACGTGCATCTCCTGCCAGCCGCTGCGAAACCGGATCTTCGCGAACACGCCACCGGCAATGGCCACGAGAGACAGCACGCCCAAGGGGCGCAACAGCTGCTCCAGCATGTGTCCTCGGTCCACCGGCAGCGCGGTCTCGTACACCTCGGCCACCAGTTCGGGGATGGCCCTGCCCTCCTCGGACTTGAGGGGGTGGCCGCCTGCGGACGGCTCGGGCGTTGCGCTCATGGTGAGCTCAGTGCCGGCCCGACATGGCCCGCATGACCATCAGCGCGTGTTCGAGCGCCAGTTCCGCGCGCAGGAAATCGTTGTGACGCGTCATCCAGGACGCCTCGTCCAGTGCGGCCAGCGCGTCGGCCACCCCTGGGCTGGACGTGGTCTTCAGCTCGCGGCGCGCCTCCCGAATGGCCGCGATCGCCAGGTTGTTGTGGTCGCAATAGAGATCGACACGGGCACGCTCGACATGGGCCATGGCAGCCGTCGAGTGCGCAAAGTCGTGCGCTTCGGGGTGTGGGTGCGCGTAGGCGGTCGCGCCCACCATCGCATCCACAAACATCGTCATCGGGAGGTTGTTCGACATGCTCTGCCTTTCTGTTCGCCGGGTTGGATGCGTTTCACTCTATGACTCCCGTGGCGCCTGGAGGTTGCAGATGTCCACGCGCCAGATGACAAATGTCATCTGCCATGGCGCTCCCTGCAATGCCACCCGGCCCGCGCCATTGCAATATCCCTTCACGTCAGCGTCCCATTACCCATGCAGACGACCTGTGACCGACCGCCGCGATGTCCTCCAAGCCGCACACCCAACCCGTCCACCCGCCCGACCACCAGCGGCGCATCTGGCTCACCACCACCGCCGCCATGGGTGGCGCGGCGGCCGTCGCCACCGCGGTCCCATTCGTTGCGTCGTTCGCGCCCAGCGAGCGGGCCAAGGCCGCTGGCGGGCCGGTGGAGGTCGACCTGTCGGCGCTCCCGCCCGGCGCCACCACGATCGTGGAATGGCGAGGCAAGCCGGTCTGGGTGGTGCACCGGACGCCCGAGATGGTGGCCGCGCTGCAAGGCCACGACGCCGAACTGGCCGACCCGAATTCGAACCGCGAGCAGCAGCCCGCCTACGCGAAGAATCCCGCGCGGTCGATCAAACCCGAGTTCTTCGTCGCCGTGGGCATCTGCACCCACCTGGGCTGCTCGCCCACTTCGGTGCCCGCTGGCGCCGGCAATCCCAACCTGCCCGCCGACTGGCCGGGCGGGTTCTTCTGCCCCTGCCATGGCTCGACGTTTGATGGCGCGGGACGGGTGTTCAAGAACAAGCCGGCGCCGAGCAACCTCGAGGTGCCACCGCATCAATATGTGAGCGGCACGCGGCTTGAGATCGGCAATGACACCGCGCCCGCGTGACGAGCCGGTGCGTTGATCCGGTCAGAACAGCGTCTCGACGTCGCTGGCCAGAAGGTACCCCGCACCCCGCTCGGTGAGGATCAGCGTGGGGTGGGTCGGGTCAAGCTCGATCTTCAGGCGCAGACGGCGGATCTGCACATCGATCGTGCGGTCGTAGACCTCGCCTTCATGCAGCCGCGACAAGGACAACAACTGGTCGCGGCTCAGCACGCGCCGTGGCGCCCGGCACAGCGCATTGAGCAGGCTGAACTCGCCATTGGACAGGTCCACCGACGCCCCCGCCGGCGACAGCAGGCGACGCGTGCGCAGGTTCAGCTCCCAACCCGAGAAGCGGTAAGCCCGTCGCGTGTTGTCGCGCTCGGGCAGCGTAGCCTGCACCTGGTAGCGGCGCAGCACCGCCCGCACGCGCGCGAGCAGCTCGCGCGGACTGAACGGCTTGGTGACGTAGTCGTCGGCGCCCAGCTCCAGGCCCATGACGCGATCGGCCTCCTCGTTGCGCCCGGTCAGCAGCACGATGGGCACCGTGGCCCGCTCGCGCAAGGCACGCGCCAGGTGCATGCCATCCTCGCCGGGCAGTTTGAGGTCGAGCAGCACCAGGTCGATGGCCTCCTGGTCGAACAGCGCAAACATCTCCGCACCCGATCGGCCGGCGCTCACACGCATGTCGTTCTTGCCCAGGTACTCCACCACAAGATCCCGCACGTCGGCATCGTCGTCGATCACGAGAATATGGGGAACAACGGTGGTGGTGTTCATGGGTGGTTTCATCGTACCGCAGGCCTGCGGCGCATACTGGACACCCACGCGCAAAGGTGCTCCGCTGAACCGCTGCTGATCCACTTGTGAATCGATCGAACCCCGCCCCCTCCTCCCGCCCGATGGCCGCGTGGCGCCCGTGGCTGTTCGCGGCGGCGCTGTGGTTGCTGGTGGCGGCTGCCACTTCGCTGGCACTCTGGCAATTGCACCGCACCGCACTGGACAACCAGCGGCGGGAACTCGAACTGCTCTCGCTGGCCTTGACCGACGAACTCGATCGCGGTTTGCGTGGCGCCGAAGAGGGTTTGCAAGCCCTGGGCCTCGAACTCGGTCAGCGCCAGTTGCCCACCACCGGCAGCAAAACCGTCCAGGCGCTGCAGACACGCGCGGCCCTGATGCCCATGGTGACGGCGCTGTGGCTGCTGGGCGAAGACCGTGGGTTGATCGCGTCGTCAGAAGCCACGCCGCCGCCCGACCTGCGGACCTTCCTGCCGCCACTGGCAACGCTCACGGCCGACGCCACCGCGTTGAGCCGGCCCTTCGTTGAAGCCAAGGATTCAGAGACACAGGTTGCACTGGCGTTTCGCGTTGACGCCGTGCGCGGCCACCCGGCCGGCTGGATCGTCGCCGCCATCCCTGCCAACAAGTTGTTGGGGGCCTTCGGTGTTGCCCTGCCCGCGGCCGATGCGCGCATGGCCATTTACCGCAGCGATGGCGTGCTGCTGGCCGGGGTCACCGTGGACCGTCTGAACGGCAGCGACCACCTCGTGGGCGCGCACCGGGTTCCGCGCTACGGTCTCGATGTGGTGGTGTCTCGCGAACTCGGTGCCGTGCTCGCGGGTTGGCGAGGTGCGCTGAAGTTGTCGATCGCCGCGCTGGGGTTTCTGCTGATCACCATGGCGGCGGCGGTGCACATCGTGACGCGGTCCGAGCGGCAGCGGCTGGCGGCGCAACACGCCCTGCAGGTGCAGCTGACCCGCACCAGCCGACTGGAAGCGCTGGGCGCACTGGCGGGCGGTGTCTCGCACGACTTCAACAATGTGCTGGCGGGCATCGTCGGGTATGGCGAGATGGCGCATGACGCTGCCGCGCCTGGCAGCGACCAGGCTCGGCACCTGGGCAAGGTGCTGCAGGCGGCCCAGCGGGGCCAATCGCTGATCGAGCGCATCCTGTCGTTCAGCCGTGGCGGTGCGCGTGCGTCGACGGTTTTCGAGCTGGCGCCTGTCGTCGAAGAGGTGCTAGCGCTGTTGACCGCCTCACTGGGTCCCCGCGTGGTGCTGGAGCGCAAGCTCGACGCGCCCGGCGCGCGGCTGCGCGGTGACGCGACACAAGTGTTCCAGGCGGTCATGAACCTGTGCACCAACGCCCTGCAAGCGATGCCCGACGGCGGCATGCTCAGCGTTCGGCTCGAACGCCGGCATGTCACCGAACCCCAGGTGTTGTCGCACTCGCCTTTGCCCGTGGGCCACTACCTGGCGCTGAGTGTGGCCGACCAGGGTGTGGGCATCACGCCCGAGGTCATGGAGCACCTGTTCGAGCCCTTCTTCTCCGCGCGCGGCAACCAGGGGGGCACGGGTCTCGGCCTGGCGGTGGTTTTTGGCGTGGTGGCGGAGTTCGGCGGCGGCATCGACGTCGAGAGCCAGCCGGGCCAGGGGGCCCGATTTCGCCTGTACCTCCCCGAGTGCACCGACGCGCTGCCCATGCCGGCAGAGGCTTCCACGGCGGTGCCCGAAGGCACCGGCCAGCGCTTGCTGGTGGTCGACGACGAGCCCGCGCTGTTGGCCCTGGCCGATGAACTGTTGACCGGGCTGGGCTACGAACCCGTGTGTTGCGCGGATGCCCGCGATGCGCTGCAAGCCGTGACCGAAGCTCCAGAACGGTTTGCCGCCGTGATCACCGATGAGCGGATGCCCGGGCTTGGCGGCACGCAACTCGCCAGTGCCTTGCGGGCGCTGGCGCCGCGGCTGCCGGTGGTGCTGGTCAGTGGCTACGGTGGCGCGCTGCTGGCCCGCCGCGCCAGCAGTGCGGGCGTGACCCGCGTGCTGATGAAACCCCTGCGGCGCGGTGAGCTTGCTCGCACGCTCGCCGAACTCATCCATTGAGTGGAGGGACTGAAGCGCACTGCCGACGCCTTCGCACCGGCATGGATCGGGCCTGGCGTCAGTTCTTCAGCTCACGCCAGGAGATGCGCCGCGCGCTCCCGGCATTGGGCGGTGGCGGTGGGTTGTTCTCGGTGGTGATCTCACCTTTGTTGTTGACGACGATGGTCTGTGTCGCACCGGTGGTGTTCTGGATCGTCGTCAAGCCCTCGATCAGGCTGTTGCCCAGGAAGTACCCGGCGGCCGCGTCCTTGGATGTGCTGAGGAATGAACCGCTGGTGATGTCAAAGAAGTACAGCCACGATGTGCCACCCGTGGTGCAGGCATTGGTCTCCGGAATGTTGGTGCCGACCGTGAGAATGCCCAGCTGGCTGGTCATGTCCACGTTCACACGCTCGCCGGTGCTCAGGCTGAAGTCAATGTACCAACCGTCGCGGGTCGACCACGACACGGTCTTGGGCGACACGATGGTGCGGGCGCTGCGGGTGGTGCCAGTCAGCACGCCCAGCGTCTGCTGCACCATGTTGGTGTTGTCGCGCAAAACGCCCAGCGATGTGGTGGAGAGCGTGTCCTTGAAGGTGTAGACCGACTGCAGCGTGGTGTCGCCCGGATCGTCGATGGAAAGATAGCGGCCCGTGCCCACGGTCACCAGCGCGTACCGGGTCCCGCCGACCTTGACTTCCGACAACTCCGGCTTCGTCGTGATGGGCTGCACCGCGCCGCTGCTGGTGCGGGCCTGGGCCAGCAGGAAGGCTTCATTGCCGCTGGGGGCCAGGTTGTTGTCCACATCAAAACGCCACACGTTGCCCAGCATGTCGGCGCCATAGACGCGCGCCACGGTGTTGTCGAGCGTGCTCTGCACCCAGGCGTTGATGGCGCCCAGGTTGCTCGGCGCCGTGGTGGTGCCCGCCGCGGTGGTACCGCTGGTGTAGGTCGGGATCTTGGAAATCAGGGCGCCCGTTTTCGCGTTGAGCACATAGAGATAACCGTTGCCACTGCCGCTGAGCGTGCCATCGCTGTAGCCCGAACTGAACATCACGACCCAGGTGCCGCTCTTGAGCTTGGTAATGATTGGGTTGCCGAAGGTGTAGCCCAGGTCGGCTTCCGTGTATTCCCACAGCGCTTTGGGTGCGGCCGGATCGGTCACGTCCAGTGCGTAGTACGAACGCCCGCCCTTGTTCAAACCGGCCACCAGCACGGTGCTCCATGCGGTGCCATCGTGGATGTCGGCCACCGTGGGCGCGCCATCGGCCAGGAACCGGTGCGAATTCGCGTAGTTTTCGTCTGCCAACCGGTGCATGCTGCCCATCACGGCCGTGGGCACGAAGGCCCAGCGCTCATCGCCAGTGTCGGCATCGAACGCATGCAGCATGCCGTCGTTGGCCGCCGTGTACACCGTGCCCGCGCGCGTGGCGTTGTCCGCCTTGAATGTCGCGTAACCGGTGTCCGCGTACTTGAAGCTCGGCTTCTTCACATAGACCGGCACCGAGTTCACGATATCGCCCAGCACGTTGCTTGTGCCTTGATCGTCCACGCGGTTGCGGAACACCTTGGTTGCGTTACCGCTCGCGTTCTCCAGGCCCTTGTGTCCGCGGAGGTACTTCACCAGGTTATCGCCCGTGGCCGCGGTTTTCTCCGTCGCCCCGAGCGTGGCGCATTGGCTCAGTTTGGCCGTGCCAGTAGCCGGACACAGGCTGTCAAAGTTCGCCTTGAGTGTTGAGGACAGGTTCGTGTACTCGAACGACTTGAGCTTGTTCGTCGTCGACACATCGAAGTAATAGATGTTCCGGGTGTCGGTGGTCGCGGCGACTTTCGTATTGAGGCGCGTCGCCGCCCTCCACAGTGCCGTGTTGGACACCACGCCGGTGGTGGGATTGATCGTCAGCGCGTGGAGGTCTCCGACCCAGAACTGGGTCTGGTAGGTGGCCAGAAACACAAAGTTGTCGCCTGCCACTGGCTGGAGGTTGGACGTCGCGGCAGCTGCACCCGAGCCCCGCTGTGAGTCGATGGCTTGCAGCGATTGCTCCAGACTGGCGGCCACCTCCGTCGGGTCGCTCGCGCTGTAGTACTTGCCGCGTCCATTGACTGCGGCGTGCCACAGGTCGTCGATCCGCTCTGCGCCAGAGTTCGAAATGGGGTTGGGCCAGGCCTTGCTGCCCTGCTTCAGGTCAAAGAAGTCGCCGGAAGCCTGCGTGAGGTAGTTGGGGTCGTAGTTGAGCAGTCCGGACACACCCAAGCCGAGCGTCAGGGTGTTCATATGCTGGTGCGTGGCGGCATCCGCGGTCACCGGGGAGACGTTGTTGGTGCATACGTCCTGACCCGACACGGCACCGGTGCAATTGCTGAGCTCCGTCGTGCGCAAGTCGGTCTTGTAGTAGTACATCGCGATGTCGGCCAGCGTATTGGACGCACCGTTGCCACCGGTGGTCGTGCCGCTTTTTACGTCGTCTAGTTGCGGTCGCTCGACACCGGAAACCGTGGGCCCATCCTGATTGCCGAAATTGGACGTGCTGCCGAGTTGCTGGTTCCAGCCGGTCGGTTCATCGTTCGAATTCCAGTATCCGTCGGTGGAGAGAATCGTGTAGTTGCGCTGGCAAGAATATTGAACAGGGTCCGTCTGCCCTGAAATCTTGTTCGCGTAATAGCGCCCGGCCCGGGCCAATGCCGACCGCAGCGGCGTATAGCCACTGGGTGCTGTTCCATACAGGCGCGAAAAGAAATCAGCCTTCTGGGTCCCGCTATCAAAATTGCGGATATTCAAAAACTCGGTACCGTCGGTAACCGATGTTGTGTGAATGGAGGCGAAACCAATGCGAAACCGACTGGCATCAAGATCGACAAACACACGCCCCGCAGCCGACCGCGTTGTCAACATTCGGGTGCGATAGTAACTGTACCAATTGGCGTAATTTGTCTTTGCATCCAGACCGGAAGGAGCGGCGATCGAGTTCGCATCGATCACGAATGAGAAATTGGTGCGGCTGTAACCACTGCCGCATTTTGGCGATCCGGTCGCCGTGTGGGTCGAGTAATAAAATCTCGAATCCGTGTTCTTGGCAATCTCGGTCTCGGGCGTGGACAGGTTGGACAGTTTGCTGAGATCCACCGTCGACGATGAGGAAGAAAATCCATCCTTCTTCGCGCTGGTGAAGGTGGCATCCGGAAACAAGGTGCCATCCGCCTTGGGCGGTGGCGCATATTTCTTGGTGGGGTCGTAAAAGATCCGGTTGATCGAGGCCGCGCCAAAGCAGAGATTTTTGTAGCCAACCCCGTCTGGAAGAAAGTCATCGTCCATGGACCCCGAATCGTCCAGCACGAACATCACATTGGGGCGGATGGTCGTACTGGGCGTGGTGGCAATCGGCGAATCGCCAATGCTGGGGCCTGCATGAAGGCCTGCGGCCGGCAGGGCGAGCGGCAGCAACACAAACAAGGCGCGGGCCGCCGAGCGGTAGAGGGATGGGTTCACCATGAATTGCTCCGGAAATGCTGTGCCTGACTCACTCAGAAATAGGCGATGGTTTCGGTGAAACTGACCGTGCCGCGCGCGCCGACATTGCGAACGATGATGCGGTAGAAGGGTCCGCCTGACGCAGGCGTGAACCGCACACCACCGCCATACTTGATTTCGCCACCACCGGTTTCCACGGCAACCTTGTTCAGCGGCACCGAGCAACCGTTGCCGGCGTCCGGCGAACCTGCGGTTTTGCAAAGGCGTGTGATCACCCAGCGGCCGGTGTTCGTGCCGTAGGTGGTAGCGGCGCTTGGGGTGATGCAGTTGGCGTAGGTTCCCTCGACGGCGTAAGCACAGTCGTCACTGTTCCAGTCCACCAGCGCACGGGCATTGCCGAACGAGCCATTGGCAGTGGGGTCCAACACATCCAGACTACTGGCGAAATAGCCGTTGGCGGCATCGTCCTTGTCCAATGTGTTTCCCGTGTTCTTTCCGGCGAGCCAGGTGAGGGCCTCGTTGGCGACCAGATCACTGCCCGCCGTGGCATCCTGCTTGAATCCAATGTTGCCAATCACCAATGAGCCCGTATCCACCATCCGAACCAGCCCGAGTGCGGCAAAAGCCAGTGAAATCAGCGCAATCAAAGCAAACAGCAGGGAAACCCCATGCTGCGTTCTTGATGGATTGTTCGGGGAATGCATGCTTTTGGACATCATGGTCATTTTCACGGGCACACTGAATTTCACGTCGAGCGCCACAGCATGTTTCGCAATGGCACAGTGGTCTCGTACACCTTGTAGCGGTACCTCTGCCAATCGGGCAGGTTGTCAATCTTGATCGACACGCACTTGGAAGCACCGCAGTCGACAGCACCGGATACCGACATGGCGGTGCCCACATCCCACTGGGGACTCGACTGCGTGACAATGTCTCTTTCGAACTGGGTGCTGCGGGCCACAATTCCGATTCGCACGGTCAATATCTGCGTCCAGCCGGCCTGGGTAGTGGGTGTCACCTTGTCGTACGTATCGACGGCCCCATCGGCATTGGTGTCCTTGCCGTAAAAAGCTTGCAACTGGACAATGTTGGGAAACAGATCCTGGGTGGTGACAGCGCCCGACGCAGAGGAAAAGGTGGAGAGCTGCAAATTCAAACCGGCAGAAATGCTGTACGAGCGGTTGATGATTGCACCCAGATTGAGCAGGTAACTCCCGGTGTTGTAACCTCCGGCAGGAAATATTGTGGAGCCACCCGGGTTGTTCCAGTCGCTTTGTCCGCTGTTGTGCAACACCTGGTTGTTGCCCAGGCCGGGGCCGGATCCCGATTTGCTGTCCGTGACCTGAAACAAGCTGCACCAATTGCTGGCATCCGGCGTCTCCGGCACGGCCAACATGAAATCGCCGTCTGCAATGCCAACGCCTGAATTCACGAAGAAGTTGGCGGCATTGGCGGGATGGTCTTTGACGATCAAGGCGGGAACAGAGAAATTGTCCTTGTTGCTGCCCAGCACCCGAACGGTATCGGGCGCACCCGATGCGCCAGCGGTGATCACCACCGGCGCGAGCGTAAAACTGGATGCGGTGCCTTTGTAGCTGGAGCGAATTTCACAGCCCAATGAGGAATTGACCGCCGTGAGCCCGTAACCCGCTTCCTTGAGATCGCGCTCCAGCGTGTACAGCGACAGCGTGCCATTGACCTGCGCATCGGCGCCACTGGTGGTCGATCGTTTTTGCGCCTCGCTGAATGCCATGGTCTGGCTGATGACCAGGACGGCGAGCAACCCGATCACGATTCCCACCATCAATTCGATCAACGTCACACCGTGTTGATGAACAACGGGCGATACCGATGTCTTCGAATACGGATATCTCATATCTGAATCACCGTTGAAGTGGTGTAGTTGTGTGTGCCATCGCCCGGGGTTGTCCAGCTCACCGTGACCGTGACAGCACCCGCCGTGGCACCGCTGCCCACCGCCACGGCCACCGTACCGCCCGGCATCACACGCTCAACCTTGGTTTTCCATTCATTGCAGCGGGCATAGGACGCACAGCTCGCCGTGGCATAGCTCCCGACATTGCCGGCATCACCCCACATCGTTCCCACGATTTCGTTGGCCAGGAAACTGGCATCGCCTCGCAACTTGGCTTCCGTCTGGTTCCGCGTCATCGCGCCCTGAAGCCCGACCAATGCGAGCACACCCACGGTGAACAGCAGCACGGCCACCAATGCCTCGATCAGGACAATGCCGCGCCCTGATGTCCTGGAGGAAAAATCACGCGGAAACCGTGATGGAATTTTTCGATGTTTCATGGTTGCCAAACTCAGCATTTGCGAGGGTCGGTCGTGTCGGTGACCACCGGATCACAGAGGCGCACGGCGCCGCCACTTGAAATCTGCAAGCGAAGTGAGCGCGTTCCGGTGGTTGGCGAGGTGACGTTGATGCGCGCCAACGCGTTGGCGGCACCGTTGGTGAGCCCGAACCCGGTGAAGGTCACTGACGATGAGGCATTGCCCGAGGCATCGGTCCCTTCCACCGTGGCTGCGGCACCGCCCTCGCCGCCCGCCTTCTTCGCCACGATGCGGGGAACGACCGAACTGGATGGGTCGGCCGCACACTTGGACGTGGGGTCGTCCAGGCTGACCACCCACGACGTTCCCTCAGCCGACACAACACAGGTGTCGTCCAGAATGGCAGGGTTGTCGGGTGAGACGAGCGTGAATCGCACGGCCTGGTTGCGTTTGACGGCCTCTCCCCTGGCGAGCTGCAGGCCTGTCGTCATGGCTTCTGCGGAGTTCCGGATCTGGGTATTCAGGAGCCAGGTCTGAAAACTCGGCGCCCCCAACGCGATCAACAACGCCAGAATCACCAGCGTGATGGCAACTTCTATCAGCGAAACGCCGCTGTGACGCGACTTTTCGCCTGTTCGATGCATCAGCATTCATCTCCCCTGGCCAGCCAACAGGCCTTGCCTGTCACCGTCTGGTTCTTGAATTTCGTCGTTCCCTTGATATTGCCGCTGGTCAGCGTGAATACATTTCCCACCGCAATTCCGTTGGATCCCGTCGCCGTCAATGTGTAGGATTGATTGTCGGTAGCGCTTCCCAGCGCGCAGGCATAGGTGAATTTTGCACCAACCGGTGCAAAAGTATTCCATGCGGGCGCACCCGTTCCATTCGCGCAAACCACACCACCAGCAGCACCATATCCACGGTAATCCTGGTAATACTGCTCCATCTTGACGCGGTAATCGGATAAAGCGCCAAATGCTTCCTGAACAGCCCCGCGCCTGACATAGTTCTGGTACGACGGATAGGCCACGCTCGCCAGAATTCCGATGATTGCCACGACAATCATCAACTCGACCAAGGTAAATCCGGTCGAGGATTTTTTTGATTTTCTAAGAGCGATTTTTTTTGTTTTCAATTTGAAACTCCTGCAAAATCAGAGCAATTCAGGAAATTAATAAAATTTCAATCAAATTCATCAAATTGCGTCGTCACGGCCTACTCAATTACCACAAACTATAACGTAGCACGACACCGGCAGGGCGACCGGAAGGCACCCGAAATCGACCACGTGTCGCAGTGCGACGAGCACTTCGAATGGCAAACGCTACGCCCAAAAAGATAAGCGTAGCCATTAATAATCAACTCATCTGTTAATTATTTGTCAAATTCTTCTGATGGTGCTTCTTTTGAACTATTAAACACAAACTTTATTATTAAAATTTGAATTCAATCACCGGCTTGAGGCGCGCTCGGGTCTGAGGCGTGCGTCGACGGACCCGCATCTCGGCGGATGTTCTTCAAGGTGGATGTCATGCGCTCGGTTGAGCGCACGGGCTGCAATGGCAGCCGGTCAGGTTCGGACGGTAGCGATGACCGGGTGGTCCACCGTATGCCGAAGAAGCTTGTATGGGAAGCCCGCTGCCTCGTCGAGCGCCTTGGTGGCGTTGGCGCTCGGAGCAGGCTCTATACGTCGCAAATGCCTACTTGGGGCAGCTTTCCGCAGGAACGCCCAGCTCATCGAGAATTTGATCGGTGTGCTCGCCCAGGCGCGGTGGCCCTTGGCGGGGCCCCAAGGGACGCCCGTTCCACTTGAAGCCGATCGAAGGCACGTGCAGCATGGCGCCGGTGCGTCGATCCGCCACGAGTTGCTGCACGCCCCGCACCGCCATATGAGGTTCGCTCAGGATTTCCCCGAGATTTCGCACACGGGCCACCGGCACGTGGGCGTCGGAAAACCGGGTCTCCCACTCGCTGGCCGATCGGGTGGCCAGGCGCTGCGCCAGCAACGCACGGAAGGCATCGACATGTTGGCCGCGCGCTTGGGGTGTGGAGAACCGCGGGTCGGCCGCCGCTTCATCGGCCCCCAGCACCTGCATGGCACGCTGAAACTGCCCCTCGTTGTTCGCCGTCATCGACAACAGGCCATCGGCGGTCGGGAAAATGCCCGACATGGGGCTGCCACTGGCGGCGGTGTTGCCGTTGGCGCGCGGCGCGATGCCGGCGTTCTTCAGCACCGACACCGTGGAGGCCATCGCGACCAGCGTCGCGTCGAGCATGGCCACGTCGATGCGCTGCGGCTGCCCGGTGCGGTCCCGCTCCATCAAAGCGGCCAGAACGGCGAACGCGCCGTGCACGCCGGTGAGGTAGTCCACCATCGGCGGGCCAATGCGGTTGGGCACATTCTCTGGCGAGCCGGTCAGCATCGTGACGCCGCTGGCGGCCTGCACCACGTGGTCGTACGCCGGGCGGCGGCTCATCTCGCCGTCCTGCCCGTAGCCCGAGATGGAGCAATACACCACATCCGGATTGCGCGCCTTCACCGCCTCATAGCCGATACCGAGGCGGTCCGCGACGCCGGGCGCGAAATTCTCGACGACGATGTCGCACAGGTCGGCCAAGGCCAATGCGCAATCAAGCCCATCGGACGTGCTGAGATCGACCACGATGGAGCGCTTGTCCGCGTTCTGCGCCACGAACTGGGCCGACAAATCCGGTGCATCGAGGACGGCTGCGCCTTCGCGCGCCCAGTCCCCTCCTCCCGGCTTCTCGACCTTGATCACGTCAGCGCCCAGGAGCGCCAACTGGTAGGTGGCGTACGGGCCCGACAGCACGGTGGTGAAGTCGAGCACACGAACGCCTTTCAACGGCGCCGGACGGCTGGGCGTCGAGCCCTCGGTATGCGTGGCGGTCAAGTCAGTCCACCTTCAAATGGAGTTGCTGCGCCAGCTGGCCCAGCCGTTCATGGTCTTTCTGCAAGGTGGCCGCGAACGCCTGGGGCGTGCCGTCGGCAACACTCAACCCGTGCCCCGCCAGCCGCGCCTTCATCGTGGGCTGCGACAGGATTTCGCGCACGTCTCGGTTGACCTTGTTCACGATGGCCTCCGGCGTGCCCGCGGGCGCGAACATGCCGAGCCAGGGGATGACGGGTGCGTAACCGGGGATGACCTCGCCCAGCGACGGCACGTCGGGCAGATCGGGATGGCGATTCGGGCCAGCCGCCAGCGCCACCACCTTGCCGGCCTTGATCTGCGGCAGCAGCACGGCCGATGTTTCCTGCTGGAGCTGCAAACGCCCGCCCATCACGTCGGTCAACACCGCCGGCGCGCTCTTGTAGGGCACGTGCTGCGCCTGCAGCCCGGTGCGCTGCTTGATGGCTTCCATGTTCAGGTGCGGAACCGTGCCGTTGCCCGCCGTGCCGTAGTTGAGCGCGGTCGGATTCTTCTTGCTGTAGTCGATCAGCTGCGCCCACGTCTTCACGCCCAGTTGCGGGTTTGCCACCACGATGAAATCGGGGTAGGCCACATTGACGATGGGCGCGAAATCGCGGCGCGGGTCGTACCCCACATTGGCATACACGTGCGGGTTCACCGCCATCGCCGCCATCGCCGAGAACAGCAGCGTGTAGCCATCAGGCGCCGACCGTGCGGCGATCTGCGCACCCAGGCTGCCGCCTTGGCCGGGCTTGTTTTCCACCACCACGGGTTGGCCCCACTTGGTGGCCAGGCTCTCGGCGATCACGCGCGCGAGAACGTCCGTGACGTTGCCGGCGCCGTAGCTGACGACCAGGCGAACAGGGCGTTGCGGGTATGTCGTCGCATCGTTGGCGAGTGCAGCGCCGGTCCCTGTGAGCAGGGCGATGCCAATGCCCGCGAGCGCGATACGTCGGCGCTGCCAGTGGGGCGAGGTGGTGCGGTGTGGGCTTGTCATGTCGTGTCTCCGTGTGGTCGTCGAGCCATCCGTTTCGTGGCTGCGCACGGTGCGATTGTGGTGTGGCACAAATTTCCTTGGAACTATTGGTTTTGAAGTACGCCATTCCATTTCGGAATAGTATGGGCGGCATGTCGACCCCCTCTCGCCTGGACCATTTGCGTGTGCGCCACCTGCGCCTGCTCGACCTGATCTCGCAACACGGCTCGTTGACGGCGGCCGCGGAATGCCTCGGCATCAGCCAGCCCACGACGACGAAGCTGCTGCAGGAACTGGAACGTGTGTTGCGCTGCACGCTGGTCGACCGCAGCACGCGCGGCGGCTTGTTGACCGACAGCGGGCGCCGCGCGCTGGAACGGGTTCGCCCGGCCATGCACGCCATCGACCTGATCCCGGACATGGTGAGCGCCGCGCCCGAGCACCCGATGGTGAGAATCGGCATTCTTCGACTGGCCGGCATCTCGATGGCGCCGGACCTGGTGCACCAGTTGCGCACCCATGGCCACATGCCGCGCCTCTATCTGCACGAGGACGCGGTGGCCAACCTGATGGATCAATTGTTCGACGGCGAGATCGACTGCATCATTGGCCGGCTGGACCCAAACTACCACGGCCAGCCCGTGGACACGCTGGACATCACCCAACTGGGGAACGACCCGTACGAGATCGCATGCGCACCCGGCAATCCACTTTCGCGCAAACGCTCGGTGCCACTGTCGGCCCTCGTGGGCGCGCCCTGGGCGGTGGCGCCGCGCGGGACCTATACGCGCCAAGCATTCGACATGGCATTCATGAGCCAGGGCATCCCGGCCCCCATTCCCGTGATCGAGTCGCCCTCCTTTCACGCCAGCTTTGCCGTGATGTCACGCAATACCGATTTCCTCACCATTGCGCCCATGAGCTCGGTGCGCTACTACGCCGATCTCGGCAAGGTGCGCCCGATCCGGCTGAGCACGCCATTTCCACCGGACCGCATGGTGTTTGTCACGCGGCACGATTTGCTGACGATCCCGGCCGTGCGCGACATCAAGAACAGCCTGATCGAACTCACGAGGACGGTCCCGGTTCCGGCGCGATAGTTGCTTTGTCCTTAGGGCAAATACTGTGCCTTGCCCACCAAGTTGCTCCAAGCCCAGAACTACAATGATTTCGCCGCCCGTGCCACCCCGGCACGCATATTCAAAGGTTGATCTATGAAGACATTGCTGCTGTCACTGAGCCTGATTGGCGCCGCTGCCCTGGTGGGTTGCGGAAAAACCGAAGCGCCCAAACCCGAGGCCGCTGCACCGGCCGCCGCACCTGCGACAGCCCCCGCGCCAGCGCCGGCCGAAATGCCGGAACTGAAGGTCGCCATCGACCCGACCTATGAACCCTTCACGTACAAGACTGCCGATGGCAAGCCCACCGGCTTCGACGTGGACATCGCCAGCGCCCTGTGCAATGAAATCAAGCGCAAGTGCGTGTTTGTCGAACAGGTGTGGGACAGCATGATCCCCGGCCTGCAAGCCAAGAAGTACGACGCCATCATCAGCTCCATGTCGATCACCGAAGAGCGCCTGCAAGTGGTGGACTTCACCGACAAGTACTATTTCACCCCCAGCCGCATCGTCGTCAAGACCGGCACACCGTACACCGACCCGAAGTCGCTCAAGGGCAAGAAGATCGGCGTGCTCAAGGGCAGCACGCAGGAGAAATACGCCATGGGTGAGCTCAAGCCTGCAGGCGCCAGCATCGTTCCCTACGAAGCACAAGACCAGGTCTATCTCGACATCAAGTCGGGTCGTCTGGACGGCACGGTGGCCGACCAGGTGGAAGTGAACGGCGGTTTCCTGCGCAAGCCTGAAGGCGCGGGCTACGGCTTCGTCGGCCCTGTGCTCAACGAAGCCAAGTACTACGGCACTGGCGTCGGTGTGGCGCTTCGCAAGGGCGAAACCGCGCTCAAGGACCAGCTCAACGCCGGCATCAAGGCCATCCGTTCCAACGGCGTCTACGACACCGTCGCCAAGAAGTACTTCGACTTCGACGTGTACGGCAACTAAGCCGTTCCGTGTTGTCCGGCTACTTCGCCTCGATCCTGCAAGGCGCCCTCCTCACGGTGGGCGTCTCACTGGCCGCCCTCGTGGTGGCCATTTTGCTGGGCCTGCTGGGTGCGGTGGCCAAGCTCTCGGGCCGCCCCCTTCTCGTGGGGCTGGCCACGGTCTACACCACACTGGTGCGGGGCGTTCCCGAACTGGTGCTGATGCTGCTCATCTTCTACGGCGGCACCATCGGGCTCAACCATTTGCTGGCCGCGATGGGCAGCAAGTCCTCGATCGACATCAACCCGTTTCTGGCGGGCATGCTCACGATCGGCTTCATCTACGGCGCCTACATGACCGAGACGTTTCGCGGCGCCATTCTCTCGATTCCCAAAGGCCAGATGGAGGCCGCCTGGGCTTTCGGCATGGGCCCGGTGCGCACCTTCATGCGCATCTCCGCACCCCAGATGGTGCGCTACGCCCTGCCCGGCTTCACCAACAACTGGCTGGTGCTGATCAAGGCCACGGCGCTCGTCAGCCTGATTGGTCTGCAGGAAATGACCTACCTGTCCAAGCAGGCCAGCGCGGCCACGCGCGAACCGTTCACGTTCTTCCTCTTCGCCGCGGCCTTGTTCCTCATCTACACCTCGGTGTCGTTGTGGGCCTTGCGCTGGCTGGATCGGCGTTTCAGTCTGGGCGTGAAACGCGCCAATACCTGAGCACCAACGCATGAAGTGGGAAGTCATCTTCCAATCCAAGAACCTCGCCATGTATGGCGACGGTCTGGTCACCACGCTGTGGTTGCTGCTGTCCTCGCTCGGTGTGGGCACCGTGCTCGCGGTGCTGTTTGCGCTGGCGTTGACGAGTTCGATCGCGCCGCTGCGCTGGATCGTCGGCGCCTATACCTATGTGATCCGCGGCACACCACTGCTGATCCAGCTCTACATGATCTATTACGGCCTGGGCCAGCTCGACTGGATCCAGGCGCGCTGGGACACGGTGTGGCCCTGGACGCACTTCAAGGAGCCCTTCTTCTGCGCCCTGCTCGCCTTCAGCCTGAACACGGCGGGCTACACCGCCGAAATGCTGGCCGGTGCGATCCGCGAGACCTCGGCCGGCGAGATCGAGGCCGCGCAGGCCATGGGCATGAGCCGTGGCATGGCCATGCGCCGCATCGTGCTGCCCAGCGCCATCCGCCGCACGCTGCCGGCCTACAGCAACGAGGTGGTGATGATGCTGCATGCCACCAGCCTGGCCAGCACCGTGCCCGCCATGCTCGACGTGACCGCCGCCGCGAGCCGCATCTATTCGGACTACTATCTGCCGTTCGAGGCCTACATCTTCGCGGCCGCGATCTACCTCACCATCACGTTCAGCCTGGTGGGCATGTTCAAGCTCGCGGAACGCCGCTTCCTCGCCCACCTGGCGCCACGCGGTCACTGAAGAGCGTGGCAAGGTTTGCCCCATGCAACGCATCGAATACCCCCTGCTAAGCCCGAGCCTGGGCAGCCAGAAGACCCTGGTCGGTTTTCACTATGGCACGCCAGGTGCGCGCCCCAAGGTTTACATCCAGGCCAGCCTGCACGCCGAGGAATTGCCCGGCATGCTGGTCACCCACCACCTGCGCCAGTTCCTGGACGCCGCTGAAAAGGCCGGACGTTTGCAGGGTGAGGTGATCCTGGTGCCCGCCGCGAACCCGATCGGGTTGAACCAGCGCCTGCTCCACCGGCCCGCGGGGCGCTTCGAGTTCGGCACAGCCGAGAACTTCAACCGCCACTATCCCGACATGGCCGCCGCCATACTGGCCGACGCCACGCCTCTCATGGGCGAAGATCCGAACGCCAACGTGGCCACGGTGCGGCGACTGGTCGGCCAATGGCTCACCCAGTGGCAACCCACGAGCGAACTCGAGAGCCAGCGCCGCCAGTTGCTGCTGCTGTCTCACGACGCGGATCTGGTGCTGGACCTGCACTGCGACATGGACGCGGTGATGCACCTCTACAGCGAAGAAGCCTGCTGGCCCGCGTTCGAACCCTTGGCCCGCCTGCTCGGCTGCCAGGCCGTTCTGCTCGCGCACGAGTCGGGCGGTGGCCCGTTCGACGAACGCCTCTCGGGCCTGTGGTGGCAACTGGCCGCCGCGTTGAAGGCCGCGGGTGTGAACGCGCCCTTGCCACAGGGCTGCGCCAGCACCACAGTGGAGTTGCGCGGCGAAGGCGATGTGTCGCACGACCTTGCACGCCAGGACGCGCGGGCCATCGTCGCATTCCTCGAACACGCGGGCGCGCTGGCCACGGCCACGCGCCCCACCCTGCCACCCATGGCCTGCCAGGCCACGCCGCTGGCAGGCTCGCAGACCCTGCGCTCGGCGTTGCCGGGTGTGCTGGTGTTCCTGGCCCGGCCCGGCGCCACGCTGGCCGTGGGCGACGTGGTGGCCGAAGTCATCGACCCCACCGCCACCGGCCAGGCGCGCGTGCACAACGTGCATGCCGAAGTGGCCGGCGTGCTCTACGCCACCGTGCGCGAGCGCTATGTGGTGGCCGGCGGTGAAGTCGGCAAGATCGCGGGCGCCACACCGTTTCGCTCGGGCGACCTGCTGGGCGCTTGAGGTTTCCTTTTTATTCCGGGCATCGACCACCATGACTGCAGAACCCAACGCCACCCGAACGCCCGGCCGCCCCCTGCTGGAGGTCCAGGACATTCACAAGCGCTTCGGTTCCAACGAAGTGCTCAAAGGCGTGTCGCTGCAAGCGCGCGCCGGCGACGTCATCAGCCTGATCGGCAGCTCGGGCTCGGGCAAGAGCACGCTGCTGCGCTGCATCAACCTGCTGGAAAACCCGAACAGCGGGCGCATCGTGCTCGGCGGCGAAGAGCTGCAGCTCAAGGCCGACCGCCATGGCGAGCTGCGCGCGGTGAACGCGGCGCAGCTGCAGCGCCTGCGCACCAAGCTGGCCATGGTGTTCCAGCACTTCAACCTCTGGGCCCACATGACGGTGCTGCAGAACATCATCGAAGCGCCGGTGCACGTGCTGGGTGTCCCGAAAGACAAGGCCGTCGAGACCGCGCGCCGCTACCTGGAGCGCGTGGGCTTGCGCGACGTCGAAGACCGCTACCCCTCGCACATGAGCGGCGGCCAGCAGCAGCGCGTGGCGATTGCGCGGGCGCTGGCGGTGGAGCCGGATGTGATGCTGTTCGATGAGCCCACCAGCGCGCTCGACCCCGAACTGGTGGGCGAGGTCTTGCGCGTCATGCGCCTGCTGGCCGAGGAAGGCCGCACGATGGTGGTGGTGACGCACGAAATGGGCTTCGCGCGCGAGGTGTCGTCGCACCTCATCTTCCTGCACAAGGGCTGCATCGAGGAACAGGGCGTGCCCAAGGAAGTGCTGGCGCGGCCCAAGAGCGAACGGCTGGCGCAATTCCTCTCGGGCAATCTGAAATAAACCGGGCCTCTAGGGCCTGAGCTCAAGCGTCGAGCGCCACTGCTCGGGCTTCATCGTCAGGGTGCGGTACTGCACGGCCACCCAGGTGTCGCTCATGTCTCGGTACCGGCCCGAAAGCACATTGCCGCTCTGCCCGGTCTGGTAGATGAAGCGCGAGTTGTCCATGTCGGCCAGGTCGTAGACCGCGCGCAGGCTGGCGGCGTGGCGGTTGGCAAAGGGGGCGTCCGCCTTGTCCAGGTGGTACTGGCCCACGTTCACCGTGAACGGATCGCCCCCCGTGGGGGTGCGCACCTCAAAGAGCTTTGCCAGCGGCTTCACATTGCTGAAGGGACGGTGGATCGAGATGGCCGGGTGGGCATTGCCCCAGCGCCAGGTCGACACGTCGTTCCCATGCGCGGCCTGCAGCCGGTTGAGCGCATCGGTCAGTGCCAGACCGCTGGCCGCGGCGCAGCGCGCTGCGCCACACCAGTTCGCGTCGTCGCGCTCCAGAATGCCTTCGACCCCGCTTCGGAACAGCCGCTTGCCGTACATGCCCGCGAACCGTTCCTGCCCCACGCGCTCACCCACCGTGCGGCGCGTGAAGGCGTCGACCCATGCGGTGTAGATCAGCGGCGCAGCCGCGTCGGCCCGCATCTCGCCCTTGAAGTCGCGCAGCGCGGCCTGTGCGGCGGCGGCCAGGGGGTGGTCCGAGTTCGCTTTCTGCAGGAACGGCAACAGGCGCACCGTGGCGGCCGCGTATTGGTCGGCGTGCATGGCCTGGAAGGATTCCAGCGTGTGCTTCGGCGTCTGCTCCAGCATCGCCTCGATGCGCTCCTGGCGGTACGGCGCGACCCAGTCCTGCGTGAGGAAGTGCGGGTAGTCCGCGGCGTGGATGCGCTGGTTGGCGGTGGCGATCCAGCCGCGCGCGGCGCCGTCGTCCTGCGGCGTTTCCTCGTAGGGAATCCAGCCCGTCCAGTCGTAACGCGTGTCCCAACCCGGCGCGGGCGCAATGCCGCGAATGTCGTTCTCCGGTGCGCGCACCGGCACCTTGCCCGCGGCCTTGAAGGCGATGCGGCCGGTGCGGTCGGCCATCACCACGCTCTGCATCGGCGAGTGGAAGTCGCGGAACGCCTTCAGCAGATCGTCGACCGACTGGGCACGGTTCGACTCCATCGTGGCAATCACGTTGCGGTTGTCGGTATCCAGTGCCGTCCAGCGCAAGGACAGCACGAACCGGCCCGTGTCCAGAACCTTGCCATGGATCGCCTGCGCGTCGCTGAGCACCGGGCCGTGGCGCGTGCTGCGCACCATGTGGCTCACGTCGGGCTCGCCTTTCACCTGGATGGTTTCCATGCGCAGACCGAAGTTGGCCCAGGCGGGTTCGCTGCCGGTGGATGGCACGCGGTACTGCGCCGGGTTGGCCGGATTGATCTGTTCGAGGTAGAGGTCCTGCACGTCGGGCGCGGTGTTCGTGAAGCCCCAGGCCGCTTGCTCGGTGCGGCCCAGCACCACGAAGGGCGTGCCCGGCAGCGTGGCGCCGATCACGTCCATGCCCTTGACGCCATCGGCATCGGGCGCCTGCAGGCGCGCGAAGTACCAGATGGCCGGCGCGCTCAGCCCCAGGTGCGGGTCGTTGGCCAGCAGCGGCATGCCGGATGCGGTGCGCGAGCCGTTCACCACCCAGTTGTTGGAGCCCTTGCCGTCGCTCTGGCCCAACTCGTTGGCCCAGCGCTGCATGTCGGCGCCGATCTGTTCGCGCACGGAGGCGACGATACCGGTGGACGTTTCAGAAGCCGGCGCGGCCGATGTCGTGACGGCCTTGGTGCGGTAGACGCCGAGGTCGCGGTACAGCCTGGCGAGGTCGGCCGTGGCCGCGGGTCGCTCCCCGGGATACGGCGGGAGCAATTCCCACAGGGCCTTGGTGTCGATCGCTTCCAGTGCGGACAGCCGCGCGAACTCGGTGCCCCAGTTGCCGCCGAGGTCCAGCGCCATCATCAGCGACCAACCCACGCTGTCCAGCGGGTCCCAGTAGCGGCCGGCCCGCGCGTCTTCGCGCGGGTCGATGCCAAGCAAGAGGAACTCGGGTGAGAGCGCCTGGTCGGTGTGGGCGAAGAACGCGTTCACGCCCTCGCTGTAGGCCTGGAGGGCCAGCTTCGCATCGCTGGGCAGGCCCTCGAACTGCCGGCGCGCGGCCTCGCGAATACCCAGCGTGCGCATGAGCTTGTCGGTCTCTAGCGTGTTCGGGCCCAGCACCTCGGACAGCGTGCCGCGCATCACGCGGCGGTTGAATTCGAGCTGCCAACCGCGTTCCTGCGCGTGCACGTAGCCGATGGCCATCCAGGCGTCGCGCGGGCGGCTCGCCAGCACGTGGGTGACGTCGCTCGCGTCGCGCTGCACCTTGACCGGTGCGGACAGGCCCGTGAGGTTGAGGCTGCCATCCATCTTCGGCAAGGAGCGGAAAGCGTAGAAAGCCAGCAGCGCCGCGCAGGCCACCACGAGCAACAACAACAGGGCAAAGAGTCGTTTGATCCAGCGCACGGAATGTCTCCAGGAGTTGTGCTGTCGTCATCCGCGCCCATGGGGGCGCGTGCCGCGGCCTTCGCGGTTACCCGCGGATGCCGCCAGGGCCCATCGCGGCGTTGCCATCCACGAGCCGGAACGCAATGGTGGGCGCGCTGAAATCGCTGAAGGGCGCGCCCATGGCGATTTCGCCGTCGCTGTGCAGCAGACATTCCTGCCGGCGCAAGGCGATGACGTGGTCGCCCCCCACGAAGCGCACCCAGGTGCCGTAGCTGCTGATGTCTTCGAGCACGTAGTTGCCCGAACGGATGTCGATGGAGGCGTGCAGGCGCGAGACGCGCGGGTCGCTGACGACAAAGTCGGCTTCGGGCACACGGCCGATCTTCATCGGCAAGTCGGTCAGATTGAAGGCCTGGCCGGTGTCCAGCCAGGTCAGTTCGATGCCGCCGTATACCGCATCCTTCGCCGGCCCGAGCGCTTGCAGATCGGCCGGCAGCGTGAGGAATTCGGACAGCATCTCGGGTTGCCACTCGATGCGAAACACCTCGCACGGCTCGACCCTGCCCTTGATGCGCATGGGACCCAGGCTGCGGCTGCGCACGTTGTTGCGCGGCCCGAGTTTGCGGATGACGGTGTCGGTGGCCATGATCTGCTCGGGCCCGGCCAGGTCGCTCAGCCGAGAGGCGACATTGACGGCGTCCCCGAAACAATCGCCATCGACCACGACCACCTGACCGCGCGCCATGCCGATCTGCATCATGAGCTTGAGGCGGTCGGGCCATTGCAGGAGCCGCTTGGCGTGTTCCTGCTGGATGTTCAGCATGGCGTCGACGGCCTGGCGGTTGTTGGCGAACGACATCAACACGCCGTCGCCCAGCATCTTCACCACGGTACCGCCGCCCTCGGCGCCCATCGAACCGATCCACTGGGTCAGTTTGGTGACGGCCTTGGTGGCACGGTCGTTGCCCAGTGTTTCAAACACCGAGACGCTACCGGTCAAATCCACGAAAGCAATGGTCAGTTCAGCCATAGGACGCAAGGAATAACGTCCGAATTACAACACACCACCCCCGGGTATCTGGATGGGGCGCAATGGTCGGATGAATACCACCGATGTGCACGGACCGTTCGGACACCACAAAAGTGTAAGAAGGTATTAACAGCTCAGGAAATAATTCAAAAGTCGGCGGTAAGCGACTGATTTATTTGTTGTTTTTTTAGTTCGTGTCACCGTTTCGGGATTGCGGTGTTGTACTTCTGGGGGGTATCCTGCATCCAATTGATACAAAGTCGCTGAGGCCACTTCCATGCGCTGGTTCAAACCCGGTATCCGCAACAGCATTTCCGCACTTCTGAGCCCAGAGGTGCGCAAGGATTCGCCCGAATCCCTGGAGCCTGTGCGCGAAGCCATGTTGGCGGTGCTGGGCGAAGAAGGCGCCAAGGCCAACCCGGAGCTCACGCGCAAGCTCCGGTACGTGCGCGATGCACACGGTCTGTGGTACGCCCGCGCCGAAATGGTCGCCGTGCTGAGCCGCCTGCATGGCGAGGCGCTTGCGGTGCATCGAGTGCAGAGCCTCTCACCGGTGTTTCAGGGGCTCATCCCCAAGAGCCTCATGGACGCCAGCCGCACCCGGCGTTAAGGCGCCCTCAGGGGATCACCCCCAGAAGATCAGGGCGTCACGCCCTTCCACCAGCAGATCCACCTTGCGCCCCACGGGCAGCAGCACCTTGGTGGGCACGTGGCCAAACGGCAGGCCGGTGAACACCGGCGTTTTGGTGCGCGTGCGCAGCCAGTCGATCACCGTTTGCAGTTTGAAGCCGCGGTCGTAACCCGGCACCAGCTTGAAGCGGTTGAACGAACCCATGAGCACCGCCTTCTGCTTGCCGAGGATGCCGGCATTGAGCAACTGCGTGAGTTGCCGCTCGATGCGGTAGGGGTGCTCGTTGGCGTCTTCCAGAAACAGAATGCCGCCTTCAATGGCCGGCAGGTGTGGCGTGCCGACCAGTGCGCAGATCACGTTCAGGTTGCCGCCCCAGAGGGTGGCGCCGTTCACCTTGAGGCGGTAGGGCTTGTCGGGGGTGCTTTTGCTCTGGAGTGCCTTGCCGTCCGACACCGGCAAGCGCCAGCCCGCGCCTTCGCCGTGGCCGACCAGCAGGTCGTCGAAGCAGGCTTCCATGATCTCGTCGGGCGCCTCTGCGCCGAAGTCTTCGCCCAGTGCCGGGCCGGCCCAGGTGGTGGCACCGGTCTTGGCCAGCAACGCCATCTGCAGGGCCGTGAAATCGCTCAGGCCCACGAACTGCGTGCCGCGCTCGATGGCCTTGGTGATGGCCTTGAATGGAAGCTCGCCCACGATGCGCGTGAGGCCATAGCCACCGCGCGAGATCAGCGCCACGTCGGCGCCGCTGGCAGCGGCCCGGCCGATCGCGGCCAGGCGCGTGGCGTCGTCCCCGGCGAAACGCGTGTGGCTGCTCAGCGCCGTTTCGTCGATTTCCACTTCGTGGCCCAAGGCCTTGAGGCGCGCCACACCGCGGCGGAAGGCGGCCTTGTCGCGCACGGCGCTGGAGGGGGAATAGATGTAGATGTGGCGCGGGCCGTGGCTGTGACTGTGGTCGTGACCGCAGGTGGGGCTGCAAACGTGATCGTCGAGGCTCATGGCTTGGAAGCAGGCAAAGGGTGGGATTATCGCGGGGCGAAATGGCGCACGGCGGCCTGGGCAATGACCTCGCCATGTTCCTGCACGAAATGGCCAGCTTGCGGCAGCAGCATCGGCGGCGGGCAACCGCGAATCGATGTGTGCAGCGCGCGCATGACGGGCTCACCCAGCACCGGGTCTTGTTGCCCGATCACCATCAGGCTCTGGCCTTGCCATTGGGTCGACCAGAAGTCGCGCGCGCGCCGGCTGATGGCCGCGCCGTCGTCATTTGCGTGCTCGGGCACCATGGGGGGAAAGGCGCGCAGCGCGGCGCGGTGGCCCCGATCGGGAAACGGTGCGTTGTAGGCCGCGCATTCTTCCGCCGACATGTGCGGGTTGCCGCGCGCGAACAAGCGCGCCACGTCGAACTCCGGGTTCTGTTCGCACATCTTGCGCCAGGCCAGGAAGCCGGGCGACAGCGGAGCCTCACCCGTGACCAGGGTGGTGTTCATCACGAGCAGGCCGGCGTAGCGCTGCGGGGCTTCCATGGGCAGGGTGAGGCCGAGCAGGCCGCCCCAGTCCTGCACCACCAGCACCACGTGGCGCAGGTCGAGGCGCTCGATGAATTCGAGCAGCAC
Organism: Hydrogenophaga sp. 2FB; assembly: GCF_005503365.1. GTDB lineage: Bacteria > Pseudomonadota > Gammaproteobacteria > Burkholderiales > Burkholderiaceae_C > Hydrogenophaga. The sequence goes on from NZ_SCML01000027.1 coordinate 72,654, forward strand.
CTGCCGGTGCCAGTTGAACGCGTGTGCGCTGTCCTTCTTGGGTTTGTCGCTGCGGCCAAAACCGATGAGGTCGGGCGCGACCACGCGCGCGCCACTGGCGAGCAGCGTCGGGATCATCTTGCGGTACAGGTAGCTCCACGCCGGGTTGCCGTGCAGACAGAGCCAGGTCAATGGCGCGCCCGTCTTCGGCCCTTCGTCCAGGTAGTGCATGCGCAGACCCGCCAGCGCCGGCAAGTCGCTCACATGGTTGGGCACCCAGGGGTAATCCGGCAGCGCGTTGAAGCGCTCGTCGGGCGTGCGCAGGGCGTCGTCGCGCAAGGGATGAGGGTTCACGCGGCGCTCCTTGAAAAAACCGCGCAGCAGTTGCGCGCCCTCCTCGGCCAGCACACCGCCCTGCACCACGGTCTGGTGGTTGATCTGCGGATGCCCGAACAGGTTGAGGACCGAGCCTGCGGCGCCGGTCTTGGGATCGGCCGCGCCGAACACCACGCGCGCCAGACGGGCATGCAGCATCGCGCCGCTGCACATGGCGCAGGGTTCCAGGGTCACGTAGAGAGAACAGCCATCGAGCCGGTAGTTGCGCAGGGCCTGCGCGGCGGCGCGCAAGGCGACGATTTCGGCGTGAGCGGTGGGGTCGAGCCCGTCGATGGGTGCGTTGCGCCCGGTGGCGATCACCTGGCCGTCCTTCACCACCACGGCACCCACCGGCACCTCGCCATCCTCTCCTGCGGCACGGGCTTCGGCCAGTGCCAGGCGCATCCAATGGGCGTCGTCTGGGGCGGGCGTATCGGGCATGCGGCGAGTGTAGGTCAGCGTCCACGTCCCACCTTGTAAAATACCGTCGGGTGTTCGCGCCGCATGTTGCGGCGAAACAGGTTCATGCGCTGGTCGGGCCGCCGCGCAGGATTGCCACGACCTATGAACCAACAAGCTTCTCGGCAGACCCTGCCTCGCGCCCAGATCCTGGCCGAGCGCGCCTTCTCAACCCTCGAGCGCTTCCTGCACATCGAAGCCGTCAGCGGCATCGTGCTGCTGCTGGCCGCGGCCATTGCGCTGGTGTGGGCCAACTCGCCCGCGGCAGCCAGCTACCACGCGCTGTGGCACGCACCTCTGTCGATCGGCCTGGGCAGCCATGTGGTGTCCCAGTCGCTGCACTTCTGGATCAACGACGCGCTGATGGCGGTGTTCTTCCTGGTGGTCGGCATGGAAATCCGGCGCGAGATCCACGAAGGCGCGCTGGCCAGTTTCCGGCTCGCGGCCTTGCCGCTGGCCGCTGCCCTGGGCGGCGTCCTGGTGCCCGCGCTGATCTATGTGGCGTTCAACAGCGACCCCACCCAGCTGCGCGGCTGGGCGGTGCCCACGGCCACCGACATCGCCTTTGCCGTCGGCGTGCTGGCGCTGCTGGGCCGCTCGATTCCAGGCAACCTGCGCGTGTTGTTGCTGGCGCTGGCGATCATCGACGACATCGTGGCCGTGCTGATCATTGCGCTCTTCTACTCGGGCGGGCTGGACTTCAGCGGCCTGCTGGTGGCCGGCATGGGCATGCTGATGGTGCTGGGCCTGCAACAGATCGGCGTGGGCTCGGCTTGGGCCTACATCGTGCCGGGCGCGGTCTTGTGGGTGGGTCTGCTGCAGACCGGCGTGCACCCCACGCTCGCCGGCGTCGTGCTGGGTCTGATGACACCCGTGCTGCCAGGGCGCATGCGCGAGCGGCCGCTGGACATGGCCACCCGCGCGGTCCATGACCTGAACACACGCACCGACCTCACGCCGCACGAACTCGCGGGGCCATTGAAAGAATTGCGGCAGGCGCAGCGCGAGGTGCTGCCACCCGTGACCCGCGTGCAGATGGCGCTGCACCCCTGGGTCGCGTATGGCGTGATGCCGCTGTTCGCCCTGGCCAACGCGGGCGTCACGCTCGACGGCGTGGACCTCAGCCAGAACGGTGCGCAGGCGGTGACGGTGGGGGTGCTGCTGGCGCTGGTGCTGGGCAAGCCGCTGGGTGTGCTCGTGGCGAGCTGGCTGGCCGTGCGCCTGGGCTGGTGCCGCCTGCCCGAGGGCGTGACCTGGTCCGGCGTGTGCCTGGTCGGCCTGCTGGCGGGCATCGGCTTCACGATGTCGATCTTCATCGCGACGCTGGCCTTCGACAACGCCAACCTGCTCAACGCCGCCAAGCTGGGTGTGCTGCTGGCGTCGCTGATGGCGGCCGTGCTCGGTCTGACCTGGGGGTTCTTGCTGGCACGGCGCGAGCGCCGGCTCGCACCTCTGGCATGATCGCGGGCTATCCTCGTTTTCCCTGATGCCACAAGCCCCCCAAAGACGTTGGGAGCTGGATGCCCTGCGCGGCCTCATGCTCGTCCTGATGACGCTGACCCATATGCCGACGATGTATTCGTTGCCATCGGGCCAGCCGTTCGGCTTTGTCTCGGCGGCCGAGGGCTTTGTGTTTCTTTCGGCCTTCATGGCCGGCCGCGTCTATGGCAAGCGCGCACGGCGCGACGGCCTGCAAGCCATGCAGGCGGCTTTTCACGAGCGCGCGCTCAAGCTCTACCTCTGCCAGCTGGCCTTGCTGCTGCTGGCGTTCACGCTCATTGCGTGGCTCGGCGTCCACAACCGCCAGGGTGGCGTGACGGGCTTGCTGGAGTTTCTGTTCATCGACCCCAAGGCCGCGGTCGTGGGCGCCGCCCTGCTGGTCTACAACCCGCCGCTGCTGGACATCCTGCCGATGTACATCGTGCTGATGCTGGCCAGCCCCTGGTTGCTGCGCCGCGGCCTGCGACACGGCTGGAGCGGCATGCTCATGGTCAGCGGCCTGGTCTGGCTGGGCGAACAATGGGGCCTGGGCCAGGCCTTGTACGGCGCGGCGGTGGAGCTGACGGGCCTGTCCATTCCCTACAAGGACACCGGCGCCTTCCACTGGACGGCCTGGCAGGCCCTGTGGATCGCCGGCCTGTGGCTCGGCGCACGCACCGAACCGCTGCCGCGCATGCCGTTGTGGCTGCTGGTGCCGGCCGCGTCGTACGCGCTGGGCATGCTGGCGTGGCGGCACATCGCCGGCCAGGCGCCCCTGCCCTGGTTGCCGGCCGTCGACATGCTGCTCAACAAATGGTCGCTCGGGCCGATGCGCGTGTTGAACTTCGCCAGCGTGTTCATCGTGCTGGTATCGGCCGGCCCCTGGCTGGTTCGGGTGCTGCCACGCGTGCAGCCGCTGGAGCTGCTGGGGCGGCACTCGCTCTCGGTGTTCTGCGCCCACATCGTGATCGCGCTGTTCACCCTTGCCTTCTTCGGATCGACCCAGGTGGTCCGACCCTGGAGCACCGACGTCACCTTGCTGCTCGCCGCGTTCGCGGGCCTGTTCGCCGTGGCGCTGCTGGGTGAAGAGCGCGATCGCAAGGGTTGGCAGGGCATGTTGCCGTTCTTGAGCGCGCGCTCGACAACCCACTAGGCCAGCGGGAACTTTCGGGGCCTCTCACGCCCCCACACAAGATGAGCCAGGCCGAACGCCAGTGGGAACTCGATGCCCTGCGCGGTCTGATGCTCGTGCTGATGACGCTCACACACCTGCCCACGCGCCTGGCCGACCCACTGGGCCAGCCACTGGGCTATGTGTCGGCGGCCGAGGGTTTCGTGCTGCTGTCGGCCTACATGGCGGGCCGGGTGTACTCGGCCGCGGCGGACGACAAGGGCCCGGAGGCGATGAAAAGGGCCTTCTTCAACCGCGCCCTCAAACTCTACGCCTGCCAGCTCGCGCTGGTGCTCTTCGCGTTCACCGTCATCGCCGGCATCGGCGTGGCGCTGCGCGAGGGGGCTGTGACCGATCTGCTGTCCTTCTTTCTGGAACGGCCCGTGGTGGCCACGCTGAGCGCGGGCCTGCTGCTGTACAGCCCGGCGCTGCTCGACATCCTGCCGATCTACATCGTGTTCATGCTGCTCAGCCCGCTGGTGCTGCTGCACGGCATGGCGCATGGCTGGCGCACGGTGATGGCGTTCAGCCTGCTGTTGTGGGTGGGCGCGCAGTTCGGCCTGGGGCCGGCGTTCTACGGTTGGGCCACGGGCTGGTTTGACCTGCCGGTGCGCTACCAGGACATGGGCGCCTTCGAAATCTTTGCCTGGCAGTTCCTGTGGGTTCTCGGGTTGTGGCTGGGCACCCAGCACAGCCAGCCCGATCACCCGCCCACACGCTTCCCGCGCTGGATGGTGCTGCTGGCCATTGCACTCGCACTGGTGGGTTTCGTGTGGCGCCACGCGGTCGGCCAAACTCCGATGCCCGACGGATCGCCGGTCAACCTCATGTTCGACAAGTGGCACCTCGGCCCTTTGCGCCTGATCAACCTGCTCGCGCTGATGGTGCTGGTGATGCATTTCGCGCCCTGGCTCCAGCAGCACCTGCCGCGCTGGCGCGTGCTGGAAACCCTGGGCCGAGCGGCCTTGCCGGTGTTTTGCGCGCACCTGGTGGTGGCCCTGCTGGCACTCGCGGTGTTCGGGCCTGTCAAACCCGGACGACCGTGGTCGGTGGACGGACTGGTGCTGTTCGTCGGCTTCTACACGCTGTGGGTGACGGCGCGCGCGTCGTTGGCGTACGACCACAGGCTTGCCGAGCACCGCACCCGGCGGCGCAAACGCGCGCTCAGCTCTTCAGGTGTTGGGCAATGACGCGTTGCCAGATGGTGTAGCCGTCCGCGTTGAGGTGCAGGCGATCGCCCAGGAACAGTTCGGGGCGGGCCTGGCCGTCGGCACCCAGCATGGGCGAGAACACGTCGATGAAATCGAGCTGGGGTTCGATCTGGCTGTAGGCCTTGATCATCGCGTTGGTCTCGCGCACGGCGGCGAGCATGCCCGCGCGCGACGGGCTGGGCTTGATGGAAACGAAAGCGATGCGGGCCTGGGGCAGCTCGGCCTTGACCGATTGCACGAAGTCGGCGAACCGCTGCGTCACGGCCCACGGCGACACGCCCTCGGCCAGATCGTTTTCACCGGCGTACACCACCACCAGGCGCGGCTTGTACGGCAGCACCAGCCGGTGGACCAGCTTCACGCAATCGATCAGCTGGGAGCCGCCAAATCCGCGCTTGATCACCACCGGATGGTCGGCGAAGCTGGTTTCGAGGTCGTTCCACATGCGGATCGACGAACTGCCCACGAACACGACCCCACCGGGCTGGGGCGCCTGGCGCAGGTCGGCGGCGGCGAAAGCCTCCATGCTGGCCGTCCAGCGGGGGTCGATGGCCGCCAGTTGCAGCGTTGCCGGCGGTGCGGCGGCGGGGACGGGGACGCTGACCGGCTTCGGTGGCTCGGCGAATGCGCCTTGGGCGATGCCAGCCCCCAGCACGCAGGCCAGGATGAGGTTCCGGATGAAGAACGCAGGGCGCGACGGACGGGGAAAGGTGTGGGGCAAGGCGGACATCGGAGGTTGAGGCGCTGAATGGACCCGCCACAGGCCCGGAAAGTTCAGACGTCAGCAGTGTAAATAAGCGTATTTTTCCCGTCTATCAGGGGTTGGCCTCAGGCAACACCGCCGGCCAGCCCAAGCCGGCGCATCCAGCCCGCCAGGGCGCGTTCGTCGGGGTTGCCGACATCGTAGGCGGCCAGCAGGGCGGCATGCGACTCGGGCCGGTGCTGGTTGATCTTCACCTTGCATTGCAGTTCGGTGACACGCAGCTCGAACGCCACGATGCCCTGCGCCATCTTGCGCTGGTAGTCCTCGTCCAGGCCGCGCCATTGGTCCGCATAGGCCGGGTCGTGGTCGTGGATCAGGTGCTTGAGCAGGCGGTCCTTGTCGTCGAAGTGGTCCAGCAGCCGTGCCTGCACCGTGGCGTGCACCGCGAGGTAGTTCCAGGTCGGCACGCGCACCAGGTCCGGGTAGACGCGCGGCGTCATGTAGGCGTGCGGGCCGAGAAAGCTCACCACGGCCTTGGGGCGGGCCTGCAGGTAGCGCCCGTGCGGGTTGGGCTTGGCGCAATGGCCCAGCAGCGTCAGACCGCCCTCTTCCTCCAGCAGGTGCAGCGGCAAAGGCGTGACGAAAGGCAGGCCGTCGTCGTCGACCGAGATCAGGCTGGCGAAGGGGTGGGCGCGCATCAGCTCCAGGGCGATCGCGGGGTCCTTGGCGGCGAATTGGGGTGGCAGGTACATGGCTGCCATCATGCATGATGGCCCTGGTGTTCAGGCGCCGTTGGGGACCACCAGCACGTCGTTCTCGGCGATTTCGAGCATGCGTTGCGCCACGCTGCCCAGCAACAGGCCGAGCACACCGCCGCGCTGCTTCGTGCCCAGCACGACCAGATCGTCCGGGTGCTCCTGTCCGTGGGCGTTGAGCAGCATGCCGGGGTCGCCGTGCTCCAGCCAGGTCCGTAGCCGTGCGTGCGTGCTCTCGGGGAGCTCGCAAGACCGAATGAAGTCTTCGGCGTCGCGTTCGGCTTGCGCGAGGCCATCGGCGCGCACCTTGGCCTGGTCCACCCCACCGATGGCCGGGTAGGGGTTGTCGAAGGCATGGAACAGCGTGAGTTCGGCGTCGGGGAACAGGTCGTTGGCCACGCGCCGCAGCGTGTGTCGCGAGGCCGGCGAGAAATCGCTGGCCACGATCACGTGGCGGTACGGTGCACGCGCGCGGTTGCGCACCACCAGCAGGGGCACGGGCGAGCGGCGCACGAGGGCGTCGACGGTCGAGCCCAGCACCACGCGGCTCAAGGCCTCGTTGCGCGCGACGCCGGTGACGATGAGCCCGCAGCCCTCGGCCGTGGCCACGGTGAGCACCGTGTCGGTCACCGGGCCCTGCTCCACCATGGGCATGAGTTGCAAGTCGTCTTCGCCCACCAGGTCCGCGCGCAAGCGGCGTTCGGCGCGCACCTTGCGCATGCGGTCGCCACCGATCTGCCCGGTCGCACGCGCCAGCACCGAGCTGGCCGCTTCGACGGGCTCGTTCTCCACCACGGTGAGCGCGATCAGGCGGGCTTGCCATTGGCGGGCGGTCAGCACGGCGCGATCGAGCGCGCGGTCGCTGCGGCTGCCGAGGTCGGTGGCCAGCAGGATGTGGCGAGGGACGGCGGGCAGGTTCAAATCAAAGCTCCTTTCGGGCATGCAAGGGCTGATGCAATACAGGCGCTCACCATAACCGCTCTGCAAGCATGGGGCTGCGGCGGCCTTTGAGCTGGATCAACTATCCACAGGGGCTGCCCACCGCGCAAGCAAGCTGCGATGATGGGCACATCATGAACGCGCTGTTCAACCACCCCGCCATCCAGAGCCTGGTGCTGCCCCCGCTGATGGCGTGGCTCGCGGTCTGGCTGCTCGCCCGCATGGCGGGCCCGCGCTGGGCGCCACTGGGAGCGGCCCTGGGCTTGCTGGCGGCGCTGGCGCTGTTGCCCGGGTTCGACTGGCCCGCCCTGTCGCGCGTGCAGAAGCTGCCCTGGATCGTGCTCCTGGCCACCCTGATGGCCGGGGCCTGGCTGTGGTTCGCGCCCGGGCAGAACACCCACCGCCTGCGTGGCGTGGTGCTGTCCGCCGCCTTGACGGTGGCCGCGCTGGGCCTGGCCGCCGTGGGCGGTCTCGGCGGCTCCTTGCTGCTCGCGCAACTGGCACTGATGGTGGCGGCGACCACGGCGGTGCTGGGCTTGTGGGTGTGGTGGCGGCCCGCGTCGGGCTTGCGGGTGCCGCTCGCGGCGCTCCTGCCGGCCTTCGTTGCCGCGCTGCTCATTGCCCTGTCCTTGTTCAGCGCGCAGCCGCCCCAGGGCTCTGCGGGCGAAGACGATCTGTACTACACCCCGCAGTGGAGGTAACGCCATGCGCAGGGCAAAAACATGCGAAGTGATCACGCCCCCCATGCCGAAGGCCGAGCCTTCTTCCGCGGTCCCCGCGAGCGCCACCGACATTCCTGACGATTGGCCAGCGCTGTGGCTGCAGATGCTCCAGGCAGCCGCCTCGCCCCACCCAACGCAACGGCTGACCAACCCTTCCGGCCACAGTTGGGCGCTTGTAGGCCCGTTCAGCGAACGCAGTGTTGCCTTGTTCAAGCTCTACAAGCCGCTGCTCGATGCGCGCACGGCCCGGCTCGCATCGCCCTGGGTGGTGGCCCAGATGGGCCAGAGCCTGGATGGCTTCGTCGCCACCGCCACGGGCGACTCCTATTACGTCAATGGCCCACACGGCCTGCTGCACCTGCACCGCCTGCGCGCGCTGTGCGACGCGGTGATCGTCGGCGCGGGCACGGTGGCGATCGACAACCCGCAGCTCACCACACGCCGCGTGCCAGGGCCGCAACCGGTGCGGGTGGTGATGGACCCCTCGGCGCGGCTCGATGGCCAGTCCCGCGTGTTCCGCGATGGCCAGGCACCCAGCCTCTGGGTGTGCGATGCGCGCCATGCGCCGCAGGCCCGGGCGCGCCTGGGCGAACCGACGGGGACTCAACCGGCCGAGGTGCTGGCGGTGGACGGCCTGCTCGACGACACCGCCATCTGCCGGCCGGAACGCGCCGTGGCCGCATTGGGCCAACGCGGCCTGCGCATCCTGTTCGTGGAAGGCGGCGGCACGACGGTGTCGCGCTTCTTCAAGGCCGGCGTGCTGGACCGCCTGCACCTTGTGGTGGCCCCGGTGCTCATCGGCAACGGCCGCCGCGGCCTGCAGGTGCCGGCACACGACGTGATGGCCGACTGCCCGCGCCCACGCGCGCGCACGCTGGCGCTGGGCGAAGACATGCTCTGGGATCTGGACCTGCGCCCCGCTGCGCTTCAATGAGGCGGCAAGGCCAGCAGATCGACATGCCCCACGCGCAGGCGGCTGTCGGCCACGGCGGCTTGCCGTCTTTCGCACCATGCCTGCAGCGTGGCCTGTGACGCCGGATCCTGCTCGCGCGCCGCGGCCGCCATGCCACCGATCAGCGCGCGCTGCAGTGCGGCGGCCTGCGGTTGTTCGTGGCCATCGAGCACCCAGTCGCTTGAAGTGGTGAACACGCGGTAGCCGGCAGCGCGCAACGCACGCCGGCAGGCCGCGATCGCGTCCGCGCCCAACGCTGGGCCAAACCCCTTGTCACGCCGCTGGTGGGCGCGAAAAAGGCGGTCCACGGTGGCGTCATGTGGGTCCTGCGGCGTCCATTGGTGCCTGCCATCGACACTGAGCGCGAACAGCAGCGCCGCGCGCGCGGCGATGGCGTGGGCCACGAGCCGCTGCAGCCATTCGGCGCTCACCAGATCCAGCAGTGCCGAGGCCGTGACGAGGTGGGCCGCGTGCCAGGGCAAGGTATCGAGTTGCCGCGCGAGATCGGTCTGCTGGCGCACCGTGCTGGCCTGAAAACCGGCGCCCGAAAAATCCCACGGAATGCGCCGCAGCAAAGCGGCATCGTGGTCCACCATCAACCACTGCTGCGGCCCGCCCAGCCGGGGCGCGAGCCAGCGCAGGTTGGCGCCGGTGCCGCAGGCCAGATCGATCACGCGCCAGGGCGAGCCCTGTGGCGGCGTCAGCCGGGACAGCAATTGCATACGCCCTGCAGCCCCGTTGCGCGCGGCGCTGTCGAAGGGTTCGCGTTGTTGAAGCCAATCGGCGCTGAAGGTCTCCTTGCGGCTCATACCACGCCTTCCAGCACCGCGGCAAAAAGCGCCGCTTGCTGCGGCCACGTGGGGAGTTGGCCCGCCGCTGCTCGAGCACCGGCGGCCAGGTGCTCGCGCAGCGCGGGTTCGGCAATGACCCGCGCCAGCGCAGCTTGCAAGCTCGGCACGTCGCCCGCAGGCACCTGCAGGCCTGCCGCGCTGGGCAGCGTGTGGGCCAAGGCGCCGCCGTCGGTGCACACCACCGGCAGCCCGTTCGCGATGGCCTCGGCCACCACCATGCCGTAGCCCTCGTACAGCGAAGGCAGCACGAAGACGTCGGCCGCGCCGTAGTGCGCGTGCAGCGCCGCACCGGGCAGTTCGCCGTGCCAGACCACGCGCTCGCCCAGCGGCTGGGCTTGGGCCTGCAGGCGCGCGGCGGTGCCAGGGTCACGCTCGGCGCTGCCCACGAGGTGCAGCACCCACGGCAGATGCACGAGGCCTTCCAGGGCCTGCAGCAGCACAGCGTGGCCCTTGCGGGGCGTGAGCGTGGCCACGCAGAGCAACTGCACCGGGCCGTCTGGGCGGGGACTGGGACGTGGCAACGAGGGATCCGTGCCAGGCTCCACCACGGCAATGTCGTCAGGGCGCACACCCAGGGCCACTACCTCGGCCGCCGTGCTGTGGCTGACCACGACTACCTGCCGCGCGAACTGCAGCGCCTGCGACTCGCTGGCCCGCAACTGCGCGCTGTCGTTCGCGCTCAGCCCCGTTTCCAGGTGCAGCGGGTGGTGCACCAGCGCCACCCAGCGCAGCCGCCCGGCGTGTGGACGCACGGCATCGGCCAGGCAACCGAAGGCCAGACCATCGGCGACCACCAGGGCGCCATCGGGCAAGGCGGCGATGCAGGCCGACGCGGCGGCGAGGTCGGGCGCACCGGGGTGCGGCCAGGTGCCGTGCAATTCGTGCACGTCCACCGACCAGCCCAGCTCCCTCAGCGCCAACACCAGCCGCCGGTCGTAGGTGTAGCCGCCGGTGGGTGTGTTCCAGTCGCCCGGAATCAGGATGTGGCAGGCGCGCACTGGCATATGTTCAGGCGCCCTGCACCGGCAGTGCGCCTTCGTAGGCGGCCCAGGCCACGTGCGATTCGTGCAGCGTCACGCGCATGTGTTGCAGACCGCTGGACGACGCGGTGGGTGCGGCGTGTGGCCCCATCGCGCCGGCGGCGATGCGCGCGGCGATGCGGTCGAAGACCACCCGCGCGAGAAATTCGGTGGTGGTGTTGCGGCCCTTGAACTCGGGCACCTCGTCCAGGTTGCGGAAGTTGAGCGCTGCGAGTTCATCGCGCAGCACCTGCGTGGCCAGGCCGATGTCGACCACGATGCCATCGGCGTCGAGCGCCTCGCGGCGCAGTTCGAGGTCGACCACGTAGGTGGCGCCGTGCATGCGCTGCGCGGGCCCGAACACCTCGCCCTGGAAGCTGTGGGCGATCATGAAATGGTCTCTGACGTTGACGGCGTACATCGGTGTGAAGTCCTAGGGTGGTGGGGGATAGTCGATGCGCTGGCACAGCGTGTCGGGCGCGTCGGGGCCAGCCAGGCGCGCGAGTACCCGCGGCAGTTCGGCGAACGGTGCGGTGTCGGTGATGAGTTGGTCCAGCACCGGTTCGGTGAGCAGCGAGAGCGCCAGTTCCAGCCGCTGGCGGTGGCTCCAGCGGTCACGTTGGCGCGCGGCGACATGGCCAACCTGCGAGCTTTTCAGCGTGAGCCGCTGCGAGTGAAAGGCCCCACCCAGCGGCACGCTGACGGGGCGGCTGCCATACCAGCTGAGTTCCAGCACAGTGGCCTCGAAGGCGGCCAGGCCCAGCGCGGTGGCCAGGCCGGCGGCCTGCGCGCTGGTGTGGATGACCAGATCGGCCTGGGGCTGCGCCTGCTCCGGCAGGGCAAAGCCCGCGCCGAGCGCGGCCGCGATGCCCGCGCGCGACGGGTTCGTGTCCACCACCTGCACCGTGCCCTCGGGCAGGCGCGCGGCCAGCCAGGCCACCAGCAGGCCGAGCGTGCCACCGCCGACCACGGCAATGTGATGGCCCGGGCTGGGGTTGGCGTCCCACAGCGCGTTGATGGCGGTTTCCAGGTGGGCGGCTAGCACGGCGCGTGGCGCGGGCACACCGGGCGGCAGCGGCACCACCGCCGAGCCCGGCACCTGGAACACGGTCTGGTGCGGGAACAGGCTGAACACCGTGCGGCCCAGCAACTCGGGGGGGCCGGCCTCGACCACGCCCACGTTCACATAACCGTACTTCACCGGACCGGGAAACTCACCGGCCTGGAATGGCGCGCGCATGCGCTGCGCCTCGCTGGCCGGCACCTCGCCGCGAAACACCAGGCCTTCGGTGCCCCTGCTCACCCCGGTGTGCAGGGTGCGCACGCGCACCTCGCCCTCCGCCAGGGCGGGCAGCGTTTCGCTGCGGATCTCGGCCTGCCCGGGCGCGACGACCCAGCAGGCCTGGGCGGTTACCAGGGATGCATCAGCGACAAGGGACATGAACGAAAGGGCGAAAGTGGTGTCGGAGGAAGAGAGCGTGCATGATCGCCGAGAACCCGGTGCCTGACCACGGACGAACCCGATGCCGATGAAAACCGCCAGCCCATCCCACGCCTCCCACAACGACCTGACGCAGGACGTCGGCGCCCTGCGCCGGGACGCCGCGCGCGACCTGATCGCGGTGGCCGCCGGGGTGGCGGCGCTCGCGTGGTTCATGGGCGACATGGCCGGTCTGGGCATCGACTACCGCCTCAAGGCCCTGCTGGGCTTCGCGGCCGGCGCGGGGCTGGTCTGGCACGCGCTGCCCAGCCACCCCCACCCGCGTTTCGGCCCCGCCAAC
>NZ_SCML01000028.1 GCF_005503365.1 Hydrogenophaga sp. 2FB
CACACGTCCACCACCGGTATGCCGCCGTCGGCCATGCGCAGCGCATAGGCGATCTGCTCTTCGCTGAATCGAGACTTCTTCATCGCTTCTCCTTGCCCCTCTCGGGGCCTTGGAAAGCAACCGTACCTCTAGTTTTGAGCTGTGCAGATTTTTCGGAGGCACGTCACATTGATGCCGGTGGAGTGGACAAAAGACGTCTTGCCTTGGGCTCCTCCAGCCCTGACGGTGCTGGGCTGGTACCTCGTAAATAAGCAGAGCAACGCTCGGGAAGTTCGCAAGGAAATGCGGTCCGCGAGTGATCGTTGCAAGGCATTGGCCAGAGAGTCTGTGCTGCTTGGAATGCAGTATTGGGCGGGCGCAGAAGGCGTCGAAGCGTGGCAGGTCAAAGTTGTTCTTGACGAGCTCGACATTGAACTCTGCAGGTTTCCGGAGCGTCAAGGTCGCATGGAGTTGCTTGAAAAGCACGCGGATCTGTTAGACGCAATTACTGGTGATGACTTCGAAAGCTCCACACCAAAGGCCAGATCATCGGAAGATCCTGTCATGCGCAAGATGTCAAAAGCCCGACAACGGCTTCTCGTTGAGATCGAGCACCAGTTTGAAAAGCACTACTGTTGAATATGCACGGTGCTCGGTGTCCCCTCGCATCACAAGTCATCGCCGAACTGGGTCGCTCTCAATCGTGACAGCTCACGCTGCTTGGCATCAGCGGCCTCTTCTGGTGACTTGAACTCCTGGCCATTCCAGCGATAGACCTCGCGCAGCCGAAAAATTCCCCTGGTGCATGTTTCCGGGTCTTGGTCTGCCAGGACAATTGCATGCGCGCGCGTGGCCTCGAACTCTTCCAGCAACTGGGCATGGACCTCCTTGGGGTCTGCTTGAAGCGCCGTGGCCTTCGCCCAACCAGAACGATAAAACTCGCTCTCTGCCAGGCTGTAGATCCGGTCGCGCACTGCTTCATATCGAAGGAGGGGATTCTCTGGATCCACCTTCCGGAGCTCGGCGAGAGCACTGTTCCGGAGGCCAATGTCCCCGGCGTTGTAGCCCTGCTGGCGCTTCAGTTCCGTGTTTGCACGTGCCGTATTCGCTGCGTTTTCCATGGCCAGTGCGATGTTGTCGCCGACGAGGTACCCCTTGTTCATGACAGATCCTCCGAAGCCCCTGCCACTCGCCCAGGCTCCAAGGCCCTTGCGGCGGTGGCAGCAACGAACTCTCGATAGCGCTCATAGCTCTGTTTGCCTACCAGGCAGGTCCAGCCCATGCGTCCCTCGTACACGTCGTCCTTCCTTTTCAGCCGAAGAAGGATATCGGCGGTGCGTTGGCGTTCATTGAGTTTGGTTTGGTCTGCGCAAGGCCAGTCGACCGCGAGGCTGAAACCCTCCAATTGCACATGTGTGTACAGCCCCTGGCTATGCAGAAAATGTCCCAACGCGCGCGCACCATCTTGAGTCTTTTGTAGGGTCTGCAGCAGCGCAGTCTCGAGCACATGCGCCTGCTGATCGTCGCCCCATCGCGCATGGGCAAATGCGTTGATCTCGGCCAAGGCTTCTGCCTGGTGGTATTGGACGGTGTATGTATGGTAGGCCTTGGCCCACTTACATAGCTCACCCAGCTCGGCGGCGTGTCGGCGCAGCACTGACGCAGCCGCCCTGAGCGTTGCGCTGTCCTTCGGGTCCATGCCGCGTACCTGGCCGGCTGCCTTGCACAGCGTTGTGGCCGTGCGCTTGGCCGTGGCCGCTTCGTTCTTGATGTGGGCGTCCCCGTGACGCCGAGCTTCGAACTCGTACTCAATAATGAGCAACTGGCTGAGCTTGGTTTGGTATTTGAAGCCAGGAAGTAGGTCTGCCATGGTGTTCTCCTTTGATCGGATTAAAAGGGGCGAGCGGTGATGATCGAGAGCTGTTGCCGAAACGCGTAGACCCCCGACAGGAAGCCCTGGGCGTACTGATCGGGTGCGTCGTCGATCAACGCTTGAAGTTCATCGTGTGGACAAACAAAGGGATCCAACTCATCGATGCGCTGCCGGAAATTCGTGTCGGAGGTGATGGTGAAGCTTTTCATCTGCATGCCTTTCTGCCGCATCGCGGCATTGGTTTTGGCCGTGAGGCCGGGGTTAAAAATGCTGACCGGATTCCAAGATCCAGAGCCGGTCGTCTTTGTCTTCTGGGCGCACACCGCTTTGTCGCAGTGCTGCCGTTTTCCTGAGTCCTTTCGCCGTTGTGACCAAAGGAGTCGGGCCGCTGCGCTGGGCAAGGGCAGGCGCGGAGGCCGCAGCCCCGCAGGGGACCGGGCGAGCACCTGGCGAAGCGAACCCTTGCCCAGCGCAGCGGCTCGGCTACGGTCACACGAAACGGCGAAGGGCTCGGGGAAAACGGCTGCCGCACGGAAGGCGCCGAGAAGAGGCCCGCGCGGCGAGCGCCCTCTGATGGCCGACAGGCCATCACTGGAAAATGCGGGCTTGCCCGCTGCGGCAGGGCCGCTGACTTTTAGCGGGGCGCGTAGCGTCGCGCTGTCGGCCTTTGGGGGCGGCAAGCGGAGTGCGCCGGGGGTGGGCGTAGCCGACCCCCTGGAGTCGCGCAAGGGATTGGAACCCGGCAGGGCCGAGACCGAAGGGCTCGGGGAGCGCCCAGCGCGACTAAAAGCCCGGTCCTGGCGAAGCCAGGATGTGCCCGCATGTACTATGTGCAATGCGCTATGTACATAGTACGCAGAACACCTCCCCACCACCCCAGCAGAAGCGTGATGGAGAGAGATCACCGGGTCACCCAAAGCCAGGCGCTCGACAGGAATGCGAAGGTGCTGAACGCCGTCAGCCACCTGAACAGCTGCAGATCTGCGCGTAGCGACCGCACGGCCTGCTGCCGTTGCGCCTCTGCGATGCGTGAGCGATCTGCCGTATCGGCGCGCTGCGCAGGCTCTGCGGCCATGGAGTCGGCCCAGACCCAGTAGCGGCGGCATATTTCTTCAGCTACCCCGAGCGCATCCAGATCGCTTGCCGCTAACTCTTCGGCATTCTCAAGCGCCCAGGAAAGTGCGCGTGGCAGCCATTTGCTCACCGACTCATCCGCCCAACACGGCGGCGGGTCTTGAAGGTCGTAGAAGCGCGTCTTGTTGAACCAGCTAGTGGCGGTATCTGTTCGCAGATCCGCCAGCTCGAGACGGAGAAACATGACAGTCTGAAGCCCCAGGAACGCAGCGTCGTGGTCGTGCACGAACGTCTCTTTGTCTTCGATGATTTGCTCGGCCTGATCGAGCAGGCAATGAGCCAGCTCGTGCAGGTAAACCGCGATCAACCTACATTTGCGGCCACGAAGAAGCTCTTCGCTGAGGGTGATCCGCCCCTCCGGGTTAGTTGTTCGTGATCCTGCTGACCAACCGACGAACAGGCCAGTGTCTTCGCGGAAAACGATCGGGCGCGGCTCTGCCCGAACGATGTGGAGAACCGGCGCCAAAACTTGATTCAGCTGCACGGCTGCGGCCATGTCCAGCGGCTGGACCGTATAGCCATTGACCCATACCGAACTGGCCCCCCCTGCGGGCCGCGCAGGCGCCTGCGCGGTCCCGGGCTCGCACCCCAGCCCTGCGGGCCGGGTCCCCAGTCGCCCGGTCCCACCGCCTTCGGCGGTGGCCAGGGGCCGCAGGGCGGGCCGGCTGGCCAGTGGAGAGGGGGCGATGATCATGCCAGCCCTCTCTTCTTGTCCTCGAGAGCTTGCCGCCGGCGCTCGAGCGCCGCCTGCTCTTCGGCCGTAAGCTCGCGGAGTACCAGGGGCTGCGGTGCTTCGGCTTCCGCCTGGGCGCGCACGTGCTCGCAGATCAAAACGAAGTCGGAAGGCCGGGCGAGGGCAGCCGCAACGGCCGCGCGATCTGCAGCGGCAAGGCTGGCCGCCAGCGCGACGGGGATGCCCTCATGATTCAGCTCATGGCGCTGGGCCTCGGTCAACCAGAAGGTGATCGTCGCGTGCGCTTCGCTCCCTTCCGGAAAGGGGTTCACATCGACTGCCTCGGCGAGCGGTGTGGTGAGCAGAAATGACAGGTCGTCTTCCATCGCTCAACCACCCTTTTGGCCGGGCGCTGAGGCCTCGGCCGTGCAAAAAAAATGTATGGGAATGTCGAACCCGAGTTCGTCCTCGAATCGAGGCAGCGAATGAAACGCGCCGCAGGTCGCCAAGCGGGTGTAGAACCGGCGTTTTGACGGGTCCTTGTTGTCGGACCAGTAGGTGATCCAACCCGCGTGGGAGCAGCGTACGCAGGGCTGGCGCGCCGCTTGTTCGGCGAGTTCTTCTCGCAGTTCGGAGACTGCGTGTAGCTGCAGGCCGTCGAGTGCCCGCAGTTCCATTTCGTCGAGCATCCTGGCAAGGCTTTTGTTGATGGTTGTCATGGTGGTTTTCAGCCGCGCAGCCGCGGCAGGACTGGTTGAGAAACATGTGTCTGATGAGCACGCTGAGCGTGCTCGGCGGCCTGGTGTTGGGCGTGCTGCACCAGGCGGTTCTGGTTGAGCAGTGCTTGTACTTTCGGAAGGCTGAACGAGCGGTCAATGGATGTGCCAGCCAGCCACTCGGTCACGCCTGACCGGCGCAGCAGCAAGCCCTTTGGCTCTCCATTCGGGTGGGTGGCCACCCGCAGCTCCAAGCCCTCGGCGGCCATGCGCTGGCGCACTTGGTCAAGGTCCACGGCGCCAGCCAGCGCGGCGCGCACGTGCGCCGCATCGATGTGAATCAGTGGGGTACCGCGTCGGCGCGCGCGCCGGCTCGCAGATACCTGGCGGTCGCTGGTTGAAGGCGTCGGCGCCTCGCGCTCGATTTCAATGTGCTCCAGACCAACCTTGGATTCGGCCCGGCGCAGCGCCTGGCGCCAGCCGTAGAAATTGTGGCTGTCTGACAGGACCATGCCATTAGGTTGGGATCGGCTGAAAAGGAGATGGATGTGCTGATTCTTTGTGTTCGTGTGCAGCGTTGAAACGTATTGAACATCTTGTGCCCCAATTTCCCCAAGAAATTGCTGGCCTAGTTCGCGCCATTGCAAATCAGTAAGATCATGATTTGCCGGCCGGGAGATTGAAACATGGCAAAATAAGTTCTTGATGCCAGGGTGTCGCAATTGATCTAGATGCCATTCCTCTGCTCGATCTTTCCAATTGAGAGAAAGCATGTTTGTGTCAATTGGCCGCGCCCCTGGAGACTTCTCGGCATATTGATCGGCGGCAAGTCCGCCCTTATGGATCTTCAAAATGGTGGCGGGAGATTTGCCTTTGGATCGCCATGCGCTCTGATTCTTTGAGGCTCGCCCGCTGCTTCTATTGCGTTTTGACGATGACCGTTTTAGCTGGGCAGCGACTTGCTTTCCCCCGCCCGAATTGCGCTTTCGCAATCGGGCGGCCAGTGCCTCGCTTTCCAGTTGATGGCGAGACCTCACTTGAGCTGCTCCGCAGCCTTCAGCAGGTTTGTAATGACCGGATGCCACTCGGCAGGAGCTACTTGCCGGTGGTCCTGATTCAGGCGCCTGGCGAGAGCATTGGCGGCCGCTGCTGCGCCGGAGAGTGCTGCCAGATAGCGGGCGGCGCCTTCGGCCGGCAGCAGACCTTTCTTGGTGTCGAGGCCCAGGGCGCGGAACTGGACCTGCAGGCGCTCCAGCGGCGCGTCTGTGCCGGCCAGGCGAGCGAGCGGCTCGCCCAAGGCTAGGGCGTGCGTGTGGAGCTGGGCAAGATTCGAGATCGACGCCTGGAGTGTCGTGAGCAGCTGGGCAGCGGCTTCGCCGAGCTCTGCCGGCGCTGGCGGCGCCGGCGCGGGCAGCGACACTTTGCCCGGCGTCATGAGGGCCTCGGTCAGAAGTTGACGGGCCAGCTCGCCTGGCCTGATTCGAGATGCGAACGCCACGTCGCGTAGGCGTTCGTAGACCAAAGATCTGAGGCGCACGGTGAACTGCCGCAAGTCAGCATCGTTATCAGGTTGATCGTGATCGGTCATGGTGGAGAGAGGAATGGGTTCGGTGCTTTGCATCTCAGCCACCGGCTGAGTGCGGTCCAGGGCCTCGCCCTGGCAGGCGCCCGTGAGGTCGCGACTCGAAGAGTCGGCGAACCCACGGGCATAGCCTGCTGTCTCTGTCTAGAGTAGGTTTTTTTGAGGGCACGCGGATCACGGCGATGTCCCGGCACGTTCACGCAATTGACGCGTTCGACGTGGAGGGATCCCTTTTTTCTTCCGCCAGTTATCCATGTCGAGCGGAGGCTTCGTGCCGGTAGTGGGTGACGTAGGGGCGAGGTCTGCCAAGCGTGCCAGGTGCGCAGCGCGCGAACGGCGCGCCTCGGCAACCTGAGGGGCATGCTCAAGCACAAGGCTCCCCGCCAGATGCAGGCCTACAAGCCGCCGTACCCAAGCCGCCGGCTTGGCGACGGCGCGTCCTGACCGCAAGGTGCCTTGCAACTCATCCAGGACTTCCTGCTGCGTCCCTGAGTCGATGCGGGCTGCCCGCATGATCTGCATGCACGCGGCTTGATCGGCCTCTCCCAGTCCCCCCGGAAAAATCAGATCACCACCACCCGGCGGCCGTGCCGCCTTGGCCTGTGGTGGTGGTTGTTTTTGTTCTTCTTGTGTTGTTTCACTTGTTCTTGTTAAGTAGCTGGCTTGGCCGCCGTCGGTTGAGCCGGCGGCGGGTGAACCGGCGGCGGAAAACCCGCCCACGGTGGCAGAGTCGCTGCCTACCAATTGAGGACTTGGGTCGAACTCATATTCGAGGTACGCAAAAACACCACCCGCCTTCGTTTTTTGGTTCACCTGGAGATAACCAAACTGTTTCAGTTGCCTCCTCGCGGCCAAATCTGCGTCTTTGCCAATTGCGAGAACTTTTCGCATGTGATTAACCCTAAGCTCCCAATTGCTTGACTGCACACAGAACCACACTGCAATAACGCGAGCTGTTGTTGAAAGTCTGCTATCTTCAATCAGTGACTGCGGCACAATTCCGTATGGCAGTTCGCTTCGCCGAACTCGAATGGGTTTGTCATCGCTCACGAAAATTCCTCCCTGGCGGTCAGGGCGATTCTGATCAGATTCGAGTCAACGTTTTCGCAAATTGGAAGCCAGCCAGGATTTAGCCTTTTCTTCTTTTGCAGCAGTTGATTTGATAGCAATGGCTTGCAATTTTGATCCAGCCATTGATCGCATTGAATAACCTTGACCATCAAGGCTCCGGTGTTTTGATCGCGATATATCCAGTTTTTATACTTGGTCCGCCAGTGGGTCCGAATGGTCCTTTCGGCTAGCGGAATTAGGGACTCAACGCCCCGGTAAATGACGTCCTGTGGAAGATCACCAGTCGAAACCGGATGAAATTGATGAGACTCAAATAGGTTCATTTCAAGCCTGCCTCAGTCTTGCGTGGCCGGCCGCGACCACGCCGGGGCGCTTGAGAAACCGTCTCGTGCACCGCCGGAGCGGCGCACCGGCCTTCTTTCTCGGTCATCCAACGTTGCACTGTGGCCACCTGCCAAATGCGTGGTTTCGTATGCGCAACCGCGGGCGGTAGGCGCTCTGGCGACTCACTCATCTGCCGCCGAACCGTGGCAGCTGACCGTTTCAGGATCGACGCCAAGCCCTCACGGTCCACCGTGAGGGAATCAAATACTGTGTGATTCACGTTTCTTCTCCAGCCCCTGCCGCAGGCTGGGCTGCGGGCAGGAGTGCTAACCATGACCCGGCCGAACAATGGCCGGGGCTGCGTTCAGGTCAGCTCAAGAAACGCGGTGGGCGCAGGTCTGCCCAGACGCGCCAGGGCAGGGGCGCGCAAGGCGCGGTGAGGGAGAGAAGGAGGGCGCGCTCAGCGCGCCTGGCTGGCGCCAGGAACGCCAGCAACGAACCCAGGCAGCAGACCAGCATGCCCGATAAGGCGACCGCGAGGCCACCAAGACAGATCCAAGCCAGGGCGGCATCAAGCCAACCACCTGCCGCCGGCTGAAGGTCAAACGCGGCCAAGCCGGCCAGGATTGTGGCCAAGCAGCCACCTGCCAAGACCACCACGAGAAACAGCGCCATCCGGCCGGACACGGCCCGGCGGTGTTGTGCTTCTGCGTGTGAGGTGGTTGCCACTTGCATGCCGCCGAGTATGCATACAAGAGCGTTGCGTGTCAACGTAAGTTGTTGATTTATAAACGTATTTTGCCGATGTATGCATCCGAAAACTGCGTTTTTTGATCGGGGACAGTACGGGGACGTTCGCGCAGTGCTGTTGCATGTGCATTGCGGTGGCTTGGGGACACTGCGGGGACACTGAGATTGGAAAATGCCCCTAAATCAACCGTTCAAGTTAGTGGGTTGTAACTTGTAACTATATGATTTAATTGGATATTTTGGTCTGCCCGGAGGGACTCGAACCCCCGACCTGCTGCTTAGAAGGCAGCTGCTCTATCCGGTTGAGCTACGGGCAGACAGGGTGACAGGTGATACAAAAAAGGCCCACACTGTGGGCCTTTTTGTTTCTGAAGAAATGGTCGGAGCGGCGGGATTCGAACTCGCGACCCTCTGCTCCCAAAGCAGATGCGCTACCAGGCTGCGCTACGCTCCGACTAAGCCGCGAATTCTACCTGCGAAAACGGGGCGTTTTGGCCGGTCAGCGTTTTTCGTACTGCGTTTTGCCAAAAAGAATGTCGCGCGCTTTGTCATCGGTGAGGGGTTTGCGCGCGTCGGCGAGCACGGCCACGCCGCGTTGCACGGCCGGGCGCGCGGCAATGGTGTCGAACCAGACCTTCAGGCGCGGGTAGTCCGCCCAGTCGATGCCCTGGTTCTGCCAGCTGCGCAGCCAGGGAAAAATCGCGATGTCGGCAATGCTGTACTGATTGCCCGCAATGAACTTCTGCTCCGCCAACTGACGGTCCATCACGCCATAGAGCCGCTTGGCTTCGTTGCTGTAGCGGTTGACGGCGTAGTCGATCTTCTCGGGTGCGTACATACGGAAGTGGTGCGCCTGGCCCAGCATGGGGCCCACGCCGCCCATCTGGAACATCAGCCATTCCAGGACCTTGAACCGCGCGCGGTCGGACTTGGGCAGGAACTTGCCGGTCTTGCTGGCGAGGTAGAGCAGGATGGCGCCGGACTCGAACAGGCTGATGGGCTTGCCATCCGGGCCGTGCGGGTCGACGAGGGCCGGGATCTTGTTGTTCGGGCTGATCTTGAGAAACCCCGGCTCGAACTGGTCGCCCTTGCCGATGTTCACCGCGTGCACCTGCCAGTCGCGGCCGAGCCGCAGGCCACATTCCTCCAGCATGATGTGGACCTTGTGGCCATTGGGCGTGGGCCAGGAGTAAACGTCGATCATGAAACGGGCCTTTCTTTCCGAGAGTGCGTTGAGAAGCGACGCACTCTACGGGAAACAAAAAGGCCGTACCGCCGCAGGGGCGGGTCGATCAGCCGCCGCGCGTGATCGGCATCTCCACCTCGGTCTTCACGAGCATGTGCTTGGCCAGTTCCAGTTTGGCAATGGCGGCGCGGTGCACTTCGTCGGGGCCGTCGGCAAAGCGCAAGGTGCGTTGCACGGCGTAGGCGTAGGCGAGCGGGAAATCGTCGCTCACACCGCCGCCGCCGTGGGCCTGGATCGCCATGTCGATGATGTCGCAGGCCATGTTGGGCGCGATCACCTTGATCATCGCGATCTCGGCCTTGGCCACCTTGTTGCCCACCGTGTCCATCATGTACGCGGCCTTGAGCGTGAGCAGGCGTGCCATCTCGATGCGGCAGCGCGCGTCGGCAATGCGTTCGTGCCACACCGATTGTGCGGAGATGGGTTTGCCGAACGCGATGCGGCTGTTGAGCCGCTTGCACATCAGCTCCAGCGCGCGCTCGGCGATGCCGATGGAGCGCATGCAGTGGTGGATGCGGCCCGGGCCCAGGCGGCCTTGTGCGATCTCGAAGCCACGGCCTTCGCCCAGCAGGATGTTGCTCACCGGCACGCGCACGTTCTTGAGCAGCACTTCCATGTGGCCGTGCGGCGCGTCGTCGTAGCCGAACACCGAGAGCGCCCGCACCACGGTGATGCCCGGGGTGTTGGCCGGCACGATGACCATGGACTGCTGCGAGTGGCGCGGTGCATCGGGGTTGGTCTTGCCCATGAGGATGTAGACCGCGCAGCGCGGGTCGCCCGCGCCGGAGGACCACCACTTGCGGCCGTTGATGACGTAGTGGTCGCCATCGCGTTCGATGGTGCACTGGATGTTGGTGGCATCGCTGGAGGCCACGTCCGGCTCGGTCATCAGGAAGGCCGAGCGGATTTCACCGCGCAGCAGCGGCTCCAGCCATCGGTCCTTGAGTTCTTCGCTGGCGTAGCGCTCGAAGGTTTCCATGTTGCCGGTGTCGGGCGCGGAGCAGTTGAAGACCTCGGCGGCAAACGGCACGCGGCCCATGATCTCGCACAGCGTGGCGTATTCGAGGTTGGACAGGCCTTGTGGCGCGCGCGGGCTGCGCGGCAGGAACAGGTTCCACAGCCCGGCCTTTTGCGCCTTGGGCTTGAGTTCTTCGATGATGGCCGTGGGAATCCAGGCATTGCCCTTGGCGCGGTTGGCCGCGATTTCCTCGAAGAAGCGCGCTTCGTTCGGGTAGATGTGTTCGTCCATGAACGCGAGCAGTTGCTCGCGCATGTGCTTGACCTTGTCGGTGTAGTCGAAGTTCATCGTGGCTCCAGTGGGTGATGCGGTGACGGGCGGCGTTCAGCGGGCGGCGCTGGCGAATGTCCAGGCCATCTCGGCCAGCGGGCGGGCGCCCGCGCCCGAGGCCTTCGCCTGGGCGCTGGAGGCGGTACCGGTCTCCACGCGCTTGGCAATGCCTTGCAGAATCGCCGCGAGGCGGAACATGTTGTAGGCGAGGTAGAAGTTCCAGTCGGCCTTGAGTTGCTCGGGCCGGGCGATGCCGGTGCGTTCGCAGTAGCGCGCGATGTAGTCGGCCTCGGAGGGAATGCCCAGCGCGGGCAGGTCCAGCCCCTGGATGCCGCGGAACATGCCGGGCGGGATGTGCCACGACATGCAGTGGTAGCTGAAGTCTGCCAGCGGATGGCCCAGCGTGGAGAGCTCCCAGTCGAGCACGGCGAGCACGCGCGGCTCTGCCGGGTGGAACATCAGGTTGTCGAGCCGGTAGTCGCCATGTACCACCGACACCATGGATTCGTCGCGCGCCATGGCAGGGATGTTCTGCGGCAGCCATTCCATGAGCTTGTCCATCTCGGGAATGGGCTGGGTAATGGAGGCCTGGTATTGCTTGCTCCAGCGGCCGATCTGGCGCTCGAAATAGTTGCCCGGTTTGCCGTAGCCTTCCAGGCCGATCTCCAGTGGTTTGACGGTGTGCAGCGCGGCGATGACGCGGTTCATTTCGTCGTAGATGGCGCCGCGCTGCGCGGGCGTCATGCCGGGCAGCGACTGTTCCCAGAGCACGCGGCCATCGACGCACTCCATCACGTAGAACGCGCGGCCGATCACCGACTCGTCTTCGCACAGCACATGCATCTGCGCCACCGGCACGCCGGTGCCGTGCAGCGCGCTCATCACGCGGAACTCGCGCTCGATGGCGTGCGCCGAGGGCAGCAGTTTGGCCACCGGCCCGGGCTTGGCGCGCATCACGTAGGCGCGCGTCGGGGTGATGAGTTTGTAGGTCGGGTTGGACTGGCCGCCCTTGAACATCTCCACCGTGAGCGGGCCGGAAAAGCCCGGCAGGCGGGGCTGCAGCCAGCGTTCGAGCGCGGGCACGTCAAAGGTGTGCTGGCCGGAGACGGGGCGGGTGCCCTCGAAGTTCTGTGTGTCGCTCATGCAGCGGGGCTCGAGGCCGGTTGGGGTTGAGGGGCCCGAACCTGCCGCTGCGACACCGCTGCGTTCAGGTTTCGGCTTCGGCGATGCGCATGAGCGCTTCGCGGCTTCGCACGACCAGGCCACCCTGCTCGATGCGGATCGCGTTCTCGCGCTCCATCGATTTGAGTTCCTGGTTCACGCGCTGGCGCGATGCGCCCAGCAATTGCGCCAGTTCTTCCTGCGCCAGCTGCAGGCCGATACGCATCTCGCTGCCATCGGACAGGCAGGGCACGCCGTAGCTGCGCACCAGGTGCAGCAACTGCTTGGCCAGGCGCGCGCGCAGGGGCAGGGTGTTGAGATCTTCCACCAGGCCGAAGAGGGTGCGCAGGCGCCGCGCCTGCAGGCGCATCAGGGCTTCGTACAGCTCGACGTGCGTGGCCAGGATCTTCTGGAAATCGGTGCGTGCCACGCACAGCATGGTGGTCGCGCCATGCGCATAGGCATCGTGCGTGCGCTGGTCGCCGTCGAACATCGCGATGTCGCCAAACCACACGCCGGGCTCGACGTAGGTCAGCGTGATCTGCTTGCCCGAGAGCGACGTGGAGCTCACGCGCACCGCCCCACGCGCCACGGCCGACCATTCGGTGGCCGGATCGCCGCGCGCGACGATCAGCTCGCCGTCTTTGAAACGCTTGACGTGGGCGCATCGGAGTATGTCGTGACGCAGGGAAGGAGAGAGGGTGTTGAACCAGCGACCACCATTGATCGCCTCGCGTTCTTCCATTGTCAGAATCGGTTCGTCCATGGGCTGTCTTTTGAGTGACTGGAAAAGGATTCATTGTCGCCACTGGGACGTGGCGCAAGGATCAGGGTATGCGCGCAGAGCAGCGCCGCGCGATGTCAGCGGTAGTTGGCGGGCCGCTTTTCCAGGAAGGCCGCGATGCCTTCGCCCGCGTTGGCGTGGTGCAGGTTGCGCACGAAATGGTCGCGCTCGGCATCGAGCTGCACGTGCAGTGGCGCGCTGGACGCGTCGTTGGTGAGTTCCTTGATGCTGGCCAGCGCATTGGGCGCGCGCGCGTTGAGACGCTCGCACAGGGCCAACGCATCGGCAAGCGCGTTGCCCGCGTCGCTGACCTGGGTGATCACGCCCAACTGCAGCAGCCGCTCCGCGCTGATGCGCTCACCGGCGAGCAGCAACTGCATCGCGGTGGCGCGCGGCACCGCGCGCACCAGGCTCCAGGTGGCGCCGCCGTCGGGTGAGAGGCCCACGCTGCTGTACGACATGGCGAACACGCTGTTCTGCGCGGCCACGATCAGGTCGCAGGCCAGTGCCAATGAGAAGCCCGCGCCGGCGCACGCGCCTTCGACCGCGGCCACGACCGGTTTCGAAAACGTGTGGATGGTCTCGATCCAGTTGCCCAGGCCTTCAACGCTTTGCGCCTGCACCTCGGGTGGCAGTTGCCGGTTGCCCAGCAGCCGCTGCAGGTTGCCGCCGGCACAGAAGTGCGCGCCCTCGCCGGTGATGACCACGCTGCGCACCTCGGGGCTGCTCTCGGCCGCGTTGAGCGCTTCCACACCGGCGGCGTACATGTCAGGGCCAAGTGCGTTGCGGTGCTCGGGGTTGCTGATGGTCAGCACCATGGTCTGACCATGGCTGTGGCTTTTGAGGCTGGCGGTCATGCGGTGCGTGTTCCGTTCGTGTGGATGGCGATCACGATTCTTCGTGCGTCAGGCTCAGGCCCAGCGCCCCGCGGCGGCGCAGCCAGGGCGAGGGACGGTAACGCGGATCGCCATAGACCGTTTGCAGGTTGAACAGGATCTCCAGCACATTGGTGGGTCCGATGCGGTCGCCCATGGCCAGCGGGCCCATGGGGTAGCCCAGGCCGAGTGTGACGGCCACGTCGAGGTCGGCGGGCGTGCACACGCCTTGCTGGCACATGTCGGACGCGATGTTGACAATGGTGGCGACCACGCGCTGCGTGACGAAGCCGCCGCTGTCGCGCACCACGCTCACGGCCTTGCCGTCGCTGGCGAAGAGGGCGTGCGCGGCGTCGCGCATGTCGGGCCGCGTGGCGGGGTTGGTGGCGAGCACGCGGCGGCGCGTGGCGGCGTCGTCCAGCATCATGTCGATGCCCACGGTGCGCGTGGCGTCGAGCCGTTCGACGGCGGCCAGGGTGGTCACGTCCATGCCCAGCGGGGCGACGAGGATGAGCGCCGCGTCCGACGGCGCGGCGGCGGTTTCAATGCGGGCGCCCAGGTTCTTGAGCAACTGGTACAGCTCGGCGCGGCGCGCGGCCTTGGGCGACACCCACACCGGAGGCAGTTCTTTCACCATCGGCGTGGCGGGTTCGGCGGGCACCTGGGCCACGCCCTTGTCGTAGGTGTAGAAGCCTTCGCCGACCTTCTTGCCGACCACTCCGCCGGCCAGGCGCTGCGCGGTGATCACGCTCGGGCGGTAACGCGGCTCTTCGAAGTA
This sequence comes from Hydrogenophaga sp. 2FB, assembly GCF_005503365.1. Taxonomy (GTDB): domain Bacteria; phylum Pseudomonadota; class Gammaproteobacteria; order Burkholderiales; family Burkholderiaceae_C; genus Hydrogenophaga. The sequence goes on from NZ_SCML01000028.1 coordinate 14,235, forward strand.
CTGGTGGTAGATCGAGGTCATCACCGGGTGCGACACGTCCAGCGCGGTCAGGTCGAAGAGCTCGAACGGGCCGAGCTTGAAGCCCATCTGGTCCTTGAGGATGCGGTCGATGGTGGCGAAGTCGGCCACGCGTTCCCCCACCACGCGCAGCGCCTCGGTGCCATAGCCCCGGCCCGCGTGGTTCACGATGAAGCCGGGCGTGTCCTGCGCCGACACTGGCGTGTGGCCGAACTGGCGCGTGTAGTCGGTCAGGCGCTGGCACACGGCGGCGCTGGTCTTGAGGCCGGCGATGACTTCCACCACCTTCATCAGCGGCACCGGGTTGAAGAAGTGGTAACCCGCGAGCTGGCCCGGGCGCTGGAGGGCCGCGCCGATGGACGTCACCGAGAGCGACGAGGTGTTGGTGGCCAGCACCGCGTCCGGCTGGACGATGCCTTCGAGATCGGCGAACAACTTCTGCTTGACGTCCAGCCGCTCGACCACGGCCTCCACCACGAGGTCGCATGGCGCCAGATCGGTCAACGCCGTGGCCACGCGCAGGCGGGCCAGGCAGTCCTGCATGCGGCTGGCTTCCATGCGGTTCTTACCCACCAGGGTATTCCAGGTGGATTCCAGTGCGGTGCGCGCGGCTTCGGCGGCGCCGGCCTGCACGTCAAAAAGCCACACTTCGCTGCCGGCCTGGGCCGCCATCTGGGCGATGCCACGGCCCATGGCGCCGGTACCAACGATGCCTGCACGGGGAAAAATGGGGTGCATAAGAAAACAGTTGTAGTTTGAAGGGGAAGCTTCGGGAGCTATGACAGAATGCCCGGACGAAAAAAGCATGAGGACATTCAACGTGCGCCAGATCTGGACAGGCTGTATTTTGCTATCAACTGTGCTGAGCAGTTCGGCAGTTACTCTGGGGAGACACAGTGGGGGCGCCATCCTCGGGCAGCCGCTCGACGTTCGCGTTCAGGTCATGCTCGCGCCGGGCGAAGACATTGCCAACCAGTGTCTCAATGCCGATGTGCACTACGGTGATGTGCAATTGTCGCGGTCTGTCGTGCGCCTCACGCCACAGAAAACGGCCCCCGATGCGCAAGCCTCGGTGCGCATCCAGTCGTCGCAGGCGATCAACGAACCCTTCGTCACGCTGTATGTGCGGGCAGGGTGCGACACGGCTTTCACCCGGCGCTATGTCCTGCTGGCCGATCCGCTGACCGAGCCGCTGCCGTCACCGGGCGCGCGCGCATCCACGCCCTCGGTGGTGCTCCCGGCGGTGCCGAGCGTGGAGTCGCCCACCGCGGCAGCGCCCGGCGCCTCGGGTGCTGCCGGCGCGGGCAGCACCGCACCGTCTTCTTCCGCCCGTGCGGCCACGCGGACTGTGCCGCGCGATCGCCAGGCGACGGCCTCGGCGAGCGCGCCGCGCGCACCCAGCGTGGTGCGCCGTCCCACGGCCCCGGTGGTCGCGGCCACCCCGCGTCTTCAACTGGACCCGATCGATCTGAGCCTGAACATCGAGCGCGATCCGGTGCTCAAACTCTCTCCCTTGCTGTTGAGCGAGCCCGGCACGTCGGAAGAGGCGCGGGCCGCCGCCGGGCTGCTGTGGAAAGCGGTCAATGCGTCGCCCGAAGAAGTGTTGCAAGACGCCCGCAAGCTGGTCGCGCTGAACGCCGAAGCCGCTCAATTGCGCGATGCCCAGACCCAGGCGCAGGCGCGCCTGGCCGAGCTCAACGCACAGGTGGCGCAGGCGCGGGACCAGCGCTACCGCAATTGGCTGGTCTACCTGCTGGGCGGGCTCCTGCTGCTGTCGCTGTTGGCGCTGCTGGTGGTGTGGCGCCGCCGTCCGGCGGTGGACGCGTCGAGTGCCTCGCGCGCCTGGTGGTCGCCAGAGGAGGCCGAGAAAGCGGAAAAGGCCGCTGTGGCCCAGGGCGGCCCTGCTGCGGGTCTGCGCAAGGGGAAAGCCCCCAAACGCGCCGAGCACCGCTTCGATCCCGACCCGGACTCGTCGCTGGACAGCCTGCCGGGTGCGGACGAGCAGGACGACGACATGGCCGAAACCGTGCGCGCGGGTGTGCAGGTGCCGCCGCCTCCAGCGCGCGATCGGCGCGATTTCTCGGCCAGCGCCCTGGGGGTGTCGCGTTCGGTGGCGGCCGAAGAGTTGTTCGATGTGCAGCAACAGGCCGACTTCTTCGTGTCGCTCGGTGAAGACGAGCGGGCCATCCAGGTGCTGCGCAACCACCTGGCCGAAAGCCACGAGCCCAGCCCGCTGGCGTACCTGGACCTGTTCAAGCTGTACCACCGCCTGGATCGCCGCGAGGACTACGACGCGCTGCGCGACGAGTTCAACCATGTGTTCAATGCGGGCGCGCCACCGTTCAACCACTATTCGGCCGAGGGCCGCGGCCTGGAAGCCTATGAAACGGCCTTCAGCCGCATCCAGACGCTGTGGCCGCAGCCGCGTGTGCTGGACCTGATCGAAGGCTCGATCTTCCGCGACGCCGACGACGATCAGGTGGAGGTGTTTGACCTCGAGGCATACCGTGAGCTGCTGCTGCATGCCATCGCCAAGGACCTGATCCAGCGCGACGACCCTGCCGCCGTCGCCGCGCGGCAGCCCGAGTTCCGCCACACCCGCATGCGGCCCCTCAAGGCCGAAGGCCGGCTGCTCGGCGACCCGAGCGACGCGGCCGGTGGCCGCAACACGGAGCCGATGCCACTGCCCTTGGACCGGATGCAACCAGTGTCATCGCACGTGGGGCTGGACATCAACCTGGACGAACTGTTCGACGATGCGTCCGCCTTCGAGGCCTCGCTGCCGGAGGTGAGCCCGCCTGTTGAGCCTGCGGTTCGGTATGTCCGCAGGGACGCGGACATCGAGGGGAACCTGATGGATTTCGAGATCGTGGATTTCATGCCGCCCGACGATGAGGTGCCGGACGCCTTGGACGAGCAGAACCGGGCGCGAAAAGACCGCTCCTGAAAGAGCGGCTCAGTGCCGCGACAAGCTCTCGCGCGCACTGGCCGCCGCTTCCAGCACCAGCTGGCGGAACGCCATCAGCGTGGGGTCGTTGACGGCCTGCGGATCGGACACCAGCAGCACGGCGGTGCTCGGCAAGGCGGGCGCCACGCGCAGCACGCTCACCAAACCCATGCCTTCGTAGAGGCGCGCCACGGATTCGGGTAGCAAGGACAGCAAGTCCGTTGACGTCACCAGCGCCGCGCTGGTGTCCAGGCTGCCGGTTTCCACAAAAGGCTGAATGAGGGGCATGCCTTGCTCCTGACAGAAACGGTCCAGCACGTTTCGGGAGGTGGTGTGCGCGGCGGTCAGGGCCCAGCGGTGTTGCAGCAGGCTGCGCAGCGGCACCTGTCGGCGCTTGGCGAGCGGATGCCGGGCCGAGGCGACGACCAGCGGGCGTTCGTCGTACAGCCGCTCCGCGACCAGTTGCCGGCCAATGGCGTCTTCGCCGCCCACATGGCGCATGACGGCGAAGTCCAGGCCCGCGCGCTGGATGGCCGTGTGCAATGCGGCTGAGGCGCCTTCGATCACCTGCAGCTTGTAGTGCGCTTGTTGGGACAACCGGTTGACGATGTGCGGCATCAGCGTGCGCATGGAGCGGGGAATGCAGCCCACGCGCACCACCACGGCTTCGGACTGCGCCGCGAGGTCCATGCGTTCGATGCTGCGCACCAGGAAGCGCGCCTGCGCCACCAGGGCCTGGCCTTTGTCCGTCAACACGCTGCCGGCGGCGGTGCGCTCGAACAGCCTGGCGCCGAAGCTCGACTCGATGTCGGCCAGCACCTTCGACACCGCGGGCTGGCTGATGTCCAGCTGCTGGGCTGCCTTGTGGATCGAGCCGCTGTCGGCGATCGTGACAAGGACTTCCATGTGGCGACGCTGAAAGCGCATGGAGATAACTTTCAATTATTGGTGGATGCGATAAACCTATTATTTACGTTATCTGTGCGAATCGCTAGAGTGCGCTCAGCAGTGCCGCCCCGGCCTGCATGAACCGATGGAGACCTCGCCGTGAAAATCGTGAAAGTGGAATGCCTGCCCGTGCACCCGGGTTGGCGCAAGAACCTGGTGTTTGTGCGCGTGGAAACCAGCGACGGGGTTGTCGGCTGGGGCGAGGCCTACAGCCAGTACGACCGCGATGGCGCCATCGCGTCGCAGGTCGAATCGCTCGGCCAGTACCTGGTGGGCCGCGAAGCCTGGAACATCCGCCACTTCCTGCAGATCGCGTACGACGACTACGCGCAGCGCCGCTCCTCGCTGGAGTTCTGGTGTGCCGTCTCCGGCCTGGAGCAGGCGCTGTGGGACATCGCGGGCAAGGTCGCGCAGCAGCCGGTCTACAACCTGCTGGGCGGCACGTGCCGCCAGCGCATCCGCGTGTATGCCAACGGCTGGAGCTACAAGATGTCCTCGCCGGCCGACTTCGCGGCAGCCGCCGAGAAGGTGGTGAAGCAGGGCTTTGATGCGCTGAAGTTCGACCCGCTGCCACGGCCCTGGCGCACCCATGTGCCACGCGAGCACATCCGCCATGCGGCGGCCGTCGTGAAGGCGGTGCGCGATGCCGTGGGGCCGAAGGTGGACCTGTTGCTCGACATCCACCGGCGCCTGTCGCCCTCGGCCGCCATCGAGCTGTCCAAGGCCGTGCAGGAGTTCGACATCTACTGGTTCGAGGAGCCTTGCCCGAGCGAGAATCTGGAGGCCCTGGGCGAGGTGCGCCGCGCCACCGACATTCCGGTGGTGAGTGGCGAGGCGCTCTACGGGCGTGCCGATTTCCGCCGTCTGCTGGGTGCGCGCTGCGTGGACATCATCAACCCCGATGTGTCGAACTGCGGCGGCATTCTGGAGCTGAGCCACATCGCGGCGGCGGCGGAAACCGAGCTGGTCGCGGTCTCGCCGCACAACTACAACTCCACGACGCTCTCGCTCTCGGCCACGGTGCATGCGGCCGCCTGCATGCCCAATTTCATCATCACCGAGTACTTCCTGCCCTACGAGTCGTTCGGCAGCGTCGTCGCGCGCAACCCGCTGGTGCCGAAGAACGGCTACATCGACTTGCCGACGGGGCCGGGCCTGGGCCTGGAGATCGCCGAAGAAGTGGTGCGCGCGCATCCCGGCAAGTCCTACACGCCGCGCAGTTTCCGCGCCAGCGAAGACGCGGTGGTGGCGGGCGTCGAGTAGTCCAAGCCCGGTATTTCAAAACATCCATTGGAGACACGTCATGAAGTTCTTTCGAATCGTGATCGCAGCCCTGATCGCACTGACGGCTGTGGCAGCCAGCGCCGCGACCTTCCCCAACCAGCCCATCCGCATCCTCTGCACCGCGGCGGCGGGCTCGCCGCTGGATGCGATGGCGCGCGCGGTGGGCAAGCAGTTGGGGGAGGTATTGAAGGTGCCGGTCGTGGTGGAGAACCGCGTCGGCGGCACCGGGACGGTGGGGATGTCCCTGGCGGCCAATCTGCCGGCGGACGGCTACACGCTGGTCACGGCCACGGGGTCGACCTCGTTCTTGCTGGCAGACCCGGCGTCGACCCTCAAGGCGTCGGATTTTCTCTTTTTCCGTGGCCTGCAGGCCGAACCGTCCAGCATGGCGGTGGCGGCGAACAGCCCGTACAAAAACCTGAAGGACCTGGTGACGGCTTTGAAGGCGGACCCGAGCAAGGTCACGATCGGCGGCTTCGCCGCGGCCGGGTTCCACCAGTACGTGCTGTACCGGCTGCAGCAGAAGGCCGGCTTCGAAGCCGTCTGGGTGCCGTTCAACGGCGGCAACCAGGCCGTGCTCGCGGTGCTGGGCGGACATGTCGACGCGGTGGGCATCACGCCGAGTTCGGCGCTGGGGCAGATACAGAAAGGCGAGATGCGCCTCTTGGGCATCAGCGCGCCCACGCGCGACAAGAACTTCCCCGATGTCCCGACCTACAAGGAGCAAGGGTTTGACGTGGTCGAAGAAATCTGGCGCGGCTTGCTGGTCAAGCGTGGCACGCCGCCAGAGGTGCTGGCCACGTTGAACGCCGCGCTGGACAAGGTGGAAGCTTCGGCCGAATGGCAGAGCTTCATGAAGGCGAACATGCAGGTGCCCGTGGGCTTCACCAGCGCGCAGATGCAGCGCCACGTGGAAGCGGAAGTGGCCTCGCGGCGCGAGTTCCTGGCGCGCATTGGCAGCGCGAAAAAGTGAGCACGGCGAGCATGGACGCCACCGCGAAACCCGCGTCGCTGGTCATCGCCTTGCTGGCGCCCATGCCGCAGCGCCTGGTCCAGGACCTGGAGGGCGCGGGCCATCGGGTGGCTTTGCCGTCCGATGCGTGGTGGGCGCAAGCGACCGTGGCCATCACGCGCGGCTCGCTGCCCACGGGCGATGCCGTGCTGGCGGGCCTGCCGCAACTGGCCCTGCTGTGCTGCTGGGGCAGTGGGTACGACGGCATCGATCTGCAGGCCACGGCGCGCCGCGGCATCGCGGTCTGCCGTGCACCGGGCGGTAACTCCGCCAGCGTGGCGGACCTGGCCATGGGCTTTGTCATCGCGCTGCTGCGGGGTCTGCCGCAGGCCCAGGCGCATGTGGCGTCGGGTGCATGGCGCAACGCCGAGCAGCGCCTGCCCGCGGCCCGCGGCCTGACGGGTGCGCGCATCGGTGTCTTTGGCGTGGGCGACGTGGGCCGCCGGATTCTGGCGCGGGCACAGGCCTTCGAGATGGAACTGGGCTGCTGCAGCCGACGCGACCCCGGTTTGCCCGGTGTGCGCAGCTTTGCGCAACTGCACGACCTGGCCCGGTGGTGCGATGTGCTGGTGCTGGCGGTGCGTGCCGATGCCTCGACCCTCCACGCCGTGGATGCGCGTGTGCTGCAGGCGCTCGGCCCCGAAGGCTGTCTGGTCAATGTGGCGCGTGGCTCCATCGTGGACGAGGCGGCACTCTGCGCGGTGCTGGAACGGCGCGCGCTGGGTGGCTTCGCCAGCGATGTGTTCGAGGACGAACCCGTGGTGCCGCCGCAGATGCTGCGTTTTCCAAACGCGGTGCTGACGCCTCATGTCGGGGGCGCCACGCAGCATGCGCAACAGATGCTTGCTGACGCCCTGATGGACAACCTCCGGTCTTTCCAGGCCACCGGGCGACCCGTTCACGCGGTGCCGTTGGCATAAAAAAACGCCGGCATTCGCCGGCGCTTTTTTTTATAGAGAAGGGCGGAGCGGGTCAGCGCCGAACCTGCAGCGCCCCGGGGTTGACGATGTGGGTCGGCGTGCCTTTGATGAAATTGACGACGTTGTCGAAGGCCGCCGAAAAATACGTCTCGTAGCTGTCCTGCTCGACATAGCCGATGTGCGGCGTGCAGATGCAGTTCTCCAGGCGCAGCAGGGCATGGCCTTGCAGGATCGGTTCCGACTCGAACACGTCGATGGCGGCGAGGCCAGGGCGGCCGCGGTTCAACGCGGCGATCAAGGCGTCGGGCTGGATGAGTTCCGCGCGCGAGGTGTTGACCAGCAACGCGGTGGTTTTCATGCACGCCAGGTCTTCTTGCGTCACGCAGCCCGCGCTGGCGTCGCTCAAGCGCAGGTGCAGGCTCAGCACATCGGCGGCTTCGAACAAGGCGGTTTTGCTGGTGGCCACGTCGTAGCCATCGGCCGCCGCGCGGGCCCGGCTCTCTTCGCTGCCCCAGATGACGACCCGCATGCCGAAGGCCCGGCCATAGCCGGCCACGATCTGGCCGATGCGGCCGTAGCTCCAGATGCCCAGGGTTTTGCCCTTGAGCACCATGCCCAGCCCGAAGTTGGCGGGCATGGCCGCCGCCTTCAGGCCGGCTTGCTGCCAGGCGCCGTGTTTGAGGTTGGCGACGTACTGCGGAATGCGGCGCATCGACGTCATGATCAGCGCCCAGGTGAGCTCCGCGGTGGACACCGGCGAACCCACGCCCTCGGCCACCGCAATGCCGCGCTCGGTGCAGGCCGCCACGTCAACATGGCCGCCCACGCGGCCGGTCTGGGCGATCAGTTTGAGCCGGGGCAGTTTTTCGACGAGCTGGCGCGTGATGACGGTGCGCTCCCGGATCAGCACCAGCACATCGGCGTCGCGCAAGCGAATGGACAACTGGCCCACGCCCTTGACGGTGTTGGTGAAAACTTTGGCTGGAAAGGGCTCCAGTTTCTCGGCACAACGCAGCTTTCGCACGGCGTCCTGATAGTCATCAAGGATCACGATATTCATGGGCCGTATTGTGCCTTCCCGTGCCGGGCACCTCGGCGCTGCGCCGAAGGGGTGGTTGGCCCGCCCAGCCTGTCGGACCGTGGCGCAACGGGCGGGCTTCTGGCGCAAGCGGCGCAGGCCGCTTCAGGCCACGCGCGTGGCGCGCAGGCTTTCCTGGTCGGCGAGGCGGTCGAGTTCGGCGCACACGTCGTTGATGCGTCCCGAGATGACCAATCTGACACCACCCGCGTGGTGCACGCCGGCCGACTCGGTCTGGCGCAGCACGCGCACGCGGCACGGCGTGCTGGGAGTGGGCGACGTGGTGCTGTACCGCGTGGGCGATGTGCTGGCGAGCGTGGCACGGCCCAACCAGCCGGCGCGCGCAAAACGCTGCACGGCCCGCGTGACCAGCGGCTCGTTGGCGGCGGCTTGCGCGCTGCGGACGGACGGCGCAGGCAGCCAGCAGTCGATCAACTGCAGAGGGGCGCGCCAGGTGTTGGTGGTGAAAAGTTTTCCCATGTGAAACTCCATTGGTGGGGTTGAACACAGGCAGGATTGCAAACAAACGCGCCTCTGCAGGGATGTGTCCTCGGTGCGGGTTGCGATCAACCCGCGGGACAAAACGCCCGCCACCTGCTGAGGCGACTCTGATCGGGATCGGTCAGAGCTGGAAACTGTTGCGGATCAGGCCCACGGCGAGGCCTTCGATTTCGAAGGGTTCCCCCGGTTCGACCACGATGGTTTTGTAGTCGGGGTTTTCGGCGTGCAGTTCGATCAGGTGCTGGCGCCGCATGAAGCGCTTGACGGTGACGTCATCGCCCAGGCGGGCCACCACGATCTGGCCGTTCTTGGCTTCCTTGGTGGATTGCACGGCGAGCAGGTCGCCGTCCATGATGCCGATGTCGCGCATGGACATGCCGCGCACCTTGAGCAGGTAGTCGGGCGTGCGCTGAAACAGGCTGCGCTCGACCTGGTAGGTCTGGTCCACATGCTCTTGCGCCAGGATGGGCGAGCCGGCGGCGACGCGGCCAATGAGGGGCAATATCAGCTGGGTCAGGCTGGGGAGCGGCAGTGTAAGCTGGCGCCCGCGTGAGTCGTTGATGGATTGCAGGTCTTCGCTGCGCAGGCGGATGCCGCGCGATGTGCCGCTGACCAGCTCGATGACACCCTTGCGCGCGAGCGCCTGCAAATGCTCTTCGGCCGCGTTGGCCGACTTGAAGCCGAGCTCGCTCGCGATTTCGGCCCGGGTGGGCGGCGCGCCGGTGCGGGCGATGGCGCTCTGGATCAATTCCAGAATCTGCTGTTGCCGTGCGGTGAGCTTGGGAGCGATGTGGGGCATGTCAAGCATGGGGGACCTCGTTGAAAACGTGGGTGCCAGGGGTAAAGCGCCTTGTGGAGAAGCCGGTGCGCCGCTGGGCGGTTGAACACCTGTTTTCTTATCCAGTGGCTGTATTTTTAACCAGTTTCAAAGGATTGGCAAGTGGTGGATGCAAACCGGGCCCAGCGGCTCGTGATCCTGGGCACCGGCGGCACGATCGCCGGGCGGGCGTCCCAGGCGGGCGACAACGTGGGCTATGTGGCCGGACAGGTGTCGGTGGCCGACCTGGTGGCGGCCGTGCCGGCGCTGGCGGGCCTGCCGTTGACGGTGGAGCAGGTGGCCCAGGTCGACAGCAAGGACATGGGCTTGCCGGTGTGGCAGGCGCTGGTTCGCCAGCTGTCGGTGCACCTGAACGACCCCACTGTTCCGGCCGTGGTGGTGACGCACGGCACCGACACGCTGGAGGAGACCGCCTTCGTCTTGCAGCAGGTGCTGCAGCCGCGCAAGCCGGTGGTGCTGACCTGCGCCATGCGACCCGCCTCGGCCCTGGCGCCGGACGGCCCGCAGAACATCAGTGACGCAGTGGCCGTGGCCCGGCAAGCCACGGGCGGCGGGGTGGTGGTGGTCTGCGCGGGGCAGGTGCACAGCGCGCGCGATGTGGCCAAGGTGCACACCTACCAACTCAACGCGTTCGATTCGGGTGACGCCGGTCCGCTGGCCTGCGTGGAGGAAGGTGAGGTGCGCAGCTTTCGACCCTGGGGCACCGCACCCGACCAGACTTCTTCCGATGTCCTCACGCGGTTCATGGCCGCCGACGTGCTTCCGCGTGTCGAACTCGTCACCAGCCATGCCGATGCGGACGGCAGTGTGGTTCGCGCGCTGTTGGCGCAGGCGGCGCCATCCCGCCCGCTGCGCGGCATTGTGGTCGCGGCCACCGGCAACGGGACGGTGCATCAATCATTGACCGAGGCTTTGAACGAAGCGCGGGCGGGTGGTGTGCGCGTGGTGCTGGCCAGCCGTTGCGCGCGGGGCAGGGTGGTGCCGCATGCCGGCCTGGCGTTCGACCATTCGCAGGGCCTCTCGCCGGTCAAGGCGCGGCTGGCGCTGGCGCTCGAGTTGCTCGCCAGCTGAAGAAGCCATGTTCGCGGCCCTCGGTGCTCACCCCTGGGCCTATCCGATGCTGGAGGTGGTCCACCTGCTCGGGGTGGCGTTGCTGCTGGGCAATCTGACGATCCTGGAATTGCGGGTGTTTGGCTGGGGCACGGCCTTGCCGATCGAGCCCCTGGCCCGGCTGAGCCTGAGCGTCGTGGCGCTGGGTTTCTCGATGGCGGCGGCATCGGGTCTTCTGATGTTCGGTACCCAGGCCGGGGAACTGCTGGACAACCGCGTGTTCATAGCCAAGATGGCATTGATCATGCTGGCGGGGTGCAACGCTGGCTGGTTCCACGCCCGCCGCTCGCTGCAGCGGCAGGACCGCATGGCGCGCGTTCTGATGCTGCTGTCGACGGTGCTGTGGCTGCTGGTGCTGACCTGCGGCCGCTGGATTGGCTACGTGTGAAGGAGATGAGCATGCAACGACGTGAAGTGATCCAGGCCGGTGTGGCGCTGGGGCTGGGCGGCTGGGGCGCTGCCGCACAGGCCCACCACGGCTGGAGCAGTTTCGACCAGGACCGCCCGCTCTACCTGGAGGGCCGCGCGGCCAACGTGCGCTGGCGCAATCCGCACGTGGAACTGGTGCTGGAGGTGCCGGAGACCTTGCGCCTGCCGGCCGACCTGGCGCAACGCAGTCTGCCGGCACAGACCGCCGCCATCGACGGCCCGGCGCTGCTCGCGAAAACCGTGCTGCCCACCCGGCGCGACCGCCGTTGGGAGATCGAGCTCGCACCGTTGTTTCGCCTGGGCCAGTGGCAGATGCCTGAAATCAGGAACGGCACGCCGCTGTCGGTGGTGGGCTTCACCTTCAAGGACGAGAAGGGCGAGGCGATTCTGCGTGCCGAGTATCTGTTCCTCGACGGCAAGACCTACGGCCTGCGCTCCAGTCCGGCCTGAGGGCCGCAGCACAAAAAAACCCGGCACGCGGCCGGGTTTCGGGTCGACGCGCGATGGCTTACTTCGACAGCGCCTCGAACACGCGCGCCGTGATGTCTTCCACCGAGCCCGTGCCGCTGATGGCGCGGTATTTCGGTGCGTCGGCCGCGTTGTTGCGGGCCCAGCTGCTGTAGTAGTCCACCAGCGGGCGCGTTTGCGCGCTGTAGACCTCCAGGCGCTTCTTCACGGTTTCTTCCTTGTCGTCTTCGCGCTGGATCAGCGGCTCACCGGTCACGTCGTCCTGGCCGGCCACCTTGGGCGGGTTGAACTTGACGTGGTAGGTGCGGCCCGAGGCCGGGTGCGAGCGGCGGCCGCTCATGCGCTCGATGATGGCGTCGAACGGCACGTCGATTTCCAGCACGTAGTCCAGCTTCACGCCAGCGGCCTTCATCGCGTCGGCCTGCGGAATGGTGCGTGGGAAGCCGTCAAACAGGAAGCCGTTGGCGCAGTCGGCCTGCGCGATGCGTTCCTTGACCAGATTGATGATCAGGTCGTCACTGACCAGTCCGCCAGATTCCATCACCGATTTGGCTTGCAGACCCAAGGGGGTGCCGGCCTTCACGGCGGCGCGCAACATGTCGCCGGTGGAGATCTGCGGGATGCCGTATTTTTGGCAGATGAACGTGGCTTGCGTTCCTTTGCCGGCACCCGGCGCGCCCAACAGAATCAGTCTCATCGTCTTCCTTCGTTCATAGTTTCAATGGCGTCACCGCGTGTCTCGCGCGGGTCCCGGGCATGGCCGTCGGGATATCCAGTCGAGGATAGCATGGGCTCCCTACGCCCAAACTGACAGGCCAGGGCCTGGTGGTGGCCGATGTCAGCGTCTGGCGAGCAGCAGTTCGCGCACGCGCCGCAGATCTTCCGGGGTGTCCACGCCGGGGCCTGGGGCGTGCTCGGTCAGGTGCACCGCGATGCGTTGCCCGTGCCACAGGACGCGCAGTTGTTCCAGCGATTCCGTGTGTTCGAGCGGTGCTGGCTCCAGCGACGGGAACTGGCGCAGGAAGCCGGCGCGGTACCCGTAGATGCCGATGTGGCGCAAGGGCGCGGGTGAGGGCAGCGCCGCGCCGGGACTGCTTTCCAGCAGCGGCGCCATGCCGTCGCGCCACCAGGCGATGGGCGCGCGGCTGAAATACAGCGCGGTGCCCAGGCGGTCGAGCACCACCTTGACGACATTGGGGTTGAGAAAGTCGGCCGTGCTGGCGATGGCATGGGCGGCCGTGCTCATCACGCAGTCGCTGCGGCGTTGCAGTTCAGCGGCCACCGCGTCGATCAGCGCCGGCTCGATCAGCGGTTCATCGCCCTGCACATTGACCACCACCGCGCCGTCGGGCAGGCCGAGCTGGGTGCAGGCTTCGGCCAGGCGATCGCTGCCGGAGGCGTGGTCGGTGCGGGTGAGCAGGGCTTGCACGCCGTGGGCGGCGCAAGCCTCGACGATGCGCGCGTCGTCGGCCGCCACGACGACGCGGCTCGCGCCGCTGTGCATCGCGCGCTGCGCCACGCGCACCACCATCGGCATGCCGGCGATATCGGCCAGCGGCTTGTCGGGCAGGCGGGACGATGCCAGCCGCGCCGGGATGAGGACGGTGAAGCCTTGGGTCGCGCCTTGGACGCTCATGCCAGCGGTGCAGGCGCGGAAGGTCGGGCCGCTTCTTCGTCGCTCAGCGTGCGGGCTTCGTGTTCGAGCAGGATCGGGATGCCGTCCCGCACCGGGTAAGCCAGGCGCGCGCTGCGCGAGAGCAGTTCCTGCTTCTCGCGATCGAAGATCAGGGGGCCTTTGGTGACGGGGCAGACCAGCAGTTCAAGCAGTTTGGTGTCCATCGCGCGATGATAGTCGCGGTGGGCGCGTCAACGCCGGGTCTGGAGCGCCGCCAGATGGGCGTCGACCGCGGCGAAGAACGCGGGGTCGGGCTGGAGTTCCAGCGGCACGGCCCAGGCCTGCCGAGGCCCGTCGGGCGGCATCAGGGGAAAGAGCTTGACCGCGTCCTTTTCCGTGCAGACCAGGACATGGCCCGCACCGCGCAACACCTCGGCATACGCGGTCGGGTCCGCGTGGTCCGGCAGCGGGACTTCCTGCACCGGCGCGAGGCCGCGGTCGCGCAACATGTCGAAGAAGACGCGCGGCCGCGCAATGCCGGCAACGGCCGTCACGGGCTCCCCTTGCAGTTGTGCCAGCGGCATGCGCTGGCCTTGTGGCCCGATGGCGTCGGCGGCCAGGCGCCTCACGGCGTTGAAGGCCGGCATGTCCACCGCGTCGACGGTCGAGCCGGTCCCACCCTCGCGGGTTTGCCGCAGGACCATGTCGGGCCGAAACGGGGCGCCCGGGCGTGGCGGCCAGGGTTCGCGCAACAGCCCCGCGGGCAGCGTCCAGCCATTGCCCACGCCACGGTCGTCGAAGACCACGATGGCGAGGTCTCGGCCCAGGGCAAGGTGCTGCAAGCCGTCGTCACAGACCAGCACGTTCACATGCGGGTGCGCCGCGAGCAGCGCACGCGCCGCGTCTGCCCGGCGCGAGGCCACGCACACCGGGACCCCGGTGCGTCGGTGCATCAACAGGGGTTCGTCGCCCACCTCGGTGGCCGACGATGCGGCTTGGACCGCGGCCACGCCGACACTCTGGCGGCCGTGGCCGCGCGACACCACACCGGGTCGCCAGCCTTGCGCGCTCAGGTGGTTCACCAGGGCGATGGTGCAGGGCGTTTTGCCCGCGCCGCCCACCACCACGTTGCCCACGACGATGACGGGCACGTCCAGGCGATGCACCTGCAACACGCCCATGGCATAAAGACGTCGGCGGATGCCCATCAGGCCGCGGTACACCAGGGAAACGGGCCAGAGCAGGCCGCTGAGCAGCCCGCGGTGCTGTGCGGCCTGCAGCCAGCCGGCCTGTCGCCGCGTGGCCCCGGCACCCTGATTCATGCCTGGCTCCGGGGGCGGAGTGCCCGCGTCAGGATTTGCCTCGGGCGCGGCCCGACTGCTGCGTGGCAAACGTGATCTGGATCAGGCCGGCGCGGCGCGCGGCGTCCATCACGTTGATGACCGACTGGTGGGTGGCGGCCGCGTCGGCACTGATGATGACGACGGTTTCGCGGTTGTCCTGCGAGGCCATCGAGAGCACCCGGGTCAAGACCTCGACGCTCGCGCCCTCGACCACCTGGCGGTTGATGGAGTAGCGGCCATCGCTGCCCACCGCCACCACGATTTCGCTCGGGTTCTGCTTGGGCGCCTGGGCATCGGCCGTGGGCAGGTTCACCTTGAGCTCGGTGAACTTGCTGTAGGTGGTGGTGAGCATCAGGAAGATCAGCACCACCAGCAGGATGTCGATGAACGGGATCAGGTTGATCTCGGGCTCATCGCGCTCGCCACGCCGGAAGTTCATAGCGTGGGCTTCCGCAGGGCCAGCAGGTGCCGCGCGAAGCGCTCGGAGGCGAGCTCCATGCCGAGCAGGTAGCTGTCCACCCGTGCGCGGAAGTAGCGCCAGAAGATCAACGCCGGAATGGCAATGACCAGCCCGAACGCGGTGTTGTACAGCGCGATGGAAATGCCGTGAGCGAGCTGGGCCGGATTGCCCATGCCGGGCACCACGCCCGCGCCCTCGACGGCTTGTGAGCCGAAGATCTCGATCATGCCGATGACCGTGCCGAACAGGCCGAGCAGGGGAGCGGCCGAGGCGATGGTGGCCAGTGCGCCCAGGTATTTCTGCAGCTTCGCGGCGGCCTCGCGGCCCGCGCCTTCCAGGCTGGCGCGCAGATCGTCCTCGCTCGCGCGCGGGTTGATGTTGTAGGTGCGAAAGCCGGTGGCGAGCACCGTGCCCAGCACCGAGTTCTGTTCCAGCTGCTTGACCACGTCCGGACCGGGAATGCCGTTGCGCGACACCATGATGGCTTCGTCGAGCAACTTGGGCGGGGCGATCTTGCGCGTCTTGAGGCTGACAAAACGCTCGATGACCAGCGCCATGCCCAGCACGGAACAGATGATCAGGGGCCAGATCGGCCAACCGGCCGCTTGTATGATGGAAAACAAATCAGGGCTCCAGACGATTGCAGGCGATTGCCACCGGTTTCAGTGACCTTGAATGGTCGACGGATTATGTCTCAGCCCACCACCGCCCCTCTGCAAATCACGGCCGCTCGGCCATTGCTTTGCGGTCCCGCGCTCGGGCCGCCTTCAGTCCCCGCTGATGCACAGATTCTGTGGATAACTTTGTGAAAAACCCCCTTTCATTTTCGCCAAACGCAAGGCCACGCTGGGCTGGCGACGCATCGATGACAAAACAGGCAGTGCAAAACGCTTTGGAATCAACGCCCTTGGCGTCATGGCGCGCGGTTGTTACGCTTTCGATCGGCAACGCCAGCGTTGGTGCGGGCTGTGGACACATTTGCGCTGGAGAAGCCCTTGTCTGAGCCATTTTTCGGCGCCGATGCGCCATCGGCGCGGCGCGTATGGGCAGTTGGGCCGCTGATGCGAGCCGTGGCGGACACACTCTCCGCCCGGTTCAATCCAGTGGCCGTGCGCGGCGAACTTTCCGGCTTCTCGCGCGCGGCCAGCGGGCATTGCTACTTCTCGCTCAAGGACGACACCGGCCAGGTCCGCTGCGCCCTGTTTCGCCGCTCGGCCGAGCAGCTCACGTTCGCCCCGCGCGATGGCCAATTGGTGGAGGCGCGCGGCAAGCTCGACGTGTATGGCCCGCGCGGCGATCTGCAACTCATCGTCGAGACGCTGCAGCCCGCGGGGCAGGGCGCCTTGTTCGAACAGTTCCTCAAGCTCAAGGCCCAGCTCGAAGCCGAGGGCCTGTTCGATGCCGCGCGCAAGCGGCCGCTACCGGCGCAGCCACGCAGCATCGGTGTGGTGACCTCGCTGGGCGCGGCGGCCTTGCGCGACGTGGTCACCGCGCTCAGGCGCCGCGTGCCGCACATTCCGGTGGTCATTTACCCGGCCTCGGTGCAGGGCACCCAGGCGCCAGCCGAACTCTGCGCTGCCTTGCAGGGCGCCTACCGACGCCACGCCGACACCGGCGAAAGCGAGGTCTTGCTGCTGGTGCGCGGGGGTGGTTCGCTGGAAGACCTGTGGTCGTTCAACGACCCGACCCTGGTGCGCACCGTGGCGCAGGCGCCCATGCCGGTGGTCAGCGGTGTCGGGCACGAGACCGACTTCACCCTGGTCGACTTCGTCGCCGACCTGCGCGCTCCCACGCCCACCGCCGCCGCCGAGTTGTGCGCGCCCGCGCGCGAGCAGCGGCTCGGCGAACTGGCGTACCTGCGCGAGCGCATGGACGACGGCGTTCGCAGCGCCCTGGACCAGCGCGGCCAACGGCTGGACCGCCTGGCCCAGCGCATGGGGCGTCCCTCGGGTCGTCTGCACGACAGCCTGCAGCAACTCTCTGGTCTGCAGCACCGTCTGCAGAGCGGGTTGTTGCTGGCGGCGCACCAGCACCGCAACCGCTTGCAGGTATTGGCCAACGCCTTGCCGCCGTCCCTGCAACGCTCGATGGACGTGCAGCGACAGCGCCTGCAACGCGCGCAGGCCGCGCTGGGTCTGCTGGACCCGCAACTCGTGCTGGAGCGCGGCTACGCGTTCCTGACCGACGAGCACGGTCAGGCCGTCACCAGCACCGCACAGACCCGGCCCGGTCAGGCCCTGCAAGCCACGCTGGCCGATGGCCGCATCGGCCTTCACGTGGACCGTGGCTGAGCCCAAGTAACCCTGCTCGCCGTGCCCTCAATGACCGTGCCTACAATGCACGGTCCAACGGCCTGGCGGCGTTGCAGCCCCTGGCCGAGTGCGCACTTTCACAACACCAACGCAAGAGGAACCCCATGGAACATACCCTCCCGAAACTGCCCTACGACCTGGACGCCCTGGCGCCGCATTACAGCCGCGAAACGCTGGAGTTTCACCACGGCAAGCACCACAACGCGTATGTGGTCAACCTCAACAACCTGCAAAAGGGCACCGAGTTTGAAAACATGGACCTCGAGTCCATCATCAAGAAGTCCAGCGGCGGCATCTACAACAACTCCGCCCAGATCTGGAACCACACCTTCTTCTGGAACTGCATGAAGCCCAACGGTGGTGGCGAGCCTTCCGGCGCGCTGGCCGCGGCCATCACCGCCAAGTTCGGCAGCTACGCCGCCTTCAAGGAAGCCTTCGTCAAGTCCGCCGTGGGCAACTTCGGCTCGGGCTGGACCTGGCTGGTGAAGAAGGCCGACGGCTCGGTCGACATCGTCAACATGGGCGCTGCCGGCACCCCGCTGACCACCGCCGACAAGGCCCTGCTGACCGTGGACGTGTGGGAACACGCCTACTACATCGACTACCGCAACCTGCGTCCCAAGTTCGTCGAGACCTTCCTCGACAAGCTGGTCAACTGGTCCTTCGCTGAAGCCAATTTCGCTTGAGCGTTCGTGGCTGAACAAAGGGCTCGAAGGGTGACCTTCGAGCCCTTTTTGCTTATTGCCCGCCGATTGCCCGCGATTTTTTTTGATTCCTTTTTGCATCGTGAGACTGGGCTTGCAAAAACGGGGGCTTGGTGAAAGCGCTGAAAGCAAAATCACGGGTTGGTCCGATGATCCGGTCCCTGAGCGACGCGTGCCGCGCAGAACGCGGCCACCCTAACCAAATCTGGAGATAGAAATGAGCAGCCAGCAACCCACCATCATCTACACCCTGACGGACGAAGCACCGCTGCTGGCCACCAGTGCGTTCCTGCCGATCATTCGCACGTTTGCCGCGCCGGTCGGCATCAATGTCGCCACGCGCGACATCTCGGTGGCCGGGCGCGTGCTGGCCGCCTTCCCCGAACACCTGAGCGAAGAACAGCGCGTCTCCGACGACCTGGCCGAACTGGGCAAGCTCACGCTCAAGGCCGAAGCCAACATCATCAAGCTGCCCAACATCAGCGCGTCGGTGGCGCAGCTGAAGGCGGTGATCAAGGAACTGCAGGACAAGGGCTACAAGATTCCGGACTACCCGGAAAGCCCGAAGACCGACGAAGAAAAAGACATCCGCACGCGCTACAACAAGTGCACGGGCAGCGCCGTGAATCCGGTGCTGCGCGAAGGCAACTCCGACCGCCGCGCCCCGCGCGCCGTCAAGGAATACGCGCGCAAGAACCCGCACAGCATGGGCGACTGGAGCCAGGCCTCGCGCTCGCACGTCTCGCACATGCACCACGGCGACTTCTACCACGGTGAGAAGTCGATGACGCTGGACAAGGCGCGCGACGTGAAGATGGAGCTCATCACCAAGAGCGGCAAGACCATCGTGCTCAAGTCCAAGGTCTCGCTGCTCGACCGCGAAGTCGTCGACTCGATGTTCATGAGCAAGAAGGCCCTGCTGGCCTTCTACGAGAAGGAAATCGAAGACGCGCGCAAGACCGGCGTGATGTTCTCGCTGCACGTGAAGGCCACGATGATGAAGGTGTCGCACCCCATCGTGTTCGGCCACTGCGTGCGCATCTTCTACAAGGAAGCCTTCGAAAAACACGGCAAGCTGTTCGACGAACTGGGCGTCAACGTCAACAACGGCATGGTCGATCTCTACAACAAGATCGCCACGCTGCCGCAAAGCAAGCAGGACGAGATCAAGCGCGACCTGCACGCCTGCCACGAGCACCGCCCCGAGCTGGCCATGGTCGACTCGGCCAAGGGCATCACCAACTTCCACTCGCCCAACGACGTGATCGTGGACGCGTCCATGCCCGCCATGATCCGCAACAGCGGCAAGATGTGGGGCGCTGACGGCCGCCTGAAGGACGTGAAGGCCGTGATGCCCGAATCGACCTTCGCCCGCATCTACCAGGAGATCATCAACTTCTGCAAGTGGCATGGCGCGTTCGACCCCAAGACCATGGGCACCGTGCCCAACGTGGGTCTGATGGCCCAGCAGGCCGAGGAATACGGCTCGCACGACAAGACCTTCGAGGTGCCCGAAGACGGCGTGGCCAACATCACCGACCTGAACACCGGCGAGGTGCTGATGAGCCAGGACGTGGAAGCCGGTGACATCTGGCGCATGTGCCAGGTCAAGGATGCCGCGATCCGCGACTGGGTCAAGCTGGCCGTCACGCGCGCGCGCAACTCGGGCATGCCCGTGGTGTTCTGGCTGGACTCGTACCGCCCGCACGAAGCGCAGCTGATCACCAAGGTCAAGATGTACCTGCACGAGCACAACACGGCGGGCCTGGACATCCAGATCATGAGCCAGGTGCGCGCCATGCGCTACACCCTGGAGCGCGTGATCCGCGGCCAGGACACCATCAGCGCCACCGGCAACATCCTGCGCGACTACCTGACCGACCTGTTCCCGATCATGGAACTGGGCACCTCGGCCAAGATGCTGTCCATCGTGCCGCTGATGGCCGGTGGCGGCATGTACGAAACCGGTGCCGGTGGTTCCGCGCCCAAGCACGTGCAGCAGCTGGTGGAAGAAAACCACCTGCGCTGGGATTCGCTGGGTGAGTTCCTGGCCCTGGCCGTGTCGTTCGAAGACCTCGGCATCAAGACCGGCAACGAGAAAGCCAAGATCCTGGCCAGGACGCTGGATGCGGCCACGGGCCAGCTGCTGGACAACAACAAGAACCCCTCGCCCAAGACCGGCCAGCTCGACAACCGTGGCAGCCAGTTCTACCTGGCGCTGTACTGGGCACAAGCCTTGGCCGCGCAGACCGACGACGCGGCGCTGGCCGCCAAGTTCGCGCCGCTGGCCAAGCAACTGGCCGACAACGAGAAGACCATCGTGGACGAGTTGAACAAGGTCCAGGGCAAGGCGGTCGACATCGGCGGCTACTACAAGCCCGACTTCAGCAAGCTCGAGACGATCATGCGCCCGAGCAAGACCTTCAACGCCGCGCTGGCGTCGCTCCAGGCCTGAGGGTTTTAAAGAAGCCCGAGAGCGAAAGGGCCGCCGGCAACGGCGGCCTTTTTTACTTGGTGAACGGTGAGCCGCCGAGTTTTGTTCCCGCCTTGATGCCGCGCTGGGCGAACCAGCCCTTGTGCATCTCCAGCACATAGCGCACCGGCTTGGCCGAGCAGTGCGAGTCCAGGCTTTGCGGCTGCATGTCGGCCAGGTTCACGATGGTGCCGTCGTCCGCGATGAAGGCGGCGGTCAACGGCAGCAAGGTGTTTTTCATCCAGAAGCACTGGCCCGAAGGCTGCTCGAAGACGAACAGCATGCCTTCGTTGGTGCCCATCTCCCGACGGAACATGAGCCCGATTTCGCGCTGCTGCGGCGTGGACGCCACCTGCGCGTCGATCAGGCGCATGCCGGCCGACAAGGAGACGCGGGGCAACTGCAGTTGTGGCTGAGGCTGCGGCTGCGCTTGAGACCAGGCCGGCCCGCTGAAAACGAAGAACAGGCAGCACAGGCGGATAAACAGGCGTTTCATGCGTCGATGGGGGTGGTGGTCGCGTCAGGCCCGGATTGTCCGCGAACAGGCGGCGGCGCGGGCGGGGTGTGCAGGTGTTGAGTCTAGAATTCCGCGGCTTGTTCCCGCATCCGATTTCCAGGAGCCATTCCCGCATGTACCAGCACATCCAGGTGCCGACCCAAGGTCAGAAAATCACCGTCAACGCCGACCGATCGCTCAACGTGCCCGATGAGCCGATCGTGCCGTACATCGAAGGCGATGGCACCGGCCTGGACATCACGCCGGTGATGATCAAGGTGGTCGACGCGGCGGTGCTCAGGGCCTACGCGGGTCGCAAGAAGATCCACTGGATGGAGGTATATGCCGGCCAGAAGGCCACCCAGGTGTATGGCCCCGACATGTGGTTGCCGGACGAAACGGTCGCCGCGCTGCGCGAGCATGTGGTGTCCATCAAGGGCCCGCTGACCACGCCGGTGGGCAGCGGCATCCGGTCGCTCAACGTGGCCTTGCGCCAGGCGCTGGACCTCTACGTCTGCCTGCGCCCGGTGCAATACCTGCAGGGCGTGCCCTCGCCGCTGAAGGAACCCGAGAAGACCCATATGGTGGTCTTCCGCGAGAACTCCGAAGACATCTATGCCGGCATCGAGTTCGAGGCAGGCTCGCCCCAGGCGCAACGGCTGATCCGCCTGCTGCAGGACGAGATGGGCGTGACCACGATCCGTTTTCCCGACACGTCGGGCATCGGCATCAAGACGGTGTCGATGGAAGGCACCGAGCGCCTGATGCGCAAGGCGATCCAGTACGCGATCGACCACGACAAGCCCAGCGTGACCATCGTGCACAAGGGCAACATCATGCGGCACACCGAAGGCGCTTTTCGCGACTGGGCCTACGCGCTGGCGAAGAAGGAATTCGGTGCCGTGGCGCTCGACGGCGGCCCCTGGTGCCAGCTGCGCAACCCGAAGACCGGCCGGGACATCCTCGTCAAGGACTGTTTTGCCGACGACTTCCTGCAGCAGATCCTGTTGCGCCCGCTGGAGTTTTCGGTGGTGGCCACGCTGAACCTCAACGGCGACTACATCGCCGACGCGCTGGCCGCGCAGGTGGGGGGCATCGGCATCGCGCCCGGTGCCAACCTGTCGGACACGCTGGCCTGCTTCGAGCCCACGCACGGCCCCGTGCCCAAACTCGCCGGCAGGGACTACGCCAACCCGTGCGCGGAAATCCTGGCCGCCGAGATGATGCTGCGCCACCTGGGCTGGAAGGAAGCCGCCGACGTGATCATCGACGCGCTCAAGCGCGCCATCACCAGCAAGCAGGTCACGCACGACTTTGCCCGGCTGATGGCGGGCGCCACCCAGGTGAGCTGCTCCGGTTTCGGCCAGGTCATGGTCGAGATGATGGACGAGTGAGGTTCGATGCGGTGAGCGCGGCAATGCGCTCCCGCAGGGAAGGCAGCACCTCGTCTTCAAACCACGGGTTGCGGCGCAGCCACCCGTTGTTGCGCGGACTGGGGTGGGGCAGAGGAAGCAGCGCGGGCCCATGGTCGCGCCAGCCGCGCACCGTTTGCGTCAGCGTTTCGCGGGCGTTCGGTTGCAGGTGCCAGGCTTGCGCGTACTGCCCGATCGCCAAGGTCAATTGAAGCCGGGGCAAGTGCGCCAGCAGCCGGGCACGCCACGCGGCCGCGCACTCGGGCCGTGGCGGCAGATCGCCCGACCGACCCGTCCCCGGGTAACAGAAACCCATCGGCAGGATGGCGATGCGTTCCGGGTCGTAGAACACATCGGCGTCGACGCCCATCCATGCGCGAAGGCGGTCGCCACTGGCATCGTCAAAAGGCACGCCGCTGCGATGCACCTTGCGCCCTGGCGCCTGGCCGGCAATGAGGATGCGGGCTCGCGACCCGGCTTGCAGCACGGGTCTGGGTCCATGCGGAAGCTGCGCCGCGCAGATCGTGCAGTGGCGCACGTCCTTCAACAAGTGCTCGAGTTCGTCTTCAGAGGATGGTGTGGTGGTGGATGGCATGTCACCGCGTGGCGGCCTTTGGCGGTCTGCATTCAGGCGTTGTGTTCGCTTGCCGCAGATAGGCGATGAGGTCCGCACGGTCCTTCGGGTCGGGCACGCCATCGTAGGTCATCGAGCTGCCGGGCACAGTCTTCAGCGGTTGTGCCAGAAACAGGTTCAGGGTTTTTTCGTCCCAGGTGATGCGCGAGTTCTTCATCGCCTGGGAGTAGTTGAACCCCGGCACGCTGCCCGCTGGCCGCCCCAGCAACCCGCAGTGACGCGGGCCCACGCGGTCGTAGGCGAGCGCGTGACACGCCATGCAGCGTGCGTACACCTTCGCGCCGTGCAGCGCATCGGGCGCGGCCTGCGCCACCCCGATGCCGGCCGCCGCGAACGCGCAGGCCAGCCAGGCACGGCACGCCGTCATGCCATGAAAGCCGATGGCACAGGTGCCTGGCCCAGGGCCTGGCGCAGGACGGCCCAGTGCATGGCCTCGTCGCCCAGGATGCTGGCCGCGGCCTTGGCCAGATCGCGGTTGCCGAACAAGGGCACGGCGCCCAGATAGGCACTCACCGCGCCTTGCTCCAGCTTGGCGGCGAACTGCAGCACGTCCGCCTGCGATTTCAGTTGGTCGACCGGAAAGTTGTAGTTGGCTTTGGCCAGCGCTGGCTTGCCGCCGAGTTTCACCACCGTCTTGGCCAACAGGTCCGCGTGCTCCTTGTGGTGGCCTTGAAAGGTCACCGCGAGGTCCAGCACGGGCTTCTCCAGCAACTTGCTTTCCGCTCCGAGCTGGTAGGCCGCGATGGCCTCAAGCTCGGCGCCGAGTGCGGTGTTGAGGATTTGAATGTCCTGCGGCGCGCCACTGCCGGCTTTCGCCGCGAGCGCATCCTTGCCCGCGAGCAATGCGACCGCCGCGCCCGAGAGCACGAGGCCGGACTGGCCGAGAAAGAGGCGGCGCGCAGCGGCGGGGTGGGGCATCAGAAGAAACGACGACATGGTGATCTCCAAAGGTGTTGTGACGTCCATTGGACGGAGCACCTGTTCGCCACGTTCCCGTTTTGTGCCCTCAGCGCGGTTGGCGCGCCAGCACGTTGGCCACGATGCGGTCGCAGCGCTCGCCGTCGAAGGCGAACGCATCGGCGGTGGCCATATCGATGTCGCGCGACAAGCCTTCGCGCAGCAGGCTGCGGGCGCGAAAGAAACGCGTGCGCACCGTGGCTTCCGGAATGTCCAGCGCCAGCGCCACTTCCTCCACCGTCAATTCCTCGACGGCGCGCAACATGAAGACGGTGCGAAAGGCATCGGGGAGGATGTCGATACGTCCCTCCATCAGCCGGCGGATTTCCGCGCGCATGGCGGCCCGCTCGGGTTGTTGGTCCACATCGTCGTGCAAGCACTGCTGGATGTCAGGCTCGGTCGAGTTCATGGCAGCGTCCAGTGGAATGACGGCCGCTTCGCGCCGGCGCAAACGCCCGATGGCCTCGTTGACGACGATGCGCACGAGCCAGGTGGACAGCTTGGCCTCGGCGCGAAAGCCGGCCAGCGAGCGCCAGGCGCGCAGGTACGCCTCCTGCAGCGCGTCCTCGGCCTCGGCGTCGCTCTTGACGATGCTGCGCGCGGTGCGAAACAGCAGCCGGTTGTGCCGCCGCATGATGGTTTCGAAGGCGACGTCGTCGCCTTGCGCGGCGAGCGACGCGAGTTCCGCGTCGCCGAGTTGTTGCGCGATGAGCCCGTTGGGCGGGCGTTGTGGGTTCAGCATGGGGACCTCCGCACATTGGACGGGGTGGCATGCCGCGGCGTTCCCGCGTGGGCGCCGTCAGGGCGGGGCGGGCACATCGATGACCAGGTCCGGCTGGAACAGCGCGTTCTCGTTCACGCCGTGGCGGGCGTACCCGCGCGGGTTGCAGACCACGCGCGTGCCCTTGACCTGGTAGTCGAAGCTGTCGTGCGTGTGCCCGTGCATCCACAGCTGCACGCGGCTGCCGTCCAGGAGGTGTTCCGCGTCGGACACGAAGCAGGTGTTGAGCAGCGAGTCGGCGAATCGGGGGTGGATGCTCCGGGGCGAGGGCGCATGGTGGGTGATCACGACGGTGGGGCCATCGTGCGGTGTTGCCAGCGTGTCGGCGAGCCATTGCGCATCGCGCTTGAAGAGTTCCATCGAGTCCTGTGGCGTGAACAGCGCATCGCCTGCCTGGTGGCGGCGTATGCGGGAGAAGTCGCGCATCATGCGCAGCGCGTCGGTCATGGCCGCCGTGCGCTGGTCTGCGTCACCGAAGAGTTCGAAATCCGTCCACAGCGTGGCGCCGAGAAATCGAACGCCGCCGATGACGACGCTGCGGCGGTCCAGCAACTGGATGTGGGTGCCCTCGCACAGGCGCTGGAATGCCTGCGCGGTGCCGTCGATGCTGCCGCCATAGAACTCGTGGTTGCCGAGCACGCAAAGCACGGGCATGGGGAAGCCCTGCGCCCAGGCCACGGCCTCTTGCGGCCGTGCGATGTCGCCCGCGAGCACCACCACGTCGGCGTCGGTACTCGGTGGGACCATGTCGCTGAAGCCCAGGTGCAGGTCCGAGACGATGTGCAGCTTCATAGGACGCCAATATCCGCCATCGCACGCCCAATAACTGCAAATGTTTTGCGTTTATCTGGCAATAAATATCGTTTTACTTGTTGCAAATCGGTGCGCAAGATCGGTGAAAACCCTCGTTGAAAGGAGTTCGCCATGAAAGCCAAAGACGTGATGTCGTCACCCGCGATCACCGTCCTGCCCGACACGCCGTTGCAGGAGGTGGTCGACATCTTGTTGAAGAACCGCATCAGTGGCGTGCTGGTGGTGGACGGGGCGCGCGTCGTCGGTGTGCTGGGGGGTGGCGACCTGGTGCACCGGCACGAAATCGGCACCCAGGCGATGGACAAGAAAACCTGGTGGAACCGGCTGCTGGGCGCAGAGCCCGGGCCGGATGTCTACGTGAAGACGCACGGCGCGCGCGTGCGCGATGTGATGAACCCTGAAGTGGTGGCGGTGCACGAAGACACGCCACTGTCGGAGATCGCCCGGATCTTCGAGAAGCGGCACATCCGGCGTGTGCCGGTGCTGCGCGGGGCGCAACTGGTCGGGCTGGTCACGCGGGCCGATCTGGTGCGCGCGCTGGCCGCGAGCACGTGCGCGGCGAACGGGTCGCCGGTGAAGACCGATGACGACGCCATCCGCACGCGCTTGGTGGCCGAGCTCCGGCAGCAAGCCTGGTGGTCCGACCACGTGTCGAGCATCTTCGTGCAGAACGGGGTGGTGATCTATGTCGGCATGGCGCATTCACAGTCGGACATCCGCGCGGCCCGCGTTGCCGCCGAGAACATTCCCGGTGTGCTGGCGGTGGAGGACCGCCGCCTGATCGAGGAAGAGTGGGCGCCGATGATGTGAGCGGGCTACCCCCGCGCCGCAATCTGCCGCAGGCCGTCCCTTGCGCGCGCCAGCGTCTCGTTCTCGCGTTGCCGGGCATACACCGCAAACGCCGAATGGGAGAACTCGGGTGCGCCTTCCACCTGCTTCAACTGCCCCGCCTCCAGGAGGAGGCGTGTCGAGCCGATGCGAAAGTACCCGGTGCCGCCCACGGTGAGCAGATAGGTCAGCGCCAGAGGGCCCAACGAGATGGAGACCGGCGCATTGCTCAGTTCCGCGAACGCGGCCTCGTGGTTGCTCGCGAAACTGGGGCCCCAGTCGACATAGACGTATTGGTCGTGGAGCACCTTCGCGTCGGGAGAGGTGGTGACCATCACCAGCTTTTCCTCGACGAGCAATTCGCTCACCAGCCCTGTTCGCTGGGGCGGGTTGTAGACCACGGCGAGATCGAGCGCGCCTTCCTGCACGCCGTCGACCAGCCGGGCGGTGCTATCGACTTCGGCACGCAGTGCGATGTCCGGGCATTCGAGGCGCATCCAGATCAGCCAGTCCGCCATCAAAGGCCGCCAAAGGCTGAGTTCGCCACCCACGCTGACGCGCTCTTCCCGACCGGGCGGCAAGGCCACCTGCTGCTGCGCGCGCTCCCACAGCTGAACCATCGAGGTGGCGTAGCGCACGAAGCGCGTGCCCGCGGGCGTCAGGCGCGCGCCGGCCTTGTTGCGCACAAACAGCGGGCGGCCCAACTGCTCTTCCAGCGTGCGGATGCGTGCGCTGATGGCGGTCTGCGTCAGGGAAAGCCGATCCGCCGCCGCCACGAAACTGCCCGTGGCGGCGACTTCCAGAAACGTACGGGCGAGGGCGATATCCATGGTTGACAGCAAATTTAGTGGTTTTATTCAGAATAACCATTCGTCGGCTTGTGGACAAGACGCCGTTCAAGTGCTGCGACGCCCGGTCTGCGACCTGCTCGGCTGCGAAATCCCCCTGGTGCTGGCGGGCATGGGCGGTGTGGCCCGCTCGGAGCTGGTCGGCGCGGTGACCGGGGCCGGTGGGTTCGGTTTCCTCGGCATGGTCCGGGAGCCCGTGGCGCTGATCCGGGAGGAGGTGAGAAAGGTCAGGGCGTGTACCGAGCGCAAATTCGGCGTGAACCTGATCCCGGCGGCGACCGCTCCGGACCTGCTCAATGCCCAGATTGATGCCTGCATCGAACTGCGGGTGCCGGTGGTGTGCCTGTTCTGGGCGCTGTCCGCCGACGTGGTGCGGCGGCTGCGGGAGGCCGGCGTCGTCGTGGTGTGCCAGGTGGGGTCGGTTCAGGAAGCGCGCGAGGCCGAGACGGCGGGCGCGCAGGTGCTGATCGTGCAGGGCCGCGAGGCGGGCGGGCATGTGCGCGGGCTTGAACCGCTCCTGGTGCTGCTGCCCGAGGTGCTGGCCGCCGCGCGCGTACCGGTGCTGGCCGCCGGTGGCCTGTCGGAGGGGGCCGACGTGGCCAACATCATGACCCTCGGTGCCCAGGGTGCGGTGCTGGGCACGGCCATGATCGCCACGCACGAGTCCTTCGCGCACGGTGTTCACAAGCAACGGATCGTGGAGGCCGGCGCGGACGGTACGACGCTGACCGACGCCTTCCACATCAACTGGCCGCCCCATGCGCGGGTGCGGGTGCTGCGCAACAGCGTCACGCTCGGCGAGCACGGCGACCCGTTCGATGGCCGCCGGACCGTGATCGGGGAAGAGGCGGGCAGGCCGATCTACCTGTTCAGCACCGACTCGCCGTTGCGCTCCATGACCGGCGACTTTGAAGCGATGGCGTTCTACGCGGGCAAAGGCGTGGGACGCATCGACGCCGTCATCGGTGCGCGCGAACGGGTGCAACGGATCGCGGCAGATGCGGTGGCGGCGCTGCGCGACAGGGGACCGCTGCCCGCTTCATTTTGATCTTCCATGCGATCAGAATAAGTGCACGAACGCCGTGCAACTTCTCGGTTTTCGTGTTGCCTTTCGCTCCACAATGAGGCATGGACCCAGTCAGTTGCCTCTCTTTGCAACGACCCGACCGCCATGCAGTTTCGGGCCGATGGCAGCCCTTGGCATTCCCGCACGAAGAGGCGGTGCAATGCGCACCGCTAGAATCATTTTCATGGCCACCCAGAACCCGAAAAAACCGCCCGACCCGGTCGTCTCCCCGCCCACAGGCAACGACGACGCGGTGGTATTGGAGCGCCGTACCCAGCGCACCCAGCCGCCGCAAATGTTTCAGGTCGTGCTGCTCAACGACGATTTCACGCCGATGGAGTTCGTCGTGCACGTCATTCAGGAGTTTTTCAGCAAGGACCGCGAAACCGCGACCCAGATCATGCTCAAGATTCACCTGGAGGGAAAAGGCATATGTGGGGTGTATTCGCGCGACGTCGCGAGCACCAAGGTCGATCAAGTCCTTCAGGCGGCCCGCGCGGCGGGCCACCCTTTGCAATGTCTGAGTGAACCCGTTGAATAAATCCGAGTCCACCCCATCTGAGCACCAGTCTCTCTTTTTCGATATCAGACGATTGCCCATCGAACACCCAAGCCCAAAGGACGTGCACCATGATTGCCCAGGAACTTGAAGTCAGCTTGCATATGGCCTTTGTTGAGGCCCGGCAACAGCGGCACGAATTCATCACGGTCGAGCACCTGTTGCTCGCGCTGCTGGACAACCCCAGCGCAGCCGAGGTGTTGCGCGCCTGCTCGGCCAACATTGACGATCTGCGCAAATCCTTGACCAACTTCATCAAGGACAACACCCCGCAAGTGGCGGGCACCGACGAGGTCGACACCCAGCCCACGCTGGGTTTCCAGCGCGTCATCCAGCGCGCCATCATGCATGTGCAGTCGACCGGCAACGGCAAGAAGGAAGTCACCGGCGCCAACGTGCTGGTGGCCATCTTCGGCGAGAAGGACTCGCACGCTGTCTACTACCTGCACCAGCAAGGCGTGACGCGCCTGGACGTGGTGAACTTCATCGCCCACGGCATCCGCAAGAGCGACCCGCCCGAGCCCACCAAGTCGGGCGAAAGCGCGGCCGAGAACGAGGAAGCCGGCGAAGCCAAGGGCAACGAGAAGGCCTCGCCCCTGGAGCAGTTCACCCAGAACCTCAACCAGATGGCCAAGGACGGCAAGATCGACCCGCTGATCGGCCGCGAGTACGAGGTCGAGCGCGTCATCCAGATCCTGTGCCGCCGCCGCAAGAACAACCCGCTGCTGGTAGGTGAAGCCGGCGTAGGCAAGACCGCGATCGCCGAAGGCCTGGCTTGGCGCATCACGCAAGGCGAAGTGCCGGAAATCCTGGCCGAGTCCCACGTGTACTCGCTCGACATGGGCGCGCTGCTGGCCGGCACCAAGTACCGCGGCGATTTCGAACAGCGTCTCAAAGGCGTGCTCAAGTCGCTCAAGGACAAGCCCAACGCGATCCTGTTCATTGACGAAATCCACACGCTCATCGGAGCCGGCGCGGCCTCGGGCGGCACGCTGGACGCGTCCAATCTGCTCAAGCCGGCGCTCTCCAGCGGCCAGCTCAAGTGCATCGGCGCGACCACCTTCACCGAGTACCGTGGCATCTTCGAAAAAGACGCTGCGCTCAGCCGCCGCTTCCAGAAGGTGGACGTGGTCGAACCGACCGTGCAGGAAACCGTGGACATCCTCAAGGGCCTGAAGTCGCGCTTCGAGGAACACCATGGCGTGAAATACGCCGTGGCCGCCCTGCAGGCTGCTGCAGAACTCAGCGCCAAGTACATCAACGACCGCCACCTGCCCGACAAGGCGATTGACGTGATCGACGAGGCCGGTGCTGCCCAGCGCATCCTGCCGGTGTCCAAGCGCAAGAAAACCATCAGCAAGGCCGAGGTCGAAGAGATTGTGGCCAAGATCGCCCGCATTCCGCCGGCCAACGTCTCCAACGACGACCGCAGCAAGCTGCAGACGCTGGAGCGCGACCTCAAGAGCGTGGTGTTCGGCCAGGACAAGGCGCTCGAAGTGCTGGCGGCGTCGGTCAAGATGGCGCGCTCCGGTCTGGGCCGGGCCGACAAGCCGATCGGCGCCTTCCTGTTCAGCGGCCCCACCGGCGTCGGCAAGACCGAAGCCGCCAAGCAGCTGGCGTACATCATGGGCATCGACCTGCTGCGCTTCGACATGTCCGAGTACATGGAACGCCATGCGGTGAGCCGTCTGATCGGTGCGCCTCCGGGCTACGTGGGCTTTGACCAGGGCGGTCTGTTGACCGAAGCCGTCACCAAGAAGCCGCACTGCGTGTTGCTGCTCGACGAAATCGAGAAGGCGCACCCGGACATCTTCAACGTGCTGCTGCAGGTCATGGACCATGGCACGCTGACGGACAACAACGGACGCAAGGCCGACTTCCGCAACGTCATCATCATCATGACGACGAACGCGGGTGCCGAGACCATGAACAAGGCGACGATCGGCTTCACCAACCCGCGCGAAGCGGGCGACGAGATGGCCGACATCAAGCGCCTGTTCACGCCCGAGTTCCGCAACCGCCTGGACGCCACCGTGAGCTTCAAAGCGCTCGATGAAAACATCATCATGCGCGTGGTCGACAAGTTCCTGCTCCAGCTGGAGACGCAACTGGCCGAGAAGAAGGTGGAAGTTACCTTCACCGACGGGCTGCGCAAGCACCTGGCGAAGAAGGGCTTCGATCCGCTCATGGGCGCACGCCCGATGCAGCGCCTGATCCAGGACACGATCCGCCGTGCACTGGCCGACGAGCTGCTGTTTGGCCGCCTGACCGAAGGTGGGCGCCTCACGGTGGATATCGAGACCAAGACGGACGAGGCTGGCAAAGAGGTGCAAGAGGTCAAGCTCGACATCCAGCCGCTGCCCAAGAAGGAAGGCAAGGCCAAGCCCGAGGAAGCCACGGCAGGCTGACCCGGTTCCACGCTGCCCCACAAAAAGGCCCGGTGATCCCGGGCCTTTTGTCTTGGGCGTCTCGTTTAGGGCGCTCGGGGTCTGGGGCTGCTGCGCCCGTGTGACGGTGTTCGGCCTCAGCGCCTCTTGCCGCCGAGCAAGCCGCCCAGGATGCCGCGCACGAGCTGGCGGCCCAGGCCACTGGCCACGCTGCGTGCCGCTGTCTTGGCCATGGTTTGCACCAGGCCGTCGTATTGGCCGCCGCGCGGGCCGGTGCGGCCGAACAGCGCTTCGTTCACCATGCCACCGATGCCACCGCTCTCGGCCGGCGCCTGCTGCTGGGCGCCACCTGGAATGCGCGGTGTTTTGGTCGCAGCCGGTTGCTGGGCTTCGGCCTGTGCCTCGTCGCCGCGCTGGCCCGCACGGCCGGCGAATATTTCGTAGGCACTTTCGCGGTCCACCGTCTTTTCGTACACACCGGCCACCAGCGAGTCGCGGCGCAACTGCTCGCGCTGCTGGGGGGTGATGGGACCGAGCTGGCTGCCCGGTGGCAGCACGAACACGCGCTCGGTTTCGCAGGGCCGGCCTTTGGCGTCCAGCAGGCTCACCAGCGCTTCGCCCACCGCCAGTTCGGTGATGGCGGCTTCGATGTCCAGGCCCGCCTTGGGCCGCATGGTTTGCGCGGTGGACTTCACGGCCTTCTGATCGCGCGGGGTGAAGGCGCGCAGCGCGTGCTGCACGCGGTTGCCCAGCTGGCCCAAGATGCTGTCGGGGATGTCCAAGGGGTTCTGCGTCACGAAATACACCCCCACACCTTTGGAGCGCACCAGCCGCACCACCAGTTCAATGCGTTCGATCAGCACCTTGGGCGCTTCGTTGAACAACAGGTGGGCTTCGTCGAAGAAGAACACCAGCTTGGGCTTCTCCGGGTCGCCGATCTCGGGCAAGGTTTCGAACAGCTCCGACAGCATCCAGAGCAGGAAGGTGGCGTACAGGCGAGGCGCGTTCATGAGCTTGTCGGCCGCCAGGATGTTGATCACACCCTTGCCGTCGACGGTCTGCATGAAGTCGCTGATGTCGAGCATGGGCTCGCCAAAGAACTGGTCGCCGCCTTGCTGTTCCACCTGCATCAACCCGCGCTGGATCGCGCCGATGCTGGCCGCGCTGATATTGCCGTACTCGGTGGTGAACTGCTTGGCGTTGTCGCCAATGTGCTGCAGCATGGCCCGCAGGTCTTTCATGTCCAGCAGCAGCAGGCCGTTGTCGTCGGCGATCTTGAACACCAGGTTGAGCACGCCAGCCTGGGTGTCGTTCAGGTTCAGCATGCGCGCGAGCAGCAGGGGGCCCATGTCACTGATGGTGGCGCGGATCGGGTGGCCGAGTTCGCCGAACACGTCCCACACGGCGGTGGGACAGGCCTGAGGCGCGGGCAAGGCGATGCCACGGTCCTTCAGCACCTGGGTCATCTTCTCGCCAAAGCTGCCCGGCTGGCTGATGCCGCTGAGGTCGCCCTTCACATCGGCCATGAACACCGGCACGCCGATACGGGAAAACTGCTCTGCCAGTGTTTGCAGCGTCACGGTCTTGCCCGTGCCGGTGGCGCCGGTGATCAGCCCATGGCGGTTGGCCAGGCCGGGCAGAAGATGGGTTTCGACTTTGTCGTTCCGGGCAATCAGCAGGGGGTCGGCCATGGGTTCCTCGATACGGGTTTGAAGAAGTCAGACCGCATTGCACCATGAAATACCCATGCCGGAGACGGTCGCGGCGTTCGACTCTCCAGAACGACCGCAGCAGGTTTGAAAGCCGCGCTCAGCGGCCCTGTTCCTTCCCGAGTGGCCGGCGTTGTTGAATTCGCTCCCCCGATTGCAATCGCCCGAACGCGACTGCGATCCGGAATGACGCCGCCCACCGATCCGCTCCGGGCCAGCCGCCCAAGGTCCGGCGGCCGGTGAAACGTAAAATCGACTCCTTTTCCCCCAACAGGTACAAGGAACCGACTCGATGGCTGGACACAGCAAATGGGCCAACATTCAGCACCGCAAAGGTCGGCAGGACGAAAAGCGCGGGAAGATCTGGACGCGCGTGATCCGTGAAATCTCCGTGGCGGCGCGCCAGGGTGGCGGCGATCCGGGCATGAACCCGCGCCTGCGGCTGGCGATCGAGAAGGCCAAGGCGGCCAACATGCCGGCCGACCGCATCAAATACAACGTCGACAAGGCCTCCGGCAACCTGGAAGGCCAGGCGCTGGAGGAAATCCGCTACGAAGGCTATGGCATCGGCGGCGCGGCCGTGATCGTCGACACCATGACCGACAACCGCGTGCGCACCGTGGCCGAGGTGCGCCACGCTTTCAGCAAATACGGCGGCAACCTGGGCACCGACGGTTCGGTGGCCTTCCAGTTCAAGCACTGTGGCCAGCTGATCTTCGCGCCCGGCACCTCCGAGGACAAGGTGATGGAGATCGCGCTGGAGGCGGGCGCCGACGACGTGATCAGCCACGACGATGGCGCGATCGAAGTGTTGACCCCGCCCACCGAATTCGAAGCCGTGAAGAACGCGCTGGAGGCCGCCGGCCTCAAGCCCGAGGTGGCCGAGGTCACCATGCGCGCCGAGAACACCATCGAACTGGCGGGCGACGACGCCGCCCGCATGCAGAAGCTGCTGGATGTACTGGAAGACCTGGACGACGTGCAGGACGTGTTCCACAACGCCGAGATCGGCGAATAAAGGTCTGACCCGATGAACGTATTGGTTATTGGCGGCGGTGGCCGCGAACATGCCCTGGCCTGGAAACTGGCGCAGGCCGAAGGTGTGCAGCAGGTCTTCGTGGCGCCCGGCAATGC
The DNA here is from genome assembly GCF_005503365.1 of Hydrogenophaga sp. 2FB. Classification (GTDB taxonomy): domain Bacteria; phylum Pseudomonadota; class Gammaproteobacteria; order Burkholderiales; family Burkholderiaceae_C; genus Hydrogenophaga. The sequence goes on from NZ_SCML01000028.1 coordinate 48,319, forward strand.
CGGCACCGCGCGCGACCCGGTGCTGACGAACCTGGACATCACCGAAAAAACCGCGCTGCGCGCCTGGGCGCAGGCGCAGGGCATCGCACTCACCGTGGTCGGCCCGGAAGCGCCGCTGGCGGCCGGTGTGGTGGACGAGTTCCGCGCCCATGGCCTGCCGATCTTCGGCCCGACGCAGGCGGCTGCCCAACTGGAAAGCTCTAAGGCCTTCTCCAAGGCCTTCATGCAGCGCCACGGCATTCCCACGGCGAAGTACCAGACCTTCACCGATCCGGCGCAGGCCCATGCCTATGTGGATGCCGAAGGCGCACCGATCGTGATCAAGGCCGACGGCCTGGCGGCCGGCAAGGGCGTGGTGGTGGCCATGACGGCGGAGGAAGCGCACGAAGCGATCGACTTCATGCTGGTGGACAACACCCTGGGCGTGGTGCACAACGAAGGCGGCGCGCGCGTGGTGATCGAGGAATTCCTCACCGGCGAAGAAGCCAGCTTCATCGTGCTGTGCGACGGCGAACACGCCCTGGCTCTGGCCACTAGCCAGGACCACAAACGCCTGCTCGACGCCGACCAGGGCCCCAACACCGGTGGCATGGGCGCGTATTCGCCCGCGCCGGTGGTCACCCCCGCGGTGCACGAGCGCGCGATGAACGAGGTGATCCTGCCGACTCTGCGTGGCATGAAGGCCGATGGCATTCCGTACACCGGCTTCCTCTACGCGGGCCTGATGATCACGCCCGACGGCCAGGTGAAAACGCTGGAATTCAACTGCCGCATGGGCGACCCCGAAACGCAGCCCATCATGATGCGGCTGCGCAGCAACCTGGCGCAGGTGCTGCTGGCGGCCACACGCGGCGAGCTGGACCGCACCACCATCGAATGGGACCCGCGCGTGGCGCTGGGCGTGGTGATGGCCGCGGCCGGCTACCCGCTGAGCCCGCGCAAGGGCGACGCCATCACCGGCCTGCCGGCCGACGAGGCCGACCGCATGGTGTTCCACGCCGGCACGGCAGCCAAGGCGGGTGAGGTGCAGGTCTCCGGTGGGCGCGTGCTCTGCGTGACCGCGCTGGCCGGTTCGGTGGCCCAGGCCCGCGAGCGCGCCTATGCGGTCGTGGACGCCATCCATTTCGAGGGTGCGCAGGCCCGCCGCGACATCGGATACCGCGCGCTTTGAACCCCACCGTCGACTACCCCGGACCCCACACCGTCTGGTTTGGTGGGTCGGCGTTCGCCCGCTGGCTGCTGGCCTGCTTTGGCTGGAAGGTGCGGTTCGACGGCTTTCCCCGTCTGCAGGGCGTGGCCATCATCTACCCGCACACCAGCAACTGGGATTTCGTCGTGCTGCTGATGGCCAAGTGGGCCATTGGCCTCCCGGCGCGCTTCTGGGGCAAGGACGCGCTGTTCCGTGTGCCGGTGCTCGGGCCATGGCTGCGCTGGATGGGCGGCATTCCGCTCGACCGCAAGACGCCGCACGGCGTGGTGGGCGACATGGCGGCGCTGATGGCCGAACACCGCCTGGCTGGCCGCACACTGTGGCTGGCCCTCACACCCGAAGGCACGCGCCGGCGCATGCCGGGCTGGCGCAGCGGTTTCTACCAGGTGGCGCTGCGCGCCGACGTGCCCTTGCTGCTGGTGCAGCTCGACTACAGTCGCAAGCAGGTGAAGGTCACCGACTTCATCCACCTGAGCGGCGACGAAGCCGCCGACTACGCCCGCATCGCCTCGATTTATGAAGGCGTGCGCGGCTTTCATCCTGAACGGGCCAGTCCCGTGCAACCTTTGTCCAGGAACCGCTCCAGCGGTACGGCATGAGCATGCAGCAGAACCCGACGTCCCTTGTCCGCGAGTACCTCACCGACTTGCAGGACCGCATCGTCTCGACGGTGGCGATGGTCGATGGTGGGTCTTTCGTGGTGGACCGCTGGACCAAGCCCAGCGGCGAGCGGCTGCAGGGCAGCGGCATCACGCAGATTCTGGAAGACGGCGTGGTGTTCGAGCGCGCGGGCTGTGGCTTCTCGCACGTCAGCGGCCCGCAACTGCCGCCCTCGGCCACGCAGCACCGGCCCGAGCTGGCGGGTGCGCCGTTCGAAGCCATGGGCGTTTCGCTGGTGTTCCATCCGCGCAACCCCTACGTGCCCACGGTGCACATGAACGTGCGCATGATCGCGGCCACGCCGGCCGGTGGCGAACCGGTGTGCTGGTTCGGCGGCGGCATGGACCTCACGCCGTACTACGGCTTTGAAGAAGACGCGGTGCATTTCCACCGCTCGTGCAAGAGCGCGCTCGACCCGTTTGGCGTGGACAAGTACCCGCGCTTCAAGACCTGGTGCGACGACTACTTCTTTTTGAAGCACCGCAACGAGCAGCGCGGCATTGGCGGCGTGTTCTTCGACGACTTTTCCGAACTCGGCTTTGATGGCAGCTTCGCCATGATGAGTTCGGTGGGTGACGCGTTTCTCGACGCCTACCTGCCCATCGTCGACCGCCGCAAGAACACGCCGTACGGTCAGCGCGAGCGCAGCTTCCAGCTCTACCGCCGCGGCCGCTATGTCGAGTTCAACCTGGTCTGGGACCGGGGAACCCATTTCGGCCTGCAATCGGGCGGGCGCAGCGAATCCATTCTGTTGTCCATGCCGCCCCTGGTGAGCTGGGCCTACAACCGCCAGACCAAGGTGGGCACGGCGGAAGACCGGTTGTACAAGGAGTTTCTGGTGCGCAAGGACTGGCTTTGATGGCACAAACGAACCATTCCCCTCGGCGGGTGGGCATGTTTGGCGGCGCGTTCGATCCGCCGCACTGGGCGCACCGCGCCCTGGCCAAAACCGCGCTCGACCAGCTTCAGCTGGACGTGCTGCACATCCTCCCCACGGGCCACGCGTGGCACAAGTCGCGCGTGCTCTCACCAGCCGCCGATCGGTTGGCGATGTGTGAGCTCGCCTTTGGCGATCTGCAGAACGTGCAGATGGACCAGCGCGAGATACTGCGCGATGGTCCGAGCTACACCGCCGACACCTTGATCGAACTCCACCGCGAGTACCCGCAGGCACAGCTGTTCCTGGTGCTGGGCGCCGACCAGTTGCTCAGCTTCAAGAGCTGGGTGCGCTGGCAGGAAGTGCTGGACCTTGCCACGCTGGCCGTGGCCAACCGCGCCACCAACATCGGCGCGGGCGCACCGCTGGACCAGGCCACCGAAACCGACCTCTCCAGCGTCGACCTGCCGTTCGAATTGCTCAACATGCCCCTGAAAAACATCAGCGCCACTGCCGTGCGCGCCCACGTGGGCCAAGCGGCGCAGCGTGGCGCGGCGCTGGATGTTCTGGTGCCCGAGCCCGTCGCACGCTATATTTCACAACACCACCTTTACCAATCTCCTACATGACCAGCGAAACCACTGCCAAAAAAGACATCCAGCGACTCCAGCGTGCCATTGTTGATGGACTGGAGGACGTGAAGGGTCAGGACATCGTGGTTTTCAACACCGAGCACCTCTCGCCCCTGTTCGAGCGGGTCATCGTGGCCAGCGGCACCTCCAACCGACAAACCAAGGCCCTGGCCGCCAGCGTGCGCGACGCCGTGCGCGAGGCCGGCTTTGACAAGCCGCGCATCGAAGGCGAAGAAAACGGCGAATGGATCATCGTGGACTGCGGCGCTGCCGTGGCGCACGTGATGCAGCCCGTGATCCGCCAGTACTACCGCCTGGAAGAAATCTGGGGCGCCACACCGGTGCGCCTGAAGCACGGCGCGGCCAAGCCCGAGGCGTCGGCCAAGCCCGCGGTGAAGAAAAAGGCCGCCGCCAAAAAGCCGGAAGCGGCACCCGTGTCCGCCAAGACCGTGGCGCGCAAGGCTGCGGCCAAGAAGGCACCCGCGCCCGTGGCGGCCAAGCCCAAGAGCGCCGCCAGCAAGACGGCTGCTCCCAAGCGTGCACCCGCCAAGACCAGCACGGCCAAGCTCGTGGTGGGCAAGCCGGTGGCGAAGAAGGCACCTGCGGCCAAGAAGACGGCTGTGGCCAGGAAAACCGCCACCAAACCGGCCGCCAAGAAGAAGGCATGAGGCTGCTGATCGTCGCGGTCGGGCAACGGGTGCCCGACTGGGCCCAGACCGCCTACGACGATTACGCCAAACGCTTCCCGCCCGAGCTGCGGGTCGAACTCAAAGCCGTCAAGACCGAACCGCGCGGCTCCAAAACCCTGGAGACGCTGCTGGCGGCCGAACGCGAGCGCATCGAAGCCGCCATTCCGCGCGGCAGCCGTGTGGTCGCGCTGGACGAGCGCGGCACCACCCTGACCACCAAGGCCCTGGCGCAGCAACTGCAGCAGTGGCAACTGGAGGGCGACGACGTGGCGCTGGTGATCGGCGGACCCGACGGACTGGAGCCCGACTTCCGCGCCAAGGCCCACCAGCGCATCCGCCTGTCCGACCTGACCTTGCCGCACGCCATGGTGCGCGTGTTGCTGATCGAGCAGCTCTACCGCGCCTGGTCCGTCAACGCCAACCATCCTTATCACCGCGAGTGAGCATGTCCGAGTTCATCTACCTGGCTTCACAGAGCCCGCGCCGCAAGCAGTTGCTGGAGCAGTGGGGCGTGCGCTGCGAGTTGCTGCTGCCCGGAGCGGAAGAAGACGTGGAGTCGCTCGAGGTCGCCATGCCACGCGAAGCACCCACCGCGTATGTGCAACGCGTCACCGCGCTCAAGCTGCAGGCCGCGCTGAACCGGTTGAAGCAACGTGGGCTGCCGCCCGCGCCGGTGCTGTGCGCCGACACCACGGTGGCGCTGGGCCGCCGCATCCTCGGCAAGCCGGCCGATGCGGCCGAAGCCCGGCGCATGCTGGGCGACCTGGCGGGCCAGCGGCACCGGGTGCTCACGGCGGTGGCGGTGGGCAAGCCGAGAAGCCGCGTGTGGTCGGCGCTGTCCGCCTCGTGGGTGACGTTCGAGCCGCTCAGCGCGGCGCAAATCAAGCGCTACGTGGACAGCGGCGAGCCCATGGGCAAGGCCGGTGCCTATGGCATACAGGGCCGTGCCGGGCTGTGGGTGAGCCACATCAGCGGCAGTTATTCGGGCATCATGGGCCTGCCTGCGCACGAGACGGCGCAGGTGCTGCACGCGGCCGGCGTGCGGCTGGTCTGAGACATCACACACACGTACACGCCACGGAGAAGGGCTTCATGAGCCAGGACATTCTGATCAATTGGTCGCCGCAGGAAACGCGCGTGGCCGTGGTGGAGCAGGGGGCTGTGCAGGAGGTGCACTTGGAGCGCACGCTGGAGCGCGGCCTGGTCGGCAACATCTACCTGGGCAAGGTCTCGCGCGTGCTGCCGGGCATGCAGTCCGCCTTCATCGACATCGGGCTGGACCGCGCCGCGTTCCTGCACGTGGCCGACCTCATGCCCAACATCGCGGCCAAGCACGCCACGCCGCGCGAGCGCCCACCGATCGTGCCGGCGCCCACGCCCGATGTCGATGCGTCCACCGCGGTGGCTGTGGCCGCCAACACCGCGCCCAAGGTGCTCACGCCCAACCCGGTGCTGCCGATCGAGCGCCAGATTTTCGAAGGCCAGGCCCTGATGGTGCAGGTGCTCAAGGACCCGATCGGCACCAAGGGTGCGCGCCTGACGGCGCAAATCAGCATCGCCGGGCGGCTGCTCGTGTTCCTGCCGCAAGACAACCACATCGGCGTGTCGCAGAAGATTCCACCGGCACAGCGCGAGGCCTTGCGCCAGCGGCTGGTGCGCCTGACCGCCACCGCCGACGGCAGCCCCGCAGGCGGCTTCATTCTGCGCACCAACGCCGAAGACGCCACGGATGAGGAGCTGGTGGACGACACCGCCTACCTGCGCAAGACCTGGCTGCGCATCAAGGAAGCCGCCACGCGCCAGCCGCCGGCCACCTTGCTGCACGAAGACCTGAACCTGATGCAGCGCGTGCTGCGCGATCTGGTGGGGGCGGACACGCAATCGATCCGCATCGACTCGCGCGAGCAATACGGCTTGTTGACCGGCTTCGCGACCGAGTTCATGCCCGACACAGTGAAGAAGCTGCAGCACTACAGCGGCGAGCGGCCGATCTTCGACCTGTATAACATCGACGAAGACATCGTGCGCGCGCTCAGCCGCCGGGTCGACCTGAAATCGGGCGGTTACCTGGTGATCGACCAGACCGAGGCGCTCACCACGGTCGACGTGAACACCGGCGGCTTCGTCGGCGCGCGCAATTTCGACGACACGGTGTTCCGCACCAACCTGGAGGCTGCGCAGACCATCGCGCGCCAGTTGCGCTTGCGCAACCTGGGCGGCATCGTGATCGTGGACTTCATCGACATGGTGCGCGACGACCACCGCGACGCCGTGCTCACCGAGTTCCGCAAACAGATCGCGCGCGATCGCGTGAAGACCATGATCGGCGGATTCTCACAGCTCGGGCTGGTGGAGATGACGCGCAAGCGCACCCGCGAGTCGCTCGCCCACATGCTCAGCGAATCGTGCGAGGCCTGCGCGGGCCGGGGCGTGGTGAAGACCGCGCGCAGCGTCTGCTACGACATCCTGCGCGAGATCCTGCGCGAGGCGCGCGCCTTCAACCCGCGCGAGTTCCGCGTGGTGGGCTCGGCCAAGGTGATCGAGCTGTTTCTGGACGAAGAGCGGGCGCACCTTGCCGGCTTGTCCGACTTCATCGGCAAGCCGATATCCCTGCAGAGCGAGAGTTCGATGACGCAGGAGCAGTACGACATCGTGCTGTTGTAGCGCTTGGGACTTGCTCCTTCCCTCAGGGGGGGAGGGAGCTTTGACTACACCTCTGGCCTGAAACTCTGCGCATGCAGGCGCGCGTAGAGCCCGTCGGACTGCAGCAACTCCCGGTGCGTGCCCTGTTCGCGAATGCGACCGTCGGCCAGCACGATCACGCGGTCCGCGTGTTCGATCGTGGAGAGCCGGTGCGCAATCACCAGGGTGGTCCGTCCCTTCATGAGCCCCGCCAGGGCTTCCTGCACCAGCCGCTCGGACTCGTTGTCCAGGGCCGACGTGGCTTCGTCCAGGATCAGGATCGGCGCGTCCTTGTAGATCGCGCGCGCAATCGCCAGCCGTTGGCGCTGCCCGCCCGAGAGCTCGGCCGCGTTGTGGCCCACCGTGCTGTGGATGCCCTGCGGCAAACGTTCGATCAGTTCACCCAGGTTGGCCGACTTCAGTGCCGCGCGCACGCGGGCTTCGTCGATCTGGTCATCGGTCGCGCCCAGCGCCACGTTGGCCGCGAGGGTGTCGTTCAACATCACGACGTCCTGGCTCACCATGGCGTATTGCTGGCGCAGGTTGCGCAGGTCCCAGTCGGCCAGCGCCACGCCATCGAGGCGGATGTCGCCGCGCTCGATTTCCACGAAGCGGGGCAGCAGGTTGACCAGGGTGGTCTTGCCCGAGCCCGAGGGACCCACGAAGGCCACAACCTCGCCGGGCCGGATGTCGAGCGACACGCCGCGCAGGGCGACCAGGCTGTCGTCGTCGGGGTGGGCCACCACAGGGCGCCCACTCGCATCGTCCTTGGCCGGGTAGCGCACCCAGACATCGCGCAGCGCGATCGACCCGTTCACACGGTCGGCGGTGTGCGTGCCCCCGCTCTGATCGGGCGTGTGCTCAATGAGCTCCAGGCCGCGTTCGAGCGCGGCCAGCCCGCGCGTGATGGGCGCGGCAATTTCGGCCAGGTGCCGGATCGGCGTGATCAGCATCAGCATGGCGGTGACGAAGGCGACGAAGTTGCCCACGGTCACGCCGCTGGTGCTGCTCTGCCACAGCGCCACCGAAATCACCGCCGACAGCGCCGCCGATGCGAGCAACTGGGTGAGCGGCGTCATGGCCGCCGTGGCGATGGTCGACTTGAGCGCGAGGCGGCGCAGGGTGACGCTCAGCGCGTCGAAGCGCAGCGATTGCCGCTCCTGCGCGCCGTGCAGGCGCACCATGCGGTGGGCGAGGGCGTTTTCTTCCACCACATACGCCAGCGCGTCGGTGGCCTGCTGGCTGTCGCGGGTGAGCTTGTAGAAGCGCTTGGACAACACCCGCATGATCACGATCAGGCCCGGAAACACCAGCAGCACGATGAGCGTGAGCTTCCAGTTGAGGTAGATCAGGTAGCCCATCAGTGCGATCACGGCCAGGCTGTCCTTGGTGAGCGTGAGGATGGCGGTGACCAGCATCTGCGAGCCGGTCTGCACCTCATAGACCAGGGTGTTCGACAGCTTGCTCGCGCTCTGCCGCGCGAACAGGCTCAGCTGCGCGTCGTTGAGCTTGACGAACATCGCGCGGCGCAGGTTCAGCAGCCCCAGGCTGGCGGTGTACGACAGCGCGTACTGCGCGACATAGCCGGCCAGGCCGCGAATGGCGAACAGTCCCATCAGCGCCACCGGCACCATCCACAGCGCGATGTTGCCCTGCGCGAAGCCACGGTCCAGCAAGGTCTTGAGCAGCGCCGGGATCAGCGGCTCGGTCAGGGCGCCGATCAGGGTGCACACGGCGGCCAGCGCGATGCCGGCCTTGGCCGAACGGAAGTAGGGCCACAGCCGGAAGATGCGCTGCGTGAGCGTGCCGGCCGGGGGGCTGTGCAAGGGGTTGGATGCGGTCAAGGGCAGGTCGCTTCAGAAAATCGTGCCAATCAGGGGAACATTGGGGCTGGAGCGGAATCAAGCAGCGACACACATCTTGTCACGGAAGGCCCAGTGCCCTCCGTTATTATCAGTTGGTTGTTTGCAGCGCAAACCGTGCTGCGACCCAAAGCACACGCGACACACACAGGATGCAGGATTTGAATCAACACGACATGCAGGTCTCGCTCCCGAGGCGATCCGTTCTTGGCCTGGTTTCTTCCCTTCCTTTGCTCACTTGGCCCACCTCACAAGCCCAGGCACAGTTCCGGGTCGAGGTGGCGGGCGTTGGGCTGACCCAGTTCCCGTTTTCCGTGGTGGCCTTTCGCGGCAATGACGCCGCGAGCGAAAACATCGCGGCCATCGTGCGTGCCGACCTGGAGCGCAGCGGCCAGTTTCGCTTTGTGAACCCGGCACCCGGCGCGCTCGACGAAACGTCCCGCCCCGATCTCGCGCCCTGGCGCGCGAACGGCTCCGACACCTTGCTCACCGGCAGCGTCACGCGCCTGGCCGATGGCCGCTTCGACGTGCGCTTCCGCCTGTGGGACGTGGTGCGCGGGCAGGACCTCGGTGGCCTGAGCTATCCCGTCGGCGCGACGGACCTGCGCCTGGCGGCCCACCGCATCGCCGACCACGTCTACGAAAAAATCACCGGCGTCAAAGGCGTGTTCTCCACCCGCATCGCCTACGTGACCAAGGCCGGCACGCGCTACAACCTGTGGGTCGCGGACGCCGATGGCGAAAACGCCCGGGCCGCGCTCACCAGCCCCGAGCCCATCATCTCGCCGAGTTGGGCGCCCGGCGGCGGGCAACTGGCCTACGTGTCGTTCGAAGCCCGCAAGCCCGTGATCTACGCGCACGACGTGGCCACCGGCAAACGCCGTCTGCTCGCCAACTTCAAGGGCTCCAACAGCGCGCCCGCGTGGTCGCCGGACGGCCGCTCGGTGGTGGCCACGCTCTCGCTGTCGGGCAACGCACAGATCTACATGATGGACGCCAACGGCGGCGACCCGCGTCGCCTGAGCCAGTCAGCCAGCATCGACACCGAACCGGTGTTCAGCCCCGATGGCAAGAGCATCTACTTCGTGAGCGACCGTGGTGGCTCACCGCAGATCTACCGCATGGGCGCGCAGGGCGGCAATGCGCAGCGCCTGACCTTCAACGGCAACTACAACATCTCGCCCGCGCCCAGCCCCGACGGCCGTTGGCTGGCCTTCATCTCGCGGGTCAACGGCGCCTTTCGCCTGCACGTGATGGATGTGGCCAGCGGCGCCGTCACCGCGTTGAGCGAGTCCAGCGGCGACGAAAGCCCCAGCTTCGCGGCCAACAGCCGCATGATCATCTACGCCACTCGCGACCGCGGCCAGGAGGCGCTCATGACCACCACCGTGGACGGTCGCATCAAGACCCGGCTGGCGGGCGCGCAAGGCGACATCCGCGAGCCCGAGTGGGGCCCCTTCCTCAAATGATCCACGCTTTTCGGCGCGCGGCCTTTCTCTGCCGCACGCAGCCCGTCCAACCTTTTTCTGCTTCAAAGGAAACTTCCATCATGTCGAACTCCAACACCTCCGTACCCACTTCTGCAAGCCGCGTGATGCGCCTGGTCGCCGGGCTCAGCCTGGTCGCCGTGCTGGCCGCGTGCGGCTCCAACGTCAAGCTCGACGATGTGCCTGTGGTCGATCGCACGGGCACTGGCGTGGCCGGCGCAGGCGCGGGTGGCCAGTCGGGCGCGGTCGATCCGCGTGGTGTCTCGGGCGTGTCCGTGGGTGGTTCCGATGCCGCGCAGCCGAACGCGATGAGCCGCATCGTGTACTTCGACTTCGACAGCTTCGAAGTGAAAGGCGAGTACGCCTCGGTGCTGGAAGCCAATGCGCGCTACCTCAACGCCAACCGCACCCGCCGCGTGAACCTCGAAGGCCACACCGACGAACGCGGTGGCCGCGAATACAACCTGGCCCTGGGCCAGAAGCGCTCTGAAGCCGTGCGCCGTGCTCTGGCGTTGCTGGGCGTGACGGAAGCGCAAATGGAAGCCGTGAGCTTCGGTGAAGAAAAGCCTGCTCAAACCGGCTTCGACGAAAGCGCCTTCAGCAAGAACCGCCGCGTTGAACTGACCTACCGTTGAGCACCATGGCCACTCGTTTGCGCTCTGTCCCCAGCCTGTTGGGCGCATGCGCCATGGCAGCGGCCGCCTTGTGGCCCCTGCAGGCGCATGCCTTGTTCGGTGACGACGAGGCCCGCCGGGCCATCGTCGAACTGCGCCAGAAGGTCGAAGCCAACCAGAAGGCCACCGAGGCGGCCAACGCCGAAGCCCGCGAGAGCAACGCCGCCACCCGGCGCAGCCTGCTCGACCTCTCCAACCAGATCGATCAGTTGCGCGCCGAGCTCGCACGCCTGCGTGGGCAGAACGAGCAACTGGCACGCGAAGTGTCCGAACTGCAGCGCCAGCAAAAGGACGTGCAGGCCGGCGTTGACGAGCGCTTGCGCAAGGTCGAGCCATTGCGCATCGATCACGACGGCCAGAGCTTCACCGCCGCGCCCAACGAAAAGCGCGACTTCGATGCCGCCATGGAGCTGCTGCGCAAGTCCGAGTTCGGCCCCGCGTCGGCGGCGTTCAATGGCTTCCTGCAGCGTTATCCGGCCAGCGGCTACCGGCCTTCGGTGCTGTACTGGTTGGGCAACACCCAGTACGCCAACCGCGCCTACAAGGAGGCGGTGGACAGCCACCGGCGCCTGGTGAGCGAGTTCCCCACGCACCTGCGCACACCCGAGGCCATGCTGGCGATGGCCAACAGCCAGATCGAGCTCAAGGACCCGAAGGCGTCGCGCCGCACGCTGGAAGAACTGGTCAAGGCCTACCCGAACTCCGAGGCAGCGGCCGCCGGGCGCGAACGGCTCGCTCGCTTGCGCTGATCCCACCGCGGCCCCGAGCGGGGTCGCACCGTGAGGGCATGGGCCGCCTCCTACAATGGCGGCCATGGAAATCGCCGACCTTCTCAAACTGCAGACCCAGGTGCTCTGGGCTGCCTTCGCCGTGGCCGTGGCCTTTGGCTTCATCGCACAACGCACCCATTTTTGCACCATGGGGGCCATCAGCGACATCGTCAACATGGGCGACTGGACCCGCATGCGCATGTGGGGCATGGCGGTGGGTGTGGCCATGGTGGGCTTCTATGCCATGGCCTGGCTGGGTTGGATCGACCCCGGCAAGGCCATCTACACCACGGGCCGCGTGGTGTGGCTCTCGGCACTCGTCGGTGGTGCGTTGTTTGGTTTCGGCATGGTGCTGGCCTCGGGCTGCGGCAGCAAGACGCTGGTGCGCATCGGTGCGGGCAGCCTCAAGTCGGTGGTCGTGTTCTTCGTGATGGGCCTGGCCGCCTTCGCCACCTTGCGTGGTGTGTTCGGCGTGCTGCGCGTCAACACCGTGGACACCGTGGCGTTCGACGTGCCCGCCGGTGGCGCCATCCCCGTGTGGATCGCCAACGGCTTCGGTCTGGACCCTGTGCTCACCGCGCTGTGCATGGCCTTGCTGGTGGGTGGTGCTCTGGTGGTCTGGGCGCTCATGGGCAGCGGGTTTCGCACCTTCAACAACCTGTTCGCCGGGGTGGGCATCGGCCTGGTGATCGTGCTCATGTGGTGGGTCAGTGGCCGCCTGGGCTTCGTGCCCGAGCACCCTGAAACGCTGGAGGCGGTGTACCTCGGATCCAACACCGGGCGCATGGAGTCGCTCACCTTCACCGCACCCATGGCCTACGCACTGGACTGGCTCATTTTCTTCAGCGACACCTCCAAGGTGCTCACCTTCGGCGTCGTCACCGTGGCGGGCGTGGTGCTGGGTTCACTGGCCTGCGCGTTGATCGAAGGCAGCTTCCGTTGGGAAGGCTTTCGCAGCACGCAGGACACCGCGTTGCACATCGCTGGCGCGGCCCTCATGGGCGTGGGCGGTGTGACCGCGTTGGGCTGCACCGTGGGGCAGGGCCTCTCGGGCTTGTCCACGCTCAGCTTTGTCAGCGTGGTGGCGGTCACCGGCATCGTGCTCGGCGCCATCGCCAGCCTGCGTTTTCAGATGTGGCTGCTGGACCGCGAGTGAGCGCCGAACTGCCGTCCGACATTTTCGAGCGCCGCTTCGGCGGTCTGCGGCGGCTCTACGGCGTCACCGGCTCGCAGTGCATCTTTGACGCGCATGTGGTGGTGGTGGGCATCGGGGGTGTGGGCTCGTGGGCCGTTGAAGCCCTGGCGCGCAGCGGCGTGCGCCGGCTCACGCTGATCGATCTGGACCACGTGTCCGAGTCCAACATCAACCGCCAGATCCATGCGCTGGAGCCTACGTTGGGACAGGCCAAAGCCGAGGCCATGCGCGAGCGCATCGCGCTGTTCCACCCGACCTGCGTGGTGGATGTGATCGACGAGTTCGTCACGCCCGACAACTGGCCCGGCCTGCTCGATGCATTGCCCGGCCTTGAACAACGGCCCTCGGCCTTGATCGACGCCTGCGACCAGATGCGCGCGAAAACGGCTCTGGCCCAGTGGGCCGTGGCCAATGCCATACCGTTCGTGACAGTGGGCGCAGCCGGCGGCAAGCGCCTGGCCCAAGCGGTGGAAGTGGCGGACCTCGCAGAGACGACACACGATCCCTTGCTGGCGCAACTGCGCTACCAACTGCGCAAACACCACCAGGGCGCGCGCCAGGGACGCATGGGCGTGGCCTGTGTGTTCAGCCGCGAAGCCGTGGCACCACCCGATGCATTTTGCGTGATCGAGGGCAGCACGGATGGCTCATTGAATTGCCACGGTTATGGCTCGGCCGTGAGTGTGACGGCAACGTTTGGCATGAGCGCCGCGGGTTGGGTGATGAACGCATTGGCCACCGCAGATGCAAAAAAATTGAAAGGCCTTCAAAGGCCCGCAACAACAACGCTATAATTTGAGGCTTCGCGCAGCAGTCGACAAGACTCGGACCCAAGCCTCGCTAGGTGTTCACGTGAAATCCCTTGTTGGGGCGTTAGCTCAGTTGGTAGAGCAGCGGACTCTTAATCCGTAGGTCGAGTGTTCGAGTCACTCACGCCCCACCACCGTATTGGTTGGTGATGGGTCTGGAAATTCCAGGCCAGCCGCATCGAGTTTGCATTGTCCTTCTTCGTTGAAGGCAAGTCAGTTTTGATGGGACGTTAGCTCAGTTGGTAGAGCAGCGGACTTTTAATCCGTTTGTCACTGGTTCGACCCCAGTACGTCCTACCAAATAGAAAGCCCTGATCGAAAGATCAGGGCTTTTTCATTTGGAGTGACCCGTGCTGAATGGGATCAACTCAAGTTCTTCAAGCGGTCCAGCACGAGAGATGAGCGCTTCGGCTCGGCGATCAATCCCGGCAGCACGTTTGCAAAGTCCTGGTGAGCCAGCAATCGAGTGAAGGCCATGGCCACCGCATGTCGCAAGTGGGCAGGGGCCGCGGCCATTCCGACCGCTGTCGCTGTCTGTACGGCATAGGGATACCAGCGATTGGAAAAGCCCAGCACCTCGGGCTGCATAGGCATCAGATCGAACAGCACGCCCGATGCCTTGTGCACCCAGCGGCAGGTCGGTCACCAGCAGGCCGGTGACAGCGCCGCCGACAAACACCACCTGCTCGCGCAGTTCGCCCAGTGCCTCGGCAACCTGGCGCAGAAAGGGCAGGTTGGGGTCATTGGTCCGCATCGGGGCTTTCCGCGTCGAACCGCATCAGTTCCGCCTCCGGCCGTGGCCGGCCAGACGTAGCGCACACCGTGCAGCATGAATTCAAGCAAGTTGGGTCGCACCGGCGACCACTCGCCGCGCGCTGGCGTTACCGCAAGACCGGACGCCACGGAGCGCTTCACGCTCGCATGCACCTCGGATGCGCTCATGGCCAGGGCTTCGCCCAGCGCGGCGTAAGTCCATCGCTGTGGCGAGTTCGCAGCCACCGGTCAGCAATACCAGCAAGTCTTGTGGTTTGAGTTCCAACGTCGGGTTTATTCGCTATTCGCGAATAACGAATATGGCGCGATGGCGCCGTGTTTGGCAAGTCATTGTGCGTCGACCGCACCACGCAGCAAAAGGCCCTGGTTGCGAAACCAGGGCCTTTTGTTGGGGTCGGGGCGACGACGGCCCTCAGGCTCACTTCTTCTTGAAGAACCCGTAGATCACCAGCAGGATGATCGCGCCGATGACCGATGCGATGAAGCCGACAGCCTCTCCGGGTTGGTACAGACCGAGCGCGGCGCCCAGATAGCCGGCCAGGAATGAGCCGGCCACGCCGAGCACGGCGGTCATGATCCAGCCCATGCCGTCGTCGCCGGGTTTGATGGCGCGCGCGATGAAGCCTGCGATGAGGCCAATGAACAGGGTGGCAAGTATCGACATCATGGAACGCTTCCTCCTCGGGGTTGGTGGTGTTACCGAACGATCGGCAACACCAGCATACCCCAGCAGCCGGTTTCAGGCACCGGCCGCTTCAATGGCTTCGTGCAGCTCCAGCCAGCGTGCCTCGAGCGCGTCGGTCTCGTCGTTCACGGCCTTGAGGCGACGGCCAGACTCCGCGAGTTCGGCGGGTTTGCCGGGTTGGCTCATGGTCGCTTCGAGCGCGGCTTTTTCCTGGGCCAGTTGCGCCATGCGCTTCTCCGCCTTTTCCAGCTCTTTCTTCAGCGGCTTCGTCACCTCGGCCTGTTGCTGGCGGCGTTGCGCGTCCAGGCGCTTTTGCTCGGGTGTGCGGGCCGGTTCCGGTGTAGCGGCTATGGCCACCGGTGCGGCGGCCGGCGCCGGTGCGCGTTGCTGCTGGCTGCGCTGTTCCTGGCGTTGCGCCTCGCGCGCTTGCTTGGCCATGTCGAGCAGGTAGCGCTGGTAGTCGTCCAGATCGCCGTCGAATGGTGCAATGCCACCGCGCGACACGAGCCAGAACTCGTCGCACACGGCGCGCAGCAAGGCCCGGTCGTGGCTGACCAGCATCACCGTGCCTTCGAACTCGTTGAGTGCCACCGACAGGGCCTCGCGCGTGGCGAGGTCCAGGTGGTTGGTCGGCTCGTCGAGCAGCAGCAGGTTGGGGCGCTGCCAGACGATCATGCACAGCACCAGCCGCGCCTTTTCGCCGCCGCTCATGCTGCCGACGCTTTGTTTGACCTGGTCGCCCGTGAAGTTGAAGTTGCCCAGGAAGCTGCGCAGGTCCTGCTCGCGCGTGGGTTGGCCACTCAGCCGACCCTGTGCGGTGCAGTCGCGCACCAGGCGGATCATGTGCTCCAGCGGTGTGTCGTTGGGGCGCAGCACGTCGAGTTCCTGCTGCGCGAAGTAGCCGATGTTCAGGCCCCGGCCTTCGGTGATCTCGCCGCTCAGTGGCGCGAGGTCGCGCGCGATGGTCTTGACCACGGTGGACTTGCCCTGGCCGTTGGCACCGAGGATGCCGATGCGCTGGCCCGCGAGCACGGAGCGGCTCACGTCGCGCACGATGGTGGTGGGTGGGTCGCCGTCGTTCGCTGCCGGATAGCCGAAGCTCGCATTGGCCATGGCGAGCATCGGGTTGGGCAGGTTCTGCGGCTCGGTGAATTCGAAGGTGAATTCGGCGTCGGCCAGCACCGGGCCGATCTTTTCCATGCGCTCGAGCGCCTTGACGCGGCTTTGCGCCTGCTTGGCCTTGCTCGCCTTGGCCTTGAAGCGGTCGATGAATTTCTGCAGGTGCGCCATCTTGTCCTGCTGGCGCGAATAGGCCGATTGCTGAAGCGACATCTGCTCGGCGCGCATGTCTTCGAAGCGGCTGTAGTTGCCGCCGTAGCGTGTGAGCTGCGCGGCGTGGATGTGGATGGTGACGTTGGTGATGGAATCCAGGAACTCGCGGTCGTGGCTGATCACGAGCATGGTGCCTTCGTAGCGCTGCAGCCAGGCTTCCAGCCACACGAGCGCATCAAGGTCCAGGTGGTTGGTGGGTTCGTCGAGCAGCAGCAGTTCGCTCGGGCACATGAGTGCGCGTGCAAGTTGCAGGCGCATGCGCCAGCCGCCCGAGAAACTGTCGACCGGGCGTTCCAGCTCGTCGGTGCGAAAGCCCAGACCCAGAATGAGGGCCTGCGCACGGGCGGCCGCGTCGTGCGCGCCCGCGTCGTGCAGTTCCATGTAGGCGTGCGCCATGCGCTCGCCGTCGCCGCTTTCTTCTGCCGCATGGACTTCCTGTTGCGCGGCCAGCAGCGTGACGTCGCCTTCGACGACGAACTGGGTGGCCGACATGTCCGTCTCGGGCATGTCCTGCGCGACCTGGGCCATGCGCCACTGGGCGGGCACATAGAAGTCGCCCTTGTCTTCGTGCAGCACGCCATCGAGCAGGCGAAACAGGCTGGATTTGCCGGCCCCGTTGCGGCCGACGAGGCCGACTCTTTCTCCGGGGTTGATGGTGCAGGACGCGCCATCGAGCAAGACCTTCGCACCGCGGCGAAGGACAACATTCTTCAGTGTGATCATGGGGAGGACGCTTGCGAAAACAGCAGCGTCATTTGAGATTCAAAAGGGATTCCAGGGTGAGCAAAAGCACTTGGTCGTCACCCGAGCTGGTCTCCAGCCAGATGGCTTCCAACTGCGGAAACGCGGCCTCGAAGTGCTCGCGTTCGTTGCCGATTTCCAGCACGAGCACGCCGCCACGCTTGAGGCAAGCGGGCGCGTCGCGCAGCAGGGTGCGCACGAAGTCCATGCCGTCGGTGCCACCTGCGGTGTTGCCATCGAGCGCCAGGCCGGGCTCGGCGCGGTACTCGGGTGGCAACGCGGCCATGCTTTGCGCGTTCACGTAGGGTGGGTTGCAGAGAATCAGGTCCCACGGCCCGGGGCAAGCGCTCAGGCCGTCGGATTCGATCAACTGGATGCGCTGTTGCAGGCCATGGCGGTCGACGTTGATGCGCGCCACGTCCAGTGCGTCGGCGGAGATGTCGGCGCCGGTGACACGCACCTCCGGGTAGGCCATCGCCGCGAGCACGGCCAGGCTGCCGTTGCCGGTGCAGAGGTCGAGCACGTCGCGGGTGGTGTCGTCCAGCCAGGGGTCGATGGAGCCCTCGGCCAGCAGCTCGGCGATGAAGCTGCGCGGCACGATGGCGCGGCGGTCCACATGGAACGGCACGCCCTGCAGCCAGGCTTCGCCGGTGAGGTAGGCGGCGGGCTCGCGGGTGTCGATGCGGCGTTGGACGAGTGCGAGCACCGCGGCATGTTGGTCCATGGTGACGGCATGGCGGGCGAGGGTGTCGACATCGCTGTCCAGCGGCAGGCCCAACTGCCACAGCACGAGCCACGCGGCTTCGTCCTGCGCGTTGGTGGTGCCATGCCCATACGCCAGTTGCGCCGCTTCGAGGCGCTGGCTCGCTTGAGCGAGAAGGTCTTTCAGGATCACGGTGTGCTCAAGTTCTGGCCTGGACGGCCAGTTGCTCCAGGGTGCGGCGGTAGATGTTTTTCAAGGGCTCGATATCGGCCACGGCCACGTGCTCGTCGATCTTGTGGATCGTGGCATTGGGCGGGCCCAGTTCGATCACTTGCGGGCACACCTGCGCGATGAAGCGGCCGTCGCTGGTGCCGCCAGTGGTGGACAGGATGGTCTCCATCCCGGCTTCGTCTCGCACGGCGGCGCGCACGGCATCCACCAGCGTGCCGGGTGGCGTGAGGAAGGGCCTGCCACCCAGCGTCCATTGAAGGTCGAAGTCGGCCTCGGATTGCAGACCGTGCCGTTGCAGCAGTTCGACCACGCGTTGCTGCAGGCCTTCGGGTGTGGACTCGGTGGAGAAGCGGAAATTGAAGTCGATCACCACGGTGCCGGGGATGACGTTGCTCGCGCCGGTGCCGCCGTGGATGTTGCTGATCTGCCAGCTGGTGGGCGGGAAGTAGTGATTGCCTGCGTCCCAGACCGTGGCGGCGAGTTCGGCCAGCGCGGGCGCCGCGAGGTGGATCGGGTTTTTCGCCAGGTGCGGGTAGGCGATGTGGCCCTGGATGCCCTTGACGGTGAGCTTGCCGCTCAGGGTGCCGCGCCGCCCGTTCTTGATCATGTCGCCGGTGCGCTCGACCGAGGTGGGCTCGCCGACGATGCACCAGTCCAGGCGCTCGCCGCGTTGCTGGAGCGCGTTGCAGACCACGACGGTGCCGTCCAGAGCGGGGCCTTCTTCGTCGCTGGTGAGCAGGAAGGCGATGTCGATGGCCGGGTTCGGGTTCGCCGCCACGAATTCCTCGCAGGCCACGACCATGGCGGCGATGGAGGTTTTCATGTCGCTTGCGCCACGCCCATACAACTTGCCGTCGCGGTGACTGGGCACGAAGGGGTCGCTGGCCCAGGCCGTGACGGGGCCGGTGGGCACCACGTCGGTGTGGCCGGCGAACACCAGCGTCGGTCGCTGGCCGGTGCCCAGGCGGGCCCAGAGGTTGACCACGCGAAAGTCGGCCGGGCCGCTCTCGATCGTTTCGCAGACAAAACCCAGTCGCTCCAGGCGGGCGGCGATGAGCGCCTGGCAACCTTCGTCGCGGGGGGTGACGGAGGGGCGGGCGATCAGCTCTTCGGCAAGGCGCAGGGTTTCGGTCATGGGTTCAATGTCTGACGTCGAGCGTGAACTCGGTGAAGGTGGCGCTGTCGCCGCCTTCTTCTTCGCCCGAGTGCGCTGCTTCGGCCGCCTTGGTGGCGTTGAAATCGTTCTGCAGGCGCCAGAGCAGGTTGTTGGGGGAGTCGGCGTGGGCCAGGCCTTCGTTGCGCGTCACCAGGCCATCGGTGACGAGGCGCGCGAGATCCTGCTCGAAGCTTTGTGAGCCTTCGGCGAGCGACTTTTCCATCGCCTCGCGCACGCCCGAGAAATCGGCCTTCTGGATCAGGTCGGCGATCAACGAGGTGTTGAGCATGACCTCCATGGCCGGCACGCGCCCACCGGTGTGGGTGCGCAGCAGGCGCTGCGACACGATGGCGCGCAAGGTGGCGGCCAGATCGCCCAGCATGGTCGGGCGCACTTCGACCGGGTAGAAGCTCAGGATGCGGTTGAGCGCCTGGTAGCTGTTGTTGGCGTGCAGGGTGGCCAGGCACAGGTGGCCCGACTGCGCGTAGGCAATGGCGGCCGACATGGTTTCGCGGTCGCGGATTTCGCCGATCAGGATCACATCGGGCGCCTGGCGCAGCGCGTTCTTCAATGCAATCTGCAGCGAGGCCGTGTCGGGCCCGATCTCGCGCTGGTTCACCACCGACTTCTTGTTGCGGTACACGTACTCGATCGGGTCTTCGATGGTGAGCACGTGGCCGGTGGTGCGTTCGTTGCGGTGGTCGATCATGGCCGCCAGCGTGGTGCTCTTGCCCGCGCCGGTGGCACCGACCATGAGCACCAGCCCGCGTTTTTCCATGATCAGGTCGGCGAGTATCGGCGCCACATTGAGCGAGTCGAGCGCGGGAATGTCGCTCGGCACGAAGCGGATGACCACGGCGATGTTGCCGCGCTGGCGGAACGCGCTGACACGGAAGTTGCCCAGCGCGTCCAGAGGCACGGCCATGTTGAGCTCGCCGGTTTCCTGCAGCTCTTCCATGCGGGTGGGCGAGACGATTTCGGAGAGCAGGTTGCGAGGCGCGTCGGGGGGCAGCACCTGGCTGTTGACCGGGATGGTCTGCCCGTTGATCTTGATCATCGCCGGCGCGTGCGCCGTCAGGTAGACGTCCGAGGCCTTCTTCTCGGCCATCAGGCGCAGGATGCGCTCCATCGTTCCGCTGCTCATGCCGTTCTCCCTTCGCTGTTTTTTGATCCGGGCCGCGTCCGTTCAGACTCAGTCGCGCAGCAGGTCGTTCAGGCTGGTCTTCGAGCGCGTTTGCGCGTCGACCGTCTTGACGATGACGGCGGCATAGGTGCTGTAGTCCTTGCCCGACGCGGTTTTCTTGGGCAGGTTGCCGCTGATCACCACGCTGCCGCTGGGCACGCGGCCATACGAGATTTCGCCGGTGTCGCGGTTGAAGATGGGGGTGCTCTGGCCGATGTAGACGCCCATGCCCAGCACGGAGTTCTCTTCGACGATCACACCTTCGACCACCTCGGAGCGCGCGCCGATGAAGCAGTTGTCTTCGATGATGGTCGGGTTGGCCTGCAGGGGCTCGAGCACACCGCCCAGGCCCACGCCACCGGAGAGGTGCACGTTGGCGCCAACCTGCGCACAGGAACCCACGGTGGCCCAGGTGTCGACCATGGTGCCTTCACCCACGTAGGCGCCGATGTTCACGTAGCTGGGCATGAGGATCGCGCCCTTGGCGATGAAGCTGCCGCGGCGCGCCACGGCGGGTGGCACCACGCGCACGCCGGTGGCCTTCAGTTCGGCTTCGCTCAGGTGCGAGAACTTGGTCTGGACCTTGTCGAAAAAGCCCAGCTCGCCGGCGCGCATCATTTCGTTGTCCTTCAGGCGGAACGACAGCAGCACGGCCTTCTTGATCCACTGGTGCACGGTCCACTTGCCCAGACCTTCGCGCGTGGCCACGCGCAGGTGGCCGTTGTTGAGCTCGGCGATCACGTGCTCCACGGCGTCCAGCACTTCCTTGGGGGCGGAGGCGGGGGAGAGTTCGGCGCGGATGTCCCAGGCGTTGTCGATCAGGGTTTGCAGTTGTTGGCTCATGTGATGTCTCGAGGCTGAAGTAAAGAAAGAAAAAGGGAGCCGCGGCGCGTCAGGCGCGGCGTGACAGAAAGGCGTGGATGCGCTGGGCGGCTTCGAGGCATTCGGCGGTCTCGGCCACCAGGGCCATGCGAACGCGCCCGGTGCCCGGATTGACGCCGCCAGTTTCACGGGCGAGGTAGCTGCCGGGCAGAACCGTCACATTGTATTGAGCCAGCAACTCGCGGGCGAACGCCTCGTCGGCGCTCAGGCCGGGCACGGCGTTGGCAAACGAGGCCGGCACGCCGGCCCAGAGGTAGAAGGCAGCGTCGGGCAGGGCCACGTCGAGCACCTCGGCCAGCACGGGCGTGACCTGGGCAAACTTCTCGCGGTACTGGCGGCGGTTGTCCACCACGTGGTCCTCGTCGCCCCAGGCGGCGATGCTGGCGGCCTGCACCACTGCGCTCATGGCGCCGCCGTGGTAGGTGCGGTAGAGCAGGAACGATTTGACCAGGGCGGCGTCGCCGGCCACGAAGCCGCTGCGCAGGCCGGGCACGTTGCTGCGTTTGGACAGGCTGGTGAACATCAGCATGCGGCGGAAGTCGCCGCGGCCGAGTTTGGTGGCGGCCTCCAGCCCACCGAGGGGCGGCTCGTCGCGGAAATAGATCTCGCTGTAGCACTCGTCCGAGGCGATCACGAAGCCGTGGCGGTCGCTGAGTTCGAACAGCGTCTTCCACTCGTCCAGCGGCATGACCGCGCCGGCCGGGTTGCCGGGGGAGCACACGTAGAGCAGCTGGGTGCGGGCCCAGACGTCCTCGGGCACGCTGGCCCAGTCGGCCGCGAAGTTGCGCGCCGGGTCGCTGGCGACGTAGTAGGGCTCGGCGCCGCCCAGCATGGCCGCGCCCTCGTAGATTTGATAGAAGGGGTTGGGCATGACCACCGTGGCGCCCTGGCGCGTGGGGTCGATCACCGTTTGGGCGAACGCGAACAGGGCCTCGCGCGTGCCGTTGACCGGCAGGATCTGCGTGGCCGCGTCGAGTGTCACCCCGTAGCGGCGCTGCATCCAGCCGGCGCAGGCGGCGCGAAATTCCGGCGTGCCGGCGGTGGGCGGGTAGTTGCTCAGGCCGGTTTCCAGCGCGTCCACGAAGGTCTGCTTCAGGAATTCGGGGGCCTCGTGCTTGGGCTCGCCGATGCCCAGGCTGATGGGCCGCAGGGCGGGGTTGGGCGTGACGTCGGCAAACAGCTTGCGCAGCCGCTCGAAGGGGTAGGGCTGCAGGCGAGAGAGCAATGGGTTCATGGCCGACGATTATCGTGCAGGCGCACGGTATCATCGACGCCACCCCCGCCGCGGCCTCCGCGGTGAAAATGCCTTTGAATTCAATCACTTGGCCTCGCCAAGGGAGCCCTCAAGCGTGCGCCTCAACTCGATCAAGCTCTCCGGCTTCAAGTCTTTCGCCGAACCGACCAACTTCATGTTGCCCGGCCAGCTCGTCGGCGTCGTCGGTCCCAACGGCTGCGGCAAGTCCAACATCATGGACGCGGTGCGCTGGGTGCTCGGCGAGTCCAAAGCCTCGGAATTGCGCGGCGAGTCCATGCAGGACGTGATCTTCAACGGCACCAACACGCGAAAACCCGCGAGCCGTTCCAGCGTCGAACTGGTGTTCGACAACAGCGACCACCGCGCCGGCGGCCAATGGGGCCAGTTCGGCGAAATCGCGGTCAAGCGCGTGCTCACGCGCGACGGCACCAGCAGCTACTACATCAACAACCAGCCGGTGCGCCGCCGCGACGTGCAGGACGTGTTCCTCGGCACCGGCCTGGGCCCTCGCGCCTACGCCATCATCGGCCAGGGCACCATCAGCCGCATCATCGAGAGCAAACCGGAAGAGCTGCGCCTGTTCCTCGAAGAGGCCGCTGGCGTCTCCAAATACAAGGAACGCCGCCGCGAGACCGCGCACCGCCTGGCCGACACGCGCGAGAACCTCACGCGGGTGGAAGACATCCTGCGCGAACTCAACGCCAACCTGGACAAGCTGGAGAAGCAGGCTGAGGTGGCCGCGCGCTACAACGAGCTGCAGGCTGGCGCCACGCTCAAGCAGCACCAGCTGTGGTTCCTCAAGCGCAGCGAGGCCGAGGCCGACCAGGTCAAGGTGAAGAACGACGCCGCCCAGGCCGTCAACAACCTGGAGTCGCGCACGGCCGACCTGCGCCGCATCGAGTCCGAGCTGGAAACCATTCGCCAGGCGCACTATGCCGCAGGCGATCAGGTGAACCAGGCGCAGGGCAAGCTGTATGAAGCCAGCGCCGAAGTGGGCAAGCTGGAGGCCGAGATCCGCTTTGTGGTGGAAGGCCGCCAGCGCGTTGAACAGCGCCTGGCGCAGTTGAAGGAGCAGATCGGTTCCTGGGCCACGCGCAGCCAGGACGCGACCGTGGAGCTGGAGCAACTCGCCGAATCGATGGTGCACGCCGAAGACCAGTCGGTCGTGCTGGCGGCGCAAGGCGAAGAGCAATCGAGCGCCTTGCCGACACTCGAAGACAACCTGCGCCAGGCGCAGGCCCGCGCCAACGAGCAGCGCGGCAGCGTCACGCAGGTGCAGCAGCAGATCCAGGTGCTGGCCGCCGAACAGCGCAACGTGGAAGAACAAAGCCGCGCGCTCAACCAGCGCCGCGAACGCCTGGACACCGACCGCAAGGCGCTGGCCGCACCGGACGAAGCGCGTCTGCTGGAAGCGCAGACGCAACTCGCCAGCGCCCAGGAAACCGCCGAACTGAACGACGCCGTGCTGCACGAGCTGCAGGACAGCGTGCCCCAGCTCGACGAGCAGCGCCGCGCCGCGCAACAGGCGGTGAACCAGGAATCGGGGAAACAGGCCGACCTGTCCGCCCGCATGGAAGCGCTCAAGGCGCTGCAGGAGAAGGTCAAGACCGACGGCAAGTTGAAGCCCTGGCTGGCCAAGCACGGCCTGGACAGCCTGCAGGGGCTGTGGAGCCGCATTCACATCGAGACCGGTTGGGAAAACGCGCTCGAAGCGGCGCTGCGCGAGCGCCTGAGCGCGCTGGAGGTGTCGCGCCTGGACATGGTGCGCGCCTTCGGCAACGACGCGCCACCGGCCAAGCTGGCCTTCTACAGCCCGCCGCAAGGTGGTGCCGCTTCGAGCAGCGCCACCGGCCTCAAGCCCCTGGTGCAATGGCTGCGCCTGAACGATGCCGGGCAGCAGGCGCTGCTGGCCGAGTGGCTGCACGGCTGCCTGACGGCCGCCAATCTGGAAGAAGCGCTGGCCCAGCGCGCCCAGTTGCAGCCGGGTGAAGTGATCTTCGTCGCCAGTGGCCACGCCGTCACCGCGCACAGCGTGAGTTTCTATGCGCCCGACAGCGAGCAGGCCGGCCTGCTGGCACGCGCGCAGGAAATCGAGAACATCGACAAGCAGCTCAAGGGCCAGGTGCTGATCGCCGAACAGGCGCGCACCGCCCTGATCCGCGCCGAAGCCGCGTACAGCGACGCCTCGCAGCGCCTGGTGAGCGCGCGGCGCGAAGCCGCCGAATCGCGCAGCCGCGCGCACGAACTGCAGGTGGAAGCCCTGCGCCTGACGCAGCTGGCCGAGCAGACCCGCGCGCGCAGCGAACAGATTGGCGCCGACCTCGCGGAAGTGGACGCCCAGCTCGACGAGTTGCAGGAACGCCGCGTCACCGCCGAAGCGCGCTTCGAAGAACTCGACATGCAGCTGGCCGACAGCCAGGAGCGCCACGCGCAACTGGACGACAAGGTCATCGACGCCGAGCGCGCGCTGAACCAGGCCCGCGAGCAGCAGCGCACGCTGGAGCGCACGGCGCAAGAGGCGGTGTTTGCCTTGCGCAGCCTGCAGGCGCGCCAGAGCGAACTGCAGCGGGCGATGGAAACCGCCGCCACGCAGGAAAAATCGCTGGCCGACGAAGAGCAGCGCGCGAGCGAAGAACTGGGCCGGCTCAACGACGCCGCTGCCCAGGCCGGTCTGCAGGATGCCCTGAACATCAAGCTCGAACGCGAGCAGGCCCTGGGCGCCCTGCGCAGCCAGTACGACGACCTCACCGCCAAGCTGCGCGCCAGCGACGAGCGCCGCCTGCAGCTCGAACGCGAGCTGGAGCCGCTGCGCAACCGCATCACCGAATTCCAGCTCAAGGAACAGGCCGCGCGCCTGGGCGTGGAGCAGTACAGCCAGTTGCTCGACGAAGCCCAGGCCGACCTGGCGGCGGTGGCGCAGAGCATCACCGAAGGCAATGTGCGCCTGAACGGCATGCAGGGCGAGATCGACCGCATGCACCGCGAGATCCAGGCGCTGGGCGCGGTCAACCTCGCGGCGCTCGATGAGCTCACCACCGCGCGCGAGCGCAAGACCTTCCTCGATGCGCAATCGGCCGACCTGGTCGAGGCCATGAACACACTGGAAGACGCGATCAAGAAGATCGACAACGAAACGCGCGAACTGCTGGGCAGCACCTTCGAAACCGTCAACACGCACTTTGGCCGCATGTTCCCCGAGCTGTTCGGCGGCGGCAACGCCAGGCTGGTGATGACCGGCGAGGAAATCCTCGATGCCGGCGTGCAGGTGATGGCGCAGCCGCCCGGCAAGAAGAACCAGACCATCCACCTGCTCTCGGGTGGTGAAAAGGCGCTGACCGCCATTGCCCTCGTGTTCGCCATCTTCCAGCTCAACCCGGCACCGTTCTGTTTGCTGGACGAGGTGGACGCGCCGCTGGACGACGCGAACACCGAGCGCTATGCGAAACTGGTCACCGCCATGTCCAAGGAAACCCAGTTCCTCTTCATCAGCCACAACAAGATCGCCATGGAAATGGCCAAGCAGTTGATCGGCGTGACGATGCAGGAGCAGGGCGTCTCGCGCATCGTGGCGGTGGACATGGAGTCGGCCGCCGGCATGCTCGAACCCTCCTGATCGAACCCATTCAGCAAGCACCATGAGCACACTGCAAATCGGCCTGGCCATCATCGGAGGGCTCGTGCTGGCGGGCGTCGTGGCCTACAACGCCTGGGTCACCAACAAGAGCGCGCCCCTCACCGCGCGCGAGCGCGCGGGCGGCGGTTCATCCGACGAGCGCGCTGGTGATGAAACCTTGCCCTACACGCCCGCCGACCTGGCCGAGCACGAAGTCCAGCGCGTCGATCCCGTGTTCGGCGATGCGCCGGGCGCGCCAGAGCCCGCCGATGCGGCGGCGGTGGCGGTCGCCGCGGCCGCCGTCAGCATCAACCCCTTGATGAACCAGCCGCCCGAAAAGCGCCCCGGCCTGGACGCCCTGATCGACGTGATCGCACCGCTGATGCTGGAACACGAGGTGTCTGGCGACGCGGTGCTGGCCGCGCTGCCGGGCACGCGGCGCGTGGGCAGCAAACCGTTTGCAGTGGAAGGCCAGAGCGACAGCACCGGCGAGTGGGAGAGCCCGCGACCCGGGCAGCGCTACCGCGCGCTGCAGGCCGGCGTGCAACTGGCCAACCGCTCGGGGCCACTCAACGACATCGAGTTTTCCGAATTCGTGGTGAAGGCCCAGGCCTTTGCCGACGCGCTGGGCGCCGCGCCCGACTTCCCCGAGATGCGCGCCGAGGTGGCCCGCGCGCGCGAGCTCGACGCTTTCGCCAGCGGGCACGACGCGCAGCTCGGTTTCATGCTGCGCGCGCGCCGCACCGCCTGGAGCCCGGGCTACGTGGCGCAGCACGCCGCCCAGCTCGGCTTCGTCGCCGGGGCCTTGCCCGGGCGCATGGTGCTCGCGACCACCCAGAGTGGCAACGCACCCATCCTCAGCCTCATGTTCGACCCGCAGGCCGCCATGGCCGAAGACCCCGAACAGAGCGCGCTGCGCGAGATCGCGCTGTCGCTCGAAGTCACGCACGTGCCACGCAGCGAGCAACCGTTCGTGCGCATGCGCCAGGCCGCAATGGCGCTGGCCGAAGCCATGGAGGGCACCGTCACCGACGACGGCGGCCAACCCCTGTCCCCCGAGGCCATGGACCAGATTGGCGCCGACCTCGAAAGCCTGTACGACGCGCTCGACAGCCGCGATCTGTCCGCCGGCTCACCACAGGCACGACGACTCTTCTCCTGAATGACCGCTGACCTTTTTGCCGAGCCTTCGTCGCCGGCCGAGCGCGCCGCCGAGTTGCGCGCGCAACTGCACCACCACGCCCACCGCTACTACACGCTCGACGAACCGGAGATCCCGGACGCGGAATACGACAAGCTGTTCCGCGAGCTGCAGGCCATCGAAACGGCGCACCCGGAACTGCTGACGCCCGACTCGCCTACCCAGCGCGTGGGTGGCCGTGTGCTCGACATGTTCACGCCGGTGCGCCACGCCGTGCCCATGCTCTCGATCAACACCGAGACCGACACCGAACCCAGCGGCGCGCGCAACTTCGATACCCGGGTGCGCCGCGCACTGGGGCTGAGCGAAGCCGACCCGGCCGTGGAATACGTCGCCGAGCTCAAGTTCGATGGCCTGGCCATGAGCCTGCGCTACGAACAGGGTGTGCTGGTGCAAGCCGCCACGCGCGGTGATGGCGAGGTGGGCGAGGACGTCACGACCAACATCCGGACCATCCAGCAGGTGCCGCTGCGCCTGCCGGCCGATGCGCCACCGGTGCTCGAAGTGCGTGGCGAGGTGTACATGCGCCGCGACCACTTCGATGCGCTCAACGAAAAGCAGCGCGCCAAGATCGCGGCCGGCGCCAAGGGCGAGAAGACCTTCGTCAACCCGCGCAACGCTGCCGCGGGTGCCGTGCGCCAGCTTGATTCGGGCATCGCCGCGCAGCGCCCGCTGAGCTTCTTTGCCTACAGCTGGGGCGAAGTGCTGGGCGACGAGAACCCGCCCGCCACGCAATACGACTGGCTCATGCGCCTGAAGGCCTGGGGCTTTCCGGTGGCGGAGCAGACCACGGTGGCGGTGGGCGCCGACGCCTTGGTCGACTTTCACAAACGCATCGGCGAGAGCCGCGACCAGTTGCCCTACGACATCGACGGCGTGGTCTACAAGGTAAATGCGCTTGCCTTGCAGAAGCAGCTCGGCTTCGTGACGCGCGAACCGCGTTGGGCCGTGGCGCACAAGTACCCGGCGCAGGAACAGTTCACCACCGTGCTCGCCATCGACGTGCAGGTGGGCCGCACCGGCAAGCTCACGCCGGTGGCCAAGCTCGCACCCGTGTTCGTGGGCGGGGTCACCGTGACCAACGCCACCTTGCACAACGAACTCGAAGCGCGCCGCAAGGACTTGCGCGTGGGCGACACGGTGATCGTGCGCCGCGCCGGCGACGTGATTCCCGAAGTGGTGTCGGTGCTGCTCGACAAGCGCGTGGGCGACCCCCCGCCGTTCACCATGCCGAGCCAGTGCCCCGTGTGTGGCAGCGATGCCGTGCGCGAGGAGGACGAGGCCGACCACCGCTGCACGGGCGGTCTGTTCTGCGCCGCGCAACGCAAAGAGGCGATCCTGCATTTCGCGCACCGCCGAGCGGTCGAAGTCGAAGGCCTGGGCGACAAGCTGGTGGAGCAACTGGTCGACAGTGGTTTGATCAAGACGCTGCCCGATCTGTACAAACTGGGCTTCACCACCCTGGCCGGGCTGGAGCGCATGGCCGAGAAGTCGGCGAAGAACATCGTTGCCGCGCTGGAGAAATCCAAGCACACCACGCTGCCGCGTTTCCTGTTCGGCCTGGGCATTCGCCACGTGGGCGAGGCCACGGCCAAGGAGCTGGCGCGCCACTTCGGAAAACTCGACAGCGTCATGGACGCAAGCGTTGAAGCACTGTCCGAGGTCAACGACGTTGGCCCGGTGGTGGCGCAGAGCATCCACACCTTCTTCGAGCAGCCCCACAACCGCGAGGTGGTGGAGCAGTTGCGGGCTTGCGGCCTCACGTGGGAAGAGGGCGAACCGGCGGAGCGCGCCCCACAACCCCTGGCCGGCAAGACCTTCGTGCTCACCGGCACCTTCCCCACGCTCAGCCGCGACCAGGCCAAGGACCTGCTCGAAGCCGCGGGCGCGAAGGTGGCGGGCTCGGTGAGCAAGAAGACCGACTACGTGGTCGCGGGCACCGAGGCCGGCAGCAAGCTGGAGAAGGCCCAGACCCTGGGCGTGGCCGTGATCGATGAAGCGGCCATGCTGGCGATGCTGGCCAGCGGCGGGTAGTCGGCGGGTCCGCGGCCTCAGTCGACCACGACGTTGGCCTCTTTCACCAGCTTGCCGAATTTCTCGGTTTCGTTCCGGATGGTCTGAGCCATGTGCTCGGCGCTGTCGCCGATCGGATCGGCGCCGACGTCGGCCATGCGCTGGCGGAACTCCGGCGACTTGATGATCTTCACCATCTCGGTGTTGAGCCGAACAAGAATGTCCTTGGGCGTGGCCGCGGGCGCCAGCACGCCGAACCAGGTGCCGATATTGAAACCCTTGAGGCCGGCTTCGTCCAGCGTGGGCACGTCGGGCAGTGCCGCGGAGCGCGTGGCGGTGGTGACGGCCAAGGGTCGCAGCTTGCCCGCCTTGATGTGCGGCAGCACCGGTGTGATGGTGTCGAACGACAGCAGGATCTGGCCGCCCAGCAAATCGGTGGCCAGGGGGCCGCTGCCCTTGTAGGCGATGTGCTGGAGCTTCGCGCCCGTGTTGTTCTGAAACTGCGCGCCGATCAGGTGCTGGGCCGTGCCGTTGCCGTTGGAGCCGAAGTTCGCCTTGGCAGGGTCGGCCTTGAGCAAGGCCACCAGTTCGTTGACGTTCTTCGCGGGCGTGGTGGCGTTGACCACCAGCACATTGGGCACCATGGCGATGGTGGTGATGGGCGCCAGGTCCTTCTGGAAGTCGTAGGGCAGCTTCTTGTAGACGCTGGTGGCGATGGTGTGGTGCACCGCGCCCACCAGCAGCGTGTAGCCATCGGGCTTGGCCTTGGCCACGAAGTCCGCGCCGATGGTGGCGCCGGCGCCGGGCTTGCTCTCGATCACCACGGGCTGGCCCAGGCTCTGCTGCAGCCGCTCGCCGAGCGCGCGTGCGAGCACGTCGGTGGTGCCACCGGCCGCGAAGGGCACGATGAGCGTGATCGGCCGGTTCGGCCAGGCCTGGGCCATGGCGCCGGTCGCGGTGAGGGCGGTGGCCAGGGCCACGCCCTGGAGGACGAGGCGGCGTGGAATGCGGTGGGCGTTCTGCATGGTGTCTGTCTCCTGTTGCACGGTGTGCGTGTGAACCGCCGGACGAAGCGTCCGGTCGTGGGCGCGGGATTGCGCCAGGTAGCGCAAAAAACTCAGGCGGCCTTGCGTTGCAGCTGCGCGCTCAGCAGGTCGCACACGGCCTGCGTCACTTGCGCGGTGGTGGCCTTGCCGCCCAGGTCGCCGGTGTGCAGCGCCGGGTTGGCCGTGACCTGTTCGATGGCCTGCATGAGGCGTTGCGCGGCATCGAATTCGCCCAGGTGTTCGAGCAGCATCACGCAGCTCCAGAAGGTGCCGACCGGGTTGGCCAGGCCCTTGCCCATGATGTCGAAGGCCGAGCCGTGGATGGGCTCGAACATCGAGGGGTAGCGGTGCTCGGGGTCGATGTTGCCGGTGGGGGCGATGCCCAGGCTGCCCGCGAGCGCGGCGGCCAGGTCGCTCAGGATGTCGGCGTGCAGGTTGGTGGCGACGATGGTGTCCAGCGTGGCGGGGCGGTTCACCATGCGCGCGGTGGCGGCGTCGACCAGTTCCTTGTCCCAGGTCACGTCGGGAAACTCCTGGGCGATCTGCACCGCGATTTCGTCCCACATCACCATGGCGTGGCGCTGCGCGTTGCTCTTGGTGATCACGGTCAGCAGTTTGCGGGGACGCGACTGCGCCAGCTTGAATGCGAAACGCATGATGCGTTCGACGCCCGCGCGGGTCATCATGCTCACGTCGGTGGCAGCCTCGATCGGGTGGCCCTGGTGCACACGGCCGCCCACGCCCGAGTACTCGCCCTCGGAGTTCTCGCGCACGATCACCCAGTTCAGGTCGTCGGCCTTGCAGCGCTTGAGCGGCGCGTCGATGCCGGGCAGGATGCGCGTGGGGCGCACGTTGGCGTACTGGTCAAAGCCCTGGCAGATCTTCAGGCGCAGGCCCCAGAGCGTGATGTGGTCGGGAATGTGCGGGTCGCCGGCCGAGCCGAACAGGATCGCGTCCTTGTCGCGCAGCGCGTCCAGGCCATCGGCCGGCATCATCACGCCGTGCTGGCGGTAGTGGTCGCCACCCCAGTCGAAGTCCTGGAACTGGAAACGAATGCCGTGGCTGGTGGCGGCCAAGGCCTCCAGCACCTGCTGGCCGGCGGGCACGACTTCCTTGCCGATGCCGTCTCCGGGAATGGTCGCGATGGCGTAGGTCTTCATGGTGTGTGTCTCTCTCGATCTCGCTGAGGGGTGGTTCGGTGGATGGACTGTAGGGAATCGACAGGCCCTCGAAACACCGATAAAGTGAATCCATCGTTAACCTGGATTCAACAATCGATTTGCCATGACCCCAGCCATCCAGCCCGCCGACCTCGGCTTCTTCTCGGTGCTCGCCAGCGCGGGCAGCCTGAGCGCGGCCGCGCGCGAACTCGGCGTCACCACGCCGGCGGTGAGCAAGCACCTGGCATTGATGGAGGCGCGCGTGGGCGTGGCCCTGGTCAACCGCACCACGCGGCGCATGGGCCTCACGCCCGAGGGCGAGGTGTACCTGGAACACGCGCGCCGCATCCTCGGCGATATCGACGACATGGCGCAGTTGCTGGGCGTGTCGCGCTCCACGCCCACCGGTCTGCTGCGCGTCAACGCCACGCTGGGCTTTGGCCGCAGCCACGTGGCGCCGCTCATTTCGCGCTTCGTGCGCAAGCACCCGCAGGTGGAGGTGCAACTGCAGTTGTCGGTCAATCCGCCGCCGCTGACCGAAGACGCGTTCGATGTCTGCATCCGTTTTGGCGCGCCACCCGATTCGCGCATGATCGCGCGCCAGATCGCGCCCAACCGGCGGCTGCTCTGCGCGTCGCCGGCCTACTTGTCAAAACACGGCATTCCCAAAGTGCCGAACGACCTCACGCGCCACAACTGCATCGGCATTCGCCAGGGCGAGGAGGCGTACGGCGTGTGGCGGCTCTCGCACGGGCGTGGCAAGACCGTGAGCACCGAAGCGGTGAAGACGCGCGGCAACCTGACCACCAACGACGGCGAAATCGCCGTCAACTGGGCACTCGACGGCCACGGCATTCTGATGCGCGCCGAATGGGACATCGAGCGGTACCTGCGCAACGGGCGGCTGGTGCAGGTGCTGCCGCAGTACTTCACGCCCGATGCGTCGATCCACGCGGTCTATCCGCAGCGCCACCAGCTGGCCGCGCGCGTGCGGGCGTTCGTGGACTTCCTGTCGCTCGCGTTCTCGCAGGGACCTCAATCGCCCAGCCGATAACTCAGCGTGAGGTTCGCGCGCCAGTCGCGCCGGGTGTTCTCCACCGGCATGTCGCCCGTGGGCCTGGACAGCGCCAGGTCGAGGCTGTACTGCTTGAAGTTGGTCAGGCGCAGGCCAACGCTCACCGAGCGCAGCCGCGCGGGTGCGGGCGTGCCCAGGCGGGCGTGCACGCGCGCCGCTTCCAGCAGCACATAGGGTTGCCATTGCCGCAGCCACACGCTGTCGACGGTGAAGGCGCGGTTGAGTTCCAACCCGAGGCCCCAGCCCGAGTCGCCCACGGCTTCACCCGCGCCGTAGCCGCGTGCAAAACGGTTGCCACCGAACGAGATCTTTTCGCTGCTGGGCAGGTTGTGCGGGCTGTGCTGCACCGCGAAGGACACCGCCGTGCCGAACTGGTTGGCAAAGCGGTGCTGGTGGCTGGCCTCGAACTGCAGCTTTGCAAACCCGAGTTCCACCGCGCTCGGCCCTGAGAGGCCGGGTACGTTGCTGGTGATGTGGGCCTGGGCCCCGAGGCCCGTCAGGCCGTGGGTGAGCCGCAGGTTGAGCTGCACGCCGTCGTGGGGCGTCTGGCGGGAATAGGTGAGCTGGCCGAACAGCGCGCGCACCTGGGTGTCGTTCACCAGTTGCGCGCCATTGGCGGGGTTGCTGATCGCGTCGCGCGTGTTCACGCCATACAGCCCGGTGCTGGCCATCCAGCTCGCTTCGCGCGTGAGCTTCAGTGGCAGCGTGGTGGTCAACTCGGCGCGCTGAACCTCGGTTTCGCGTTGCAGTGGGTTGCTCACGCCCAACTGCTCGTCCGGGTCGCCACGGTAGTGCGACAGCGAAGCCTTGACCGACCAACCTTCGCTGCCCACGAACTGTTCGTAGTGCACGGCGTTGTAGTGGTCGTTCTTCGCCGTGGACAGCAGGGTGGACGCCCCGAGCTGGCTGCCCGCCACGAGCGGGTTGTTCAGCACGCCGGTGACCACCGCGCGCGGGTTCGGCTTGCGCGTTTCCAGACCGGCCGCCAGGTCATAGGGTTTGTGCTTCGCCCGAATGACCAGGGTGCTGGCGCCGTCGGTGCTCGTGGGCAGCTGAACCTGGGCCTGGATGCCGATGCCCGGCAGGCGGCCGAGGAGGTTGGTGAAGTGCTCGAACGTGGCCGATCTCAGCGGCTTTTCGTGCAGGATGTGTTCGGCGATCTCGCGCAGCTTGGGCTCGGCCTTGCCCGCGTCGCCCTCGATGCGCACCGTTTGCACGTGGCCTTCCACGGCGACGACGCGCACCACGCCGTTGGCGAAGTCCTGCATCGGCACGAAAAAGAACGACAGCGCGTAACCGCGCCGCTGGTACAGCGCGGTGGCCTGCTGGCTTCGCTCCACGATCTCCGCGACGGTGACCGTCTTGCCGGCCAGGGGCGCGAACAGGGCCGCCACTTCTTCGAAGGGAATCGACCGTACACCTTCGATATCGAATTTCTGCGGTGCGATGCTCGAACCCAGCAAGCCGGCGCCCGGCGGTGGTGGCCGCTGGACGTCGATGTGCACCTGGGTGCCCCGTTGCTCAGGCAACGCTGGGCGGGGAAGGGTGTCCAGCGGGCTGCCGACGGGGGCGACGCTTTGCGCGCCAACCCCCGTGGCAACCCACCAGGACGCCCCAGCGAGCAGCAGCTGCCGGGTCACGCGTCTGGGCATGGTCTGCTCTTTCTCTCAGGTCGGGGTTCAGCGTTGCAGCAGGCCGCCCAGGGTGCCCGAGACGCCGCCGACCACATTGCCCAGCG
Organism: Hydrogenophaga sp. 2FB; assembly: GCF_005503365.1. Taxonomy (GTDB): domain Bacteria; phylum Pseudomonadota; class Gammaproteobacteria; order Burkholderiales; family Burkholderiaceae_C; genus Hydrogenophaga. The sequence goes on from NZ_SCML01000028.1 coordinate 82,654, forward strand.
TGTTCGTCAGCGCACCGCCACCCGTGGTGCCGCCGCCGGCCGTGGAGGTGAGGCCACCCGTGAGCGCACCCACGGTGTTGACCACCGGCGCCAGGATGTTGCCGCCTGTGCTGGTGCTGCCAGCGCCGCCGACCGTGCTGGTCAAACCCCCGACGACACCCACGACAGGCGCGAGAATGCCCGTGCCCGAACCGCCCGCGGTGCCGCCCAGAGCGGCGCCGACGTTGGCCACCAGGCCACCGGTCTGATCCACCACCTGACCCAGGCTGTTGACGATGGGCTGGCTGCCATCGCCCTGCACGCCAACGCCCAGCTGTTGCGCCGTGCCGCCCACGCCCACCACCAGATCGCCGACGAGGTTGCCCGCGCCGGTGGCGCCACCGGCGCCGGAGGTGAGCTGCGATGCTGCCGTGGTGATGGGAACGATCAGCGTGTTGACCGTGCTGCCGATTTGCTGGACGGGGCTGCCCGTGCCGGAGACCAGTGGCGCTTCCACGCCCGACACCACCGTTTCGACCACGTTGCTCCCGCGGTCCAGCACCTGGTTGAGCGGGCCGCTGCTGGCCTGTGTTTCCACGGTCTGGCCCAGTCGGCTGACCACGCCACCGACCTGGTCGACCACCTGGCCGGCCACGTTGGTGACCGGGCGCAACGCCGAGGTGGCCGGGTTGTCGCCCAGGCCGGTGACAACGTCGCCCGCGCTGGAGACCGTGCGCCCCGCCTGGGTGATCACGCCGCCGGCACCCGCCGCCGTGACACCCAGGGGGTTGTCCACCGTGCCCAACTGACCCAGGCCATTGGCCAGCGTCGAGCCGAGCGCGCCGACGGTGTCGCCGGCGTTTTTCACCAGGGTGTTCGTGGCCTGGGCGGACGACGTGCCCACCACCGGCTGCACCACCGTGCCCAGCGTTCCCCCCAGGCCCGAGACGGCTTGACCCACATCGGTCACGGTATTGCCTTGCTCGCGCACAATGCCCGCCAATGGAGAAGCGCCGCCACTGCCACCACCGCCCCCGGAACCACTGCCGGAACCACCCC